>NZ_JTCM02000183.1 GCF_000817785.2 Hassallia byssoidea VB512170 | reverse complement strand
GACACTCATTGACAGCCTTGTTTACTAGATCCTCGATCCCCCACGACATTTTACAGATGAAGGCTTATGCCATTTTTGTCCAGGTTCAGCCCAAGGGTAAATTGGGCTGATTGACTCTAAATCAAAATACGCAGCGGTAGTAATTGTGCTGTTGTGTTCGGTGTTTGTATCAAAAGTTGCGCTCGTAACTTGATACAGTTTTTGCTCGGAACGCTCAAGAATTTCAGGCAACTCAGTCTCTGTTTGATAACCAAGTTGAACAATTTCATTGCCAACCTTAATCAGCTGTCGCCTTTGGTATTTTTCCATCACCAATTCGGCTAAAGCGTCGATATTGACGGCAGACACCGTGCGGTCTACAAGCGAAGCTAGTTTATTTCTGCCACCAATGCGTGAGAGCAAATCATGGTCAGTTAGCCAATTTATCAACGCCAGTAAATCCGTTGGTTTATTTTGATAGTGAAGGCGCTGCGCTGCAAGATAAATATCTTTATGGCAATCGAGATAAAATGCTTCGGGAGTTAGGCAATCGCTTACTCTGCTGATTGCTTCAGGGTCGAGTATTATACCACCAAGTACCGCTTCTTCTGCTTCAATATTTTGGGGGGGCAGTTTGTCAGTCATGTTTTGCCCTCCTGGTTTGAATTGTTGTTGCCATCAATAGCTGTTTTGGCTTGCGACTCCTGCTGTCCTTTTTCTTGGGCAAGTCGCTCTTTTTCTTTCATTTCTTGCTTCCATTGTTGAAACTGTCTTCGGGCTGATGCATTTTTATCGGGCTGATGAGCCGGTTTTAGCTGGGATGAAGTGAATTTTTGATAATAGACCTGCCAACGGTTTTGACCTGCCTTATTTTGGTGTGCTAGCCATGCCTCAATGTCATTTACTTCCTGGCTAAGGTTCAAAGTCTTTTCTCTACAAAATTCTAAAAAATTCGCTCGCTCTGCTTCTGAGAGAGTCTTTATAAAGTCTAAATAAGTCTTAGGAGCTGAGGATTGGCTCTGGGAGTGGTTTTCGGGACTTGGTTGTTGCGTGGCGATCGCGCTTGTTGCGTGGCGATCGCGCTTGTTGCGATGAGGCAACAATGAAGTCCCCCAGCCAAAATCTTGATTTTGACTTTTAGCAGTTCTAGGTCAATAAATCCCTTTTCATCTAAGGTTTTTAGAGCACGGCTAACCGTCGAGCGATGTACTTCTTTATTCTCAGTTGATAGTTTTTTAGCTATCGCAGAAACAGACAGCTCAACCCCATCGCCATAAGGGTCAAGCGTGCGAATGTAGTACAGCACATCCTTCTGTGCTGGCGTTAGCTCCCAGCAGGCTCTTAACCATTCTTCATGCTGAAGAGGGTAAAACTTCCCTTGAATTTTCGTATTGTTCTGAGGCATAATTTCCTTAGTAATGACAATTTCCAGCCCCTGTCCCGCCAGACTGGGGCTACTTATCAAGCTTGAAGCGCGAACAAGAGCGTTCTTTGATAGATGCGGAAACTCGCTTAAAAAAGCGCCTCAAAGGGTTCGCTATGTAAGCTTGTAGTACCTTCCTAGAAGACCGTAATAATACTGGGTCAAGTGAATTGATTTCACCTGTAGTATGATTGTGAGCAATTCCATTGTCTGAGTGGACATAAGGGATGTTGATGAAGAGTGCTTGCATAGTAAGGATTTTGCGTGGGAATAGTGAAATCCTTTGACTTTATTTGGCTTGGCAGTTGCTGTATCCCTGATGGCTCCGTGAAAATTCCAGATGTGCCAGTTGAAAGTACCGTTTAGGTAGAATCTGGGGTTATGTGAGCCTTTGTACTACTTTACTATACCCATCGAAAAGCCTACCACCGGGTTTCTACGGACATGCTACGCATACGCCTTTGGCACGCTACACGAACGCGAACTCAAGTGTAGCGTAGGATTACAAAGTAATTGTTTGCCTGCACGCTTTGTGAAGCGAGACACACCAACGTCTTTTTCCCTGTAAAAATACGTAGCAATAGATAGTTGGAGGTAAGGGTGTCTCCTGCGGCGATCGCCATTTTTGACCCATCCTTTTTATGGCGTAAGGGTTTTAGTCTGGGGACGACTTGGTGTAGGGGATCATTTGTATCAAAATGCGTATTGTTTTACATCAAATGGTGGTTTGTTGGTAGAGAGATGAGGTGTGAAACTGGGAAATAAGCAGCAGATATTTTGGGACAAGTAGAGAGGAGTGGAGTTGATGTGGATTAACGGCTTTGTCCCGTCAGTTTACTTCCGCTTTATCTCTACCTGGACACTAGCTAGGTTCATTATCTATGACTAAAAAAAGGAATAACGAAAAGATGCAGGAGAATACGACTCAGCAGACAGGACGGGTAGTGATTGTTACTGGAGACAAGGGAGGTGTGGGTAAATCCACATTTGCTAGGGGATTGCTTCAGCTATATATCAACAAAAATCTAAAGTATCTGGCTTACGACTCGGATCATCGCAATGCTCAATTGTACAGACACTACAACTCGGTGGAACCTGGAGTGAAGCTGCTTGATATTTTTACTAGGGGAGGTGCCGACGACCTGCTAATAGACCTGGATAACGGACGACCCCCAAAGCGCATTGGTGGACTTGCCTGCCCAATCAGGGGCGTTTTTTGAAGAGTTTGAGAAGGACTTGGGCGTTTTTGATGCTGTTAAAAAGTTGGGCTACAGAGTCACAATGGTCAGCGTGCTGTCCAGGGTGAAGGACGAGCGTGAACATCCTGCGTGTTCTTCATGAGTACTGTGGCGATCGCGTGGATTATGTGGTGGTGAAGAATCTGTTTCATGGAGATGCCGATAAGTTTGAGCGTTATCAAGACTCTGAGACTCGTACCAAACTTTGGGAAGCTGGTGCAGTTGAGGTTCTGATGCCCGACTTGTTTTTCAAACCCTATGACTATATTGATGAGAAGAACTTACCTTTTAGCGCAGTTTTAGAAAGCAAAGAAGCTAACATTGTCATCAAATCTCGTGTTTCAGCTTGGCTTAAAGAATTTGAGCAAAATGTTTTGGTTGCAGGTCAGTTGTTAGGGTTAGAAAATCATGCTGTAGCAAGTCAAGCCGCTTAATCAAAATGAGGAATGCGATTCTCCCCCGTGGCAAGCGACTAGTGATGACAACTGGCGATGCTAGGGTAGGCAAGTCCACAACAGCACGGTTGTTAGTAGAGCTTTACCTAGAGTCCAAACTAAAGTTGCGAGCTTACTACACTGGTAATCGCAATAAGTTGTATGCCTACGAGATGCTGTTAAGAGTTGGTGAATTGCCATTGACGCAAGGTGGTGCTGACCAATTGCTCATCGACCTAGAGTACTTTTCTGATTTTCAAGTAGCTCTTAGTGACTTGCCTGGGCAGAATGTTGAGCACTTCAAACAATTTGCAGAAGAAGTACTGCTGTGGGATGCAACTGCTAGTTTGGGTTATTGCATTACTTTTGTTCATCCAATTTCTCATCGCCGAGATTGTGTCGAGTACTTACAAGAGCTTTTTGATTATTGTGGCAATAAAGCAGATTATGTAATCGTTAAAAACCTGTACTTTGGCGATGATTTTCCCTACTATGATGGCTCTGATATCCAAAAGCGCATTGTCAAGATTGGTGGAGAGGAATTGTATTTAGGAGCGTTGTGGAGGGAAACTTATGAATTAGTAGAATCTCTGAATTTGCCTTATTGCCAAGCTATGCAGAACCCAGAGATAGATTTAATGAACCGCTCTCGTATTTTCAACTGGATGGAAGAGTTTAAACAGCAAATCAAGAACAATAAAATCATTTCTGACTTGTTAGCTTTTTCACAACCTGTATCATCAGGGAATCTTCAACAACAGTTAAATTTTGATTTTTAAGAAGCAGGTTAATTGAAGGATGTTATGAGTGTGAATACTGCTGTAAAAGATTCTTTAGATGCAGCTTTAGAAGGACATTCTGACCATTTTAAACAGAAAGTTCTTGATGTAGTTCGGCGTTCTGGTATTAATCCCAAAGACCCGTTGTTTTTGGTTTTGAGTTCCCTTGGTAAGTTCGAGGTATTGATGGAGGATATTCCAGGCAAACTCGATACTGTAGTGGAGGGATGGACAACTGAAATAGATGAAAAGCTCGATAAGGCATCAAGTGTAGCCATTGTTCAACAGAAGAGTGCTATTGCTAAAGCTGCTTCAGCTTTGGTGAAGAAGGTGGAGAAACAAAAATCAAGTGCAGTATTTAGTTCAATGCTACCCGCTGCCCTAGTACTATCTGGTGTGCTTGGTGTGGGTATCTTAGTTGGTAATATGATTCCTGCAAGGATTGGAGGTGGTTTGACTGAGCCAGTTCGCCTTACCTTTGAAGAGAAAGAAGCTTTGACTTGGGCTAAATCAAAAGACGGACAGTTTGCTCGTCAGCTTATGAAGTGGAATGATTTTGACCTCAGTGTTTGTCGTAAGGAACCAGAGCGTCTCTTGGGCAGATGTGTACTCTGGGTTGTGCCTTACGACCAGCGTTCTACATATCAGCGGCAGTTAAGCGATCAATAAACTTTGAACTTTGTGGCTGTAATCATTTTCTTCCCTCATAGGTGTTTCAACTAGCCCTGAAGAGATTGCTTTAATTGCCGCTTGAGAACGATTTTCACAGCTTAGTTTTTGTAGTATTCGATGCACATGACTTCTTACTGTTCCAATAGATATATATAGGTGAGCAGCAATTTTTTCATTGCTCATCCCTTGAGCTATTAATTGCAAAACGTCTATCTCTCTATCGCTGAGTACGCTTGCTCCAACAGTGTACTTTTTTTTATTATGAACTTTTGTCATACCAACAGCTTTTGTTGGATTATTCATGTTTTCAATTATAATTTTGCAAATTTTTGAATCAATCCAAGATTCCCCTCTATAAGTAGCATATACTACTTCTGCTAACTTTTTTTTGGGTAAATTTTTGATGCAGTATGAATCGGCTCCATTTTTAAACGCTTTTGTCACAGTATCTTGTGTGTTATCAGCAGTTAATATTATTACTTTTGTATTAAAATCGTCCTTAATTTTCTGACAAAGTTCTGTACCATCTATATCGGGCAGATTAATATCAACTAATGCTAAATCGGGACTATGTTTTTTTATTAGGCTTAGTCCTGAAAAACCGTTATCAGCTTCTCCGCACACCTCAATGTGTTCGTTTGCAGAAAGTGCTGTAACTATCCCAAACCTCATTAGCTCATGATCCTCAATAATTACTACCTTAATTCTACTCATATTGCCTCTTTTTATTATATTTTGTCTCCGTAATTTAACTTATAGTATAAGTGCAGAATGTCTGAGTATTTTAATAGTCCGCATTTTCAACTGTCACACAGCTACTAGACAGTAATTATGTGATTAACTATTCCTTATATCCAGCATACTTACTGATGTTAATCAGCGATATATATCATAAATTCTGATTAGTAAAGAACCCATTGGTTGCAGGCGATCGGCATTATACCGAAGGCTTAAAAGATAGCTCTAGTTTGCCAGGTAGCTAGAGACAAATTTTCTAGCAGTAGTTATTAGGAATTCAAGTTTGTACCTTGGGGAGCGCTACCAATTCCGAGCTTCTACAACTAAAAGAGCGTGCATTTGTATACCAAAGATTTCCTTTTACTATTGAGTGATGGATACAGTTAATGCATATTAGTCATTTTCCTTCCACCGCTAACAGTGGTATAGCGGGGACATTCAATGGAATTTTAGGTGAATCAAATGATAAATACAGAATTTTATTGGTAAGTGATAGTGACAGAGATAATGAATCTCAGTTGCTTAACTACATTCAAACATGTGCATCATATTGGGTTAAAAGTGCTTCGTTTCCAGAGGCATTGGAAATAGTGAGAGAGTCGCCTCCAGATTTAATGGTTTTAGATGTAAGTAAAAAACGATTAGAGTGGCATAATTTGATTAGTAACATTCGCTCAACTGCGACTTCTTATTTTCCGATTTTGCTGGTTGCCAATAACGACGAACCCACCTTGGAGTCGGGATTGGAAGCTGGCGCGGACGATTTGGTGACAAAGCCCTTTTTAGCGAACGAATTAGGAGCGAGGATTCGGGCATTGCTAAGAGTGAATTGTAAGATTGCTGAACGCGATGCTCGCCTTAAAGCTCAGGAAAATTTTGTACGACTCTTAGTTCACGATTTGCGAGTCCCACTATGTGCAGCCAGCCAACTTTTGGAATCTCTTGTGGAAGGAACTTATGGACAAGACCTTAAAGAGATTTCCCCTGTGCTACGTCGTCTTTACTCAAGTACCCAAAGTTTGCTGGATTTGGTCAACACTCTTCTAGACGCTTCTCTCTATGATGCTGGTGTCAAAAAGTTAAACCTTGAAAAAGTAGACCTGCGACAAATTATTATCTTTGTAGCAGAGCAATTGCTACCTTTAGCTACTGCAAAAAAATTAGATACGCAAATAAATTTGGATACATCTTTACCACTTATAATAGAGGGCGATCCTATTGAATTACAGCGTCTTTTCCTTAATTTAGTTAGCAATGCAATTAAATTCACAGATTTTGGTTGGGTGAAAATTGTGCAACAGAAGAATGACTCAAAAGTGGTAATTGAGGTAAGTGATTCAGGGATGGGAATCGCTGAGGAGGATTTGCCCAAGATTTTTAGCCGATTCTATTGTGGTGGGAGAGGTAGGAGAGGCTATGTGGGGTCTGGGTTAGGACTATACTTGGCAAAGCAGATTGTTGAAGCCCACAAGGGGAATATTGAAGTTTCCTCCACTCCCGGTCTCGGCTCCACATTTACCATCCAACTCCCACTCTCCCAACCAACCACTCCCCTGCAACAACCCACGACAAATGTGGACAGCCTTGTTTTGTAGATCCTCGATCCCCCACGACATTTTTGATTGAAGGCTGTCCACATTTGTCTA
>NZ_JTCM02000182.1 GCF_000817785.2 Hassallia byssoidea VB512170 | reverse complement strand
CGGGGAGACGCGAAGCGCGAACATCAAAAATATTCGTGGGTGGTTGCGGATCTACCTAACTTGCCTGTCCACATTTGTCGTGAGTTGTTGCAGGGGTTCAATTCAAGACCATTGCTATCGCGAGCAAGTATATGGTGCAGCTCAAATGGAGAATGGACATCACACAGGTTTTTTGCGACCTAGACGACTTCTGTTTAGGATTTGAGTCTAGGTGGAAACAAGCACATCTGCCGCAAATGAATGGTGAAAAGTTAAGCCGTGTCGAATGTGCCTGAGCGATCGCCATCTGTCTGTTGTGTCTGGTCGTGAAACAAAATTTGTCTGGTTGGGTAAGGCAAATCGATACCGTTTTCGACAAGCTTTTTCTTGATTGCAGAAATCACTTTATCCCGCGATTTCAAATCATCTGCCCGTCGTGGCGGATTAATCCACCAGCGAACGCGGATATTGACGCTACTTTCCGCCAGATCCATCACCAGCACATCGGGAGCGGGGTCTTTCAAAACCTCATTTACGCTATACATTGCTTCGAGCATTAACTGCTTTGCTCTGTCGATATCATCGCCGTAGCCAATACCAACATCGTACTGCAATCGGCGATTATCAAAAGCAGTATTTACGGTTATAGAATTGGTGAACAACTCCGAATTAGGAATGACAATCCGCCGACCATCATAAGTTTTGATTGTTGTTGCCCGCGTCTCGATATTTTCAACTGTTCCCTCAAAGTTTTTAAACACAATCTGGTCATCGATTTGAAACGGTTCAGTCAATAGAATTAAAATGCCAGCTAAGAAGTTTTGCAAAATATCGCGGAAGGCAAAACCAATCGCCACACCGCTAATTCCTAATAATTGTATTAAATCACCTGCTTTGAATGTGGGAATTACTATTGACAAAGCGACAAATAGACCCACCAGAATTGTTGTACCTTGTGCCAACCTTCCCAGTACCATTCCCAAATTCCGAGCGTGACGGCGGTTAAGGGTCAAGCGTTTGACGACTTTCTTAATTGTCCGAGCAACGAAAAAGAAGATAGCAAACACGATTAATGCCAGCACGATATTAGGCAGCAGGACAATGAATCCATTAATCATTCCTTGAATTTTGTCCACTACTGCGGATATCTCTGCGTTCATCTTAATTGCTTACTTACCAGCACTGTTGATATTAGTAGAAAGTTAGAAAATTTAACTCTACCTGAAGGAGCGTTAATCAATTAGCTTTTGTTGAATTCTTCCGTATTCGGTAGTTGATCCGATGATTTCTTCAACTTGGCTGACCTCAAATATTAGCTTAAAAGGTCGCCCCATTTCTTTTGCCAAAAACGCTTCTAACAACCTCACCTGCTTGGGGGTAACAGGTTCTTTTGCCCGCACGCTTAATCTAACTTGTGGAGGATTGGTTAGCCAGTTGGTATCGCTTTTAACTAAATTCAAGCGTTGAAAGGTCACGGTTCGGTTTAGCAGCACCTTTCTGAGACTACTTTCCAGCCGTGCTTGTCTGACTAACTCAGAAAAACTGACGCTCAAAGGAATCAGCAAGACACCTGTTAAAGTCAGTGTCCAAATTAACGGTGTTCGTGCCCTTTTCAGTGGAGAATAGCCGACAATGAAAAACGTCAGCATACAGGCTAAGGTAATGCCTAAGAGGTTGGTGAGGTAGAGTAGAGTTGCTCCCTGACTAAGTGACCAGTTTGCTTGCGACAGTCCTAAACCGATGACACAAACCGGCGGCATCAAAGCGACTGCGATCGCAGTTCCTGCTAAACTAGCAGATATTTTGGGTTGCACCTTGGCGTAACCACTAATCGCACCAGCTACCACCGCGATACCCAAATCTAGCAAAGTGGGTTTAGAACGAGATAGCACTTCACTACCAAAGTTGGAAATGCCGACCAGCGAACCCAAACTATAAGCGATCGCAACTGCCATTAGGGTTCCAATTACTACCGCAATTATACCTTGACGAAACAACTTAACATTACCTGCCAAAGCACCAAAGGCTAACCCCCGAATTGGCAGCATCAATGGTGCAATAATCATCGCACCGATGATGACAGCAGCGCTGTTGGTAAGTAACCCAAATGTAGCGATCGCACAAGAACTAACAATTAAAATCAGATACGTTACATTCGGGGTAGATTCCTCTAGCAAGTCTGTTTTTAGCTGCTCTACCTGGGTTGGTTCTAAGCTACGTTGCCTAAAGTTTCGGAAGCGATCGCCAATATCAAGCATTGCACTTTCCTAAAATTCTTACTTTACCTTTAATCTTTAAATTACAATCTCGTCCCTTGGGAGGTTTTATCTAGCGATGAATTGATTAAAATTAACCCAGAAGTTTAACGGGAATTTTCGCATGGCGATTGGAGAAGCTGCAATTGAAGAAAATCTCAAACAATTTCTTCTGGTACTTTCGGTTTCTCTGAGTGTGGCAACGCTACCACAAATATTTAGCTGGTTTCGTCATATTCCCTACACCCTACTATTAGTAATTGTCGGGTTAATACTGGCACTGGTAGATGTCAGATTAGTGTATCTTTCCCCTGGCTTAATTTTGTCGATTTTTCTCCCTCCCTTGCTGTTTGAAGCTGCCTGGAACTTGAAATGGGCAGACTTAAAGCGGGATTTAGTGCCAATTTGTTTGTATGCGGTAATTGGAGTAGTAATTTCCATTGCCGGAGTTGCGTTTGGGTTAAATCAATTTGCCGGAATTTCTCTGACAAGCGCTTTGCTAATTGGAGCTTGCCTTTCTGCTACTGACCCGGTTTCTGTCACGGCTCTATTTCGGGAATTGGGAACAGAAAAACGGCTCTCAACTTTAATGGAAGGCGAGAGTTTATTTAATGATGGCATGGCTGTGGTTGCCTTTGGCTTTTTAATCGCGCTGTCGTTGGGAACCGCTGAATGGGGATTCCAACCAATTTTGATACAGTTTTTTACAGTTGTCGGCATCGGTGTAGCGGTAGGAGCTTTAATTGGGTTTGGCATCTCTTATTTAACTCAGCGCTTCGATTTGCCCTTGGTAGAGCAGTCATTAACTTTGGTTTCCGCTTACGGTACTTACCTGATAACTGAGGATTTGGGCGGTTCTGGAGTGATTGGAGTCGTTACTTGTGGTTTAATTCTGGGTAACTTTGGCTCTCGCATTGGCATGAACCCGCGTACACGAGTGATTGTGACTGAATTTTGGGAGTTTTTGGCATTTTTTGTCAATTCGATTGTGTTTTTGCTGATTGGCGACCAGATACAGTTTGCGATTTTGAGAGAAAACTTGGGTGCGATCGCCATCACAGTTGCAGCGATGATTTTGACACGAGCGATCGCTATTTACGCACTGGGCTTTGTGAGCAATCGTCTCGCCAACTCGGAAATCGCCTTATCAAAGCAAACGGTGCTTTGGTGGGGTGGTTTGCGGGGTGCTGTTTCCATTGCCAAGGCAATTGAGCGTGTCAGCCAGTTTACCAAATCGAGAAGGATTGATTGCTACAGTCTTCGGGGGAGTATTGTTTACGCTACTCGTACAAGGATTGACCATTCAAGCTTTATTAAAAAAGTTGCAATTGCTAGGCGATGAACCTCTGCGTCAGCAATATTTAGAGATAATTGCCCGCCAAACTGCCCTTAATCGAGTACTGCAACACTTAGAACAAGTTGAGCAGCGTCCTGGGATTGAACCAGAGTTTTGCGACTATCAAGAAGCATTGATTAAAGGAGAGCTTGAGCGTCTGGAAGCAGAAATCGAGAGATTACAGGATGAGTATCCGAATATGCGGGACTTTACACTTGAGCAACTGCGCTCAGAACTTTTAGCAATTGAAGCAGATACTTATGCTGAATTTGTTCGCTCAGGTCGATTGAATCGGGAACTTGCACCTTCTCTTGAGCAGGTTATCGACAAAAGTTGAACAAGTCATAAAAACAGCCAGCTACACCTTTTGCTCGGCATAGCGATCGCATATAGACTAAACTAAGTCTATAGACTTAGTTCTTTGACAAACATGGAATCAGTAAATATCCATTACTGCAAAACGAATCTCTCACGGCTGTTGTCCCGTGTGGAACTTGGAGAAGAAATTATTATTTCAAACCGAGGTGTCCCAATTGCAAAGTTAGTTCCGTTTCATACCTCATCCAATCGGCTAGCTAGTTTAGGGATGGATCGAGAGCGTTTCATAGTACCAGAAGACTTTAACGCTCCTTTGCCAGAAGAGATTTTGGCAGCATTTGAGGGTGGTGAGTGCTGATGCAATGTTCAGACAGTACAACAATATTTCCATTCTTTGGGCGATCGCATAAAAAACTTCACCCCTGACGAGTAGCACAACTCATCGAATAAAAGGCAAGAGATCAAACTCTTGACGAATCTCCAACAGTGAACGGTCAAGTAGAGGTTCAAACTCCAGAAATGGAACAAAACGCTCACGTTGACGGCTCTTGCGCCACATTGAAATCAATTCTGGCAATAGCTGTGGCAACACAAAAAAGATTGAAGTGTACAACCATATCACTCCATGCTCTTTTATCAGATCGTTGTACATAAGTTTGATTGCAGGACTGATGATTGGATCTTTAAGCGTGCGTAAGTGATCTCGAAATTTGTAATTGCTTGTCCACCACGTCAGCGGCAGAATTTTAAGTTCATCATACATACCCGTATCGCAGCCATAGACAATGTGCGATACATCATGGGCTAGCAAAATTTTGGCAAATTCTGGTGGTAGTTTCCGTGGGTCAGTGAAGTTTGGATTCACGACATAGTACTCCTCTAATCCTTGTCTAAGTGTCTGAGTACTATTTCTGTTTGTATAAAGAGGGCGAGAATGCTGACTCATAAATTCTTCATTACGATACTGTTGTGTATCGTAAACTATAATAGCATCCATGAGCGATGCCACCAAAAAATCACTAGGAAGACCCCGTAGTGCTCAATCTCATCAAGCTATTTTGCAGGCAACCCTGGAACTGCTAGCAGAAGTTGGATTTGAGCGGATGAGCATTGATGCAATTGCATCCCGTGCTAGAGTTGGCAAAACTACTATTTATCGGCGCTATAACTCTAAAGAAGAGCTGGTAGCGGACGCGATTGAAAGCCTGAGAGAAGAAGTTGTTATTCCTAACACTGGTACACTTTGGAGTGATATAGACGCGCTGATCGACAATGCCGCACAAATCACGCTCAACCCTTTAGGGCGGCAAACGGTTGCCATGATTATCAGCAGTGCATCCAGTCATCCCCAATTTGCTCAGATTTACTGGACAAAATACCTACAACCTCGACGGCAAGCCTTTGCGGTTGTGATTGAACGAGCAAAAGTGAGACATGAAATTGAAGCGGATATAGATCCTGCTCTAGTCTTCGATACGATGAGTGGAATTATGCTTTACGCACAAATCTTTCAACCCACCCCTGAATTATGGGAAGCATGTGTTCGTAGCGCCTTGCACTTGATTCTTAGAAAACCACTGAGTTAATTATGATTAGGCTAAAAGTATCTTTGTGTTCTGTACATTTTAGTTTTGAGATAGTGTCTTAATGACAAATCAAAAACGAGTTTACATTATTTTGGGTACTCGTCCGGAAGCAATTAAACTAGCCCCGGTGATTCAGGTATTCCAACGCTCTTCAAGCTTCGACACGCAGATAATTTTAACTGGACAGCATCGCGAAATGGTAGAGCAAGTGATGCAACTGTTCAACTTCAAGGCAGATTGTGACTTAGAAATTATGCAGCCTCAACAATCTCTGAGTGATATTACCTGCCGTAGTTTACGAGGTTTAGAAACGTTATTTCAAGCAAGCAAGCCAGATTTAGTATTAGTGCAGGGAGATACGACAACGGCTTTTGCCGCGACTTTGGCAGCTTTTTATCAAAAAATTCCTGTAGGTCATGTAGAAGCGGGTTTAAGAACTGATGATTTATTTAATCCTTATCCAGAAGAAGCTAATCGTCGGTTGATTTCGCAACTTACGCAGCTGCACTTTGCCCCAACTCCTTTGGCTGTGGAAAATTTGCTACGTTCTGGGGTTTTGGGTAAAATTCACCATACGGGTAATACGGTAATTGATGCCTTGTTAAATGTGGCAAGTCGGCAACCAGCTTGTAATATACCTGGTTTAAATTGGGATTCATATCGCACACTACTGGCTACAGTGCATCGTCGGGAAAATTGGGGAGAACCGTTACAAGGAATCGCGCAGGGATTTTTACAGATTTTAGACAAGTTTCCGGATACAGCTTTATTGTTGCCATTACACCGTAACCCCACAGTGCGAGAACCGTTGCAAGCGCTTTTAGGAAATCATCCGCGAATTTTCTTGACAGAACCGCTAGATTATGCTGAATTAGTGGGGGCAATAGGGCGATCGCATCTTCTCCTCACAGATTCTGGTGGTTTGCAAGAAGAAGCACCCAGTCTCGGCAAACCAGTATTAGTTTTGCGAGAAACTACCGAAAGACCAGAAGCAGTCGCTGCGGGTACAGCCAAACTTGTAGGAACCGCTAGCGAAGACATTTTTGCTGCTGCAAGCGAGTTGCTGAGTAACTCAAGCGCTTATGAAGCAATGGCAAATGCGATTAATCCCTTTGGGGATGGTCATGCAGCAGAGCGCATCTTGCAAATTGTGCAAAATTATTTGGGCATCGGTTAAGAAAAATTATGGCGTGATTTTAAGGTAAATAAGCTTTTCAAACCGGAATAATCCGGTTTTTTGTTTTTTCAAACAAAACTGACGAAAGTTGCCTTTATACCAAGAGCGAAAAAAGAATGCGACAGATGGGTAGGGGCACGGCAGTGCCGTGCCCCTACGAAGAATTTATGTGTCGCAAACATTATTTAAATTAGTATAAATTAGGACTTATATGATGTCCGGCAAATTGCCCATAATTACAGAACCCCACCCCTAACCCCTCCCCGCTTGCGGGGAGGGGAACTTTGGCGTAGCCAAAAGCGGG
>NZ_JTCM02000181.1 GCF_000817785.2 Hassallia byssoidea VB512170 | reverse complement strand
GACAAAAATGGCATAAGCCTTCATCTGTAAAATGTCGTGGGGGATCGAGGATCTAGTAAACAAGGCTGTCAATGAGTGTCTATTGTTTGTGAAACCCTACAGGTTTTAATGAACTTGATAATTTGATGGTGGGTTTTGAACCAGGTACGCTCACCATTGTTGCGGGTCGCCCGTCAATGGGCAAGGGGCGCGATCGCTCTCAATTTGGCTCATTCTACAATGCTCTTCCACAACTTGCCTGTAGTTATATTCTCATTAGAAATGACTAAAAAGCAGTTGGAGTATAGATTATGGAGTTTAATCAGCGTTACTCAGCAATATGAAGAGTTAGAACTCAAACCACTATGAGCGCGATCGCATTCGTCGGCATCGTTCTGGCGGTAAGCCCCTGGCTGAGTGGGAATTTGATAACGCTGTGCGAGTGTCACGAATTTTGTCAAAGCACCCTAAGAAAAAACCTTACACAGCGTTCCCATTCATTCGGACATTACCAACTTTAACGCATTTTCCTATGATGGAGCCTTCGATATTATCACAGGTGGAGTCCCCTGCCCTCCCTTTAGCCGACAAGGAAAACATCTGGGACCAACAGACAATCGCAACCGAAGGAGTGACTTCCTCCGCGTCGTTGCTGGATGCAGACCAAGATGGGTCATCATCGAGAACGTCCCCGGACTGCTCGATGCATCCGCTACACTAATCCTTGACAAATGTGGACAGCCAACATCTGTAAAATGTCGTGGGGAGTTGCGGATCTACAAAACAAGGCTGTCCACATTTGTCTACGGAAAGACCCTCCCTCGCTCCAGGCGAACCAAAAGGTTCATTCTTTAAACGATACGAGAGCGACTTTACCGCCATCGGGTACGTGGGGGAATGGTTGGTACTCAGCGCAGCCGAGTTTGGATTGCCCCACTACCCTTGAAAGACTGTTTATTGTTGCCTACCCCCACAGCACTGTCTTCATTGAACAGCCTTCCTTGGTTGAACAAATTCGAGGTGAAACTCAAAGATCTAGGGCTAATTCAATGTGGCGAGGTAGCAAATCCAGAATTGCTGGAGGTGATGTTTGGCTTGCCGATGGGGTACTCGTCCCCTGTGGAGTTAAAAGCAGAGACGGCACCACCCGCCGCCGCCGCGAAGCCCTCGGTAACACAATTTGCAAGCAAGCTGCGATCTGCGCTTCGCTCTTTACTCGCTTCGCTATCACAGCCCGACAACGGGTACTCTACCTCAACGAATTGTGTCCCTAAAGAGTCAACAGGTAATTATTCCACTTCAACTGACTCACACTGGTTAGCAATTAGTCTTTGGCAGCCTTGGGCATCTTTAATCCCTTTGGGTCTAAAGCATTACGAAACCAGAACAAAGAAGACTAACTACAGGGGCAAGCTGCTGATTTGTTCAACTGCAACTCATACAGCAAAACAATATCAGCAATATTTTAAGATTTGTGAAGAATTGCAACTTCCACCTTGGGAAAAAACCAATTTTCCATGCGGATGTGCGATCGCAATTCTAGACTTAGTAGACTGCATTGAGATGACGGCTGAGTTTATCGCTCAACAGTCAGCAACTCAAATTCTCTGCGGTGACTGGCGAAGAAGGCGTTATGTTTGGAAGTTAGAAAATATCCAACCTCTAACAGAATCGTTTGCAGTTAAGGGGAAACAGGGACTTTTTAATATTTCCCTTGCCATTCAAGACGATCTAAAAGAGTTATTGCAACGGCTGAATAATGGTTGCAGCGATTCCAAGCAATTACTGGGGTGTATTGAAAACAGCCCTAGTAATGATGCAGAACAATTCGGGATACCCACCAGTAAAGATAGCCCTAGTACCGACGGGGAACAATCTAATTTACACCCCAGTAAAAATAGCCCTAGTACAAAACGCAGACATTGGGGAGAAGGTAACGGCACTATCCATTGGCGCACTATTACCAAAAATGGAAAGGACTATCCCCAGGCTTACTATCATTGGAAGGAAAACGGAAAAAAAAGAAGCAAGTACATCAATCAGCAATTAATTAGACTGGTTCAAGAAGCAGAAGACCAAAAACGCCCAGTTATAGAGATTTTGGGATTGTTAGGTGTTGTGCCTGCACAAGTCCCAAAAACATTACTGGGGTGTATTGAAAGTAGCCCTAGTAATAATGCAGAACAATTAGGGATACCCACCAGTAAAGATAGCCCTAGTACCTCGGATGGACAGTTGTCAGTGCCCACCAGTAAAGACATCCCTAGTAAAACTAGGCGAAACAAAGGTAGTGGTACTGGCTCAATTCAATGGAAAGTTATTACCAGAAATGGCAAGGATTATCCCCAAGCTTGGTATCACTATGAGTTTTGGAAAAATGGCGTTCGCCAGGTTAAAAAGAGCAGGTACATTCCAAAACGGCTTTTGGGGAGGATTGAGAAGCTAGAAGCAGAAAAAGCCCCAGTTAGAGAGATTTTGAGCTTATTGGGTGTAAAATGGTAGCGGGTTAAAGCTGGGGGTTGTTAAGGTGCTCTTGTGCGGCAGGGGTAGCCCAAACTGCACAAGCAGAGTACGGAAAACTGGAAATACTCTTTTTAACAAGTACGTTTATACTATAATTTTACTAGTTTTAGAGGCAAAGCAGCAATAAGAGCAATCTTTACAGTAGAATAAGTGACCGAATTATTATGGTTGGCTCCCTTCGCGCTACGACAAATACAGAAGTCGAAGACCTATTTCCGACAGAATTTGAGCGCAAAAATTTTCACAAAACGCTATTTTCGCGCTACTGATGATAATTTTGATGAAGTAGTTGAGGAGGATAAACCTATTATTCCTCAAACCCAAGAGTTGGCAACAAAAAATGGTTTAAATCTTGAGCCTGGATGGAAAGTAGAAATTGCTTAGCAAGCTAAGACACGTCTTCTTAAGGATAAAGACCCAAAATAAGCGAAACGAAGATATTGTAAAGATTTGGAAGAATCTTTTTCTACAAATATAAATAGGAAATTAAAAAAGAATCCAGAATTTAGAATTCAGAATTCAGCTTGGACAATTAGTGGGGTCTAGCCACCAACAGTTAAGACCACCAAATAGATATTTTAGGTAGAGATAACTTAAACCCTCTGATTCATCCACTCCTACGCACAGAATTCCTACTGAATTCTGGTTCCAGGCTCCTGAATTCTTTCTTATTAAAAAGTTTTAGAATCAGCCCCGTAAGACTGCCAAAGCCTCTGCAACCTCTTTCCCCTTCTGCTCAATAAAATCCAAAAACTCTTTTGGAGTGCGAGTGTCTTCCTCTATCTTGGCGTTGAGATTTACAGCCTTAAGGCAAACTCTAGGGTTCGGTGGGAGTGAGGAGCAGCCCTCGCCCAGTTATAGAGATTTTGGGATTGCTGGGTGTTGGCAAGAGTCCAAGAGAGGAAACATTACTGGTGGGTATCCAAAGCAGCCCTAGTAACGATGCACGGCAGTCAGAGATACCCCCCCAGTAAAAACAGCCCTAGTAACAATGTGGGACAGTTGTCAGTACCCCAGTAAAAACAGCCCTAGTAAAATGAGACGGGACAAAGGATTGGGTAGCGGCGACCTTCAATGGAAAACCATTACTCTGAACGGCAAAGACTACCCTCAAGCTTGGTATCACTATGAGTTTTGGTTTGATGGCGATTGCGCGTCTAGCACTGCCCGAAGGGCAATCGCAAGCGTCAAAAAGAGCAAGTACATCCCAAAACGGCTTTTGGGGAGGCTTTAGAAGCTAGAAGCTTCTTCTAAAATTGCCGACACAAGCGCAGCAAGAATTGCACTGTCGCTTTATCTACAAAATCGTCCCTCACCTCCCAATAACTCTTGGGGGGAAGAGCGAGACAAAAAAGAAAGCTATCGCTTCCCCAAAGATAGGGGATTGACAGAAGCTAACTGCAAGAGCGAACTAAATAATATTATCAAACAATACGAGCAAAGACTCAGTTCGCCCAGACTCAATCCCCTGGACGAATTTGATAGATTGCTACCAACTTGTTGCCCAGGCGGCAGTCGATTTCAACAACAAAACTTCTTAACTTTTTTTG
Source organism: Hassallia byssoidea VB512170 (assembly GCF_000817785.2). Taxonomy (GTDB): domain Bacteria; phylum Cyanobacteriota; class Cyanobacteriia; order Cyanobacteriales; family Nostocaceae; genus Hassallia; species Hassallia carrinoi. Next base: position 3,006 of record NZ_JTCM02000181.1, on the reverse strand, counting down.
CGGGTAAGGACTTGCTCTACGGGATGCGGGAGCAACTTTCTAATTTTGGCAAATGTGACTTCAGGGGGTAGATTTGAGCGTGTGAAGGGATTGTCGATTTATTCGCCAGTTCGAGGCTATTCTCAGTTTTATGAAAGGTCGGATTTTGCTTGTTGTGGATGGGGAGAGTTTGTGAGGGTTTTGAACAGCACCGAAGAGTAGTAAAGCTATAATTGGGATACGAGAGACAAGCCGGATAGCACTAAGGGAGCGATCGCAATGGCAGAATTAACCATTCAAATTTCTGATGAACTGGCTCAACGTTTAGAACCTTTGCAAAATCGCTTACCCGAATTGCTTTGGCGATTATTAGACGTTGCTAGTTTACCACAGGTTCAGCCAACAGTCTTAGCTGAGACTACAGATATTTCCTCCGTTTATCAAGAAGTTCTTGACTTTTTAATTAAGCGTCCAACCCCAGAAGAAATTATTACTTTTAAAGTTTCACCCCAGGCTCAAATACGCCTGCAAGCATTATTAGAAAAAAATCGCTCTACAATACTCAGTTCAATGGAATTAGCAGAATTAGATGTTTACGAACAATTAGAACATATGATGATTTTATTAAAAGCACGAGCCTATTCAGCATTAAATAAATGACATCTAATTCAATTCCTGCCGAACTACGTAAGCTAGTAATAAAGAGAGCATCTGGACGCTGTGAATATTGCTTAATTCATCAAGATTTTTCTATATATACCCATGAAGTAGACCATATTATTGCCGTAAAGCATGGGGGTGAAACTACCGCTGATAATTTAGCACTTTCATGTTTATCCTGCAACCGTCATAAAGGTTCAGATTTCGCCACTATAGACCAATTTACTAAAGAAATTATCCCATTGTTTCATCCCCGTCGTCAGGTTTGGGATGAACATTTTTATATTGTAAATGCGAGAATAGAAGGGAAAACTCAGATTGGTCAAGGGACTGCAAGATTGCTTCAGTTTAATGTTCCTAATCGCGTGCTTCAACGGCAAGTGTTGATGAGTCAAGGGCAATATCCGTAGATAGTCTCACCCAACTTTTTACCACAAGGGAGAACGCTTGTTCATGGGAATGAACTTCTTGCCTCAATTGTGCAGAACAAAGATTGCATTTGGGACTTATGGCATATTACAACATACTAAATATCTCAAAAGCAAATATATTAGATATTTTTAATTGCCCAGAGCGCGAGCGCGCATCTCCCCCGACGCAAGTAATTTTGCTCAAGAAATTCTAGAAATCAACTTTCACAGGCTACTTACCTGGAGGGAAACACTACCTTGAAGACACCAAAAACACTATTTTTAGCTTGGCTTGACCCCATTAGTCGCTATTGGTTCCCCATTGGTCGGTTAACATTTGACGGGGGTATCTATCAATTTGTCTATACCCAAGGTGTAAAAGAGGCTCAAGAGAAATGTGCTTTTAAACCTTTGTCTTCGTTTCCGCGCTTAGATGAAATCTATACATCAACTCAGTTATTTCCAGTGTTCGCGAATCGGTTAATGTCTCGTTCGCGTCCTGATTATTCAAGTTTTTATGTGAAAAATCCCCGACCTTATTCGCGGACTAATTGAAATTTTCTCCCAAATTGGGGATCAAAGGCGCAAAATTCATACGAGATAAGACCTTGGTGCAATACTCTTGTAGAGAGCGATCGCCGTTTAGTACGAATGAATTTGGGTTACACAAACATAATTTTCAATTAGTCCGCGAATATTTTCAAATAGTCTGCGACAATTTGAAAATAGTCTGCGAACCGACATCCCGTATCACTTCAGGCATAATTGTTGCTCTCAATAGTGATGATAGCAACAAGATATCGTTCCTGATATCAAAATGAAAGAATTCAAGTCCGACAAAAATAATTTGATTCCAAAGAGCCAGATGCTATCATCAATTTTGATAACAACAAGATATCATTATTGATATCAGAATGAAAGAATTCAAGTCCGACAAAAATAATTCGACCCCAAAAAGCCAGATGATTCGCGTGCCAACGGTGCTCATAAAGCGCGATCCGCGAACTATCAAAGGCTACACCGCGCCCTTGCATACAGATGTGTTACTGCAAGGTTTGCAGGATTTGATATCAAGTCTTGATAGCAAAAGTGATATCGACATTGCAGCAAGTAGTAAATTAGTCAAGCAGCTTGAGATGAGGCTGGAAAAACTCGAATCCCATCAAGCAGCAAGCAGCGACTTGGTTTCAAAGTTAGAAGCGGTTACAAGGGAGGCTAGATCTTCTTGAAGGAGCGATATCTTCTCTTCTCTACGAGAGGCTGCGCCAACGAGACGCTACGCGGTTTTCATGCGCGTAGCGCTGTACGATAAGCTTTCCTACGGAACGCTCCGCGTTAAGCGTTCCCTTCGGGACACTTCGTGAACGCGTAGCGTGTCCCCTTGGGACTCAGCTATGCCGTAGGCTTTACGCTAACGCTTCTGGGAGATTAAGCAACAACACCAAACCTCGAAGACAATCATACCCATACCAGCAGCAAGAAGTCGAAGTGCAACCATTCCCTCCTGAAAAATTGGCGCAGCGATTGGGTTTAACATCGTCAAAAAACGCATCTGAGAGAGAAAAACTCACTACCAAAGAATTTATCAGCTGGACTCGTAACCGCGATCCCCGGGGTATAGGTTGGGAGTTTCACCAAGATGATGGACTCTATCACCCCATCAAGTGAGCGATTTGCCTCCAAGCAGAGCGAGGAACGGAGCGAGTAAGAGCGTAAAAGGCGATCGCTTGAACCAAATGCTGTTTCATTAGCTGTATGAGTAAAGGAAAATCTAATCAATCATATCTGCCAATAAATTCGTCAAAACTTCTTGACCTTTTTTACGGTTGTCGTCGTACTGGTAAAGCACATCCAGCTTAACATGGCGGCTGACTTTTTGCGCCTTTCTCACATCCCCTGATGTTGCTTCCAAAAGTGTTGTAATACCGCTGTGGCGGATGCGGTGTGGTGACATTAA
>NZ_JTCM02000030.1 GCF_000817785.2 Hassallia byssoidea VB512170 | reverse complement strand
AGGTCTCCTCCGTTGTAGCGACTGGCGTGGACAAGGGGAGCCAGCGCGTTGCGGAGGTCTCCTCCGTTGTAGCGACTGGCGTGGACAAGGGGGATAAGGGGGACAAGGGGACAAGGTGACAAGGGGAAGGGGGAGTTTGTTTCCTCGTCTTTTTTGTCTTCCCCATCTCCCTCGTCTTCCTTGTCTCCCTTGTCTCCCTTGTCTCCCTTGTCTCCCCATCTCTCCCACTCCCCCACTCCCCCGCTTAAATGGTGTCTTTGCGCTCCTACAATAAAACAGAGGAGTCTCTAAAGAAAAAAACAATGGATACAAAAGCTTTTAAGCGATCGCTCCAACATTCAGAAAACTATCATCGCAAAGGGTTTGGTCATCAAGCCGAAGTTGCCACCCAGTTGCAATCCGAATATCAAAGCAATTTAATTCAACAAATCCGCGATAACAATTACACTCTAAAACGCGGTAATACAACTATTCAACTAGCGCAAGCTTTTGGCTTTTGTTGGGGTGTCGAACGTGCTGTAGCAATGGCGTATGAAACCCGCAAGCATTTCCCTACAGAAAGAATTTGGATTACTAATGAAATTATTCACAATCCTTCTGTAAATCAGCGAATGCTGGAAATGCAAGTAGGATTTATCCCTTTTGAAGCTGGTAAAAAAAACTTTTATGTGGTAGAAACTGGTGATGTAGTTATATTACCTGCTTTTGGTGCAAGCGTCCAAGAAATGCAGATACTTAACGATAAAGGCTGCAAAATTGTTGATACTACTTGTCCTTGGGTATCGAAAGTTTGGAACACAGTTGAAAAGCATAAAAAAGGCGATTACACTTCAATTATTCACGGCAAATATAAGCACGAAGAAACGATCGCTACTAGTTCCTTTGCTGGGAAATATTTGATTGTGCTGAATATGCATGAAGCTGAATACGTTGCTGACTACATTCTTAATGGTGGGAATCGTCAAGAATTTCTCGCCAAATTTAGCAAAGCAGTCAGCGCCGGATTTGACCCCGACCAAGATTTAGAAAGAGTTGGTATCGCGAATCAAACAACGATGCTCAAAGGCGAAACCGAGCAACTTGGTAAACTGTTTGAGCGTACCATGTTGAAAAAGTATGGTCCGATTGATTTAAATCAGCACTTTCAAAGCTTTAATACTATTTGTGATGCTACCCAAGAACGGCAAGACGCGATGTTGGGTTTAGTTGAACAAAAGCTAGATTTGATGGTGGTAATTGGTGGATTTAATTCTTCTAATACTACTCAGTTGCAACAAATTGCCGTCGAGCAGAAAATTCCTTCTTATCATATCGATTGTGTAGAGCGAATTAAATCAGGAAATGCGATTGAGCATCGACTATTAAATGGTGAGTTGAAGATAACAGAAAACTGGTTGCCAGATAATGAAATTGTAGTGGGAATTACCTCTGGTGCTTCTACACCCGATAAGGTAGTTGAAGATGTGATTGAGAAGATTTTTGAATTGAAAGCTACAGCAGCGGTGGTTTAACTGCATTCTCTTATTCCCTCTTCACTCGTGGAGAGGGAGAGAATTTGCAACATCCCCTCAATGGCGAATCAATCGCCCCGACGACTTGAAGCATTGGCTCGGCTAAACAAACAAAGTCCGCCTGCGCGGACTAAAAAAATCGAGGTTTTTGTACTTAGTTTAAGAAACTGGGAATTATCAGAGTAAATAGGTACAAAATAGAAATAGTTATAACTAAAAAAACTTTTAGGTTGATGTTAGGAGGTTGCGTAAGTGCGTGGTTTTGGGAAAAAGATTCAATCGAGTACGAAGTATTCAAGCAGTACGAGTATGCATTATCTAGAATTGGTGTAGATTTTGACAGAGAAGATGTACAGGATATCCTCGAAGCGTGTAGTTTTGGGTTGGAAGATGCCTTAAAATCTGTCATTGCCTATTGGGGTGGTTGCAACAGCAAGAAAGACTAATGGAATACCCCAGCGCTGTGTTAATTCGTGCGCTTAACGAACAGTGGAAGCCAAGAACGTGGCGTGATGAATGGCTCAATTTACCGCAGCTGCAATCTCAAGGGCAAAGGTGGTATGAGGGTGCTGCTAAAGTTTGGGGTTATGACCAACGCAATCAGCTTGTTGTAAATATTGTTTGCGAAAAAGGAAAAGATTACATTGTATTTACCAACACCAAAGAAATGCTAGTAGAGACTGCATGGCGTTGGGGATGGGAACGAGTACTTAAATACGCAACTAGTTGAGAAATAATCTTATGTCATTAAAATACCATGAATATATAAATTCTCAGGAGTGGCAGGAAGTTAGGAAACTGGCGTTGCAACGTTCTGGGTCTAAATGTCAAATTTGTGGCTCAAAAAATTCTTTAGACGTACATCATAATTCTTATGATAATCTTGGCAATGAACGGGAAAATTTAGAAGATTTAGTAGTGCTTTGTTCTGAGCATCATCAACTTTATCATGAGGCATTAGCCGAGGTTGAGAGACTTGCAGACCAAAGATTAGAAGAAAGGCTACTTGGCGGTTTACTGATGTTCCAATTTATATTGAGGATCGCCCAAATCTTAGTGTTAGTGAAATCCGCTCTAAAGCTCGCCAAGTAATGCTCGAACACCAAGGTGTACTGGGATTAATTGTGATTGACTACTTACAGTTATTAGCAGGTGACAATGATGAAAATCGTGCGCGAGAGTTAGCGAAAATTACACGTTCCCTAAAGGGACTAGCGAAAGAACTTAATGTTCCTGTAATTGTCTTATCACAACTTAATCGAAGTGTTGAATCTCGAACTAATAAACGACCAATGATGTCAGACTTGAAGGAGTCGGGTTCTATTGAGGAAGATGCTGATTTAGTTATTATGCTTTACCGAGATGAATATTATACGCCAGATACTCCTGACCGAGGTATCGCAGAAGTTATTCTAGCTAAACACCGTAACGGACCCACAGGAACAATTAAGCTTTTGTTTGACCCGCAATTTGCTACGTTCAAGAACCTTGCCCGACCAAATTGACCAAATAATTAACCCAAAGTTACTTTCAATACGCACATGAGTTCATTAAAACAAACTCAAGACAAAAAAACTCAAACTTTTACAGCAATTCTCCACTGGGAAGAAGATGTTTATGTAGCTGAATGTCCAGAGGTGGGAACTGCTAGTCAGGGAGAAACGATAGAAGAAGCGATCGCCAATTTGCGCGAAGCAACTGAACTATATTTAGATGAGTTTCCGCTTTTGGAAACCGCACCTCGTCGGTTGTTGACTACATTTGAGGTGACTAGTGCCTAAGCTACCCAGAATTAAAGCCTCTGAAGTCATTCGTGTTCTGGAACATTTAGGCTTTGTTCAGGTAAGACAACGTGGCAGTCATGTGATTTTGAAGAAGCAACTGGTAGAAGAAGGAGAAGATGTGAAAGTAATTGAAGTCGGTTGTGTTGTCCCACTGCATCGCAAAACTGTAGCTGTTGGGACACTTAAGAGTATTCTCAATCAAGCTGGAGTTTCAGTTGAGGAGTTTCTTGAAAATCTTTAGCTTACAGTAGGAAGATGTTTACGTAGCAGAATGTCCAGAGGTGGGAACTGAAGCGTCAGGGAGAAACGATCTTATGAAGCGATCGCCTATTTGCAAAGAAGCAACTGAACTATATTTAGATGAGTTCCCGAAGAACGGAAACCGCATCTCGTCGCTTGTTGACTGGTAGCTATGACCCAAGCCATACCCAAATTAGTAACCCATGAGGAATTTATGGGGTGGTATCCCAATAACGGGGTACAGTACGAGCTACATAATGGAATAATTGTTGAGATGGCACCACCAACTGGAGACCATGAAAAAGTTGTTGGATTTCTAATCCGCAAGCTAACTATTGAGTATGACCGACTTAACTTACTCTACACAATTCCTAAAACCGCATTTGTTAAAACTCCTGGTGTCGAGTCTACTTATTCGCCGGATATATTATTACTAAATCTTGACAATCTGGAAAACGAACCCCTATGGAGGAAACAATCAACGGTTACTCAAGCAGCATCTGTACCTTTAGTAGTCGAAGTTGTCAGTACGGCAGTCGCTACAACGGAGGGAACCTCCGCAACGCGCTGCCTTACTAATTGGCGAGATGATTACTACGACAAGTTTGGAGACTACGAGGAAATGGGTATCCCTGAGTTCTGGATTGCAGATTATGCGGCGCTAGGGGGTAAAAAGTTCATTGGAGACCCTAAACAGCCTACTTTCTCGGTATGTCAGCTTGTTGAAGATGAGTACCAAGTTACCAAATTTACAGGTAATGACTTAATCATTTCTCCCACTTTCCATAACCTCAAATTGACCGCGCAACAAGTTTTTGATTCGGCTTTGTAAATTTTGGTTTTTAATTGATTATCTTGAATTATGTGATTTACGACGCCTACAACGCTTACTCAGCCTCAACGGGACTTAGAACTTTTAGTGATGCTTTTTGTGCATCGGTTAACCCTGAAGAAGCGATCGCACTCTTTGCAAAGAAGCAACTGAACTATATTTAGATGAGTTCCCCCTTTCGGAAACCGCACCTCGTCGGTTGTTGACTACATTTGAGGTGACTAGTGCCTAAGCTACCCAGAATTAAAGCCTCTGAAGTCATTTGTGTTCTGGAACATTCGCGAGGAACATCGTTACAGGCAAGAGGAACATCGCTACAGACACGAGGAACATCGCTACAGACACGAGGAACATCGCTACAGACACGAGGAACATCGCTACAGGCACGAGGAACATCGTTACAGGCACGAAGAACATCGCTACAGACACGAGGAACATCGCTACAGACGCGACGAACACCGTTACAGGCACGACGAACATCGCTACAGACGCAACGAACACCGTTACAGGCACGACGAACACCGTTACAGACGCGACGAACACCGTTACAGACGCGACGAACATCGTTACAGACGCGATATTCCTCGCGTCTCTACTCCGGACTCTGGTGTATAAACATATAATTACTGAAAAGTCAACATAAAAAGCTTGTGCGATCGCATCGTTATTTATAATTTTATAGCAGTAGCCACAAAGTTTAGGACATGTTGAATGGCTCAAACAACGTAATATCAATAATCAACCTCCTGCCCCCTGCCCCCTGCCCCCTGCCCCCTGCTTTATCTTTTGAAGGCTAGCCAACCACCAACCCAAAGTCCGGTATAAAAACGTATCGTTTTCTCAAAACCAGCTTGCTCAAGTAAATTCAAAATGCTGGTTTCCGCTACGGGATATACCCCTTGGTCAAATCCTGCTAAAAGTTCTTGCTGCTTTTGCGGTGGAAATCCCATTGCATTCCAATAGGCATGTAGTATAGGCATTAATTGTTTCAATTCCTTTCCTTGCTTTTCCCCGAAAACATCCACAAGTACAAACGGGGCAGAAGGATGAAGACGTTGAGCAATGCTTTGCAAAAACTCTAATTTACCTGATGGTGGAATAAAATGCATTACAAGAATGCTGGTTGCAGCATTATACAGGATATCTGTAGGTAAATCCTGTGTGTAGCCCTGGATCAACTTCACTCGCTGAGAAAGTTGATGATCAGACATTTTTTGTTTTGCGATCGCTTGCATCTTTTCTGAGGGGTCAATTCCTAGAAAATGCCATTGAGGACAAGCGTTACCTAAGCGTGCTAGTTCCATTCCCGTACCCGATCCTACCACAAGTAAGTCGGCAGTTTCGGGTAAATAAGCCTGCAAACACGCCAGAACCATTGTATGCATGACTTCATACCCAGGTAGCGCTAACTGAGCACCTTGATCGTATTCATCGGCAGAAATAGGTGGATTGTTGTCAAAATCTATTGGTTGAGACATATCTCATTCATTTGTGTTGTTTTGACTGTTGTTTCCAAAAAAAAATCATTGTTTAATACTAAGACAATTGTTAAAAATGAGAATACACTTGCCATAGTATTTTTCCTGACCAACAAGGTGAGCAAGGCAACCAGAGTAAGATAGCAGTAGCTTTTGACAGATGGACACTATCAAGTACACGCTTACAGAAGACCAGATGCCTGAATTCTGGTATAATATCCAGGCAGATTTGCCCGCTCCCATGCCGCCAGTGCTACACCCTGGTACAGGTCAACCGATTACACCAAAAGACTTAGAACCGCTTTTTCCAACGCAGCTGATTGAGCAGGAGGTAAGCCAACAACGTTGGATTGAGATTCCTGACCAAGTGCAATCAATCTACCGTCAGTGGCGACCAACTCCACTCTACCGTGCCAGACGCCTAGAAAAAGCTCTTGATACTCCTGCCAAGATTTACTACAAATACGAGGGAGTAAGTCCTGCTGGCAGCCATAAACCAAACACCGCTATTCCTCAAGCTTATTACAATAAAATTGCCGGAGTTAAACGCCTAATCACTGAAACTGGTGCAGGACAATGGGGTTCTTCGCTCTCTTTGGCTGGTGCTTTTTTTGGTTTAGAGGTAGTGGTTTACATGGTAAAAGTCAGCTACCATCAAAAACCCTACCGTCGTGCCTTTATGGAATCCTATGGAGCGCGGGTAATAGCTAGTCCCAGTAACGAAACTGAAGCGGGACGCAACATTCTGAAACAATATCCTGACAGCAATGGCAGTTTGGGCATTGCTATCAGCGAAGCGGTGGAAGTGGCAGTACAGGATGAGCAAACTAAATATGCTTTAGGTAGTGTGCTGAATCATGTGCTGCTGCATCAGACTGTAATTGGTATTGAAGCATTAGCACAGTTGGAAATGGCTGGTGATTATCCTGATATTATTGTCGGCTGTACGGGTGGTGGTAGTAACTTCGCTGGCATTGCCTTTCCTTTTATGAGTGCAAAGTTAAAAGGCGATCGCGATATCAAATTTGTCGCAGTCGAACCGGCAGCTTGCCCTACACTGACTAAAGGCAAATATACTTATGACTTTGGCGACACTGCACATCTGACTCCTTTAGTCAAGATGCACACTCTCGGTAGCTCGTTTGTTCCCCAAGGCTTTCATGCCGGCGGGTTACGGTATCATGGCATGGCACCGCTTTTAAGTCACGTTGTCGATTTAGGTTTGATTTCGGCAAAAGCTTATGGACAACTTGACTGTTTTGCAGCTGGTCTTACCTTTGCCCGCGCTGAAGGCATTTTACCTGCTCCTGAAGCCAATCATGCAGTGAAGGGTGCGATTGATGAAGCATTGCGCTGCAAAGAAGAAGGTGCTAGCAAGACTATTTTATTTAACTTATGCGGTCACGGTCACTTTGATATGCAGGCTTATATGGATTATCAAGCCGGGTTGTTACGCGATACTGAGTATAGCAGCGATGAAATAGCAATGGCGCTGGCTGGGTTGCCTGTAATTAGTCAATAACTATTGCCTGCCAAAGGCAGCAGCGCACTCGTGTTTCATCACACGCTAAGACATACTGTCACAAAATCTCTACAATAGACCTCTTGCAAAAGTCCTAATTTTCGGGTTCTTCTTTGCGTCTTTGCGCGGCAGTCGCTACAACGGGGGGAACCCCAACGCCAGATGCGTGACTGTCGGCATCTCCGACGGCAGGTGCTACAACAGGACTCCACCCCCCTTCGGGTTCGCCACTACGAATAGACGGTACAGGCAACCGCGCCCGTGGACTCACCGCAACGCACTGCCGGACCAACGCACTGGCTTTGCAACGCGCTGCCTTGACGAGTGCGATCGCTTTTCACACTATATTCAACAACGCCAAAATATTTATGCAAGAAGTCTAATGGTGCGATCGCCATCACCTAGATTTTAAATTGCTAAACGCAAGCAACAACACTTTTGCAGAAACCCAGACGCTTTTTGTTCAGCATCTGCATTATCAATATGTGCTGGTGTCGGTCGAATAATGCCGCCAAACAAGTCATCTAAGCCGTAGGGAGTTAAAAATTGCCATTTTCCCTCTGCATCTAGCTTCACGCCTACAGCAGTGGCGGTGTGGAGCCAATTTGCAATGCCATCTTCAGCACTGGTGTAGGTTTGGCGTCCATCACGCCAACGAGCGAAACTAGCTTGATTTTTGACATCAAATTTGTAGTCAGGAAATTGATTTGTCAAAGTTGTTTTTGCTGCTAATTCTTGAGAACGATTTCCTTGTTCATCAAAGAAGGCAATATCAAAGTCATTGATAACTAACTCACATTCTTCACCAAATATATAACGCCAAACAGTATTTCGCACCGCACCCCCTGCTAACCACCAATTTGGGAGGTTGCTTTGCGCGATCGCACTCAGTACCATCCCAACAGGTGAATCAACCAAAATCATCTGTAAGCGTGTGTTACCGTTCATTGTTAAATTTATATTGTAGTAAGCGCTTCAGCGCTTTATAAGCGCTGAAGCGCTTACTACGTGTTAAGCAGGCAATTTTCGTTGACTGGGATTGACAACAACTTCTTCCGGGGCTAAAAATTCCCGAATTAGTCTTGCTATGGCTTTTTGTACTAAGAGACTGCTAACTTGCTGACCCAATCGCTGCACACCTGGATTTACTACCAACTGTGCAAGTTGGGGAACAAGCTGTTTTGCATCAAAACCACGGGTTTCTTGAAGAATATTAAAGATACGTTTAATATGCTCTAAGGTTTGTTGCTGTTCAATTGATGCTGAGGGAGTTTCGTTAATTGCTGTCAAACCTACCCGTTCCCGCAGCAAATATGTAAAATTATGCAAAGCGTTTCTGCCTAAAGCATCGACTCCTTTGACAATTTCATCGACTACGCGATCGCGAATAAAAGCTCCTCTATCGGAAGATAGAAACTCCAATCCTTGATTCAAAACCACATTCAAGTCATAATCTTGATTGTTACGAGCATTTTTTAACAGATTTTCCAAACGATTCCAGCGGAATGTACCTTCTTTAAACAGCAAATCTTGCAAAGATGCTCTTAATTGCGGTGCTGGGTCGGTTAACAAGCGTTTGGAAACGTAAGGATAAGCTTCGCTGAGAACTTTGAAGTTCGGGTCAATATAAATCGCAATGCCTTCCAGCGTTACCAATGAACGGATAATTAAAGCGTAGTAAGGTGGAACGCGGAAGGGATACTCATACATCAAAGCTGATAATTCATCGGTGATGCTTTTGATGTTGAGGTCAGCAACGCTAGCACCTTCAGCATCGGCAAATACTCTGGCAAAAGCGGGAATAATTGGGGTTAAGTCGGTTTCTGGTGATAAGAAATCTAACTTGACGTAATCTTTCGCTAAACCTTCAAAATCGCGGTTGACGACGTGGACGATCGCTTCAATTAAACCATATCTTTGCGGCGGCTTAATTTCGCTCATCATTCCAAAGTCAAGATAAGCTAGTTTACCATCGGTTGTGGCTAACAAGTTACCTGGGTGCGGGTCAGCGTGGAAAAATCCATGCTCTAATAATTGTCGCAAAGAACACTGCACACCCACTTCAATTAAATAACGTGCATTGATGCCTTGGGCGCTAAGTTCTGCTGTATTCGTTAATTTAGTGCCGTTTATCCACTCCATCGTCAAAACGCGACGGTTCGTATATTCCCAGTAAATATTCGGCACATAAACGTCTTTCATGTTACCGTATAACTGAAAAAATCTCTCCGCGTTTTGTCCTTCGTGGATGTAGTCCATCTCTTCAAAGATGCGATCGCCTAATTCATCCAAAATCCCTACAAGGTCACTTCGCACTCTTTTGAAGTTTCTCTGCGCCCACCCCGCAAGGCGACGTAAAATATACAAGTCAATTGTTATACCTTCGCGTAAGTCGGGACGCTGCACTTTAACAGCGACTTCCTCACCAGTACTTTTCAATTTACCTTTGTAAACTTGTCCCAAAGAAGCTGCGGCAATTGGCTGTGGGGAAAGTTCCGAGTAAATATCTTCTGGAAGCGCACCTAATTCTTCTTCTATAAATTGATAAGCGATTTCATTGGGAAAAGCCGGTAACTGATCCTGTAGTCGAGTTAATTCTTCTAAGTATACTGGGGGAACCAAATCCGGTCTGGTAGATAAAGCTTGCCCAATTTTAATATAAGCCGGTCCCAGTCGTGTCAGCAGTTGTCGCAACTGAACCGCACGACGCTGGTCATTTTTGACGACAACTCCCCGTTTGCTGTCCAACCACAAGCCAAAAGCAAAGGATAAAGTCGGTGTCAAAATTGTGAAAATACGCCGCAAAACTTGCAGCGGTCGTCTTTTATAATACGCGGCGAGGGCGATCGGTTCGTAACGCAATTCCGGTTTGTGTTCTGGTGCGATCGCTATTTGAGATACGCTTGGTGTCACTACAGGAACTAGCGCACTATTCTCTGGCACTACTTCAACATCAATCGGTCGGTCAGTTGGGGAAATTGTCTTAGCACTCATGAAGTTAACCACCGCGTCGATACGTCCACGTTAAGTATTGTAACAATTTATTACAGTCGAGCATTGGGGGAAATAGGCTTTGATTTATGCCAAGTTGCGTTTACGGAGAATAAAACCGCCCTTCTCCCAAAGGGAGACGCTGCGCGAACGGGTTCGCCACTTTGCCATCGTGACGGAGACCGCCAAGACGGCAAGTGGACTCACAGAGGCACAGAGAGCGCAGAGAAAGAGATGAACGCAACTTGGTATTACATCGTCAATTCACGTCAAAGTCAAATTAAACTAGGTAGTGGGCAGAAATAAACGTAACTTGCTTTTCCCCATTCCCCATTCCCTATTCCCCATTCCCCATTCCTTTCTATTTAGTGTCTCTTAATTTAGAAAATCCGGCGTCTGCCTTAACGGAGAAATTGGTTTCATGTTACTCTGTCTGAGAATAGAAAATTTTGCCTTGGTTGACCAATTAGAATTAGACTTTGGCGCTGGACTAAATGTATTAACAGGTGAAACTGGCGCGGGAAAGTCGATTATCCTGGATGCGATTGATGCGGCTTTGGGAGGTAAAGTCTCTAGTAGGCTGATTCGCACTGGTACAAGTCGAGCGATGGTAGAAGCTACTTTCACGTCTAATTCTGCTTTTGCAGCTTGGTTGAGCGAACAAGAAATTGATTCAATAGATGATAACTGTGTAGTTATTAGCCGAGAAATCACCGCGACTTCGGGAAATATCCGCAGTCGATCGCGTGTAAATGGAGTGTTGGTAAATCGACAATTGATGACGGGGTTACGCGATCGCTTGGTGGAAATCACCGCTCAAGGTCAAACTGTACAAGTAGGACAATCTGCTCAAGTTCGTGACTGGTTGGATCTTTACGGTGGGGAAAAGTTGATGCAACAGCGTCAAGTTGTGACAACCGCCTTTACAGCTTACCAAATCGCGCATCAACAAACTGAAAAACGCCGCACCTCAGAAAGAGAACGTTTACAACAATTCGATTTACTAACTTATCAAGTTCAAGAATTGGGAACCGCAAATTTGTGCGAACCTGATGAATTGGAACAATTAGAACAAGAACAGCAGCGCTTGAATCATGTAGTTGAGTTGCAACAAATGAGCTACAAAGTTTATCAAGCGTTGTACCAAAACGATAATGAAGCTTTAACTGTCGGCGATTTACTCGCAGACAGCGAAGCCGCATTAAATCATATGGTAGAATACGATTCGCAGTTACAATCGCTGTTAGATTTGGTGAGAGATGCTCAAACTGCGGTGGTAGAAGTAGCGCGACAAATTAACGCTTATGGTGAAGGTTTAGAAGCAGATCCGCAACGATTAGAAGAAGTAGAAGAGCGAATTCGCGAGTTGAAGCAAATTTGCCGCAAATATGGACCGACACTTACCGAAGCGATCGCTTACTATCAGCACATCCAATCAGAATTAGCCGAACTTAACGACAGCGAACAATCCATAGAAACTTTAGAACAGCAAGAAAAAGTTTGTTTAGAAAAGCTGACTCAAGTTTCTGGGCAATTAACTGAATTACGTCGCACAGCAGCAGCAGCTTTAGAATTACGATTGCTAAATGAACTCAAACCTTTAGCGATGGAAAAGGTAAAATTTAAAGTTGAAATAGTGCTGACTCCTCCCACCGCATTTGGTGCTGATAAAATCACTTTTATGTTTAGTCCGAATCCGGGGGAACCGCTGCAACCTTTAACAGAAATCGCTTCCGGTGGAGAAATGAGTCGCTTTTTATTAGCGTTGAAATCTTGTTTTTCTCTCGCTGATAGTGCGGGAACAATGGTATTTGATGAAATCGATGTTGGTGTTTCTGGCAGAGTAGCACAAGCGATCGCCGAAAAATTACATCAACTCAGTCAACATCAGCAAGTATTGTGTGTTACCCACCAACCTTTAGTAGCAGCAATGGCAGATCGTCATTTCCGCGTAGATAAGCAAACCATCAATAATAACGGTAACGATCAAGTGCGTACAGTCGTGCGCGTCACCAGCCTAGATAATATTACCACCCGCCGCGATGAACTCGCACAACTAGCCGGAGGTAAATCAGCAAATGAAGCGATCGCTTTTGCCGAATCTCTCTTATTACAAGCTGCCAACCACCGACGAAGAGGAGGGGGAGAGGGGGACAAGGGGACAAGGGGACAAGGGGGACAAGGGGGAGCAGGGGGAGCAGGGGGAGATGGGGGGAAATCATAAAATCCTCTTTATCCTCTTCCTCTGTGTTCTCTGTGTCTCTGCGGTTCGTTATCTAAAAATTAGGAATAACCGGAAGTTTAGATTTCTCCGCTTGCAATATACTTAGAGTTAGATTACGAGCGTCTATAGCTTCCTTGTAATCTGGCTTAAACTTAATCGCTTGTTCATATGAAGCGATCGCTTCTTGATATCGTTTCAAATTATATAACGCATTGCCTCGACTATACCAAGTTTCGTAAGAATCTGCTTTGTAACGAACTGCTCTATTATAAGATGCGATCGCTTCTTGGTATTTCTTTAAATTAAATAGCGAATTTCCCAGATTGTACCAAACTTGATAATCGTTCCGTTTAATTTCTATCGCTTTATTATAAGATGTAACAGCATCATCATAACGTTGCATTTTATGCAGTGCCCAACCGCGATTAAACCATGCTTGATAGCTGTTGCGATTGTATTTAATTACTTGGTTGAAAGATTCAATTGCTTCTAGATAGCGTTGCAAGTTAATCAGCATATTGCCTCTAGACAACCAAGCTTGGTAATAATTATCTTTATATTGTACAGCTTTATCATAAGCTGTAAACGCTTCTTGATAGCGTTGTAAATTAACTAGCGCATTGCCGCGATTATACCAAGCTAGCGAATAATCTGGTTTTAATTCTACAGCTTTGTCGAATGCAGTAATTGCCTCATCATATCGTTTTAAATTTTGCAAAGCCAACCCTTTATGATACCAAGCTTCGTAATAATCTGCTTTTAATTCAATTGCTTTATCATAAGCTTTAATAGCTTTATCGTATTGTGTTAAATTACTTAAAGCTTCACCTTTAGCATTCCAGACATTTGAGTGATTGTTTTCTAATTGTAAAGCTTTATCAAAAGAAGCGATCGCCTCATTGTAACGCTGCAACTTATCTAAAACAAAACCTCGTCCACTCCAAGCATCTAAATAATCAGGTTTAATTTGAATTGCCTTATCGTATGCAGTCAAAGCTTCTTTATATTGCTTTAACTCATACAGAGTTTTCCCTTGACCATTCCATCCTTGAGCATATTTGGGTTTAATATCTACCGCTTGTTCATACACAGATAAAGCATCTTGATAGCGTTGCAAATCATAAAGCGTATTTGCTTGATTATATAACTCAATCGCATTATTAGAATTAATTTTATGAACAATCGCTAAAGAAGCTCCAATACTTACCCCGATAAAAGTTAACGCGATTACAGATTTTAGTAATATACCTTTTTGTTTTTCTTTAACTTTGCTTATTTGATTTTTTATCGGAGAAAAAGCTAATGTAACTGTTTTAGATTGTGGTTTCTGTAAATCCTTGAGTGTTTGTAATGCTAAAGTTGCCGAAGCATAGCGTTGTCGAAAGTCATAACGCACCATTTTATCGATAAAGTTTGCGAAATCTGGTATTACCGAAATATGATTTTGCCAGATAATTTCATTTGTTTCCGCATCTTTTTCAATTTGGTCGGTTGATAAACCTGTTAATGCTTGAATAGCAATTATCCCCACAGCATAAATATCACTACTATATTTGGGACTACCTTGAGCTTGTTCACCAGGGATATATCCGGGAGTTCCGATCGCAACAGTAGATTTTGTTTTTAGTTGCGGATTAATTACTTGGGTAGTAATTTCTTTAACCGCTCCAAAGTCGATTAAAATTAACTTATTATCTAGCTTTCGTCTGAGTATATTTCGCGGATTGACATCGCGATGAATAACCTTTTGTCGATGGACAAATTCTAATATTTCTAAGATTTCTTCTAAAAGAGAAATAACTTCCGCTTGAGTGATTTTTTGTGATGTTAACTCTTGACTAAGGTCATGACCTTCGATAAATTCTTGAACGAGATAGAATTCTTGATTTTCCTCAAAGTAAGCCAAAAGTTGGGGAATGCGATCGTGTGTACCCAACTTATAAAGAACTTGAGCTTCCGTATCGAATAAACGTCTAGCTGTTTGCAAAGATACCGGGTCATTTGACTGAGGTTTGAGTTTCTTGACAACACATTGAGGTAAACCTGGTAATTGAGTATCACAAGCAACAAACGTTTCCCCAAAACCACCACCTCCCAAATGTCTAATAATTTGGTATCGTCCAACAAGTGTGTTTCCCAGCATTTGCCTTGCCATTTCCAGCGCGATATTATCACAATTCCAATCTTGCCACAGGCAAACCGGATGAAGGGATGGGGAGGAGGGGGGGAGGGGAGCAGGGGGAGCAGGGGGAGCAGGGGGAGCAGGGGGAGAAATATTAATCTTAAATCCAAAATCTAAAATCTAAAATCCAAAATCCAGATGATTCCTATTAGTGATAACATTTATACGCGCAGAAAGCCGATTGTTAATTACTGGCTAATTGGCATTAACATCGCTCTATTCTTATGGGAATTAAAATTAGAACTGACTGGGGAATTGAGCTACTTTATCAGCAATTTAGGCGTGATTCCGGCACAAATTACTGAGGCGGCTACGCAAGCGTTAAATGGCAATCCAGCAGCTTGGATAGTAGTAGTGATGCGTTCCACTTCACTGCTATTAAGTATGTTTCTACACGGCAGTTTTAGTCAAATATTAGGCAATTTACTATTTTTGTGGGTTTTTGGGAAGACTGTAGAAAACATTTTCGGGGCTAGACGCTATTTAGGATTTTACCTGGCTTCTGGGATATTGACTGGGGTGATACAAATTATCGCCCAACCGAATTTGAGCGTATCATTGATTGGGGCGAATGGTGCGATCGCATCCGTTTTAGGCGCATATCTAGTAAAATTTTCCAAAGCGAAAATCGACTCAGTTTTACCCCTGCTGATTGTCTATATCCCCGTTCAAATACCAGCAATTTTCTATTTATTTTGGTGGTTTGCCCAACAACTTTTTTACGGCATCGGTAGTTTAAACATTCCTACCAGCATTAATCAACCTAGCATTGCTTATTGGGTACATGGCGTAGGATTCTTGATTGGTGCAGCTTATATGAGAATACAGCAACGACGTTAATATAAAGTCAGAAATTTACACTTTCAAGCTCAACTGCCATGTCAGAAATTATCTTAGCTGAATCTAGCGTGGCACTGCCCCCAACGCAAGCAGAACTGATAAGCGACGACGGTATCCCAATGGAAACTCAACGGCACAAAGTCCAAATGGACATGCTTATTGATACCTTATTTCTTTGGTTAGCGAGTCGTGATGATGGGTATGTCGGGGGCAATATGTTTGTCTACTACAGCTTGGCACAAGTCAAAAACCAAGATTTCCGAGGACCCGATTTCTTTGTAGTATTGGGAGTACCGAAAAAAGAACGTCTTTGTTGGGTTGTCTGGGAAGAAGGAAAAGGACCTGACGTAGTAATTGAATTGCTATCTGACAGCACCGCTACCCAAGACAAACACGAGAAAAAGCTAATTTATCAAAATCTGTTACGTGTCTCTGAATATTTCTGGTTTGACCCCTTTAATGCTGATGATTGTGCTGGATTTTTTCTCAATCGCGGAGTTTATCAACCCATTCCAGCAAATGCCCAAAATCAGCTTGTGAGTCAATCATTAGGTTTAGCGTTGGTGCGCTGGCAAGGAATATACAAAGGCATTGATGCCACTTGGCTGCGCTGGGCAACTTTGGATGGACAATTGCTGCCAAATGCCGAGGAAATAGCCGACTTAGAACATCAACGTGCCGAACAAGAACGTCAACGTGCCGAACAAGAACGTCAACGTGCTGAACAAGAACATCAACGTGCTGAACAAGAACATCAACGTGCCGAACAAGCAGAATCAATAATCAGGCAGATAGCTGTAAATTTGTTGCAGCAAAAAATGGGTATACAACAGGTAGTCCAGTTAACGGGTTTGTCGGAATCTGAGATAGAACAATTGCGATAAGCGAAATCACACATATTGTAGAGACGTTCGGTGCGGAACGTCTCTACGACGGTTACGCTGTTTTTATTAATGTTAATTTTTGGACATGATTTTCATCGCTTGATGCAAGATGTGCCATTACCTTCTACGTCTAAATTTTCTTACCTGCTTCTTCAAAAAGCCCAAACTGAAGTATTGCCGATAGCGTTGTGCGACTTCTTTACCCACCAACAGCAGACCCAACCAAAACAAAATTTCCGCAAGAACCAGCAACACAGGAACACAAGCCGCTTTTTGGGCAGCAGAAAGCGGTAAAAATGGCACAACAAAAGGAATTGCGACCCACGGCACAAATGACAGGACAATTAAAATTAAACCCAGTCTCTGCATATTTCCTGATTGTCACAGATTCTGAGTTTAGCGTTGTTGAATTCTGAAAAACTCCACCATGAGAGTTAACTTGATTGAGATTCTCAAAGGGGATTGATACGCGCGTTGCCTTCAGATAATAGCATCTAGAGGGACACAAGGGAGATGGGGACAACCCTGCAATGTCAATACATGCCGATGTTATCTTATAACGCCGCGATGTTATCTTATAACGCCGCGATGTTATCTTATAACGCCTCGATGTTATCTTATAACGCCGCGATGTTATCTTATAACGCCGCGATGTTATCTTATAACGCCGCGATGTTATCTTATAACGCCGCGATGTTATCTTATAACGCCTCGATGTTATCTTATAACGCCTCGATGTTACGCAATGTACTAAACTTTGCCTATCTCATTAATTCTAGGAGTCCGCCACAGCAACTTTGCGGGGTTTATGGTAAGAAAATCAAGTTATTTTCTCCCCCCGCTTCCCCTGCTTCCCCTGCTTCCCCTGCTACAGAAAGCCTGCCTTCACCCGTCATTTTTGGGTTGGTCGAGTACTAGGGTGTTCCATGCGAACATCTTGCCTGCCTTAAGAGCTTAATTCTTTATCCCGGTTGTCGCAATACCCTGGATGAACTGACGCTGCCCAATTAGAAATAATACCATGACAGGTACTGTTGCGATCGCCACTGCCGCCATCATCAAAGACCAATTACTCGTAAATTGCTCTTGAAACTCTGCCAAAGCAAGTTGCACCGTTCTTAATTCCGGACGTGTCGTAAACACCAAAGGCTTAAATAAATCGTTCCATTCACCGATAAACGTGAACAAAAACAATGTTACCAGAGCCGGACGCGCTAAAGGTAACATCACCCGCCACAAAATTTGTAGTCGGTTTGCCCCATCTATCGCTGCTGCTTCTTCCAACTCTACCGGAATTGTTTGGAAATATTGACGTAACAGAAAAATGCCAAAGCCACTAACCGCAGTCGGTAAAATCAATGCCCCGTAAGTGTTTATCAGGTGTCCCCACTTCAAAACCAAAAAAATTGGAATCACCAATAACTGAAAGGGTATCACCAACGTCGCCAAGATAATTAGCAGCAATGCTTGCTTACCTCGAAATTTTAACCGGGCTAAAGCGTAACCTGCTAGCGCCGAAGTCACAATTTGAAAAGCCGTCACAGCCACTGCCACCAAGGTAGAATTAGCAAACGCCAGCAAAAAATTACCTCGTTGCCAAGCCTCACGGTAATTGGCTAAAGATAACTTATTCGGTAAAATTTCCAAAGATGAACCAGTTGGTGCAAAGGAGGTAACAAAGACGACCACACACGGCAAAATAACGATAAAAGCCCCTAATATAAGCACTCCCAGGCTGAAAAAATCGGTATATTTAAAATTCCAACTTTGTTTTGACATAAATTTTGCTAACCGTATTTGTTTCTCTACCACTAGAGCATCGCGCTACAGAACCGCTAATCTATAACATAGTAAGTTGTTAAGTTAAATTAAATCACGGCAACTATTACCCTGAAAGATAGGGTCTACTCAACTCTGGTATCAATTAGATTCACATTTACAGGAGCGTTCATTTCATGCAGCTTGCAGCCGAATCGGAAATTAATTTTCAAAGCGAAATTTACAAAGATGCTTACAGCCGGATTAATGCAATTGTGATTGAAGGGGAACAAGAAGCACACGAAAATTACATTAAACTGGCTGAACTGCTGCCAGAAAGCAAGGATGAACTAATTCGCTTATCCAAAATGGAAAGTCGCCACAAGAAGGGATTTGAAGCTTGTGGACGCAATCTCAAGGTTACACCGGATCTGCAATTTGCTCGCGAGTTTTTCTCAGGATTGCACCAAAATTTCCAAGATGCAGCAGCCGAGGGTAAAGTTGTTACTTGCCTGCTGATTCAATCTTTGATTATTGAATGTTTTGCGATCGCTGCATACAACATCTACATCCCCGTTGCCGATGATTTTGCTCGTAAAATCACTGAAGGTGTGGTAAAAGATGAATATAGCCATCTCAACTTTGGTGAAGTTTGGTTAAAAGAAAACTTTACCCAATCCAAAGCCGAATTAGAAGACGCAAATCGCCAAAACCTCCCCATCGTCTGGAAAATGCTCAATTCTGTTGAGAAAGATGCCCACACCTTGGCAATGGAAAAAGAAGCTTTGGTAGAAGACTTCATGATTCAATACGGAGAAGCTTTAAGCAACATCGGTTTCACCACCCGCGACATTATGCGTATGTCAGCCTACGGACTCACAGCCGCCTAATTATTGCCCAGAGTTGGGGAAGCGTGGTGTGGGAGACAAGGGGACAAGGGGACAAGGAGACAAGGAGACAAGGAGGACAAGGAGGACAAGGAGGACAAGGAGGACAAGGAGGACAAGGAGGAATTTCTTTCCTGTCCTCCCCCTCTCCCTTGTCTCCCTTGTCTCCCCCATCTCCCCCTCTCCCACTCCCCCTCCCCCCCCTCTCCCCATCCCCCACTCCCCACTCCCCACTCCCCACTCCCCCTCCCCCATCCATTCCACGCTTTCGACAAAGCACACGTTTAATAACACTACATGTTTGGTCTAATCGGACACCTCACTAGTTTGGAACACGCGCAAGCGGTAGCTAAAGAATTGGGCTACCCAGAATATGCCGATCAAGGTTTAGATTTTTGGTGCAGCGCCCCGCCGCAAATTGTTGATACTATTACTGTTACCAGTGTTACTGGGCAGAAAATTGAAGGACGCTATGTAGAATCTTGCTTTTTGCCGGAGATGCTAGCGACTCGACGCATCAAGGCAGCAACTCGCAAAATTCTCAATGCTATGTCTCATGCCCAGAAGAATGGCATAAATATCACGGCTTTGGGTGGGTTTTCCTCAATTATTTTTGAAAATTTTAACTTGGAGCAGTTTCGGCAAGTCCGCAACATTAAACTAGAGTTTGAACGCTTCACGACAGGGAATACTCACACTGCCTATATTATTTGTCGGCAAGTAGAGCAAGCTTCAAAGCAATTGGGAATTGAACTCAAAAACGCGACTGTTGCTATCTGCGGTGCTACTGGAGATATTGGTAGTGCTATCTGCCGCTGGCTAGATGCGAGAACTGATGTTAAAGAACTATTGCTGATAGCGCGTAACTGCGATCGCCTGAAAAATTTGCAAGATGAATTGGGGCGGGGCAAAATCATGTCTTTGGATGAAGCACTGCCACAAGCTGATATAGTGGTTTGGGTTGCGAGTATGCCCAAAGGCGTGGAAATTGACCCCACTGTATTGAAGCAACCTTGTTTGCTGATTGATGGAGGCTATCCGAAAAACCTCGCCATGAAAATTCAGCATCCAGGCGTGCATGTATTAAATGGTGGCATTGTCGAACATTCTCTAGATATTGACTGGAAAATTATGAACATAGTCAATATGGATGTTCCCGCAAGGCAGTTATTTGCTTGCTTCGCCGAATCAATGCTGCTGGAATTTGAGAAGTTATATACGAACTTTTCTTGGGGGCGCAATCAAATTACCGTAGAAAAAATGGAGCAGATTGGTCAGGTGTCAGTCAAACACGGATTTAGACCGCTGCTAGTCTAGGGAGTGGAGAGTGGGGAGTAGCGAGTAGGGAGTAGGGAATAGGGACTAGTAACGCTGTCTTGTCCCTAACTTCCATTCTATTTCCTCATCTTCCCTCTAGCCCCTAGCCCCACTCCCTACTCCCCACTCCCCACTCCCCTCTTTCTTACTCCCTAAGTTATGACTACTACTGAGCGCAAACCGCTGTTGTTGGATTTTGAAAAGCCTCTTGCAGAACTTGCTAGCCGAATTGAGCAGATTCGTCAACTTGCTGAAGAAAATGGCGTCGATGTTTCTAGTGAAATTCGTAAATTAGAAGCTCGTTCTATGGAACTGCGTGAGGAAATTTTTACTAGTTTATCGCCGTCTCAGCGGTTGCAAGTGGCTCGTCATCCCCGTCGCCCCAGTACTCTTGATTACATTCAGGCAATCAGTGATGAATGGATGGAGTTACATGGCGATCGCTGTGGTTCTGACGATCCGGCTTTAGTTGGTGGTGTGGGTCGTTTGAGTGGAATGCCGGTTGTCATGTTGGGTCATCAAAAAGGACGCGACACTAAAGATAATATTGCCCGTAACTTTGGGATGGCAACTCCTGGCGGTTATCGCAAGGCAATGCGCTTAATGGAACATGCTAACAGGTTTGGGATGCCGATTTTATGCTTTATTGACACCCCAGGTGCTTTGCCGACAGTAATCGCGGAACGACAAGGTGCAGGTGAAGCGATCGCCTACAATTTACGAGAAATGTTCTGTTTAGATGTGCCAATTATCTGTACAGTCATTGGTGAAGGTGGTTCTGGTGGTGCCCTCGGTATTGGTGTAGGCGATCGCCTGATGATGTTTGAACACTCCGTTTATACCGTAATTACTCCCGAAGCCTGTGCCGCCATTTTATGGAAAGATGCCAGCAAAGCTCCTCAAGCTGCGGCTGTATTAAAAATGACTTCACATGACCTGAAAGGTTTGGGAATTATCGACCAAATATTACCTGAACCCATCGGTGGCGCTCATTCCGACCCCCTCAAAGCCGTTAATACTCTTAAACAAGCTCTGCTAGACAATTTGGAAGAACTTTACCGCTTAACTCCTGCCGAACGGCGTCAATTGCGTTATGAAAAATTCCGCAAAATTGGTGTTTTCACGGAAGTTTCTCATTCTTAAGGCTATGAGCTAATTTATTCGTTTTGCAGCAATGCTATAATTGCCTGTGGTATGTAAAGATTTTTAACAATCTTCAACAGCCATAGGTATTCACATTTTTGGTGTTTTAATTGACTAACTAATCAATTTTCACTTTGGACAAAGAATTTCTGTAGCGAAAGCTGTACAGTCTTCCTTTGGAAAACGTAAAACTGAGAACATACCTATCTTGGCAATGCAATATTAGCAGTTGTTGAGGAAAACTTATCAGATTTTCAGAATTGTTTAATCTATTCATTGGAAAAGTTTTGAATAATTAGGTGGCGGTGCAGTTTGGGAACCACCAAAAAAATTGGAGATAGCATGAGTGTTACGCAAAAACGACGCGCTCTAATTACTGGGGCAAGCAGTGGAATTGGCAAAGCAACAGCATTGGCATTTGCGAAGGCAGGAATAGATGTCGCCTTAGTGAGCCGTTCTGTTGAGAAGTTAGAGGCAGTAGCAGTAGCAGCTAGGCACGCAGAGGTGACAGCGAAAGCTTATACTGTTGATCTAGCAAATGTTGCCCAAGTACAAGAGTCGATGAGCGCGATCGCCCGTGACTTTGGCGATATAGATATTCTAGTCAACAACGCTGGGATGGGATATACAGCCACCTTGAGTGAAACTTCTTTAGCTGACTGGCAGCAGGTAATCGACTTAAATCTGACCAGCGTATTTCAGTGCATTCTGGGTATTTTACCTTCAATGCGCGATCGCGGGCACGGCACAATCATCAATGTTGCCTCTGTTGCCGGCAAGCAAGCCTTTGCCAGTTGGGGAGCATACAGCGTCAGCAAAGCTGGTTTGATATCTCTTTCTCAAGCTTTGGCACAAGAAGAACGCGCTCGCGGCATTCGCGTCACAGCTATTTGTCCAGGTGCTGTCAACACCGAACTCTGGGACACAGAAACTGTCCGCGTCAAACTTGACCGCGCAAGTATGTTAACTCCAGAAATCGTCGCTCAATCGATTCTTCACACCGCACTTTTACCACAACAAGCTGTTGTTGACGAATTGATTATTATGCCCAGCAAAGGCGTTTTATAAGTGCATCTCTTGAATTAGGAATTAAAAGTTAGGAGTTAGGAATTAAAAGTTAGGAATTAGGAATTAAAAGTTAGGAATTAGGAATTAGAAGGCGTGAAGTTAAAAATTAGAAGTTAAAAGGCGCAGAATTAACTCATAACTCATAACTCATAACTCATAACTCATAACTCATAACTCATAACTCATAACTCATGACTCACAACTCATAACTCATAACTCATAACTCACAACCCAAAAGTAATTCAAACCCTAATAAAGATTGACCTTTTATGACTACTGCTGGTTTCAACGGTTCCAATGCCTCTCAATCTCCTTTAATTCCCGACTTGTCAGAAGCCATTAATCCCAGACCCGATCGCAATACCCGCGACGGACGGGAACCTGATTTGCACGAACCCTCAGACGAACACATAAAGCAAATGAAGGATGCCGTGCGGTCAATTCTGGTGGGTGTCGGAGAAGATCCCGAACGTGAGGGACTTTTGAAAACACCGAAGCGCGTAGCAGAAGCAATGCGGTTTCTTACCAGCGGGTACAACCAATCTCTAGAAGACCTCGTGAATGATGCCATCTTTGATGAAGGGCATAACGAGATGGTGTTAGTCCGCGATATTAATTTCTTTAGCTTGTGCGAACATCATATGCTGCCGTTTATGGGTAGAGCGCACGTTGCTTATATCCCCAACCAAAAAGTAGTAGGACTGAGTAAGCTTGCTCGCATTGTAGAAATGTATTCCCGTCGCTTGCAAGTACAAGAAAGACTAACTCGCCAAATTGCCGAAGCCGTTCAAGCTATTTTAGAACCTCAAGGCGTTGCCGTTGTTATGGAAGCTAGCCATATGTGCATGGTAATGCGGGGTGTGCAAAAACCCGGTTCTTGGACTGTTACCAGTGCGATGATTGGTGTGTTTCAAGATGAGCAAAAAACCCGCGAAGAATTCTTTAATTTAATTCGCCATCAAGCAGCGTTTTTTTAAGGTTAGGGGTTAGTTGTTGGTTGATAGTGGTTAGTTGATAGTTGTTGGTTGTTGGTTGTTGGTTGGAGCGTTGATATTTGTTAGTTTTTCTACTAACAACGCTCCCACTACCCACTAACCACTACCCACTAACAAACAACCACGCTCCCCCTACTCGTCAAGAATCAATTACTCTAATCACTTTGTCAGTATAGAGGTTGCCATTTGGTAACTTGATAACTAGCTGATTTTTGTTTAAGTCAAGGGTGTAAGTATACTCGCCATTTTTGGCAAGATATACATTCTTTGCCTTGTTATAAGATACGGGAATAACTAAGCGATCGCCTGATTTCTTAGTTCTTCCAACGTAGAAGCTACCTTTATTTGTGTAGCAAATACCTACATAATAATTTCTCGTTTCCACAGAGAAACCTTCTGATATATCATTAACACAATCATTAAGAGCAGCTATCTGCACTGTTTGAGGTCTAGTTGAAGCCGAAACTACTGTTGGTAAAGAAAGCAACGGTATCAAGCACAGCAATGCACCTGCGCTAAATAACCCTAGCTTTAACATATATTGACGATTATAATTAGATTTCATAGCAGTTATTTTTACTTTTCTATAAGGCATTGACAGCAGGCGATTAAATCACCTCTAATTCTAGACTTCCCAAAAAGTAAGGACTGTTCCAGAAATAGCGAAAAATTTTCGTAGTCGGCGCTTCAGCGCTGAAAAAGGCACGCTTCGTGCCTACTACGAAATAAGCTTACCCATCCAATTGCGTTTTCGCTCGCAGTCGCGCAAACAACTGCGCTACCTTGTCTAAATCTTTATCACCAGGAGCGCGTTCTACACCGCTGGATAAATCTATACCACTGGGTTGAACTTGATTTAGAGCCTCAACAATATTATCTGGCGTTAGTCCCCCTGCTAAAAACCAAGGGCAACTAGGGCTAAATTGCTGTAGCATGTTCCAATCTAAGGTTTTACCAGTACCGCCTAACTGTTGGGGATGATAGGCATCAAGTAGCAAAGTATTTACTGAAGTTGTGTAAGTAGCAGCTAATTCAAAATCTTCTAAGCTGCGTATTCTTAAAGCCTTAATAATTTCTACCTTGGGTAGTGATTGGCGTACTTGGTAGCAAAAATCGGTTGATTCGTCTCCGTGGAGTTGAACCCCAGTTAAACCAGAATCGGCAACAGTTTGAGCGATTTCGTCAACTGTAGAGTTAGCAAAAACACCAATATTGTCAATATTTTCGGGTAGTTGTGTCACCACTGCGCGAATTTGCGCCGCACTGACGTAGCGCGGTGAAGATGGGACACAAATAAATCCTAGTGCAGTTGCACCTTCTGTTGCGATCGCTTTCCCTTGTTCTGGTTGAGTAATTCCGCAAATCTTAACCCGCATAAAAAATTAAAATATTTGTAACAAAATTACATTAAGTTTAACTTATACAAACAATTCCTAGTTTTCCTCTTTTTTTGTCTTTCTAACTTTATAATCTTTTATGAATCGGAAGGAGATACAAACTTGATTTCATCAATCTTACTTGCAGCTGCTACGACTGTTCCCGCTACACCTGAGTGGAATCCCACCGTAGCTATTATCATCAGCGTCAGCTGTTTAGTGGCACTCTTGCTAACTTTCAAAATTGAAAAACCCTTAGTTGGTCCCAAACTGCCTATACTGCCTATCAGCATTCCGGCATTCATCGGTGCGATGTGTTTCGGTCATGTTGTCGGCATTGGCATCGTTTTAGGATTGACCAATATCGGTAGTTTGTAAGTTTTATCACACATAGAGACGTTACATGTAACGTCTCTACATAAAGAAAATTCTCACCGATCCGCAAAGTGGGGATAAAGCAACTATTGTCACCCTTTCTGGGGGAGGAGGTATAAACCTCTCCTTTGAAGGAAGACTTAGCGCTTCATCAGACGCAGCATGAATGTAGCTGTAAAAAAACGAAATATCAGTTTTCTACAGCTTTAAATAAATTTGTTCATGCAGGAGAAGCAACTATGATGATGTCCTCAATCTTATTCGCTGTTCAATCAACTGTCGCTAAGACTAGCACCGAATGGAACTGGAGTGGAACACCATATATCATTGGCGCTTGTGTGTTATCTCTTTTAATTATTCCCCGGATAGTTCGCTTTCCCCACGTTGGTCCGAAGATGCCTTTACCTTTCCCCGAAGTCTTTAATAATCCCAGCGTGGGTGCATTCCTCGCTTCAATGAGTGTTGGTCACTTAATTGGCATTCCTGCGGTTTTGGGGTTGACCAATCTCGGCGTTTTGTAAATTTTTTTGCTTAACATATCGCTACTAATGCCCTCAAAAGGTGGCAGGTCTTTTAACCTTCGTTTGCTAATCACAGAAGGCGATCGCCTGTTACCTTTTTGCATTTTGACTTGAAAATGGGGCATTGGGCATTGGGCATGGGGCATGGGGCATTGGGCATGGGGCATTGGGCATTGGGCATTGGGAAAGACAGATTTTCATCCTTCTTTATAAACTGCGTTATTGTCTATTCTAGAAATTGAAGCGTATGGTTTCTTTGGCGTTGCTGAAGCGGCAAAAATTATTATTTTGTAGAAAAAATAACTTAAAACTCAAACGTCGAGACTGCTGCAAATATTGAAATTGTCGGGTGATGTAATGCAAAAAAGTTGGAAAATCGGGTCTTTGTTTGGAATTCCGCTATTTTTAGATCCTTTATGGTTTTTGATTGTCGGGCTGGCAACTCTCAATTTTGGGGTAGCTTACCTAGAATGGGGACCCGTCCTAGCTTGGAGTTCTGGGGTGGTGATGGCACTATTGCTATTTGGTTCTGTGTTGTTGCACGAACTTGGTCATAGCTTGGTTGCTAAATCACAAGGTATTAAAGTTAACTCAATTACCCTGTTTCTTTTTGGTGGCATTGCTGCTATAGAGGAAGAATCGAAAACTCCTGGAAAAGCATTTCAAGTAGCGATCGCTGGTCCATTGGTTAGTGTGACGCTGTTTTTTCTACTGGGTGTTATAGCTTATGTGTTGCCTGACACCAGCCCAGCGAGTGTAATGGTGGGAGATTTGGCGCGAATTAACTTAGTTTTGGCGCTATTTAACTTAATTCCTGGCTTACCTTTAGATGGAGGACAGGTATTAAAAGCAGCAGTTTGGAAAGCCACAGGAAACCGCTATCAAGCTGTACACTGGGCTTCGCGGGCAGGGCAAATTTTGGGTTATAGTGCGATCGCCTTGGGATTTGTGGTAGATTTCTTTACCAGGGAATTAGCATTAGGCTTGTGGATTGCTTTGTTGGGTTGGTTTGGTGTTCGCAATGCCAAAAACTATGACAGCGTGACTACATTGCAAGAAAGCTTGCTGAAATTGGTTGCGAGTGAAGCGATGACTTGCGAGTTTCGCGTAGTCGATGCCAATCAAACTTTGCGTTCTTTTGCCGACCTATACTTATTAGAAAGCACCGCACCACAGATTTATTTTGCTGCGGCTGATGGACGTTATCAAGGGATGATTTCAATTGATGATTTGCGCTCTTGTGAAAGAAGCGAATGGGAAACTAAAACTTTACAAAGTATTGTGCATCCCTTGACAGAAATACCAACTGTTGCTGAGTCTACAAATTTAGCGCAAGTAATCAACAAGTTAGAAAACGAACAGCTATCTTATATTACCGTGCTTTCTCCCGCCGATGCGATCGCTGGTGTAATTGACAGAGGTGACATTGTGCGAACTCTAGCACAAAAGTTGAATTTGCGGTTTAGCGATGCTGATATTAAGCGAGTGAAAGAAGAAGGAAGTTTTCCACCTGGGTTGCAGTTGGGAGCGATCGCTAAATCAACCACAAACTAATAAAATGTCGGATGCCGTATTTTCGTGTAATGCATCCGACAAAAATTAATTCCCAGTCACTTAACATTCACGCAGAAACTTTCTTTCCGCAGCTTGGACAAAAAGTGGGTGAAAGCTCAAGTTTAGCCCCACAATGACGACAGAAACTAGGTAGTGAAGTTAGCTGTATTTTGGTTTTGCGTTCTCGAACCGCTTGGTAATCCCCAGAGTCAATCCACTTTAAAAGTTCATTTGTTCGTGCGATATTTCCACAAAAGCTACTTCTTCAGGCAAAAGTTCCAGAAAGTCGGTTGCATCTCCAACAGAAAAACCCGCTGCTTCTAGTCGTTTACGCTTCTCTGCATCCATAGTTAAGCCTCAATCAAGGAATAAATTAAGAGAGAATATTTTAGCAAGGTAATTCCCAAAGATGGAAGTGCAAATCAACCGACTGACTCAACAAATTCAATTCATCATCGAAATCGACAAGCTAAAGTTGATTTTGCGTCAAACGCTGTTAACTGACGGTTCACGTCAAGAAAATAGTGCCGAACACTCTTGGCATTTGGCACTGATGGCAATAGTATTAGCAGAATATGCGCCGTCAGGAGTCGATCAGTTGCGTGCGTTGAAAATGCTGCTGATTCACGATTTAGTAGAAATTGATGCGGGTGACACTTTCTGCTACGATGTGCAGGCAAACGAAAACAAGGCAGCAAAAGAAGAATTAGCAGCATTGCGGTTATTTGGACTTTTGCCAGTCGATCAAGCAGATGAAATGCGATCGCTTTGGCAAGAGTTTGAAGCACGAAAAACGCCTACAGCTAAGTTTGCCGCAGCTTTAGACCGCATACAACCCTTGCTGCACAACCAACAAACTCAGGGTGGTACTTGGCGCATTCATGGAATTACAGGCGATAAAGTCATGAAACGGATCGCACCAGTAGAAACAGGTGCCCCTGAACTTTGGTTCTTTATTCAGCAACTAATTGAGGATTGTGTTGCAGCTGGTTATCTCCAAGAGACTGCTGCAAAGTAAAGTTTTGTGTAAAAAGCGCGTTTTTAAATGCAGGTCGATGCAATGGCGTTGTCACCCGATGCAATGGCATTGTCACCCGATGCAATGGCATTGTCACCCGATGCAATGGCATTGTCACTCGATGCAATGGCATTGTCACCCGATGCAATGGCATTGTCACCCGATGCAATGGCATTGTCACCCGATGCAATGGCATTGTCACCCGATGCAATGGCATTGCAGGGTATTATTGCCCAATTTAAAAAAGCGATCGCATTAATCAAATGCTCAACCTTGTCTGAATCTTGAGAAAAATTTGCGTCTCGCAATACTGTAGTATATATGTATCGTCGGTTCTTGTGGAAAACTGCCACCAGAGGTAACGGGGAAAGTTCGGTGCAAATCCGGCACTGTCCCGCAGCTGTGAGCAAGAATTTTCTTGTAAGTCAGAATGCCCGCCGACAAATAGGTAAGTTCCAACTCATCTACGAGGTATAGATGAAAACTCAACATGCTTTGTTTGTTTGTACCACTTGCTCAAGTGTCTGGAAAGATGGAAAGCGAGTTGGCGAAAGTGGCGGTGATAAATTATTCAAGCAATTGCAAGAACTGCACCAAGACTGGGAATTGCATCAAGAATTTCCGATTCAGCCTGTAGAATGCATGAGTGCTTGCAATCGCGCATGTGCTATTTGCTTTGTGGCAAATGGTAAATACACTTATTTATTTGGTGATGTCTCGCCAGATTTATCAACTTCAGAAATTGCGAATGTGCTGGAGTGTGCCAGTAAGTATTACAATCATTCTGAGGGATTGTTGCCTTGGGCAGAAAGACCGGAACCACTGAAAAAAGGAGTTTTGGCAAGAATTCCTTCTCCAAAAGCTGACGCAGGCGAATTAAACTAGTTTATCTTGCGTTAAAGAAAGCAGATGAATTAAAAATTAAAAAAGTTTACCTTCTGCCTTCTTTAAAAGCGCGATCGCATATTTCTTCAGTTCCCCGACTTCGTAAAAGTTGTCGGGGATCTTGTATGTTAAGTTGCCCGGAGCGCATTTCTGCGAAGGCTGCTAAGTTACTATTTAAGGAGTTAGTCAAAACGATTTGAAAGAGAGTGAATATTTTTATTTTTATGTTACAAAGCTTGACCGAGACCAAAAAATATAGTACAAATATACTATAAATAATTTCCCAAATTGCACCTCAACGTCAGTAGGAGAGTAAAATTAATGAAGCTATCTAAGGTTGACTTGAGCAGTTTAATAGCGATCGCTCATTCTGAAGGATACTTGCAATTATTACTCGACCGAGGCGATGAGTTAGAATTTGTAGAAATTCCTGCACCTATACAAGCTTACGACGGACTGCAAGATTTAAACGAAATTATCGCTGATTCTCCTGCACTGACCGCAGAAGAGGAACCAATTGCCATGTTAAGTGTGAATTCATCAATGGCTGCATCTATAGGATACGACAAAAACGAACAACTATTGCAAGTTGAGTTTCACAACGGGGCAGTTTATCAGTATTCTGGGGTAGAAGCGGATACTTGGCAAGATTTACATGACGCTGATTCAATTGGCAGATATTACAATCACGAGATTAAAGGCAGATATGAGTGCGATCGCATAGATAACACAGAAGATTTTGATGATTGTTGCGATTGAATAGGGGACTGGGGATTGGGTACTAGGGACTGGGGACTGGAAAAGACTCTTCATATTTCTTAATCCCTAATCCCTAATCCCCAGTCCCTAATCCCTAGTCCCTAGTCCCCAGTTTAACTTAAATTTGTCCTTGAGCTTCTTGGATATCGCTTTCTGCTTGCTCCCAAATAGCTGAACGGACTTGATTTAATTGAACGAATTTTTGCGTAAATATATTAGAACTTTCTTTCAGCTTATATTTTTTAGTTAACGGAACATTTTTTATTTTAAAAGAATCAGGTATCCATAACACATTTCTAAATTCTATAATCCCAGCAGATAAAGAATTCTGGCATTTTCGTTGCTGGCAATATTGCCAAACAATTAAAGCATCATTATATTTATTTAAAGCACTTCTCAACGCTTTAGCACTGGAATGATTTTTTGTAACTGGAGCTTCTTTGAGAATATCAGTAAACTTTTTATTCAAATTCTTAACTTTGTTTGCATAGTCTTGATATTCAGTTTTACTATTAAGCGAATCAGCAAATGTAGAAAAAAGCTTCACCAATGGTTCTAGAAATCTCGAACCAATTAGATAACGAATACCTTCTATTTTATCTTGATAGATTAATATAGTATCTTGACTTTTTTGGCTAACTGTTGTACCTTGCGGAATAGTTTTTATAAGTTTAATAGCATCTTTAACTTTTGATTCGGCTTCATTTAAAGTTTCTAAACTTGGGGAATTCCGAGTAAGTTGATCGGCTTCATTATTCAAATCTTCGGCACGATTAAAAGCGTTAACGGCTGTTTGTTCTTGCTGAAGTCTTTGATTTACTTTTGAAAATTGATTTTGATAAACTTTTAGCGCTTTTTGAGATTGAGGATAGGTATTCACATCATTGGGAATACTTTTCAATAAATCGATAGCTTTTCCTAAATCTGAGCGCATCCCCTCCCATTCTTGAACCGATAAAGTCATTTCATCATCAAACAAGAAAGCTTTTCTACTCAGCCTTTTTGCTTCAAAAAAGTTTTCTTTGGCATTAACGGTTTTTATACATGTAGAAAAATTATTCAATCCGGTTTGAGCTTGTTGATAACTTAAACCTGGTATATTTGGAACGCTATATAAAAGCTTGGTTGCTTCATTAACTTTTTTAGAGGCATCTAAAAAATTGCTATTTGCAGAAATATCAGTTTGACATGCCTGTGTCAACAAAGCTTGAGATTGCTGAACTTTTTTCTCTTGTTCTTGCTTAAATTTAATCCAGCCAATCAAGCCACCTGCGAACAGAACTACCGAAATCAATCCAACTAATACAAGCTTCTTATTTGGTATTTTATTGTTATTGTTTTCAGCAATATTCATTGTTTTTATTTTGATTGCGAATGATGCAAGCCCTAAAAAGTGTGAATGATGGGGAGTATAGGTAGTAAAAAAAGCAGCATCCCCTACTCCCCGACTTCCCCCATTTCTTTTTTGGGGGTTGTTGGGACTACTGCAAGATATAAAAGTCTCTATTTTAAATTTAAGAGTAAATGGTGCGTAACTTCTCAAAAAGTACACAAATGTATAAAAAGTACCTCTTACCGAAGTAAGCTTTTATCAGATTATAGCTGGAAAATCGCGGCAAACACGCATTCAATTCGTGTTATTGTTTGATGGATAGTATAAGGGCGATGTCTGACGAAAAGACGCTTTGCGTTTACGCACACTCATTACCTTAATCTGTGGGAAGCGAGGCAACTAATTCTTGAAAGCGCTTGTCTTGTGCAATCTCATCAAAATCTATGTCGGTTTCTGCATCTTGCTTATAACTTGGATTCAAGTCAATTGAGAAGTGCAGATTTTCTAAGGCTAATTCAACTTTCCTTTGCAGCGCATAACAGGCTGCTTTGTTGTAATATGCATTAGCATAGTCAGGTTGAATTGAAAGCGCTTTATCGAAGCATAAAAGCGCTTCTTCATCACGTCCTAGCCTAACTAGGGTATAACCTCGGTGATTCCAAGCTTTGTATGAATCTGGCTTCAACTCTATAACTTTATCAAAAGAAGTGATCGCCTGCTCATATTCTTCCAACTCTTCTAAGGCTAAACCTCGATTTAACCAAGCTACTGCGTCATCTTTTTTAAATTGCGTGGCTTTATCAAACGAGATAAAAGCTTCTTGGTGTCGTCGCAAATTTCCCAAAGCAACACCGCGATCGCGCCATGCTTGATGATAATCTGGTTTCAGTTCTATTGCTTTGTCATAGCAGGCGATCGCATCAGTGTATCGTTTCACCCTCGAATTAGCAATACCTAGCTTAAACCAAGCAACAGCTTTCTCAGGTTCGATTTTTATTGCTTTATTATAGCAGGCGATCGCGTCTTCATAGCGTCTTTCTGTTAAGAGAACATCTCCTTTTTCCAGATAATCATCAGCAGTTAATTTCAGCCGAGGAGATACAGGTTCTTCTAATACTTCTGGCTGTTTCGATTCGTGTATTTTTTCTTCAACTGCACGATTTACTGCTTCTTGAATTAATGGTGGCGAACTTTCCGAAACTTGCTGTATAATTAACTCTTTTCTTTGTTCAGCATTTATCTGTAATTTAGAAAGTTTAGCTACATCTTTTTCTAATTTATCTAGCTTCTTCCTGATTAGAGACTTTTCTTCTGCATCTGTTTGTAATTCCGAAATAAACTCTAAACCTGATTTTTCTAAATTCTCTATAATTAACTCTTTTTGATGAGCGGCATTTTCTTGAAATTCTAAATACGTTTTTTCTAACCTTTCAACATATTTATTTTTTTCCTGTTGTGTTTCTGATTGCAATTCGGCTTCTAGTTTTTTCAGATTCTCCAGCGTTACATCTTTTTGCTGTTGCGTTTGTGACTGGATTTTTGATATTTGAGATTGCAATTCGGCTTCTAGTTTTTTCAGATTCTTTAACGTCAGGTTCTTTTGCTGTTGCGTTTCTGACTGCAATCCTGATATTTGAGATGTAAACGTTTGTAAATTCTCCAGCGTCAGTTCCTTTTGCTGTTGCGTTTCTGACTGAAATTCTGATACTTGAGATTGCAATTCGGCTTCTAGCTTTTTCAGATTCTCCAGCTGGAAATCTTTTTGTTGTTGCGTTTCTGAGTGGATTTTTGATACTTGTGATGTCAATGACTGTATGCTTTGTAAATTTTCCAACGCTACATCTTTTTGCTGTTGAGTTTCTGACTGGAATTTTGATACTTGAGATTGCAATTCGGCTTCTAGCTTTTTCAGATTCTCCAGCTGGAAATCTTTTTGCTGTTGCGTTTCTGAGTGGAATTTTGATACTTGAGATGTAAACTCTGATTTTATGCTTTGTAAATTTTCCAGCGTTACATCTTTTTGCTGTTGCGTCTCTGACTGAAATCTTGATACTTGAGATGTAAACTCTAACCCGATGTTTTGTAGATTTTCCAGGATGCGAACTTGTTGTTTTTGAGCATCTAACTGTAATTCTGAAAGTTTATCTGTGCCCGCAGATTCTAACTTGACTAAATTCTCTAACGTTATATCTTTTTGTCTTTGAGCATTTGACTGTAACTTAGATAGTTGAGAAGCAAAATCAAATTCTAAATTTGCTACTTTTTGTTGAGTCGATTGAATTTGAGTTTCTAATTTTGCTAATAAGTTTTCTTTTGATACTAATAATTCTGATGTAAATTTAGATAAAGTATCTTTTTCTAATTTTATATTTTCTTGTAATGCTGCGGCTTCTGCTTCTAAATCATCGGTAATATCTTTAACTTGTTGTATAATATTTTCAGCTGATTGCTTAACAGAGATTAACTGATTTTGTAATTGTTCAACTTGCTGTAGCTGTTTCATCGCTTGATCGACGATCGCACGAATTACAGCGCGACGAAATAGCCAAAGTGAAGCGATCGCACTCACCGAAAGTAAAGTTAATATAACTAGCCAAACATTGCTTTGGATAGTTCTACGACTTAAAGCGCGATCGACTTCAGATTGCACTTGCTGTTGAATCTGAATAGATGTTGCATTCGTTGTTGACTGTGACGCAGGTTGACTTCTAGCAACACCAACAGACAGCACAAAAGTGGAAAAAATAACAGCGCTTCTCAATATTAAAGCAGAAACGCGCCTAGAGCCGCTTTGAGTTAATTTTTCTAAACGCGCTCCAGGCTGATTGCCGCAGGCTAGGTTAGAGTAGACGAGCTGCTTTTTGCTCTTCATACAAACCATCCGTATCCGTTGGTGAGTTTTTTTAGTGGCGAACCTATCTCTAATCTAGCAGCCCTGATAGAAACGCATATCGAGTCTAAACTTTATTTACCACTTTTGGTCTACATAGCAACCTTAAATCATTCGGTAAAACCCTCTTTCCTCTTCCTCTGTGTTCTCTGCGTCTCTGCGGTTCGTTAAAAAATAATTTTCACAATCCATATAGGATTGCGATATAATCATTCATCCTTTGAACCATAAAAAGTATCAAAAGCATCAAAAGCCAGTCCCAAACCCCAGCCCAAGATAGACCAATAAGCCCAATTTAACTTACCATCTGTCATAAAATCGATGACAACTAAGAAAGTGTTAATGATGAGATATAAAAAAAGATGTGTCTTAAATTTGCGGCGACGACTATTACTCATATTACTTAATACCTGCGTTGCACGTTGTTTTTCCGATTCCTGCATTAACTGTTTTTCGGCTGAAGCGATCGCCTCTTGAGAAATTCCCAAATCTGCCGCCATTTCCAACAATTCCTGACGGGAAAAATCTCTGCCTTCCGCCTTTTGTGTCATGGCTAGCTGGAGAATTTGTTGTACATCTTCTGAACGATACGAATTTGACATATGGGGAGTGGGGAGTGGGGAGTGGGAGAGTGGGGGAGTGGGGGAGTGGGGGACAAGGGGATTAATGCCCAATGCCCTATGCCCTATGCCCTATTCCCTAATCCCTAACCCTTTTACCTTTTTTTGATTTATAATTTTGTGCCTTATGCAGCCATCAGTTATTAGATAAATAAAAATATGCAGCGCTTTCTATTCAACTGTTTTATATCATGTCCGCACTTATTACTTACTAAACCCGGAAAACCCCACCCCGCCAAAGCTACGCTTTGTCTCCCCTCCCCGCTTGCGGGGAGGGGATTAAGGGGTGGGGTGCAATGACTATGGAAATCATAATTAATTACCCGGACATGATATTACTTTTTACCTTTTCTTGCACTTTGGCAATGATTTTACTAACCTTCTCTGCATGAGGAGATTTCAGCCGTTGTAATATCTCCAAAGATGGCTGTAAATAGTTTATTGCAGTCACAAAATCTCCTTGCTTTTGTGCTAAATATCCTAACCACCACAAAGTCATCGCTTTACCGTGAACATTGCCAATGCGTTCCTCTAATTCCAAAGACTGATTATAAAGTGCGATCGCTTCATCCACATCCCCACGCAAAGCGTAGATACCTGCAAGTTGGTGTAACGTGGATGCTTTTCCTTGAAGATTACCAATGCGTTCCTCTAATTCCAAAGATTGATTATAAAGAGCGATCGCTTCATCCACATCCCCCCTGTCAGCGTAGATAATTGCAAGACAGTGTAACGTCGCTGCTTTGCCTTGAAGATTACCAATGCGTTCATCAATTTCAAGGACTTGATTATAAAGTGCGATCGCTTCATCCACATCCCCCTTGTCAGCGTAGATAATTGCAAGACAGTGTAACGTCCCTGCTTTGGTTTGAACATCACCAATGCGTTCAGTTATTTCTAAAGATTGATTATAAAGAGCGATCGCTTCTTCTATTTTCCCCCTGTCAGCGTAGATATTTGCTAAATTGTGTAACGTCTCTGCTTTCCCTTGAATATCACCAATGCGTTCAAATAATTCCAAAGATTGATTATAAAGTGCGATCGCTTCTTCTATTTTCCCCAAATCATCATAAAGCCAACCTAAATTGTAGAGAATACTGGATTTTTCTTGAGCTAACTCTTGCTTATCATCAATCAAATATAAAGCTTTTAGTAAATTATCTTCTGCTTTTTCAACCTCTCCAATGCTGCGATAGACGATTCCTAGCTCTTTGTAAATATTAATGCTCCTACGTATATCAGTTGATGCTTGATAATTATTATCCGGGCTGTATTCCATTAACAACCGCTGAAGTAAATCAATGCGCTCTTGTTTCTCTGCTAATTCCAAACTTTCTCTTATTTTGTCAGACTCAAGCGTTTGTTCAATAGCGTAATCTTTAGTTCTTTCGTCTGTTTGAAAATGAAAAATTCCTGCTCTCCAATCCCAAAAATCTGGAGCGTACTTTGCCAAGCGAGTTAGGGCATAATTTGGTAAAAAGAATAAAATAGGATGAGGAACGCTAGTTGTAAAAGCATCGCGGACAAAGTTGAGGTCTTGCAATACAGGGGGATATTCCCCAGACATTCCTATTGATTTTTCTAAGCCGATAAGAATAATAACTAACTTTTTGTTATCTTCAATTTTTATGACGGCTAATTCTTCAACTATTGCATCCCGCAAAAACCGCAATTCTTTATAAAAATTAAAGATTTTAAATTGTATTTCCTGACATTGTGGATGATTCTGTAGTATGGCTATTAAAGCATCTCTATCTTTAGCAAAGTTGATTTCTACAAAACCGATTGTTAACTTCTCATCAGCAAAATCGATAAATGTCAGCAGTTCTGCTAACGACTGCTGATTGATTTCCAGAAACAATTCTATCTCTGAATTAAACTCAGGGATTTGCCGTGATGGATTGTAGGGCTTCTTGGAAGGCATCGCTTTGCCTCACAGTAGGGTTAATATAATTCCAGCGGGTTTTGCCGTTATATTCAAAAACCCAAAGACTAAACAGCATCAACCATCCATTTTCATCTTTAGGAACATCTTTAGTTAAACACACTTTTGCTAATTCAGAATAAAGTTCTGTCGGGATACTCCGTTCAAAGTTAAATTGCTCTTGCTTAATCGCATAAGTAACATCATCGGTAGTTACTTTATTATGTTTCCGAGTTGCTGCTGTGAGAAAAGCTTTTGCGGTTATTCGCATTAATTGACGTACATGACCACCGCTAGCTTTGACTAATTCGAGCAAATCTTGAGGCGATTCAAATACAGCGTCTATGTCAACTCGTTGCTCTATCAAACTCGCAACCGCTTTTATCCCTACATCATTATATTCTAAATCGCCGCGTTGCCGCTCTAATTTATATATATTTACCATCGGCACAATGTTGGGTGTGTCGAAAGCGTTACTTAAATTTTTTTCGGAATAAACTACAGAAATTGGTGCTGTCAAAACAATCGTACAATGTAAGCTCTGCAATTGTTCCGAATAGTCAAAAAATAAATGATTGGCGACATTGGGCGGAACCCGATCTAGGTTATCAAATATAATTAGAAATCCCTTTTCATATTCAGGATATTTTTGCTTGAGCTTAACGAAAGCATCACCCAATAATAAATTAATATCGGCTTGCAAACGCCCGATATCTTTTTGTAGTAATTGGCGAATTGTTTGCTTTTGTTTATCTGCCCCTTTAATTTGCGCTTGAATTTTTCCTAAAAGCTTAGAAATAAATGGAATTTGTCCCCCAGCTTCGGCACTGGCACTGATACTAACAGACCTTTCAACTGTTTGTTCTGTTTCTTGAGTAATTTCTTTAAACCAAGTTTCAAAGTTGTGTAAAAGTTGAGCGTCAAACTTTAAATTTAATTTATTTAGTTCATCAGCAACTTTTTTAATAATTACCAAATATAAATCTGTGTATTCAGCATCCAAAATATCAATTTCCGCATCCGCTTCGATATAAATTACTTTGTATTCAACTTCCCAACGTTTCTGAATCTTCCTTAGTTCGGTACTTTTACCACATCCCCGATGCCCAGTAAACAATATGCTGCAAAATTCTGCGGGTTCGAGAAAATCTAACCGAGTATTAAGACTTTCAATTGCTTCTGTGTTGCGGACGTTGGATAAGTCTACATAATATCGCTCAATGTCTGCACCAACCAAGGGTCCGACATCACAAGCGCGAAATGCTGCTTTCAAAGTAGTAGCACGGTTAGGAGGAAATGAAGCCATTGGTTAAACCTAGTTATATCGTGTCCATATAATTAGTTATATTATCCACGCTCAAGAAGCACCCCACCCCTAAATCCCCTCCCCGCAAGCGGGGAGGGGACTTTTGGCGTCAGCCAAAAGGGGGTGGGGTTCTGTGAGTATTATGACGGCAGCAAACGGACTTAATATTAAAGTCTCCATGTGCCAATTTTAGGCGATCGCTCACACACCAAACACGTTTTTTCCCAAAAAAGCTTGAGTGAACATTTGCTAAGTGGTAGCGTCTAAAAGGTGACACAGGAGTTGAACGGATTTCTCAAAGTATGAAACGTTTTATCAGTCTTGCCTTAATATCTACCTTTCTCGCACCACTCAGCGCGATCGCTGCACCACCCAGAAACCCAGACAAAACTGTAAATTGTGACATCTTGGTTGTCGGTGGTGGATTATCTGGGGTTGCGACAGCTTATGAAGCTTTACTTGCGGGTAGAACAGTTTGTCACACAGAAATTACCGATTGGTTGGGAGGACAAATTTCTTCTCAGGGGACATCTGCGTTAGATGAACGTCCTACCCAACGCGCAAAACAATTTTATTCTCGCGGTTATCTGGAATTGCGAGAGCGGATTGAAAAGAAATATGGCAAACTTAACCCTGGTAACTGTTGGGTAAGCGAATCTTGCTTTCTTCCCCGCGATGGACACGACATTCTCACCCAAATGCTCAAAGATGCGGAAAAACGCGGTAAAGGCAAGTTACAATTGTTTCCCAACACCGTAATTAAGGAGTTAGAACTTAGTAGCGATGGCAAAATAATTAATAGTGCGATCGCGATCGAACACAAACCAACTGCTTCTATACCGCTCAACACTTATACTTTATCTCAAAGCATCGAAGACGCTTATCGCTACGAAAATACATCCAAGTTCACTAAAAACATTATTCGCTTCGTCCCCAAG
The DNA here is from genome assembly GCF_000817785.2 of Hassallia byssoidea VB512170. GTDB lineage: Bacteria > Cyanobacteriota > Cyanobacteriia > Cyanobacteriales > Nostocaceae > Hassallia > Hassallia carrinoi. The sequence continues at coordinate 23,926 of NZ_JTCM02000030.1, read as the reverse complement.
CAAACCAGTAAAGCAGGTAGCAATGCACCTAATTGGTACGTTATAGACACCAGCGAAACCGGAGAAATAATCGCTCTTGCTGATGTTCCCTACCGTTTGGGTATTGACGATCGCTCTTACTTAGAACCTTCTTCTTCTAGTGCCACAAATGACCAATATTGTCCTCAAGGCTTTACCTACACCTTTGCAATGGAGGCAACCAAAGACCCGCAACCGCAAACAATGCCTTCATTTTACCAGCAATATTCGCCATATTACAGTTACGAATTAAAGCGTTTAGCAAGCTTTCCTTTAGTTTTCACCTATCGTCGCATCTGGAGTCCCCAACCAGGACAGGCAGGACAATTTGGCGGTGTCAAGTTTACAAATCCCGCACCTGGGGACATTTCCATGCAAAACTGGACTTGGGGTAACGATTATCGCCCAGGAACCGCCCAAGATAATTTAATCTACTCGCGTCAACAGTTGCAAGCTAGCGGGCAATTGCAGCCAGGAGGATGGATGGGTGGACTGCGGACAGACGCTTTACGCAAAGCTGAAGAAAATGCCTTTGGATATTATTACTGGTTGGTAGCCGGCACTACAGATTCTCAATTGGGAGATGGTATAAAACAGCCACAACCCAATAACCGCTTTCTTTCCGGGTTAAATTCGCCGATGGGGACAGTGCATGGTTTATCGAAATATCCTTACATGCGCGAAGGAAGAAGAATTATCGGGCGTCCTAGTTGGGGACAACCCGCAGGCTTTATGATTTGGGAAATCGATATTTCTCGCCGCGATTACAGCGATCCCTATTACGCAACAACACTGGGAGATAAAGAATATCGCAGGTTACGAGCAGCACTTTCAGGTTTAGAAGCCGCATCCGTACTTTCCGGACAAACCCCAGCACAAAACGCTGCGCGGCGAACTCGTTCTACTATTTTCCCGGATGCTATAGGTATCGGTCACTACGCGATAGATTTCCATCCTTGCATGGTGAACAGCCCACCCGAAACACCTGGTAATAAAGAACGTCCAGGTGAAAGACGCGGCGCCGGACAAGCTTATCCCTTCCAAATTGCCCTGAGAGCGATGATTCCCCAGAAAATCGACAATTTGCTAGTTGGGGGCAAAAGTATTGCTACCAGTCACATTGCCGCCGCCGCATATCGAGTACACTCATTTGAATGGTCAGCTGGTGCCGCTGCGGGAACTATTAGTGCCTTTGCTTTGAAAAATGCGATCGCACCTTACCAACTAGTAGACAATTTGCCGCAACCAGAACCGCAACTCGAAGCGGTCAAACGTCTGTTAGAACAAAATGGCAATCCCACCGCTTTCCCGGATACCTCGATTTTTAATCAAAATTGGGAAGATTGGAAGTAATTGGTTAGTTGATAGTTGTTGGTTAATGCTTGATGGTTGATGGTTAATGTTTGATGGTTGGTGGTTAATGTTTGATGGTTGGTGGTTAATGTTTGATGGTTGGTGGTTAATGTTTGATGGTTGGTGGTTAATGTTTGATCGTTGATGCTTAATGCTTGATGGTTGATGCTTAATGCTTGATGGTTGATGGTTGTTGGTTGTTGGTTGTTGGTTGATGGTTGTTGGTTGTTGGTTGATGGTTGTTGGTTGTTGGTTGATGGTTGTTGGTTGTTGGTTGATGGTTGTCAAAAATTACTCCTATCCACCACCCACTATCCACTATCCACTATCCACCATCCACTATCCACCATCCACCACCCACCACCCACTATCCACCACCCACCATCCACCACCCACCATCCACCACCCACTATCCACTATCCACCACCCACTATCCACCATCCACTATCCACTATCCACCACCTATGAACTAAACTAGTAACTTATAGTGTAGTTTTGTAAAATCCTCTTTTATGGTTACCAGACTTTCAGCAGCTGTTTACGGAATGGCGACAGCACCAACTGTAGCTCCTGAACGGTCTAGTCAAGCTACTCAAAAGCTTTATCCAAACTTTAAAGTCATTGTTTTAAATGATGATTTTAATACATTTCAGCATGTGGCTGAGTGTTTGGTAAAGTATATACCAGGGATGACACCCGATCGCGCTTGGGATTTGACTAACCAGGTGCATTATGAAGGTCAAGCGATCGTTTGGGTTGGTCCACAAGAACCAGCGGAACTGTATCATCAGCAGTTGCGTCGAGCTGGCTTAACAATGGCTCCTTTAGAAGCAGCATAATCACAATGGGCAAACCTACTGATGCCAGATTAGTTTGGAATCACTCAACCCACATTCCCGGTCTTATCCCGATTTTAGAACGTCTCTGCCAGCACGAGGGACTGCAAACTGTCACACCGGGAGTGATTGGACGGGTGAAAGGTCACTGCCCAAAAATGCAATTGCGCGTGTCTGTACCGATTCGCGGAGGCTTTAAAGTAATCGCACGTCAAGGTAAAACGGTGCAAGAGGTGTTTATCCTGACCACTTTGGATCAGGATGAACTCGAACAAGCGATCGCGATCGCCATGAGAAAGTAATAGTAATTTGTCTTTAGTCACAAATAACAAAAAACTATTCTTCAACCTGATGCACTGCAAATTTGTGTAGCGGCAGACTGAGAATGCAAGAAAATGTTAATAAATATGACAATGCTGTTGTCATTCTCAACGACATTACTACTGCTGACCATTCCGGTAAAATTACTTTCTCAATACCAAAAGCAACGCAGTAAACTAACCAGTAAGTAAAGCTCATTCTCAACAGAATTCTTTCTGTTTCTTCCCATTCATCTTTTTGCTGCTTGCGATCCCACAGAAGCAACAAACCAGCAATACAAGCCACAAAAGAGACAGCAACGACAAACTCGTGACAAATTAAGTTTACTGAATGCATGTTTGGATGTCCCAACTTTTCCGATTGTTGATCAGTCTAAAGGAATAGTCCTTTGGGACACAAAAAACTTTAACAAACTGCAATATCAACAGAGAAAAGTGTAAATAATTGAAACAAATTATGAAGCTGGGTAATAGGGAATGGGTAATGGGTAATGGGGAATGGGGAATGGGTAATAGTAAAAAAATTCACAATTAGCGATTACCAATTCCCAATTACCAATGCCCAATTCCCAATGCCCAATGCCCAATGCCCAATTACCAATTACCAATTCTCAATTCCCAATTCCCAATTCCCTTTATTCACAATCTTGGGTTTCACAAGCACCAATGCTTACCCAGCTACTCGAACCGTCTTGCCAATGTTCTTTTTTCCATATCGGTGCAGTATGCTTGAGGGTATCAATCGCATAACGACAAGCTTCAAAAGCCTCACGGCGATGAGGACAACCCACCGCTACTAAAACGCTGATTTCGCCGATTTTTAAGTGCCCAACGCGATGATAAATCACAACTCGACTCACATCAGACCAAGACGAACGAATATCAGCCGCAATTTGATAAAATACCCGCAGCGCCATCGGTTCGTAAGCTTGATACTCCAGTGACATCACAGCTTTGCCATCTGTTTGATTGCGAACCATTCCACTCATCAGCACGATCGCACCATTGGCTTGATCGTCAGCTTTAGCATAGGCTTCCTCAACAGACAACGGCGCAAAAGTAATCGCAAAGCTATCTTTAGCACTTGGTTTAATCGCAGAGGCAGGTGTTGTTGTCTTAACTTTCATTTTATTCGGCATCAGTATCTACTCTTAAGTTTAAGTTTTGCTTACCTGCTGCTTAATTTAAACAGACAGGGGGGACAAGGGGGACTAGGGGGACTAGGGGGACAAGGAGGACAAGGAGGACAAGGAGGACAAGGAGGACAAGGAGGACAAGGAGGAAATAGCTACCTTGTCTCCCTTGTCTCCCCCCTCTCCCTTGTCTCCCCCCTCTCCCTTGTCTCCCTTGTCTCCCCCCTCTCCCTTGTCTCCCTTGTCTCCCTTGTCTCCCCCCTCCCCTCTCCCCCCTCTCCCCTTACTACTTCATTTACGCTATAAATACTAAGTAGTTCAACCTAAAACTCTAGTTTTAACAGCCTTTTTCTCAAAAAAAATGCCAATAAATACGTAATTGATGTATCTATTAGGTGCATTTGCGGAATTTTCCAAATAAAACTGTCATCCTCCTAAAGACATATTACTATAGGGACAGTGACGAACTGAGCTGCTGACTGTTTTAGATATCCGGATAGTGACTTGTTTGAAGCTCTTAAGCACAGTGCGATCGCCCTACTAGCTATGGGGGCAAATTAAGCGCAAGGCAAGTTTTTGGCAGATGTGTATGGCTGGAAGGAAAAATTTGAGGTTTGCAGCATTCTCAAGCCATGATTACAGCTTCGGTGCTTGTTGAAGCGAGCAACAACCATAAATAAGACAAGGGCAAGTTGTAATTAAGCGTAGTTTAGGAAAATTTTATGAATACTTTAACTGTTAAAAACGAAGCAAGAAGGCTTGAGGCTCTGCGTCAATATCAAATTCTCGACACTCCACCAGAACAGGTATTTGACGATCTGGTATTTTTAGCCGCGCAAATTTGTGGCACAGCGATCGCTTTAATTAATTTCACAGACAACAAGCGTCACTGGTTCAAAGCTAAAGTCGGGCTGGGTGTACAACAAATGCCTAGAGATATTGGGTTTTGTCCGTTTTGCATCGAAACAGGCGAAACTTTGGTTATTCCGGACACCTTGGCTGATGAACGATATGCTTCAGATCCTGTAGTCACCAGTGAACCCTACGTCAGATTTTACGCTGGTGTACCTTTGATAACACCAGGTGGAGAAGTGATAGGGACTGTGTGTATAGTTGATAGCCAACCAAGCCAAATTAATGACGAACAGTTAGAAGCACTTAAAACTATTAGCCGTCTGATAGTTAGACAATTAGAAACCCGGCGAAATTTAACTGAATTAGCAAGCATTAAAACTGACTACAAGCAAGCAAAAGAAGCACTACAGGAAAGTGAATCTACCCTCCGCAGCTTTTTCGACAGCGCACCAATGATGATGGGAACTGTGGAGCTAAGGTATGATGACATCAAACATATTTCTGATAATGCCGCTAGCGCCAAATTTTTTGGAGTCACTCCCGAAGCGATAAAAAATCGCTTTGCGAGCAATATGGGTGTACCTCAAAAGTATGTACGTGAGTGGATTAATCACTTGCGTCAAGCAGAAGAAACGCGATCGCCTGTCAGCTTTGAATATCTTCACGATGGGGATGCTAAAAAATGGCTTAGAGCAACTGTCTCTTCAATTGCTGTATGTTGCGATAGCCCCCAAAGATTTGCTTATGTAGTTGAGGATATCACAGAACGCAAACAAGCAGAACAGCAAATCCGCGAGCAAGCAGCATTACTTGATATCTCTACAGATGCAATTGTTGTGCGAGATTTATCCAACAAAATTTTATTATGGAACAAAACCGCCGAAAAGCTTTATGGCTGGAAAGCAGAAGAAGCTATGTGCGGGAATATTAATCAATTAGATAATAAACCTTTGCTGCAACAAGAAATTTCTCAGGCTGTTTTGTCAAATGGAACTTGGCAGGGAGAGTTACAAAAGCATACCAAATCAGGTAAACAAATCATTGTTGAAAGTCGTTGGACTTTAGTTCGCGATGAGCATCAAAAAGCTAAATCCATTTTGGTTGTAGATACTGACATAACACAGAAAAAACAAATAGAGGCGCAATTTTTACGTGCCCAGCGGATGGAGAGTATCGGCACACTTGCTAGTGGTATTGCTCATGATTTAAATAATATGCTGTCACCGATTTTAATGTCAGTGCCACTGTTAAAAGCAAAAGTTTCGGATGAGCGCAGTCATGCAGTTATATCGATAGTAGAAAACAACGCCAAACGCGGTGCAAGTTTGGTTAAACAAGTGCTTTATTTTGCGCGGGGAATTGAAGGCGATTCTCCAAAGGAGACGCTGCGCGATCGCACTGTGCTTCAGCTAAAATATCATATTTTAGAAATGAAGCAAATTATCGAGCAAACATTTCCTAAATCAATTACAGTTGAGAAAGAAATTCAGCCAGACTTATGGCAAATTTGTGGCGATAGCACCCAAATACATCAGGTATTGATGAATTTGTGTGTCAATGCTCGTGATGCTATGCCCAATGGCGGCACATTAAACATTTCTGCAAAGAATATTTTCATTGATGAAAACTTTGCCAGAATGCAACTTGATGCGAAAGTTGGTTCATATATACTCTTGAGCGTTGCAGATACAGGAATTGGCATTAGTCAAGAAACCTTAGAGAGAATTTTTGAGCCATTTTTCACCACAAAAGAGTTTGGTAAAGGCACAGGTTTAGGACTTTCAACAGTAATGGGCATTGTTAAAGGTCACGGAGGCTTTATCACCACATCAAGTGCGAAAGCCATTGGTACAAAATTTCAAGTTTATTTGCCAGCGGTGAATACAGACGCAATCCGGCAAGAAGAAAATCAAGAAATACTCACCGGACAGAAAGAATTAATTTTGATTGTCGATGACGAAGCCTCGATTCGCGAGATTACCACAACCTCTTTAGAAAAATATAACTACAAAGCAATTACTGCAAGTGATGGCATTGAGGCGATCGCACTCTACGCCCAGCAGAAAAACGAAATTAAAGCCGCAATTATTGATATGATGATGCCCAACATGGATGGAGCCACCACCATTAACACTTTGAAAAAAATGAATCCGCTACTGCCTATTATTGCAGTCAGTGGATTGCCAATAAGCGAGCAAGTTTTATTAAATAAAACATATAAACACGCAGCCTTTTTGCCAAAACCCTATACCACACAAGAATTATTACACACTTTACATCAAGTACTTGGGCATGGGGCAATTTGAGGAGGGGGCAGGGGGCAGGGGGCAGGGGGCAGGGGGCAGGGGGCATAGGGCATGGGGCATGGGGCATGGGGCATTGGGCATTGGGCATTGGGCATGGGGCATTGGTTAAAGTTTATAATCCATAATTAGAACTTACGCAAAAACGGCAACAAACTCTTATTTCTCTGTTAACTCTGTGTCGCGCCAGTCGCTACAACGGAGGGAACCTCCGCAACGCGCTGGCTTCTCTGCGGTTCGTTATCCGATTATTCGTGCGTAAGTCCTACTAATGTTAAAGTTTTGAGCCTCAAAACTCGAAACTTGATGTTCCGAACTCGAAACTTGATGTTCCGAACTCGAAACTTGATGTTCCGAACTCGAAACTTCGTGTTCAGAACTCGAAAGTTGATGTTCCGAACTCGAAACTTCGTGTTCCGAACTCGAAACTTCGTGTTCCGAACTCGAAACTTCGTGTTCAGAACTCGAAAGTTGATGTTCCGAACTCGAAACTTCGTGTTCCGAACTCGAAACTTGATGTTCCGAACTCGAAACTTCTCCTTTTTCTCGTTACAAGACTCTGCCTTGTAGTGTAACTACCGAGTCTGAAGCTCGTGTTAAATTTGGAGACAGCAGCCAGTAGTGAAACATTCCCAGTCAAACACTGCCAACGAGTCACCAATGCCCCCTGCCCCCTGCCCCCTGCCCCCTGCCCCCTGCTCCCTGCCCCCTGCCCCTTTCCCCCTCTTTAAAATCCCCATGCCCCATGCCCAATGACCAATGACTAATCTAATTCTGGTTGTAGAGGACAACGATTTAATAAGAATGCAGCTGTGCGACTTGATGCAAGAAGCAGGATATCAGGTGGCAGAAGCAAGTAATGGTTCCCAAGCGCTAGCTGCTTATACTCGCCTACAGCCAGAAATTGTGCTGATTGATGCTATCATGCCCGTGATGGATGGATTTACCTGCTGCACCGAATTACAAAAACTTCCTGGTGGGGCAAACACACCCATTTTAATGATTACCGCTCTTTACGATCAAACATCTGTAGAGCGAGCTTTTGCAGCTGGTGCGAGTGACTATATTACCAAACCAATTCAATGGGAAGTATTGCGGCAACGAGTCAGTCGTTTGATCAAAGCTAGCCTTCATGTGAAAGCGTTGCGACAGCAAACAGAACAAGCGCAACTGCGAGAAGCGCAATTGCGGATGGCATTAGATGCAGCTCGCATGGGTACTTGGGATTGGGATGTCCTGACCAATCAAATAACTTGGTCAGATAACTTAGAAGTGCTTTTTGGCTTGGAACCAGGTAGTTTTGAGAGTACTTATGCAGCTTTTATTGAATGCGTACATCCCGAAGATCGCAATTTTATCAGCCGCTCGATAATCCAGGCGATTCGGGAAGAAGTTGAATACGACATCGAATATCGCTTTGTTACCCGCGATGGTAGCCTGCGTTGGGCAGCAAGTAAAGGAGTTGTTTTTCGCGACTCCAGAGGGATGGCAGTGCGGATGTCTGGGGTAACAATCGACATCACCAAGCGCAAGCAAGCGGAAGAAAGTCTGGAACTTTACGCTAATCGGCAAGCGTTGGTGGCAGAACTTAGCCAAAGCGCTTTAGCTGGTACAAATTTAACTGCATTAATGAATTCAGCCGTGACGCTGCTTGCCCAATCGCTGAAAGTTGAGTATTGCAAAGTTTTGGAACTACTGCCTGACGGTAAGGCAGTATTGTTACGGGCGGGTGTAGGCTGGCAACCAGGGTTGGTAGGAAAAGCAACCGTCAGCACCGGCATTGATTCGCAAGCTGGCTACGCTTTGCTTTCCGCTGAACCTGTTATTGTCAATGATTTGCGTACAGAAACTAGGTTCAATGAATCGCAACTGCTGCACGACCATCAGGTAGTTAGCGGTATGAGTGTTATTATTCAAGGTAAAGAGCGTCCTTTTGGCGTTTTGGGCGCACATACAACACAAACACGCAACTTCAGCCGAGACGAAGTTTATTTTCTCCAAGCTGTTGCTAATATTTTGGCTACAGCCATTGACCGTCAAAAGATGGAAGATGCACTCAGGGAAAGTGAGCAACGTTGGCAGTTAGCCGTGCAGGGTACTAATGATGGTATCTGGGACTGGAATATTAAAACTAATCAAATGTTCGTTTCAACTCGTTGGAAAGAAATGCTCGGTTTTGAACAGGAGGAGATTTCCAATTATTTGGATGAATGGTCAACACGAGTGCATCCAGATGATATCGTTCGGGTGAGACAACTTATTCAAGACCACTTTGCCAAAAGAACTCCGTTTTACATCAGCGAGCATCGAGTGCGGTGTAAACATAATGCTTACAAATGGATTTTGGATCGCGGTCAGGCACAGTGGGATGAAGATGGTAATGTAATAAGAATGGTTGGTTCTTATACGGATATTACTGAGCGCAAACTCGCAGAAGAACAACTGCGCCAAAGTGAAGAGCGTTTCCAGATAGTTGTCCGTGCTACTAATGATGTTGTCTGGGACTGGGATTTATTGACAAATCAAGTGTGGTGGAATCAAAATGTGCAGACACTTGGTTACTCGACAGAAAATATCAGTTTAGATACTAAATGGTGGGGCGAACATATACACCCAGAGGATAGGCTGAGGGTTGTTTCTAATATAAACGCGGCGACGAAGAGTGGTAAACAATTGTGGTCGAATGAATACCGCTTTCAACGTGGCGATAAATCTTATGCTGACATTTTAGATCGCGGTTATGTCGTTTATGACAATACTGGCAAAGCAGTACGGATGATTGGGGCGATGATGGACATGAGCGATCGCAAGCGAGTAGAAGAAGAATTACTCAAGCAAAACATGCGATCGCAATTGTTCGGCGATGTGACTGTAAAAATTCGCGAGTCTTTAGATATTGACGAAGTTCTCCACACCAGCGTCACCGAAGTGCAACAACTGCTACACGCAGACCGCGTACTTATCTTTCGGCTGTGGTCTGATGGTTCAGGAACGATAGTCAAAGAAGCTGTAGTTCCCGGTTTTCCCGTGCTTCAGGCACGAAGTATGATTGACTCTTGCTTTAATGAACATTACATCGAAAAATACCGCCACGGCAGAATTGGTTCTATTCACGACATAGACAAAGCTAACATCGATCCTTGCTATTATGAAATGCTGCAATCGTTTGCTGCCAAAGCTAATTTAGTTGTGCCGATTCTCTTTAAAAATCAACTTTGGGGACTGCTAATTACCCATCAGTGCGCTCATCCCCGCGACTGGACTACCTGGGAAACAGAACTTTTGCGACAACTAGCAGACCAAATCGGTATTGCTGTCTCCCAAGCACAACTTTTAGAACAAGAAACTCGTCAACGCCAAGAATTAGCCCGTTCTAATGATGAACTGCAACAATTTGCTTTTATCGCTTCCCACGATTTACAAGAACCACTGCGGAAAATTAAAACATTTGGCGATCGCTTAAAAGCTACTTGCGGCGATGCATTCACTGTACAAGGACGCGATTATCTCGAACGAATGCAAAACGCCGCTCAACGAATGCAAAGTTTGATTGAAGACTTGCTGACACTTTCACGAGTTACCACTAAAGCACAACCTTTTGTATCTGTAGATTTAGCACAAGTAACACAAGAGGTATTATCTGATTTAGAAGTAATTATCCAGCAAACCAGCGCATGTGTGGAAGTCGGCGAGTTAGCCACCCTTCGCGCCGATCCGTTCCAGATGCGCCAATTGTTACAAAACTTGATCGGCAATGCTTTAAAATTTCATCGCCCAGAAGAAGTGCCTTTTGTCAAAATCTACACTGAACCTACTAGAGCGATTAACGGTTCAGAATTTTGTCACATAGTCGTCGAAGATCGAGGTATTGGATTTGAGGAAAAGTATCTATCACGCATCTTTAACGTTTTTCAACGTCTCCACGGTCGCAGCGAATATCAAGGCACCGGCATCGGTTTAGCTATCTGCCGCAAAATTGCCGAACGTCATAACGGAAGTATTACCGCACAAAGTCAACCCGGACACGGAGCAAAATTTATTGTTACTTTACCGATGTAATTCGCTTTCCCCATTTTTTATTGCTCGCCAGGGTTTATCATACCCCCATAGAGATATTTAATCATACAACACTACTTGATAATTTGTTGCGATTTAATACCAACTAGATACAATCACCAGCGCTAAGGGGAAAATTCATAGTGAAAGGTCGGCAAACAACCGTCACAATTTTGATGGCGGATGATGATGAAGACGACTGTTTGTTAGCTCGTGAAGCATTGGCAGAAAGCCGATTGTCAAATGAGCTACGCATCGTAAGTGATGGTGAAGAGTTGATGGATTATCTGTACCACCGTGGTCAGTATACCAACGCTAAACTAGCACCGCGTCCGGGTTTGATTTTGCTCGATTTAAACATGCCAAAAAAAGACGGACGGGAAGCACTCAGAGAAATTAAAGCCGATATTAATCTGAGAAAAATTCCGATTGTTGTTTTGACGACCTCCAGAGCAGAAGAAGATATTTACCGTACTTACGATTTGGGTGCAAACTCCTTCATCATTAAGCCTGTCACCTTTGCCTCTTTAGTTGAGGTAATGAAAACGATAGGCAAATACTGGTTTGAAATTGTGGAACTACCACTAGAAGCAGTAGGAGGCAGAAATGAACAACAGTCCAATCAAAGTTCTTCTAGTTGACGATGACGAAGATGATTATATTTTGACTCGTGATTGGTTCGATGAATTTCAGGTAACTGGTAGCGAACTCGAATGGGTCAGTAGTTATGCAAAAGCTAGAGAAGCGATCGCTCAAAATCGCCACGATATCTATCTAGTTGATTATCGTTTGGGTGAGGGGGATGGACTGGAGTTATTGAGCGAAGCGATCGCTAATGGTTCCACCGCTCCGATAATTTTACTTACCGGTAAAGGAGATAGAGAAATAGATATCGAGGCAATGAAAGCAGGTGCAGCAGACTATTTAGAAAAAAGTCAGCTGTCAGCACCTTTGTTAGAGCGTTCGATTCGCTATGCGATTGAGCGCAAACAAACAGAACAGAAAATTCGCGAACAAGCTGCTTTACTTGATGTCGCTACCGATGCGATTTATGTGCGCGATTTAGACAATAAAATTTTATTTTGGAACAAAGCAGCCGAACGTTTATATGGTTGTAGAAAAGATGAGGCGATCGGCAAAAGAACCCAAGATATTTGGCAGACAAAACATGCACTGCAACTGCAAGAAGCCCTCAACATTCTGATGAAAAATGGCTCTTGGGAAGGAGAGTTATATCAAACAACAAAATACGACAAAGAAATCATTGTCGAAAGCCGCTGGACATTAGTACCATTTGATAAAAAATCACAATCTATTCTAGTTGTTAACACTGACATTACACAGAAAAAACAACTGGAAGCGCAATTTTTACGCGCCCAGCGATTAGAAAGCATTGGCACTTTAGCAAGCGGTATTGCCCACGACCTAAACAACGTCCTCGCACCGATTTTAATGACCGCACAGCTATTGGAGACACAGCTGCATGATGCGCGAAGTAAGCGACTGCTGCCGATATTAGTAACCAACGCCAAACGTGGAGCGAATTTAGTTAAGCAAGTATTATCTTTTACTCGCGGTGTCGAAGGCGATCGTACAATCTTACAATTAAAGCACTTAATATTAGAAATTCGCCAAGTTATTAAAGAAACATTTCCTAAATCAATAGAAGTTGACTGCGAAACCTCACGAAATCTTTGGACTGTTTCTGGAGATGCTACCCAATTGCATCAAGTATTAATGAATTTGTGTGTTAATGCTCGTGATGCTATGCCCAATGGCGGAATTTTGACAATCTCTGCCGAAAATTTCATCGTAGATGAGCATTATGCTAAAATGCATCTTGACGCGAAAATTGGTTCTTATATCGTCGCTACAGTTGCTGATACAGGAATTGGCATTACACATGAAGTATTAGACCGGATTTTTGAGCCATTTTTTACCACTAAAGAACTCGGTAAAGGCACAGGTTTAGGACTTTCCACAGTACTTGGTATAGTCAAAAGTCACGGTGGTTTCATCAATGTATACAGCGAGGTAGGCAAAGGCAGCAAATTTGAAATATATTTACCTGCCCAAGAAACAGCAGAATCCCCCGAAGAAAAAGAACTAGAATTGCCACATGGCAGCGGAGAGTTGGTTTTGATCGTCGATGATGAACCATCGATTCGAGAGATTACCAAAACATCCCTAGAAGCCTACAACTACAAAGCGATAACCGCTAGTGATGGCATAGAAGCGATCGCTCTTTATGCAGAATATCGCGATAAAATATCTATAGTCTTAACAGATATGCTAATGCCCTCAATGGATGGCATCACAACCATTCGCACCTTGTACAAAATTAACCCTAACGTCAAGATTATTGTCATCAGCGGACTTGCTACCAGCGATAAAATGAATGCAGCATACGATTTAGGAATCAAAGCTTTCTTATCCAAACCTTACACCGCAAAGCAATTATTGGAAACAATTAATACAGTTAAAAATAGTTAGTTGTTAGTGGTTAGTTGATAGTTGATAGTTGGAGCGTTGTTGGTTGTTGGTTGTTAGTTATTAGTTGATAATTGATAGTTGTTCTTTGTCTCCCTTGTCTCCCTTGTCCCCCTTGTCCCCCACTCCCCCACTCCCCCACTCCCCATGACACCTGAAGTTTTAGCCGCTAACACAGCTTTTTATCGAGCTTTTGAAAAGAAAGACATCGAAGCAATGAGTGTAGTATGGTCGCTCTTAACTGGTAGTCTTTGTATTCACCCCGGATGGAATGTACTGCGGGGTTGGAAGCAAGTTCGCACCTCTTGGGAACAGATATTTAAAAATACTGCCTACATTGAAATAAACACAGACATAATTACTACAGAAGTTCGCGATAATATTGCCTGCATTGTACTTGTTGAAAACGTCTTTCAAGTCATTGAGGGTAGACGAATTCAAGCACAATCAATCGCTACCAACGTATTTGAACTTCTTGGTGGAAAGTGGTATTTAATTCATCATCATGGTAGCCCGATTATGCGCTAGGAGATGGGGAGACAAGGGGACAAGGAGACAAGGAGACAAGGAGACAAGGGGGAAGGGAAAAGGGTAAAGGGTAAAGGGTAAAGGGTAAAGGAAGAGGTTTTTCTTAACCTTTCCCCCTTCCCCCTTTCCCTTTCCCCTGAAGAAATTTTCCCATTCCCCATTCCCAATTACTAATCCCCAATTAACTCTACCGCATCTCGTCCATCCCAATCTTGCAGGTAAACTTTGACAACCTCTTCCTTAGCAGTGGGTAGTTGCTTACCGATAAAATCAGGATGAATTGGTAACTCACGATGACCTCTGTCTACCAGTACAGCTAAACGAACCACTTCTGGTCTGCCATACTCTTGTATTGCATTCAAAGCAGCACGAATTGTCCGTCCTTTAAAAATTACATCATCGACAAGGACAACCGTTTTTCCTGTCAGGTCAATAGAAATATCACTTTTTGCCGGAGTTCGCAAGCCAATTTGGTCAAGGTCATCCCGATATAATGTAATATCTAATGCTCCAACTGACACGGATACGTTTTCGAGTGTCTCAATCTGACGTGCTAGCAATTCGGCTAACAATGCACCTCTAGAATAAATACCCAATAGTACTAAGTTGGATAAGTCGCGTGTCCTTTCGACGATTTGAGAGGCAAGACGGGTTACGGTACGACGTATTTCTTCTGCTGAGAGAATTTCAACGACTTTGGCAGACATAATCATAAACAATACCCTGAGTTAGTGATTATACCGTTTTTCTGAGGTAGAGACGTTCCGACGGAACGTCTGTACAAAAGTGGGGGAAGGGGGAAGAGTTATTTTTATCTTGGGTTGTGTAGGCAGTTTATCGAGATTTATGAGCGATCGCTACCTTATTAGGAGTAAAAAGAATAGAGATGTAGTTAGGAATAACCACAGTAAAAAGCAATATCGAGTTAATTGCAAAGCTTTTTGGATGTGAGTTGGTGCGATCGCATAAATCGCGTCTCCTAGCAGTGGTTTATATGTAGCTATACCGCGATAGTAGTTTGTACCTCCCATTTGCACACCCAAAATAGCAGCATAACAGCATTCACTCCAACCCGAATTAGGACTGGAGTCTTTAATCGCATCTCGCTGACAAATCCTGAAAACATGCAATGGTTTACCTGATAAAAGCGCTAATGTTATCACTGTTAACCGACAAGGAAGCCAAGTTAAACAATCTTCTAACCGCGCACTGAACCAACCTAAATAAGTATAGGGATAAGAGCGATAGCCCACCATTGAATCAAGTGTACTACTAGCTTTATATGCTAGAGCTAGGGGCGCTGCCCCCACAAATGGCAAAAATGCTCCCACAATTGCATAAAAAAGAGGAGCCATCACCCCATCGGTAGCATTTTCCGTAACTGTTTCCAGAACAGCTCGCAAAATTTCGGCTTCGGTGAGGTTTTCTGTATCTCGTCCTACATAATTACTTAGAATAGACCGAGCCGAAGCGATTTGTCCTGCACCTAAAGGTAGTAAAACTGAAGAAGCGGCTGTTCTTAAACTTCTCAAAGCAAAACAGCTGGCAAGAAGAATACTTTCTAATATTATTCCCAATAGCGGATGCAGCCATCTCGCAGTTTGAATTATAAAAGCGCCAACAATGCCGCTACCTATTATGACAATTGTGCCTAGTAAAATTCCCGCTATTCGCTGTGTTATGGAATTTTGACAAAATTGAAATGCGAATTTGCTCAAACGAGAAATTACCCATCCCATAACTTGCACTGGATGAGGAAAACCCGAAGGATCGCCGATTAAGTAATCTAAAGTGGCGGCAATGATTAAAATAACAGATGGTGTCATTGGCTATGAGTCAAAGGTCAAGAGTCAAAAGTCAAAAGTCAACAGTCAACAGCTAACAGTTAAGAATTTTCGACTATGGACTATGGACTATTGACTCTTGACTATAGACTAAACAATAAAACTAGCTTCTTCCCCTTGAGCTGCTTGCCAACTACGAGCATCATAATAGAGGTCTGCGAGGGTAATACTATATAAAGCTTCTTTAAGTTTTTGCTGTAGCCTCTGCCATAAAGTATATGTTACCCAATCTTCAGCAAGTGTAGTTTTGATGTCAGAATGAGGTAATTGGGTAATGCTTTCACCGACAGCTTCTAAAATTTGTCCTACAGAGATTAGTTCGGGCGATCGCGCTAATTGATATCCACCAACACTGCCGCGAATTGATTTTACCAAACCAGATCGACGCATTTCTATAAGTAATTTTTCTAAATAAGCAGCGGGGATATCTTGACGAAGCGCGATCGCTCTGACAGATACAGGACCAATACCTGTCTGTAAGCTCAAATCTAGCAACGCTTTTACACTATAGTGTCCTTTGGTAGTTAGTTTCATTCAGCAACGCAAGAGTCAGCTTGTAAGTTGTTGGTTATTTAAGTTAGATTACAGCCACGCTCCCACGCTCCCACGCTCCCACGCTCCCACCAAACACTAGCTATTGACACAAAGGATCGGTTTTGCTTATCATTCTGCGTCTTGTATTATCGCCTGATGGCAACTGAACAACTTGCCAATCGCAACAAAGGCAAGGAAACTTCAACCAATATAGTGTAGCAGTATTTCACAAACTATAGATATATCCATAACAATCTTCTTTAAGATATATTGCCCTGGAAAATATTGGATAAATCGTAAAAATTCTGTCGATTCGTGTAATATACTTGGCTAGGCTGAGATAAAAACTAAATAATTCCCACTCACGATTTTGAGCGTGTGAGCTATTTGTCAGCTAAAATAAAATCGATTCAAAAAGTTCAACCATTCATTTTCGATCTAAGTTGATGGCTAAACAGAAAAAAATTGAACCCCTAGTCGGTGAAGATCTGCTCCATAAAGTCAAAGAGCTAGAAAACGTTAGCAAAGAAGACAAAGCTAAGAAGTGTGGCTACTACACCGTTACCAAAAACGGTATAGAGCGCGTCAATATGATGAAGTTCTTAAATGCCCTAATTGATGCTGAAGGCATTCAGTTGGACAGCGCTCCCAGTGCCAATGGGCGTGGTGGACGTAGTGCTAGTTATAGAATTAGCGTGCAGTCTAATGGTAACTTGCTGATAGGATCGGCGTACACAAAACAAATGGGTCTGAAAGCCGGAGATGAGTTTCTAATTACTTTAGGCAAAAAGCACATTCGTCTGCGACAGGTAGACGCAGACGAAAAAGAAGATGCTGATGTACTCGAAGAAGCTACAGCTTAATAACTAGTCAATAGTCAATAATCAATAGTCACGCATTCCATAGTCACAAGTCCATAGTCCATAGTCGATATTTTTTGACTGTTGACTATTGACTCTTGACTTGTGACTGTTGACTATTGACTACTGACGAATAGCTAGACCAGTTTTTTGGATTACTGGTAAATAGTGGTGAATTGCTTTGCGTGTTACTGCTAAATTGCAGGTTAAAGCAATTTGCTCTTTTTGTAGTAAACCTAAAATGCGCTCGTGGTTGTCTCGTGCTACCACGGGTAACTGTCGCAAACCTCGAACAGACATGCGGTCTAAAGCGTCAGATAAAAGTTCATCCCAGTAAGCATAAACAATTTCTCTGGTACAAATTTCCATGAGGCTTAGATTGGATATTTGCGCCTGCATTTCGCTCTGTGAATTTGGATATTCCGAAACAGAAAGGGCGCGGTTAATATTTTCTAAAGAAAGGATACCCACTAATCGCTCTTTTTCATCAACTACTAAAGCACTAGAAGCGCGATCGCGTGTCATTTCCAAAGCTGCCTCGAACACCTTCATGGTTGCCAGCAGCTTTTTTGGAGATGAAAGCATAGCATCTTCTACCAAAATTGAAGAAAGAATTTCTACTTTTTCATCTTTTAATTCCGCAAGACCGATTTGCTGTAAATTTGAGTTAGAGTTAAAAGTTGGCTTCATCCGCTCCACCAGCCAAAAACTCAAACCCACCGCCGCCATCAACGGTAAAACAATCCGATAGTCTCGCGTTAATTCAAACAATAATAAAATTGATGTTAACGGCGCTCTGACGCTTGCAGCCAAAACCGCCGCCATTCCCACCATCGCGTAAGCTGGGGGAGCCGCCATTTGTGCGGCGATTCCCGGAATAAGCATTGCCAAAATTTTGGCGTAAGCGCTTCCAAAAGAAGCGCCTAAAAACATTGCTGGGGCAAACACCCCACCAACCAAACCGCTACCAGCACTAATTGCTGTCATCAACAGCTTGACTATTAGCAGTACAACCAACAGTGAAAGCGAAAACTTGACATCTTGAAGCATCGCTTCCACAGTTCCGTAACCGATACCCAAAATTTGGGGTAATTTTAAAGCTACAGTACCTACTATTGCACCGCCAATAATTGGATGAATTGGCTGCGGAATTCGTCCCAAAAATTCAAAACCGGGAACTTTCCCGGCAAAACAGGCTTTCGCTAGAGAAATCGACTGGGTATAAGTCAAAGAAACTAAACTTGCTCCCAAACCCAAGCCAAGATAAAGTGGTAATTCCAGCGGACTGATGACTTGATAAACAGGTAAATCAAAAGCGGGTTGTGTTCCCAAACCAATTTGAGCAATCAACGCTGCCACCACCGCTGCTAACAGCACCACACTGACAGCAGAAGACGCGAAAGATGTCGCACCCAATACCACCTCTAAAGCAAAAAACACACCAGCGATCGGCGCATTGAAGCCCGCAGCCAAGCCAGCCGCAGCCCCAGCACCCAAAAGCAAGCGCTGTCGCTCTTGAGATACTTGCATCACTTGAGACATCAACATTCCCAAATTTGCGCCAACTTCCACACTCGGTCCTTCGGGTCCGAGGGAAGCACCGCTTCCTAAAGAAACAGAAGCCGCTAACATTTTGGTTACTGGTCGTAGTTGTCGCGTGACTTCTGTTCCTTGGGAGGCGATGAGAGTTGAAAGCCCAGGTCCAAAATCTTGAGTGCGCCAGCGCATCAAGCCGACAATTAAGCCGCCAAGGGTAGGGACACAGGCTAAAGTCCAAGCACCCCAATGAGCGATCGCGCCCATGAAATTTTCTAGCATCAAGCGGTGAATTAGCTCAATCAAATAGTGAAACGTGACGACACCCATACCCGTGCCGCCACCAATTAGCACCGCTAAAAAGAGTACAACAGTTTCTGGAGATGGTTGAAAACGATTAACCAAGCGAGTTAAGCGCAGGGAAAAAGTAGGAAAGGCAGGTTGTTCCGTTACCTTCCTAAGTTCGGCGGGAGGCAGGAGAGTCATTGATAGGCGGGGTAAATGTAAGAAAAAAATTAAATTTTTATGTGTTAATTCTTATTGTGAAGCATGATTTAGCATCTAGACAAGTAAAGAGTTTGTGTGTTAATTATTTAGTTTTTTTGCTTGCTTTACAAAGCTTTCGTAAAAACTTGCCACTACTTCATACTTTTATAGGGATAATGGTTGAATGGGAGAGAATTAATGGTCAATAGTGAGCTAAGGGAATGCTTTTTTAGCGCAGACTCTATTCTCTGAGCGCGAAAATGTAGTACCTGTAAGCTCACAGACGCACACCCACAGCAAAAGCAACTAGGAGTCATAACTACGCCAAATGTAGCTACACTCGTGTTGCAAAAAGAAGTGTCGAGCGGCAACTGCTCAAAACTTCGGAACTTAAGTGATGCTTAGTAAGATAAGCATCCCGCTTGTCGTAGAAATACTAAATGTGTGATTCATGACTTATGTCAGCAAGTTCCCGTCTTGGCGCTTTGCGTCGTTCGCTTGCGTCTCCCTTTGGGAGATGGGAAACTTGCTGACCCGAAGGGTCAAACCACACTCAGTAATTTACGAGGGTGTTCGGAAATTGAATATAGTTATTGTTATAGAGCGAGTGAGTGGACTAAGCGGACAAGGTAGATGAATACACACACCTTTGATAATCATTATGTTACTTGCCCAATTTGCCGGAGAAATGCAACGCCAAAGCCAGTTAAGACGTGCATTGGCTTATTTAGCTGTCCGTATTGCCAGGAACGCCTAGTAGTTTCTCAAAGCGGTCACTACGTCCGCGATCCGTTTATCTTGAGACAGATGATAATCTCATCATCGCTACGTCGTCAAAGCAGTCCTTTAGCTAGGATTATAAGAGATTTTATCGTCCTCAAGCGTCCTTTGCTAGCTTTAGCTGTAGTAAGTGCTATTCTTTTCGGGATGATTGGTGTCACTCAGCAAAAGACTTCCGAAGTCCCTAGTCTTCCAGGAACGGAGAAGGTGGAGAATAGGGAATAGGGATTTGAAGAGGGGGAAAGGGGAAAGGGGAAAGGGAAAGGGGGAAAGGGCAAAGGGCAAAGGGCAAAGGGGAAGAAGTGATTTGAAACATCGGTGTGAATTTTAAATAACTCCATACCTTTCCCCTTTCCCCTTTACCCCTTCCCCCTTCCCCCTTCCCCCTTTCAATATGTGTCTTTTGTAATCAGTGTGAAACCTTCGGTTTCGTCAATTCGCTTCACTGATTCTAAATGGAGATTTTTCAGAGCAGATGCATCGAGTAAAAAGTAGGGTTGCTCGTTGTATTGCCAATAATATTTTAGTTCAGCATCAGAAGCGGGAATAATGTTGCGATCGCTATAAAAATTCAATGACGGGCGATGATATGGAAAAGATGTATAAATCTTTCTGACTGTGGGTTTTGCCCGCTGAATCATCACAGCGACTGGTTTAACAGGATAGGCTTCTTCTAATTCCCAAACCCAATAGTTTGATTTCATCAACAGCAGCAGCGAAATATAACTTCCCCAAAACAAAATTTTCAGGAATTGTCCGTCACCTCGCTCTGCTAAAATAGCGGCTAAAGCCATAGTTACAGCTACAGCAGCAAAAATCATCTGTAAGTCAGATTTACCTGTTGTGCCCCAGCTGTAATAAATGCTGCCAGCAGAAGCTACTACAGCTAGTAATGAAAAACTAGCTACCCAAGCGCGGGGATAAGATGACTGTAAAGATGGATTTTCTGTCTCTGCCAGCAGCGCACCAAAAGCTAAAGCGAAACTGGGGTAAATCGGAAAGACGTACCAGGGTAGTTTGGTTCCCATCAGGGAAATCGCTAGCAGGTAAACAGCACTCCACACCAGTACGAGTTTTGCCCAGCTAAGATTGCGATTTTCCCAAGTTAAGCGTAACGCTTGCGGCAAAAACATCAGCCAGGGCCATGCGTACTTGAAAATTTCTAACAGATAATACCAGGGTGGTCCGGAATGATTCTCAACATTTGTGTTGATGCGGTTGAGGGATTGACCCATAATACCAATGCGGGCGAAACTTTCACCATAATGTATCCACTGGGAACCAGACCAGAAAACTATCGGTATACTGCCAATGATGATGGCTATCCACATATACCAACTGGTGAGAAGTCGTGGGGTATCCCACAGAAGAAATAAAAATGCTAAAGCTCCTAATAATATGCCTAACATGCCTTTAGTTAGACAAATTAAGCCAAAACCGATGCCAATGCCCAGACAGTATCGCAAATCGCGACGCGATCGCAATACACACAACATCATCACCATAAAAAAGCAGATTACCGCACCATCTAACATCGCCAAGCGTCCATGACGCACTACCGGCAACATCGTTAGATAAATCAAAGCACTGTAAATCGCTGCCCAACGTTGGCGAAATATCTCTCTACCAATGCAATACAACAAAGGTACAGAAATAGCTGTTAACATTGCTCCTGGTAAGCGCGTAGTCCACTCATTTACGCCCAACAGCGAATAAGTCCAAGCAATCAGCAAATGCATCAGCGGTGGCTTATTGTGATATGGTTGACCTCCTAGCATCGGGTAAAGCCAACGCATTGAACCAGCCGGCGCACGCCAAATTTCACGGGCAACTTGTGCCACAGTACCTTCATCCCAATCTCGCAGTGGCAATTCCCCAAGATTTATGCTAAAGAGTAACACTGCTGCCAACAACAGCACTATCACCCATCCCCAATCAATCCTTTTTTCAACCACGCGATATTGTTTTTCTAGGCGACTCCAAGTAAAGCTTCCTTCTTGCATAATCTAGGATAATAAGTATGAAAAGCACACTTCGATTACACTCCAGACGTTTTGGAGTCTCCAATGTTGCCAACACGTAACAATCACTGCCTTTGTGAATAATTCCTAGATTTAAAATTAGCTCAAATTTGCGCGATCGGGAATAATCTTTTTTAAGAATTTCTTCTCATAATTTTTTTTAAATTATTTAACAAATATTTCCCAAAAAAACTGATACCCATAATACAATACACAATATTCTACCGAAGAAGGAGAGTTTATCAATGAATCTACCTGTTATTTTCGATTTGGCGTTGGGTTTAGTATTTACTTACTTAATTTTAAGTTTATTAGCCTCAGAAATTCAGGAATTGATTGCCACTGTGTTGCAATGGCGAGCCGAACACCTCAAAAAATCAGTTGAAATCTTTTTAGCTGGTGATGTTGACAACTCAGAAGATGCTCATGTCATCCAACTAGCTAATGATATTTATTCTCATCCTTTAGTAAGAAATATTAACCAAGAAGCTAAAGGATTTCTTGTAACTTTACCGCGCAGACTTACGTGGGGAATTGGCTCATTATATCGTTCAATAAAAACAGCGCGACCAGGAGGTGATAAAGATGAAACTATTTTTGGAGAGAAAAAACGTAGCGGTCCTTCTTACATTCCCTCAGACATATTTGCGACTACGTTAATGGAAACCTTGCAATTACCGATAATGGTTCAAACATTAACTCAATCCAGGCTGGAAAAATTTAAGAATGCCCAATTAGCTAAAATAGAACAAGTTTTAACCGAATTGAAAGAACAGACAAAAGATGATGAAAGTTCTGCTTCATTCATCAATACTATGTTTCAGCAATATGCAGAAACTCAAGCAGACTTTGAACAAATAAGTTGGAATTTTCAAAATAAAAAAGCTGATTTGAATACTAGCGTTACTCGTTTGGGAGAAAGTCTGGATAGATATATAGAAACTTTTCAGACAGAGATGCCGAAACAAAATTTATTTGAGAAAGCATTGCGAAGAGTAAAATTTATCAAAAAAGATATTTTTGAAGATATCGAACAGGCAATTTTGTCAGGAGGTTTAAGACCTAATATCAATGAAGTTGTCGAAACTATTACAAGAGATAGTGCTGTTTATAAGGAAATTCAAGAAGCTGTCAGAGATAAAGATAGCGCTACCAATCAAGGAATTATAAATGTAGTTAAAACTATAGATTTAATTGACAAACTTCCAAAATCTGTTGTAGAAAATATTACTATTTTAGGAAAACGTGCCCAATCAAGGATTCAAACTACAGAAGAAGGTATTCATACATTACAAAAAGAAATTGAACGCACGTTTGATACTTCAATGGAACGAGCTTCTGGTGTTTACAAGCGTAATGCTAAAGGTGTAGCGATTATGCTGGGCTTAAGTCTTGCTATTATCGCTAATGCGGATGCATTTCACATGATTAGTAGATTATCAAAAGATTCGGCTTTACGAGAAACAATTACTAATAATGCTGGGGAAATATTACTGAGAAATCAAAATAATCAGGCGATCGCCGATCCAAATTCTCAGCAAGACCAAGTTAATTATGCTTTAAATCAGTTGACACAGCAAGCTGATGGTGCTTTAAATAACGTTGCTTTACCGATTGGTTGGTCTGATGTTAACTTAGATCAGCAGATTGCCTGGACACCTAAGAAAAACCAGAGTTTCCCTTTTTTGAGAATTTTATATATGATTCCTGGTTGGATTTTCAGTGGTATTGCTATTGCTATGGGTGCGCCTTTTTGGTTCGATTTGCTTGGTAAATTTGTGAATGTGCGTAATGCGGGGAGACGACCTGCATCTTATTCTAGAAGTCAAGTTGAGAACGATGAAAATGGGGGAGGGTGAAATTTAATGGGAATAATATACAGCGTATTGCAGGTTTATGAGGTACAGTAACAGCAATTTGTAAACCAGTTTTTTAAATGCTTGGGATTGACTAAATCCAGGGCAGTTGCAATC
>NZ_JTCM02000180.1 GCF_000817785.2 Hassallia byssoidea VB512170 | reverse complement strand
ATCCGCAACCACCCACGAATATTTTTGATGTTCGCGCTTCGCGTCTCCCCGAACCCTTGAAGCCTGTCCACATTTGTAAGCGAGAAGACTTCGCCCCTCCTGGATAAGTTAGTGGGAGGGTTGTTAGTATACAAAATAACAACGTTCCCACTAATAACTAACAATCTTGACTCTCAAGGCGCGATCGCTCTCACGGGGATTCCTCCGCAACAGTCGCGCTTCGGCAGAGGCTTCTTACTCGAAACTTGCCAAAGGTATAAGGATAAGGCAAAATTTTTTGCTTTGAGTGATAAAACTGAAATATTTTTCTCTATGGAAGTATTAAACAATACTTATTGTCTAAGTCTTTACCAGGGCTTCATCCAACTTTAGATTTCGTCTGATTATAATTTTATCTGTTGAGTTTCAGAAATAATATTGATATAAATGAAACAAATAGATAAAACTTTTACATGTTTGCTATTTATACAAATCTTACTAAATCTAAGTTTATTTACTCAGGTTGAGTCAGAATTAAAAACCAGAAGTACCTTTTTACCACAAACGATTTTTGCGGAGAATTTTAACCCACCAAACAGAGGGAAACCAAAGGATACCTACGGTGCAGGTTCTCGCGGTAGGTTCAAGTATTATCAAGAACACAGTTCGATGGGCAATTGAAGAGGGGGGAGCCCAATGCCCGATGCCCACTTGGACGATGCCCAATGCCCAATGCTTTATGGATAATTTAACTCTTCAAAAGAATCTGATATTATCTGCTCAATAAATACTTGATTTTCTTGACTCTCTGCTTGCTTGAGATATTCAATGGCAATTTGTCCGGCAGTTGGTTGTTCTTTACAAATAGCCACGAGTAATTCTACAGTCTGACGAAGTTGAATTTTCTCTAAGTGTATGGTGGTGACAATTGGCAAAGTAATAGCACTAACTACTAGCCCGATGATTGAGGGAACAAGAGGAATCCACCAACCGTGTAAAAAGGCTACGTAAGCAATTGCCCCTACTCCCGAAGCCGCAACAATCACAATTATTACCTGTTTTCTCGGTGACTTCACCTGCCAACTTAACGCCGCTCCCACAAAGCAGCAAAGCAAAATCCACAAGCAATCCACCCCTTGAGACCAAACCCGTAGCATCGGGCGTCCATGCAGGGCTGCACTCAAAATTTGGCTGGTAATATTAGCGTGGATCGTTACTCCTGCCATTTGTTTCGGGGAACCAAAGATGCTACTGCTGTATGGTGTTTGAAACAAGTCTTTGACGCTCTCAGCGGTTGAGCCAATCAAGACTATGCGATCGCGTAGCGCGTCCTACTGCCCAGTTGTGCTTTGCACAACTGCCTCGTTGCTTTGCAACGAGGGAGGCATTTTTGAAAAAAATGCCTCGGCAGTATACGGACGATCGCGCACTTTCTCTTGTGGTATCCGATTATGCAACAAATCTGTGAACGAGAAGGTTTGAAACTGTTGTTGAGTGCCGCGATAATTAAGTAAAACTTGATACCCACCGTCATCAGCCCGGACATAGCCTCCGTCCGACGCTTGAAAAGGAACAATCACCGCTTTCCCTAATTGCATTTGATTGGCATCGTTGGGTCCGCTTTGGGGGTGATGTTAAGAGTTTCTAGATAGCGTAGCGCTAGTTTTAAGCCCAAATTAAAGCGTAATTCACCGTTATCGAGTCGAACTGAAAGCAAGGCACGACGCAGCTTGCCATCTCCATCCAAAACCTGATCGGCAAGACCCACCTGACCCAGTTGCGCTAAAACTGGTGGTGGTGCAACTTGATTACCTACAGCCTTTTCAATACCAATCAAATTCGGAGTCGTTTTAAATAAACTAACTAATTCCTGATAACCTGGTTCTACAGGCAAATCTCGATATAAATCCAGCCCGATGGCTGTAGGTTTGTAGCTTTTTAATCTTTGGATTGCTTGAGCCAACACTCGATCCGATAAAGCATACTTACCCATTTGTCTAATATCTGGCTCATCAATTGCAATAATGGTAATATAAGGGTCAATTTCGGCTTTGGGACGTGCCTGAAAAAAGCGATCGAGCATCGTCAACTCTATACCCTGTAGTATTCCACTAAAACGCCCAAGAGTAACTAAACCGGCAACTCCAAGAGCAATGCTGCCAATCCAACCTTTGCCCAAACGTAGTTTTTGGGCATGTCTTCGTGCGGTTTTTCGTGCATCTACCAAAATTTGATTTGCTTGCTTTGCCGCTTGCAGAGCAAATTGTGCTTTTTCTCGTTCAATTTGGCGATCGCGTTTTTCTGCGGCTAAATCGCTTTCAATTTTTCTTTTTGCGAGTTCCTGACTTGCAGCTAAAAAGCGATAATCTAAATCACTAAGTTTTTTATCTTTTGCCCACAATAGTGCAGTATGCAACGTTATACCTAGTAAAAGCTGCGACTCATCCTGCTGTTTCGAGGCAATCCAAGCTTTAAAGTTTTGTGCGTAAGGACGGAGATTGTCCATTTGAAGAGCAACCCATTCTGAGTTAAAGACAGCTTGATAAATCGGGTTTTTTATTTTTAGGTATCCTTGCTGATTGACAATTAAACCTGATAAAAGAAGTTCAATTTGTTCTCGACTGTCATCAGCTGGTACTTCCTCTACCAAAATCTGCTGACATATTCCTAGTATCCGTCCAGAAAAGCGCTCATTGCCCAACAAGCGATCGCGAATTGTCCGCAAATGCTCTGGTTCGTCTTGAAATTCCCACTTATAGATGATGCGTGACTTAACAATACTTTCTATCCAAAATGCTTCAGTTCCAGGGGGAATAGTCAGTCTTTCATTTACTGTATCTTGACTCGAATTCAGAATTAACTGACATAGTTTTTGTGTGAGAAACGGCTGTCCATTTGTCCAAGCTAAGATTTCTTTGACAATTGCTTGAGCATTGCTGCCAAAAAGCTCTAATCCCTTAACTAATGGCTGGACTTCATCTAAATTAAAGCCGTGCAATTCTATGGCTTTACCAATATTAAATGGAGTACGGTTTAAATCTTGAATTAAATCTGATGGTGTTGTTACCCCAAAAATAACAAACGTAATGCGGTTGTATTCTGGATCGATAGCTCGCTGATTATAGCAGAACCGAATTAAGGCAAAAAAGTCATCAACAGAAAAATCAAGGCTCTTGATACTATCAACTTCATCGATAAAAATAAACAGTCTTTTATTGGGAAACTGAACCAACAGTACTTCGGAAATAAATCGGCTCACTCTTTGAAGTAAGGGGATATCTTCATGCTCTTGCCACCAAGCTTTTAAGTTAATTTTTCCTAACAGCTTGAAACCAGACCATAACTCACCAACTACTCCCTTGTACCACTGCTCTGGGGTAATATTTTCACAGCCAACATTTGTCAGATCAACCGAAGCGCATATAAAACCTTGTTGTTGCAAGCGATGCCGAGTTCTTACTAGCAAAGAGGACTTACCCATTTGCCGGGAGTTGAGGACGTAGCAAAACTCTCCCTCCTGCAATGCTTCATAAAGTTGCGAATCAGCTTGCCGTTCTACATAACTTGGAGCGTTACTAGTTAGACATCCACCGACTTGGTATTTATAACAGGTCATTTAATTGCTTAATTAATAATTTGACAATCTCCTAGCTGGAAGTTGAAAGCTTAGTATATCCTGGAGTAAAAACTTTAAACGCACATCGTTCATGTGCTACTAAATCAGGAATTTATATCTAATATATATCTACTCTACATAAATCTGTTTGTATCGACTTCGATACCTTGACTAAAAGCGTTTATTATTAGCCAGATTTTACGTTTGCTTGCACAAGTGTCACCCTGCATAAAAAAGATATTAAATATAACCTGACAACATAATATGTAGGTTTTGTCAAGCATTAAGGCGACACCAAACTACAGTTTCTTCAGGGATAAAAATTAAAGAGATTAAATTTTACTTTTTTCTTTAACCAAAACTGCTTGACTCACTTTTCTTACCTTTCTTACCTTTTATATCCTTTCAACACAGATTTTTATCTAGATGCGTCAGCTTAATTTACCTACTTTTCTCACCTTGCCTTTGGTAAATTTCCTGTATGATAATTTACAGACATTAATAGCGGTCAAGAAAAAATCTGTTTTATCTACTACTCAAATTAAAATAACTCTTGGTAAATGTCATGTAAATGCTTTTCCCAATATCAATTTTATCTAATGAAGTTGAAAAATAATTTTTATGTTTTTTCTAACTTCGTTACTAGATTTGAATGAGAAAATTGCAATGTATAAGTTTTCAGACTCTTGTCTGTGGAATGCAATTGAATAACTGATTCTTAAAACTAGGAGTTGGGCTTCGATGGTCTTTACGATCTCAGTCCCTCCAACATGACCTTATTGTTATAGAGGATGTTTTTATCAATGATAGAGGTCAAATTGCAGAGAAGGTGTGACCAAAATCGAAAACGTTCAAAGCGACGGTCTATCTACTGTCCGATTGATGGATGCTATCTTCATAGTGTTAGTCCAAAATATTCATTATTTGACAGCATCGATTTGCTGAAGCAAAAAAAATTAAAAATGGCTAGTAAAACGATTCATCTAACAGGTGAATGGTTAGAAGCCTTTTGGTGCGATCGCTGTCAAAAAACCCAGTGGTATCATCGACTAAAGCCTGAGAATTGTACATACAAAGTGTCAGTAGCACCACCACAAATATGGCAGCAAGCAGTAGGAGTAGTTCATACCGAAGGTAATCCAACCGTTAGCGAATTTACTCGGAGGAATGCAAGTGGTTTCCCAAATGCAGTAAAAACTTACTATTAACAAACAGGACTAACAAAAAATAAACGTTGTTTCGTTAAGATCGTTCTTAGTCATTTGTAATTCCCAAAAACTAAGGATTATTGTACAACCAGGAAACTTACATGCAGACTAAAGGCAATCCACAAGAAGTAGAGATTCAAGAATATTGGCTAGTTTTAAAACGTCGCTGGCAAGTTGTGGTAGCAGTTCTTCTTAGTTCAGTAGGATTATCAGGTTTTGCCATCCTCAAGCAAAAACCTAAATACGAGGCAAGTGGAATGTTACTTTTTAAATCAGACCGAATATCTTCGCTAACAAAAGCAGGAGAAAAAATTGGCGATTTGAAATCTTTAATGCGTGAGGGTAATCCTTTAACAACGCAAGCTGTTATTTTGAAATCTCGACCGATTTTAAGAGAAGCCATCAATACTCTGGGCTTAGTAGATAAAAAAGGTATACCCCTTGAGGCAGAGTCACTTCAAGTCAAAGTTGAACCAATTGTTGGCACAGATGTACTGAAAGTTTCTTACATATCATAAAAACCTGAATTGTCAGCATCACTAGTCAATCAGGTGATGCAATCTTATGTGAAAAATAATATTCAAACTAATAGCTCTCAAGTCTTGGCAGCGGGTGAATTTATTAAACAACAACTACAGTTGTCTCAACAAGAATTAGAGCGGACAGCAGAAGCACTACGTAAGTTTAAAAATCAGAATCAGATTATCGAGCTTCCACAAGAAGCAAGCGCTGCTATTAGCAATATTGCCCAACTAGATGAGCAAATAAATCAATCTAGAGCAGCGCTTGCAGATGTCAGCGCTCAGGAAGCACAAGTAGGCAGTCAATTAAATTTGCAAAAAAAGCAAGCTGTACAAATTACTTCCCTAAGTCAGATACCTGGTGTACAGGATGTTTTAGGTGAGCTACAAAAAGTGCAAACGAAGCTAGCAACTGAAAGAACACGCTACACCGACGATCATCCATCTATCATTTTCTTAAAGAATCAAGAAATAACTTTGAATTCTTTATTACAGCAGCGGGTTGTTCAGGTTGCAGGAGTTAAAGAAAACGTTTCTCCTGGCAAGTTGCAGATAGGAAAGATTAAAGAAAATCTCGCAAGTCAATATTTACAATTACAAGCGCAGCGTCAAGGTTTGGAGAAAAAAGTACAAGCTTTGTCTAATATCCGTGGAAGTTATCAGCAGAAGTTGGCTATTATGCCAAATCTAGAAAAACAGCAAGGAGATTTAGAGCGAAAGTTGTCTGTTGCCCAAACTAACTTTCAAAATCTTGTAACCAGACAAAAAGAAATCCAAATAGCAGAAAAGCAAAGTATTGGAAATGCCAGAGTAATTGAAGCTGCACAAGTTCCGAAAAAACCAGTTGTCTCAAAAATTACACTAATTTTAGCAGGAAGTGGTGTATTTGTTGGTTTATTATTTGGTGTAAGTGCTGCCTTTTTTGTAGATTTAATTGATAAATCCTTAAAAACAGTTAAGGAAATTGAGACATTTTTTGGCTACAGTTTGGTGGGGCTAATTCCCAAGTTTCAATCAAATAGTAAACCTATTTATCTTAACTTGATGGAAGATGGATACGCCGATAAATTTATGAATGGTTCTACTCCTAGCTTAGTGATTCATCAAGCATATCAAATGCTTCAGGCAAACTTAAAATTTATTAGCCATAAAAAAGTCCGCATAATTGTAGTCACGAGTTCTGTGACGGAAGAGGGAAAATCAGAAGTTTGTGCAAATTTATCTGGAGCGTTAGCTCAAGCTGGAAGGCGAGTTTTACTAGTTGATGCAGATATGCATTCACCATCGCAACATCATTTGTGGGGTCTAATAAACTCAGTAGGTTTAAGTAACATTATTGTTGGTCAAGATGAATTTATACAAGCTGTGCAAATAGTCACAAAATATTTATCTGTCCTCACAGCGGGAGTCCAACCTCCTAACCCCTTAGCTTTGATTGATTCCGATGGCATGACTTCTTTGATTGATAAATTCTCGCAAAGCTATGACTACATCGTGTTTGATACTCCTCCTTTAGTTAACACAGCTGATGCAGCAGTTCTGGGAAAAATGGTGGATGGAGTTTTATTAGTAGCTCAACCTGGTGTTTTAGATTTAGCTAGCGCTACTGCCGCTAAGTCGCTGCTAGATCGTTCGGAAGCGAATATTTTGGGCATTATTGCCAACGGTGTCGATGTCAAGCAGGAACCTGACAGCTATCTTTATAACTCCAAACGTCGAGTTGGGCAGAGTGTCGCACAAACTGAAATGGAGATTTCCGACTTGATGTACAAATAAATCGGGTATGGGCGAAGTCTTCTCGCTTACAAATGTGGACAGGCTTCTCCCAAGGGGAGACGCGAAGCGCGAACATCAAAAATATTCGTGGGTGGTTGCGGATCT
>NZ_JTCM02000179.1 GCF_000817785.2 Hassallia byssoidea VB512170 | reverse complement strand
AAATGGCACTCATAGTTCGTTTACTAGATCCTCAACACCCCACGACATTTTACAGATGTTGGCTGTCAATGAGTGAAAGAGTGTTTGTGAAACCCCATCCCCCCATAACTATTTGGCAGACTAGTTGAGAAACCCAACCTGCCGCCACTAAAATCATGGCAAAGCCTCGTTTTGTCCGCTTCTTTCGCCACCTCAATGCTGGCACCTTTAAGAAAACCTTTGCGATTACCATCAAACGGCGACTTTTGGGACTAGCCTCGGAAATTGCCTTCAATGCAATGTTATCGTTGTTTCCCGCAATTCTTGCCGCCCTGACAGCCATTGGCTTATTTGAAGAATCTTTGCAAGAGACTTTTAAACAGATGGCGGTGCAACTGAGTCAAATTGCACCAGAAGAAGCACTAACTTTGATTCGTGATTTTGCTACGAAAGAAATTACCAACTCAAAAAATAGCGGTTTGTTTTCTCTGAGTTTTGCGATCGCCATTTGGACTGCTTCTGGTGCAGTCAGTACAGCGATGACAGCCCTCGATCAAATTCATCAAATTCCCGCAGATAAGATACGCCCTTTTTGGAAAGCTAAACTCATCTCTTTGGGATTAACAATTGGCACGATCATGCTTTTTGTGATGGCTTCTTTTTTGGTCTTTATTAGTGACTTAGTATTGCAACTTGTATGGCGTGAAAATGATTTTTTCGGATTATTATTGTATTTTTGGCAGTTGTTTCGCTGGGCTTTAGCTTTAGGTATTGTTGCTACTGCCTTTGCTTCTATCTATCGCTACGGTCCTTCAAAGTGGAATTCAGGTACGCCGATGATGCCTGGGGCGATTATAGCAGCTATTTCCTGGGCGATCGTCTCGAATTTATTTCGGGTTTATGTGGCGAATTTCGGTAACTATAACATCGCCTATGGTGCAGTGGGAGCGGTGATTGTTTTAATGCTGTGGCTTTGGATGAGTGCTGCGGTTCTTTTAATTGGGGATCAATTAAATGTAGTCGTGGGTGAAGATATGCGATCGCGCCAGCATTCTAACGCTTCAAAGCATAATCGTAACAATTAATCCTGTAAAAAGGCACACATCAGAGTAGAATATTTAGCGGTTAGAACACAGATTATGCGCGAAGCGTCCATGTCTAAATCTCCTATAAAATTTACAATTGAACCCGATGCCAAAGCGCCTACCTTAAAGCGTTTGCGTCAACTTAGCCGTCTGCTGGATAATGCCATAACCATTCCCGGAACGCGGGTTGGTATCGGACTAGATCCACTTATAGGATTTATACCTCTTGGTGGTGATTTTTTGGGAGTCATGCTTTCTGCTTACATTGTCCTAGAAGCGGCGCGATTAGGCGCACCTAAAGCAACTTTAGGCAGAATGGTCTTAAATATTATTATTGATGGCTTGTTGGGCGCTATACCAGTGCTGGGAGACTTTTTTGATTTTGCTTGGACAGCAAACGAGCATAATATTAAGTTATTAGAAGAATACCTAAGATTTCCCGGACAGAGTAAGAGCGCAGATGTATGGTTTGTTTTAGCGCTTTTGTTAGGATTATTGCTTGTTGCCATAGTATTAGTAGCATTCCCTGTGATACTAATTAGACTGCTGTGGCAAGCCTTATTTGGTGTTTAAATTATTTGCTGATAAAAGGGATGAAAAATTGGTGGCAAGCTACTTTTCCTAAAGGGCGACAAAATTTAATAATTACTGATGCTAATGGATATCCTGTACAAATCGCTTATGGCGAAAAAGGTACAGGGAAACCGCTAATTTTCTTACATGGCGTGGGTAGCTGGAGCTATAATTGGCGTCACAGCATCGCACCTTTATCTGAATATTTTCGGGTAATTTGTTTTGATGCTAAAGGTTACGGTTTTTCCGAAAAACCTGTATCTCGTCGAGAAAAAAGCGGTCATCAAATTATTGAGCTAGAGAGAATTATTAGTACTTTATGTGATGAACCCGCTGTAATTGTCGCCGAATCTTTGGGGGCAGTAATTGCCCTT
Source organism: Hassallia byssoidea VB512170 (assembly GCF_000817785.2). Classification (GTDB taxonomy): domain Bacteria; phylum Cyanobacteriota; class Cyanobacteriia; order Cyanobacteriales; family Nostocaceae; genus Hassallia; species Hassallia carrinoi. The sequence goes on along the minus strand of NZ_JTCM02000179.1, from coordinate 5,556 downwards.
GCTATTGCTGAAAAAAATCCTCAGTTAATAGCGCGGTTGGTGGTACTAAATGTACCTATTTTTCCGCAACGTCTGCCCCATTGGGGAATGTCGGTGCTTGCACAAACGCCGTTAGAAATATTGCAAACAATTGATAGCTTACGTTTAGCATATTTGTTTGCACCTTTAGTAAGAGAAATTATGGCAATAGAAAGGCGTGGCGTGCTATTCGATCCATCAATACTTACCCAAGAAGATGTTTACTGGATAACTTACCCGTTTATTGAGTTTCCTGGTACTTTGGTAAAAGTTGCCGAAGAGTTACAAATAGCAGCGCGAGAAATTGAGCATTTGCAAACTAATAAGCCGAACATGCTTAGTGAAATTCAAAATAATCTCGGTGCTATTCAGTCTCCCACACTAATTTTGTGGGGTGAACAAGATAGTTGGTTTCCTGCTAGCGATGGCGAGAAATTGCGTCAACGTCTGAAGAATGCTAAATTGCAAATTCTACCTAATTGCCATCATGATGCTTCGTCTGGTGCTGCACAAGCGGTTAATGCCGCTATTATTCAATTTATGCGGGATACAAATTTTATTTAAATAATCACCCTAAAAATAGATATTAGCAGATATAACCCTAGAAACGTTCCGCCGGAAGGTCTCTACAATATGTGTCCCAACTAAGGACATGATATCAATTATTCTGAGAATAGTTTTGCATTGCTCCCCATAAAAAAAGAGTGGGAGGAAGCATATCATTCGCTTTCAAACTCCCACTCTTTCATTTGCTGCTGAAGCGTTTAGGAATATTTACGGACGATGCGCTTTATTTGGGGGGCTAATGTGTCGAACAAAAACAACGCCCGTATGCGCTTAATATTCCTTGGTGCAGCAAATGGAAACTTGATTATTTATTTTAATTTGTCAGAGTTGCAATGTTAGTATATCTTTTTTAGATATACATTATTTACCTCGAAAATTTGTTTGGTAGAAGATGCATCATCAAAATTATTCAATCTTGTAACTCACCCCGATAACCACACCCTTGAAGTTCCTTATGTTTAACAATTTAACTGATTTGGTTGAAGCATGGTTGCCAAAATGGCAACTTTTTCAAATAGTTTAATTCGTATCAAAAGTAGCAAAATGAAATTCATATTTGCTCTATATCGACAAAATTCAGCCACAAAGAGTGCTTTGATAGTTTTGTATTGCTCCCCATAAAAAAAGAGTGGGAGGAAGCATATCATTCGCTTTCAAACTCCCACTCTTTCATTTGCCGCTGAAGCGTTTAGGAATATTTGCTAACGTTGTCTGTTCTTTTGGGGGCTAATGGTACGTTAACGACAACGCCTGTAGAGAATTAAACTTCCTAATGCAGCAAATGTCAAACCTTGTTATTGATATTTATTTGCTAATCTAAGTAGTTTTTCACTCTTAGATATCCTAAGTTTTTGCCTAAAAAATACTTTTGTAAAAGTATTTTTTAGGATAAGTTAGTAGCCTGTGCTCCCTGATAACAACACCCTTGAAGTCGTTTATCTCCATACAATTTAGCTAACTAATTTAGAGGTTGGTTGCCAAAATGGCATCTTTGTTTTTATTTGATAAATGCTCATTTGTAACTTTTTCATATCTATTAATCTGATACGTGTTTAGTTTTAGCGTTATTTATATTTGATAATTGCTCATTTCTAACTTTTTTATATCTGTTAATCTGCTGTTATTCTATTGCTGGGGACTGGGTATTAGAAAAGAAGAGATTTTTATCTGTATTGGTGTATGCAGCGTTTTATTAATCCACAGGCTAGAAGCCTATAGCTACACAAACAAAGCTTACCTGCGTGGGCTAATTTGAGCTTTATCTTCATAGAGATATGGTAAGTAGATGGGCATAAATAAATGTTCGTTTGTAGTAAGCGGATAGTTTTGAGGGCTGAAGCGCGGAGCTTTCCCGTAGGGTAGCCCTGACTACGAATCAAGAGAGTATTTTACGTTTAATTTCGCCCATTTACTTAATAAGCATTTATGGGTTTTCTCGTCTACAATACCCTCAAAGCTTGCGCTCTTTCATAGAGACTGGGTGCTGGTATGAAATTGTATTTAATATTAAAAATTATTAAGGGCACAGCGATGCCATGCCCTTAATAGTCAAAAGTATTAATTCTGTATCGTCTTTGACAACAGTATTACTACTTGCGTAAAATTGCCGACAAAGAACTTTGTTTGCGAATATCCAGCATATCTGCTAAAGATTCTTTGCTTTTATCGAAGGGAATGGTGTGTTCTGGTGGCAAAACTGTGACCATAGGTTTTGTTTTAGATGGCGCTGGTGCGAAGGACATGCTTTGTGATGGAGGCACAAAAACTGGCGGATTCTCTGGTGGACGTGCTTCTAATTTTTGATGACGATGTTGTGCCAAGCGTGCCTCATAGCGGTTAATCTGTTTCTGGTCTTTTTGCCGCTGTGGGGGACGATTTAGCAATCGGAAAATTATAAAGCAACCACTAGCACAACTGAGGGCGATCGCTGCCACCATCCATAAAGGTGTACGATTGCTAGTCTCAGGGGGGGTGTTGATTGGTTGTGCTACTTCAGCTTGTATTGTTTCTGGTTCTTCCGGTTCCACACGCCCAGCATAACTTAGGCTATACACTGCAAGGGTTGCGCTCCCGATAAACATTCCTAGCAACCCTACCAACAATAGCCAAGGATAGCGTCCCAATAGACGTATTAGAAGCATGAAGCTATCTATTGACTTCGAGTTACTCTTTACCTTGTCTGCTGTCAGCGCTGTTGCTTGCGTTGGCTCCTGCTGTACATTCTGACTATTTTCCATGATTAATTTCAGATTTGTACCCCTCCAATTGTTGATTGTACTGGAGGAGCTAACCTGAGCGTATCCGTAGCAAAGCTTCGGATTTCAGTAGCCTTTTTTTTGGACTCTGGCTCCTAAATCCGCTAAGTATTCGCGAAAATCGTTATTTTTTAGAACTTTATCAGGCTTTGGTACAGAGCTAAGGAAAGCTTATTCTCAAAGGTTCGGGTTTCACAAACAATAGACAAAAATGGACAGCCTTCTCCTTCGGAGACGCTAGCGCGAACATCCGAAAATGTCGTGGGGTGTTGAGGATCTAGTAAACAAGGCTGTCCATTTTTGTCCAGGTTCAGCCCAAGGGAGTTGAATGTCTCTCCAGAGCAAGTTGAATCAAGCGATCGACTAATTCGGCAAAGGTAATTCCACTTTTAGCCCACATTTGAGGATACATACTCGTCGCTGTGAAGCCTGGAAACGTATTGATTTCGTTAATTAATATTTCCCCTGTGGCTTCGACATAGAAAAAGTCCACCCTTGCCAACCCAGCAGCGTCAACGGCTGCAAAGGCTTGCAAAGCCATGTCCTGAATTTGACGGGTAACAGAATCTGGCAACTGTGCGGGTATCAGTAAATCTGCTAATCCTTCTGTATATTTAGTTTCATAATCGTAAAAATCACTTTCAAAAGAAATTTCGCCGACGACTGAAGCTTGGGGTTGATCGTTTCCTAAAACGGCACATTCGACTTCGCGTGCGATGACTCCTGCTTCTACTATGATGCGGCGATCGTAAGAAGCGGCATTATCTAAAGCGGTTTCTAATTCTTGACGCGATCGCACTTTGGCAATACCCACCGATGAACCTAAATTAGCAGGTTTGACAAAACACGGATAGCCCAACGTTGCTTCGATTTCATCACACAATTTGGGAAATATACAAGGATTTGACCAAATTTGCGCTCTGGTCAGCGTTACATATTTAACTTGTGCCAATCCCGCTTGGGCAAACGCCATTTTCATGGCAATTTTATCCATACCCAGCGCCGAACCTAACACCCCAGAACCGACGAAGGGAACTTGCATCAAGCTGAGTAATCCCTGAATTGTACCGTCTTCACCGTTGGGACCGTGGAGAATCGGAAACCAAACATCCACCTCCCCTACTTGAGAGGGAAATTGCCAACGGGTAAGATTATTTTTTGTTGTTGACAATAAAGAATTGGCGCTTGGTGTCTCATTTTCCGGTAATTGCGGTACTTTTCCGGATGTTAAAACTTGTTGCGGTACATCCCCTGCTAACCAACGTCCATCTTTTTGGATGTAGAAAGGAAGTATTTCGTACTTGTTAGCATTTTCCTCTGCACTCAAGGCAAGAGCGATCGCTCGTGCTGAACTAATCGAAACTTCATGCTCTCCCGAACGACCACCAAACAACAACCCCACCCTCAATTTTGACATTTGCCGCACCTCTATCACTCCTCAAATGCAGATAGCCTATCATAAGTTGTCAAAGTTGCTAAATTTTTTATTTACAAATGTTTTTCAGTATTAACTGTGAAAATAAAAGAATTAATGTTATTTTGATAACTATTTGCTATACCTTTTCTCGCTAAAGGTAAAGTGAGCAATTTTGTTAAAATGCCTTAATGCCAGAAAAACAACACTACTTAAAAACAAAACCTGGATGGTCTTTGGAACAAAAAGATCCTCGGTTCATCCAACTTATGATGCCACTGTGGGAGTGGCTGTATCGCTACTATTTTCGAGTGCAAACTAGTGGTTGGGAAAATATCCCCCAGTCCAAGGTTTTAATTGTCGGTTCCCATAACGGAGGACTGGCAGCTCCCGATATGTATATGGTAATGTATGACTGGTTTCAACGATTTGGTGTTGAGCGACCAGTTTACGGTTTGGCGCATCCCTATTTTTGGCAGGTTCCGCTAACAGCAGAATTGGCAGGGAGGTTGGGAGCAATCATCGCTCATCCGCGAATGGCGATCGCTGCTTTGCGTTCTGGAGCCAGCGTACTAGTATATCCTGGTGGAGCGCAAGACCTTTTTCGACCACACGCTATGCGCCATCAAATTCACTTTGCTGGCAATCAGGGATTTATCAAGTTAGCGCTGCGCGAACAAGTACCGATTGTGCCGATTATTTCTGTCGGTGCCCACGATACGCTGTTTGTGTTGGCTGACTTATACAAAATTTTAGAGCAATTGCATGAATCGGGGATGCCTTGGCTATTTGGGCTAGATCCAGAGGTTTTCCCGATTTATCTTGGGTTGCCTTGGGGATTGGCGATTGGTCCTTTACCTAACATACCATTGCCTGTAACTATACATACGCGAGTTTGTCCACCGATTGTCTTTGAACGTTACGGTCGGGATGCAGCAAGCGATCGCTCTTATGTTAATGCTTGTTATGAGTTAGTCCAAAGTCAAATGCAGCAAGAGTTAGATGATTTAGTAATTGGTAATTGCTAATTGGTAATCGGTAATTGGTAATTGGTAATTGGGCATTGGGGAGCCAGTGCGTTGGGCGGGGATGCCGACTTGAAGCATAGCCGCGTCATTGGGCATTGGGGAGCCAGTGCGTTGGGCGGGGATGCCGACTTGAAGCATAGCCGCGTCATTGGGCATTGGGAATAGAAAAAAATTGTCCCCCTTGTCCACGCCAGATGCTTCAACGCGGGAAACCCGACGGCAGTCGCTCATGGGGGTAACGAACATGACCGCGCTGCCTCCGCAACGCACTGGC
>NZ_JTCM02000178.1 GCF_000817785.2 Hassallia byssoidea VB512170 | reverse complement strand
AGACGGTGAAACTCTGGGACACCTCCACCGGCAAAGAAATTAAAACCCTGACTGGGCATACAAACTGGGTTTATGGCGTCAGCTTCAGCCCCGATGGCAAGATGCTCGCTTCTGGAAGTAAAGACAACACGGTGAGACTGTGGAGGTTAGATTTTGATTATTTAGTTAAGGAGGGATGCGGGTTTATCGGCAATTATCTCAAGTCTAATTCTAAAGATGAGGATGCGCGGGAGATTAAAAAGGACTTATGTAAGAGTTGAATGTTGGTCGCGATCGCTTTAACGAAAGTAGCGATCGCTTGTATGTTTGTAACGAAAGTTAAAGCATTAGTAACCACAGCTTCAACGTTAGTAGCGATCGCTTTAACGTTTGTAATGAAAGCTTGAATGTTTGTAACCACAGCTTGAATATTTGTAGCGATCGCTTGTATATTTGTAATGAAGATTTGAATATTTGTAACCACAGCTTTAATGGTCGTGCGTCCTGCAAGTTGAAAGCGATCGCCGAAATTGCCTTAAATAAGCATCACAAACAAACGCTCAAGACGGCACTTGCACCCGTTTAGCTAAATCTTGTCCCAGTCGAGTGAAGTGGTTTGGATTCAGCGTGAGTAATATATCGACCCCTGCTTTGAGAGCAGCTTGGGCAATTAGCGCATCAAAAATTCCGCCACCTAGAAGATTTAACCCCACCATACAGGCGATCGCTTGTTGGTAATCATCAGCAGTGAGCGGAATTGCTACGAACAAATTCAGGTTATCATCGATTAAACGTTGGGCGATCGTTGGCGAAATAGGTGGTCTTACAGGTAAGCGAGTCAGAACAGAATAAAGTTCAGCAAAAGTATGGGTTGAAAGATAGCCGTCAATTTCCGAGACTTGCACCCGTTGTAACCACGGTAGACAAACACCATGCCGAGGATGGCTAACTTCAAAAGCTGCTACCAATACTGAAGTATCAAATAGGACTTTCATAACCCGCAATTAAGCCATTTATTCGTTCTTCCCGCATTTGCTCAACAGACGTTTCCAGATTGCCAATTGGAGTAGATTGAACAACTAAAGTCGTCCCAACTCGGTATACCAAAGGTTCAGCATTCAGGAAATTTTCGATTGCAGCTTTCAAAAATGCTTCGGCTGTCATACCCTGCGCTGCTGCTTGAGCTAGCAAACGCGCTTCAATTTCTGGAGTTAATTCAAGCGTAATTGCCATAGAACCATCCAATCTCTTTTAGTCACTAGATTATAACCAGCCTGGTTTATAATGCGATCGCCCTTCGTATCCTAACCACAGCAAATACGAAAGTAGCGTAGGCGCAGCCCGCCGTAGGCATCGCTTTAACGTTTGTAATGAAAGCTTTAATGTTGGTAGCGATCGCGCTGAGTGTCGTTACCACAGCGCGTCCCCTGTAAAAGCCCCACCCTTCTTGGGTGCCGGCTTCTGTTTGATTATATTACCAGCGCGATCGCCCGATCCCCCAACAGCGATAAACTGACAAATAGACAATATTCCCCAATCACAACATGTCAGTTACTTCTACACCCTCACTGCGTGAGCAACAACATCCTTTAATTCGTCAGTTGGCTGATACCATTGAAGGTGCTTGGCACAAACACCTTGATTTATCACCTTACCATTTGCCGGCGGAGTTGGGATATGTAGAAGGTAGACTCGAAGGTGAAAAACTGACGATTGAAAACCGCTGCTATCAAACACCGCAGTTCCGCAAGATGCACTTGGAACTAGCCAAGGTGGGAACTATGTTAGATATTCTGCACTGCGTTATGTTTCCCCGTCCAGAATACGACTTGCCGATGTTCGGTTGCGATTTAGTCGGGGGTAGAGGTCAAATTAGTGCTGCGATCGCTGATTTATCTCCGCTTTCACAACGCACTTTACCAGAAGCGTATAATTCTGAACTCTCTGCATTACCTGCACCCAACTTTTCTCAACCCCGTGAATTACCGGAATGGGGAGATATCTTTTCGGAATTTTGTATCTTTGTTCGTCCGGGTTCTCCCGAAGAAGAAACGCTGTTTTTGTCGCGTGTGCGAGACTATTTAGATATTCATTGTATGCAGGCGATCGCTTCTCATCCTGCTTCACCAGAACAAGTATTAAAAATTATCGCCGGACAGCATAATTACTGCACCAAACAGCAACAAAACGACAAAACCCGTCGCGTACTCGAAAAAGCCTTTGGTTCAGATTGGGCTGAAAATTATATGACTACAGTGTTATTTGACCTTCCAAATTAATTATTCGCATTAGGACATACAAATACAAAAAAAATAAAGTGACAATATATCAATAATTCTAAATGTTGACTTCTTGTCACTTTTTCTGCATAACTATCACCTCAAATGCTGAAAACTGTTTATCTGTAAGCTGTGCTACGTTTTCCAGCAAATCATGAATGTAGAATTCAGAAAACAACAGTTTAATGGAGTCACAAAATAGCATTACACACAGCGAGTAATTCTACTAACAGTTTGATATAAACTTTCGGAATTCGTTAAAAAAACAAGATACCCGACTTATCTAATAAGTCGGGTATCTAAAAAATTTTCAATTGGGAAATAGGATTGCTATAGCATCAACTAAAATTAAGCAGGCGTATCTGACCAAATTAAGCAAATCTCTCTACCAATAGAGCAAAACTTGTAGTAACTGTAGCCATCTGAAATGATTCGTAAATATTGCCTTTTGCTCATAAAAGGCTAAATACTGCACTGCATATTTATCTGCTTAATTAATAGCTAAAATCCTCTTAATTCGTAGTGAGCGGTTTACCGCTCATAGCTTCGCTTTTAAGGGCTGAAGCCCTTACTACATTAAATCCGCTTTTTGACTAATCCAAGTACGTCTTTTACTTCAATCACCACAATCAAACGGACAATATACCATGTCAAGGGTGAATGAAAATTCAAGGTCAAGCGAACAACCACTTGATCAACCTAAGATTTGGTGGGGTATCGCTGTAGCCCTACCAGTAGTCATCGCTTCCGGGGTACTAGCTACAGCCAGAATTGAGCAGTTAAAAAAACTCAGCAGTTCAGTACCAGTAGCACCAGTTCCTACTAGTATCAGTGCTGTGGGACGTTTGGAACCGCGAGGAGAAGTAGTTAAATTATCCGCACCAACCGCAGGAGTGCAAGCTTCTTCACGAGTTGAGCAAATTTTGGTGAAAGAAGGAGAGCGAGTCAGGAAAGGTCAAATAGTGGCGATTTTGGATAACCACGATAGCCAAACAGCAGCAGTGGAAGAAGCCAAAGCAAAATTGCAAGAATCCCGCGCTAATTTAGCACAAGTCAGAGCGGGTTCACCAAGAGACATTCAAGCTCAAAAAGCAGTAATTTCTCGTTTACAGGCTCAATTAAGAGGTGAAAGTGAAGCTCAACAAGCAACGATCGCTCGTATCGCAGCTCAGTTAAGTGGCGAAAAAATCGCCCAACAAGCAACAGTTAATCGTCTCGAAGCCGAACTACAAGGACAACGAGATACTTTAAGAGCCACCGTTTCTCGCGTCCAAGCCGAAGCTAACAACGCCCAAGTCGATGCTCGACGCTACGAAACATTATACAGAGAAGGTGCGATTTCTCAGCAAGAATGGGAAAGAAGACGCTTGAGTGCGGTAACTTCCTCTCAACAAGTTGCAGAAAGCCAAGCTAGTTTAAGACAAGCAAAAGCAACTTTACAACAACAACTTGCCGAAGCTAGGGCAAACCAAATACAAAGTCAAGCAACTTTACAACAGCAACTGATTGAAGCCAAAGTCAACCGCGATAAAACCTTAGCGACATTGCAAAGGCAAATTGACGAAGAAAGAGCCAAATTCAACAGACTTTTAGAAGTTCGTCCCACTGATGCACTGATAGCACAAGCTCAAGTTAGTAATGCGATCGCCAACGTCAGAAAAGCCCAAGCAGACTTGAAATTAAGCTACGTTGCCGCACCCATCCCCGGAGAAATCATCAAAATTCACACCAAAGCCGGAGAAAACATGAGCGTAGATGGCATCGCTGAGATTGGAAGAACCGATCAAATGATTGCGATCGCCGAAGTTCCCGAAGACAGCATTGGTAAAGTACGTCTCGGTCAAAAAGCCACCATCGCTAGCGATAACGGTGCCTTTAACGGCGAATTACAAGGAACAGTCGTTGAAGTTGGCAGAAAAATCGGCAAAAAAGACGTCTTAAATACAGATCCAGCAGCAGATGTAGATGCCAGAGTCGTAGAAGTAAAAATCGCCTTACCTCTAGAAGCCAGCCAAAAAGTTAGCGGTTTAACTAACGCCAAAGTAGTAGTCGAAATCAACATTTAACCATCACCAATTCCCCATTACCAATTCCCCATTACCAATTCCCCATTACCAATTCCCCATTACCCCTATAAAATGAGTCCAAAAATACCTTTAGCATGGCTACAATTAACACGCGAAAAAACTCGCCTTATCGTGGCTCTGGCAGGAATTGCCTTTGCCGACGTTCTCATGTTTATGCAACTTGGTTTCCGCGATGCCCTGTATTACAGTAACGTCCGGATGCACAGCAGTTTGCAAGGTGATATTGTTTTAATTAACTCTCAATCTAACGCCGTCTTAGCAATGAAAAGCTTTTCACAAAGGCGATTATATAAAGCTTTAGATTTGCCAGCAGTGCAATCAGTTCATCCTATATATTTAGATTACGCCAGTTGGAAAAATCCGATAACAGGTCGCCCCCGGAGTATTCTCACCTTAGCTATGAACCCAGAAGTTAATGTATTTAACTTGCCTGGAGTTCAAGAAAACTTAGATAAACTGAAACTGCCGGATGTAGTTTTATATGACCGTTCTTCTCGAACAGAATATGGTCCGGTTGTAGCTAACTTTGAGCAAGGTAAAAGTGTCACAGCAGAAGTGCGGGGTAGACAAATTAAAATAGCAGGATTATTTACTTTAGGAGCATCATTTGGAGCCGATGGTAATTTAATTACTAGCGATGTTAACTTTTTTAGAATATTTAGCCATCGCCAGCGAGGATTGATTGATATAGGCTTAATTAAATTAAAGCCGGGAGCAAATGCGAACTTAGTTGTGCAACAATTGAGAAGTTATTTACCGAAAGAAATCAACGTTTTAACTAAACAAGAATTTATCGAGTTTGAAAGAAATTACTGGGCAAGCAGCACAGCGATAGGATTTATTTTCACCTTAGGTACAATCATGGGTTTTGTAGTCGGAACCGTGATTGTATATCAAATTCTTTATAGCGAAGTTACAGAACATCTAGCTGAATATGCGACCTTAAAGGCAATCGGCTATACACAAAATTATCTATTATTTGTCATTCTTCAAGAAGCTTTAATTTTAGCAGTTTTAGGATACATGCCTGGATGGGCTTTTACAATGTTTTTATATAAACTGGCTAAAGATGCGACACTTTTACCAGTTTTCATGAGTTTGGATCGGGCAATAATGGTGCTAATTTTAACTATTTTAATGTGCTTTATTTCCGGTGCGATCGCCGTGCGTAAATTAGAAGCCGCCGATCCAGCAGATATATTTTAATTTAACCCCTAACCCTTGTACAGACGTTCCGCCGGAACGTCTCTACCGCTTTTCCTAACCCCTCTTCAAAAGATAATGACAAAAAAACCTGTAATCGACATCAAAAATATCTGCCATTACTACGGTAAAGGTTCGCTGAAAAGACAGATTTTATTTGACATAAATCTAGAGATTTATGCAGGGGAAATTGTAATTATGACCGGACCATCAGGTTCAGGTAAAACAACATTACTGAGCTTGATTGGTGGATTGAGGTCTGTGCAAGAAGGAAGTCTAAAATTTTTAGGTGAAGAACTATCTGGAGCCAGTCAAAGTAAACTGGTAGAAATTAGACGTAATATTGGTTATATTTTCCAAGCTCACAACTTGTTGGGGTTCTTAAACGCTAGACAGAATGTGCAAATGGCAGTAGAACTGAACAAAGAGATTTCTAAGCAACATGCGATTAACAAATCAGAAGCGATGCTTCAAGCTGTAGGTTTAGAAGACAGGATTAATTATTTCCCAGACAATCTTTCTGGTGGACAAAAACAAAGAATAGCGATCGCTCGCGCTTTAGTGAACCATCCCCCACTAGTGCTAGCAGACGAACCCACAGCCGCTTTAGACAAACAATCAGGACGCGATGTGGTAGAAATAATGCAGACCCTTGCCAAAGAGCAGGGAACCTCTATTTTGCTCGTGACCCACGATAACCGCATTTTAGATATTGCCGATCGCATCTTAGAAATGGAAGATGGTCATTTAGCCCGTAATTCCCAAAGCACTGTCAAAATAATTCATAACTAATAATTAATAATTCATAATTACACTATAAGTGGGTCGCAGTTACTCTCCACTTATAGTGAAGACCACGCTCATCAAAAATTGAGTGGGAGGTTGTACCCATTTTTTAATTATGAATTAATAATTATTCGGTTAATAATTATGAGTCAAAAGTTAAACATCACAACTCGTAACTCATAGCTGGTAGCTCATAACTCATAAATATACACAGTTATTACCTAGAAATGTGATTTTTTCGTTCCAGATAGCTTATCGGGTGACGGAGAATTTGCTTGACGACTAGTACGGAAAGTCACATTCACACCTTCATTTGATTGTTCCAGCACCAGCAAAGGCGTGGGTTTAGCCTTTTGATCCCAATGCATATAAGCAATTCTACCTTGAATCGTCGGTTGCCAAGTATCTTGGTCTTCAGCAGGGCTAAGATAAGTTTCAATACAATCGATAATTTGGCTGATGCTGGCAGAAGTTGCTTGCGTGGGTAACTTCATTAACCGAATTTGAACGCGAAACAGCACTCGCTTGGCAGGAACTCCCTCTATATTAGTCTCGTACTCTACATCAAAAACCTGATCCACCTGCCGTCCAGAACTATTGGCAATCCCAACAATTCCTTGTTGAGCCTGGTTTGGACGTAGTGCTTGAGAAATTTGCTCTTTGACTTTGATTTTTACTTGATTGACGATCGCAAAATGAAAAACCTCCTCAGCCATCCGCATTCGCAAATAATCCAAATTAAAATCCCGTGAGTTAATCAAATCGGGATTAGTCTCCATTTTTCTAATTGTTTCCAGCGCTAGCTTAAACTTTTTCTCTAGTTCTCGCGCCCGAAATTTTTCAAACTTGATTTTCTTCTCCAGCTTCTTCATCTCAAGTTTGCCATATACAATCAAAGCAATCACCGTCAAAGTTAGTACTCCAGAGGTTACGACTAACAACAATTGCGGTATTTGCTGATTGTTTGCTGGTGCGACTGGCACTTGCTGAGTTGCCTTACTAATCTTAGACCCTGGCGATTGGGCAACAGATATTAAAATAGACATGGTTGCAAACAAAAATACTTAACTCCTAATTTTTAGGATGCCCAAATCCTTGATGTCATCTTGCGGTATTTTTGTTAATTTTTGACTAAGGGCATTGGGCAATTTGAGGAGGGGGAAAGGGAAAAGGGAAAAGGGGAGGCAGTGCGTTGCGGGGGTTCCCAAGGCAGCTTTTGGGGGGAAGCTTCCCCCCAAAACGTGCCGCCCCGTTGTAGCACCTGCCGTGAAA
>NZ_JTCM02000177.1 GCF_000817785.2 Hassallia byssoidea VB512170 | reverse complement strand
ATAGACAAAAATGGACAGCCTTCATCCGAGGATATCGTGGGGTATCGCGGATCTATAAAACAAGGCTGTCCATTTTTGTCCAGGTTCATTCCAAGGGGCGTTTTTTGTATTAAGGAGTTCTTCAACGCCGCAAAAACAATTGTGTAATATAGTAGCTGTTGCCAACTTTCCACACTCCTACACCGGTTTCGCTGAAAAACGGACGCAAAATATTCTCTCGATGTCCTGGACTTTTCATCCAACCGTCAATCGCTGGTGATACTGGTTGGGAAATATTCTTACTTGTGAACAAGTTCTCACCTACCACCCAATAATAAATTCCGCCTGCGCGTACTCGCTTTTCTAGGGTGCTGCCATTAGGTCCGGTGTGGCTGAAGAAGTTTTGTTCTGCCATTTGTCGGCTGTAGTTCCGGGCAACCTGCGCTAGTTTTTCATTATTTTGCAAGGGTTGCAGTTTGTTTTCCTGACGCACTTGATTGATACCTTGGCGAATTGCTGCCTCAATTTTGGCGTTACTAGCAGATTGGGCGTTTTGTTGAGGCGATCGCGCTTCGTTTGAGGATGTCTCAATTCTCGGTAAAGGTGGCAAATATTGCACTGCTGACTCACAGCTTGCCGTCAGAAGTGCGATCGCTGTCCCCATAACCCAAAGTATCGGGGGTAATTGACGTTGATGCATTTTAATAAATTTAATATTCAAAATAATCGGTTCTATCTTTAGTATTTAAAGTAAATGTGACAAAAAAGTGACAACAGAATGAAAAAAACGATTTGCCCCGACTTCTTGAAGAAGTCGGGGATCTGATTGGAAATAATAATTTTTGCGAGGTTCTATGAAACAAAGCGTGTCACTGCCAAATGGATGTATACTCCGTAGGGGGACATCTGAGGATATTTGGTCAATTAGATGGTTGGTGCTTTCCGCAAAACTTGACCCTACCCAAATACGCTTTTCGCAATTTTGGGTAATTGAATGCGAGGGGAAGATAGTAGCTTGCGGACAGCTTCGCAACTTTTATGATACACAAGAACTTGGTAGTTTGGTAGTTTCACCAGCTTGGAGAAATCGCGGTTTAGGAACTTTAATTACGCGGCATTTGATTGAAGAAGCAACTCAACCGCTATATTTAGAATGTTTGGGTCAGCGGTTGGCGGAATTTTATACACGCTTTGGTTTTGTAGTAATTGCCTTTGAAGAATTACCGCGATCGCTTAAGGGTAAGTTTGGATTGTCGCAATTAGGTAAAAAGCTGCTGGGAGTTCCTGTAGTGTTCATGCACTATCCAAGCAGCTAAAAGGACAGCTTTACGTTATTAAGTAAACATGCACTACATATGTAATGCGAAAGCGCAGAGCGCACGCTTCTCTTCTCATAATTGAGACGCACTGGCGTTCGAGACGCAACGCCAACGCATTCATCAACAGCGTAATTCTTTAGCTTGCCAATGATATTGTGGGAAATTATTTGGAAACCGGGTCTAGGAAGGCAGTTCCTGGTTTTCTAATCTGAAATAATACCAATTGAGCTGGCACCGTTGAGCTAGGATTCCTAGCACGCACAACGGCATTAATCGGCTCTTTAATTGCTTTGCCAGCAGGTATCGTAATTGAAGGCTGCCCTGACTTAAAATCAACGATATATTCACCACTAATTGTGTAAGCAAATACAGGCGACGCATGTGTATGCCAGATACTTACCTCTCCTGGTGCCAAAGTCGCCGTCAGCATTTCGCTTTCTAGTACTGCTGCTTTGGGTAAGTCGCTAGCCTTTTCATTGAGAACAACGGTTGGCTCTGGTGTAAATTGCTTTGCAGGAGCTTGTGCAAATGAAATCCCCCAGTACCCAACTATAAGCACGACAACAAGCAATACTACTGGAAGAAGTTGTTTAATTTTCATCCCTCACACCTCTACTGAAGATAGGGCATTTTCAGGTGGTTTTTCACCTTGATTTCTATTAAACCATCATCAAGCACTTTTACCAAGTCGCGCTCCATACAAACATGTAAAATCACTTCACCACGCTTGATAGCGCTAAAGACAAAAACTCTGTTACATTTTTGACAAAATTGATATCACCATCACCCGCAAAAAGAGGGAATGAGGGTAAGGTTTTTGAACGGAACTTGGTATCAATTCTCTACTCAAATGGCGCGAGAAAATTTTCTCTGGTGATTTCTGGTATGGGTATCAAAGATAACGGCAACATTTCTTAATAGTAGTTTGCCAATTTCTGTGATAATAATATATTTCGTTGATAACTCGACTAATTGATCGGCTTCTAATGGCTGTAACGCCTTTATTTCTAAGCTGAAGTATTCATCAAAGTTGATGTTATACTTCTTTTCAATGTCTGGCTTATGCAGTTCGTGGTGACACATAATAGACATGATGACATCTCGTCTAATAATGTCATCTTGGCTGAGTTTGATGCCTTTACTAATTGGTAAAACACCCGCTTCAATTCCGCGATAATAATCTTGTAATTGCTTGTGATTTTGAGCATAAGCGTCTTCTAGCATACTGATGGATGTAGCACCAAAACCAAAGAGTTCTGTTTCTGCTAGGGTGGTGTAGCCTTGAAAATTGCGTTTTAGCGTGCGATTTTGTTGAGCGATCGCTAATTCATCATCAGCTTTAGCAAAATGATCCATCCCGATAAATAAATACTTGTTAGCTGTCAATTCCTCAATCGTCATCTTGAGAATTTCTAATTTTTCTTGCGGTAGGGGAAGCTTATCTTCAGGAATATTTTTTTGTACAGGTTTTACCCACGGCACATAAGCAAAATTAAAGACTACAATTCGGTTCGGGTCTAATTCAATTGTCTTTTTTATCGTTTCTTTGAAAGTTTCGCGAGTTTGATAAGGTAAACCATAAATTAAGTCTACATTCACACTTTTGAAGTTAGCTTCTTTAATCCAACTCATGACATCAAAAAGCATTTCTTCAGGTTGAACGCGATTTACAGCGACTTGAACTTGACGATTAAAATCTTGGATACCAAAACTAATTCGGTTAAAGCCTATTTCTCTGAGAAAGAAAATATAATTTTTATCAACATAGCGGGGATTAATCTCAATTGAGATTTCCGCTTCTGAATCAATGGTAAAATGTTGCCTAATATTTTTCCACAAAAATTCTACTTGTTCAGGATTCAAATAGTTAGGAGTACCACCACCCCAGTGAATTTGCAGCACTTTTCTATCAGAATCAATTAAGGCTGCTGTATTTCTAATATCTTGAACTAAAGACTGCAAATAAGGTTTAGCAATATTCTTATTGTTGGAAATTACCGTATTACAACCACAGAAGTAGCAAGGAATTTGACAAAACGGTATATGGAAATACAAAGAAAGCGGAGATTTTCTTTGATTTGAGTTAGCGATCGCTTCTTTAAAATCCAGAACGCTAAATGCTTCTGTTAACTCAGTTGCCGGTGGATAACTAGTGTATCTCGGTGTCGGAGTATCATATTTTTGAATCAGATTAGAATCGAATTTTACGCTAGGAAGTATAAAAACCATAGTGAGTGGTAGTTAGTTGATAATGGATAGTGGATAAGAGTTAGTTGATAGAAATACACGTAGGGTGCCGTACTCTCGCAGCTAACGCACCCTACATATACTACTAACGCTATTAGTGTAGATGCAGATGCTAGTAATATTGATTTTTTTCTAAATGATTTAACGATTAATATTTGTCTAACTATAAATATATTAATCTGTTTTATTTGTTAAACAAAGTATTTCGTGTAAAAACGCTACAAACGAATTGCGTAAAAACCCAATATATCTAGCTAATTGTCGATTAAAAAGTTATTTTTCAATTGATAGACCTAGAAAGAAAATTATGGTTATATAGCTAATAAAGCATTAGATTAAAAGCAGAATTCTCATGGCTAATCTTCACACCCCAGAGCCTGAGTTACTGAAACCTGGTATTAAAGCACCAGTTCAGGAAACATTGTTAACACCCAGGTTTTACACCACTGACTTTGAAGCGATCGCGCAAATGGATATTTCGGCGCAAGAGCCTGAATTATTAGCAGTTTTAGAGGAGCTAAGAGCCGATTATAATCGGCATCATTTTGTACGCGGTAGCGAATTTGAACAGTGTTGGGATAGCATTGATGGTGAAACGCGACGTTCTTTTATTGACTTTTTAGAGCGCTCTTGTACTTCAGAATTTTCTGGTTTTTTGCTGTTTAAAGAACTATCGCGACGACTGAAAGAGCAAAATCCTATTTTAGCAGAAGCCTTTCTCTTAATGTCGCGGGATGAAGCACGTCATGCGGGATTTTTGAATAAGTCAATGGCAGATTTTAATCTTTCCTTAAACTTAAGTTATCTCACCAAGAATCGTACTTATACCTTCTTTCCCCCAGAGTGGGTTATTTATACTGTTTATTTATCTGAGAAAATTGGTTACTGGCGTTACATTTTAGTTTATCGCCATATGGAAGCACATCCAGAACACCAAATATATCCGTTATTTCGCTACTTTGAAAGTTGGTGTCAGGATGAAAACCGACATGGAGATTTTTTCAAAGCGCTGCTGCGATCGCAACCCCAGTTATGGAATAATTGGAAATCGCGATTGTGGGTACGTTTCTTTTTGCTGACAGTTTTTGCTACGCATACCTTGACAGTATTTGAACGAGCAACATTTTATGAATCTATCGGCATAAATCCCCGCGAATATAATACCAAAGTCATCGAAGAGACGAACAACACCGCTGCAAGAGCGTTTCCCTTGACATTGAACACAAATCACCCAGAATTTTTCTCTCGTCTAGAAAAGTGTTCCGAGAATAATCTAAAATTGGGGGAAATTAATGTAAGCGATCGCCCAAAAATTATCAAGTTAGTGCAAAAACTACCTTTGTTACTTTCCATCATCTGGAATCTGTTGCGAATTTACCTACTCAAACCCATTGATGCCGAATCATCACGCGCAACAGTTAGTTAAAATATAGCGTTTCCTGACCTAGCGAGGTACACCCGTAGGGGCACGGCACTGCCGTGCCCCTACACCTCGCAACTAAAAATCCGAAAAGCTGTACAGTAAGTTTGTATATTACTGTGTTGCTACTAAATTTACGTGCAAACTTATGGTAGAACCTCTTACGGCAGCAGTGATTGTCTCTTTATTTTTCTCTGAGGCAATCAAAGAAGGTGGAAAAGCTTTAGGTAAAGGTGCAGCTGATACATTTACTCTTTTAATAAACACCATTCGGGAAAAGTTTAAGGCAGAGGGAACAGAAGGGTTACTGACAAGAGCGGAAAATCAACCTACAGAAGCGAATAAGACAAAGCTGCAAGATGAACTACAAACCCAAATCGATGCTGATGAAGCATTTGCTCAGAAACTTAAGGATTTAGTTGCGCTGCTACAAGCACAAGATGCAACGATACGTCAAGTAGTTTTGAGTGAGATTGAATTAAGTGACGATTTAAAAGCAAAAGATATTAACCAAAAAGCTACGAGGGATGGTTCAGTTAACCAGGAAATGATTAAAGAGGTGAAAGCTAAAAGCATTGATGTAGGCAATTTAAATCAAGAAGCTTAAAACCGTAACTACCCATTCAGTATTAAGTAGGGGAGGCAGTTTGCGGTGTAGATTTTCTTCCCGCAAAACTGCCGTTGTGTTACGGCATTTGCCGTAACGCACTCCCGATGAATGGTGCGTTGCGCTTCGCTATAACGCACCCTACAAAGTAGATACGTAGGGTGCGTTAGCGACAGCGTAACGCACCAAATCTTTGATAATGGTATGTTACGGATTCAACAATCACGCACCCTACAATATCTAATTTTGTTCAAAAATTGTGTTAGGGCATTAAGGGTAAGGCATCGAGATAAATGGTGCGTTGCGCTTCGCTATAACGCACCCTACGAAGTTAAGATTTATTTAAAATCATGACTATTAATCCAGATTCTCAAGTTGTACAAAAAATCTTTGAGAATGTACGGGCTGAGGGCAATATTACAGTCGGAAACATTACCCAGATTTATCAAAGCGTTAGTAATTTGGGTAATATTCCTAAACCAACAGGTTTTCCGCAAAATATTCCTAAGAGTAGCACAGATAAGTTTGTCGGACGAGCAAGGGAATTAGAACGGCTCCACCAACAGTTACAACGCAATAATGAAGTAGTAATTGCTGCTGTGAAAGGTATAGGGGGAGTTGGGAAAACTGAATTAGCAATCCAGTATTCGCTGTTGCATTTGCAGTCGCATAATTACCCTGGTGGTATCTGCTGGTTGCGAGCTAGAGAGGAAGATATGGGAGTGCAAATCGTACAATTTGCGAGAACAGATTTAGGTTTGCAACCTCCAGATGATTTGGAGTTACCAGAGCGAGTCCGTTGGTGCTGGCAGCATTGGCAGCAGGGAGATACTCTGCTAGTTTTGGATGATGTGAAGGATTATAAGGATATAGAACCCTACCTACCACCACAACCATCTCAGTTTAAAGTATTAATTACAACCAGATTAAAGCTAGATTTAGCAGGTTCTTTGTTTTTGGAAGTTTTGCAAGAGTCAGATGCACTCTTATTACTGAGTCAATTGATTGGGGAAGAAAAGATAAATCAAGAGTTAGCACAAGCTCAAGAACTTTGTCAGCGTTTAGGATACTTGCCCCTAGCGTTGCAATTAGTTGGGCGATATGTGAAAAAGCGTAAGATATCTTTGGCTGAAATGTTACGACGGTTAGAGTCAAAAGGGCTAGGTCATCCTTCTTTAATAGTAAATGAAAATGATCCCACTTGGACACTCGATGTTAAACGGGGTGTTGCAGCTGCTTTTGAGTTGAGTTGGTCAGAGTTAAATGAGCAGGCTCAACTGTTAGGCTGTTTACTAAGTTTATTTGCTTTGGCTCCGATTCCTTGGTTATTGGTGGAAAGTGCTGCTAAAGAGCAAGACTCGGAAGAATTGGAAGATGCCAGAGTTGAATTAGAAAATTTGCACTTGCTTGTGGGTGAAGATAGTTATCAGTTACATCAACTGATTCGAGAGTTTCTCAGAGACAAGCAAAAGAACTTAGATGCTAGCGACGAGCAAAAATATAATTACTGCGCTGCAATAGTAAAAGAGGCACAGGAAATTCCTGAAACACCTATATTGCAAGAAATTACTAGATTCACTCCTTTTATCCCCCACCTTGCTGAAGTTGCCACTGTATACAAAAATTGGTTAAGTGATGAAGATTTAATTGTGCCGTTTCTTGGCTTGGGTAACTTTTATCGAGGTCAAGGAGCTTACGCACAAGCTTTACCTTGGCAAGAGCAATGTTTATTAGTTGCTTTAGAGCGCTTGGGAGAAGAGCATCCCTCTGTTGCCATGAGTTACAACAACCTCGCTTTGCTCTACGAATCCCAAGGACGGTACGGTGAAGCTGAACCACTGTTGCAAAAAGCTTTGCAACTAACGCAACGCTTGCTGGGAGAAGAGCATCCCGATGTTGCCATGAGTTACAACAACCTGGCAATGCTCTACGAATCCCAAGGACGGTACGGTGATGCTGAACCACTGTACCAAAAAGCTTTGCAACTAACGCAACGCTTGCTGGGAGAAGAGCATCCCCATGTTGCCATGAGTTACAACAACCTGGCAGCACTCTACCAATCCCAAGGACGGTACGGTGAAGCTGAACCACTGTACCAAAAAGCTTTGCAACTAAGGCAACGCTTGCTGGGAGAAGAGCATCCCCATGTTGCTCAAAGTTACAACAACCTCGCTTTGCTCTACTATTCCCAAGGACGGTACGGTGAAGCTGAACCACTGTACCAAAAAGCTTTGCAACTTTATCAACGCTTGCTGGGAGAAGAGCATCCCGATGTTGCCATGAGTTACAACAACCTCGCTTTGC
>NZ_JTCM02000176.1 GCF_000817785.2 Hassallia byssoidea VB512170 | reverse complement strand
GCACACCCGATTGACGAGTTCCCAGCACTTCACCCGGACCGCGAAAACGCATATCCATTTCTGAGATGAAAAAGCCATCCTGGGACTGTTCCAAAACCTTCAGCCGCGCTTCTGCATCGGGGCTTCGAGAATTGCTCATCAACAAACAGTAGGATTGCGCTGCACCCCGACCGACACGTCCCCGCAATTGATGCAACTGAGATAAACCAAAACGTTCCGCATTTTCAATGAGCATAAATGTAGCATTTGGGATGTCTACACCGACTTCAACGACGGTGGTAGAAACCAGAATTTGAGTTTGGCGATCGCTACCATTTGTCCAATTTTTCAAGTTAGCTTTGGCATCCTCAGTCTACCCGACAGTCCACTGATGTTTTTTTGGTCAGCCAGTTTATATTGTGCGGCTAATGAATTTTTTCGCCACTCTGGGAATCAATCCCACAGCCAATTGAAGGATGAATTTTGCTCATCTAATTTATACGTTCCTAGTTACCGTTTAGCAATTCTTGGTATTTTGGTAGGATTAGCCAATGCACTCTTGTAGTGCGATCGCTTTTTTATAAACTGCGATCGCCTAAGTTAAATTGCCTACGCAGCGATATCTAGCAACAAATCGCTTTGCATCTATACACTTTTCAACAAACTGAAGCAGTCTGTGAGTTCACCGGAGCGGTCTCCCAATTCACCGGAGCGGTCTGCGAGTTCACCGGAGCGGTCTGCGAGTTCACCGGAGCGGTCTGCGAGTTCACCGGAGCGGTCTCCCAGTTCACCGGAGCGGTCTCCCAATTCACCGGAGCGGTCTCAATACGGTTCGGATAATATTTTTTGATGAAAATTATAGATCGCAAAGACGCAAGGGTATCGCCGTCTTTACAATAATCAGTCCTTTGTAGAGACGGCGATACCCTTGCGTCTCTTCCCTTAACACCAAGCGTATTGGGAGCGGTCTGGCTTAAAACTTTTATAAAAATCAACATCTAGTGATGAGATACCGGAAAATTACTGGTATCACCTGAAAAGTTTATTATAAAAAATTGTGAGTTACCCTGAACCGGAATGCGCTTTAACTGAGGCAAGCTAGCTCTAGAAGTATCTTAAAGAAATAAATTTATGTCTCGTCTAAAACGCACATCCCGTATTTTAGAAAAAGCTCAGTTAAGATCCGCTGGACTGAAATCGATTGTTCCAAGCATCAAATTTGATGAAGATTATAGTCTGGAAAAACTGATTGAGTCAATTGAGCAGTTACGTAACAAACTTGATGTTTATAATACCGCTCTGTCTATGGTTGACTCTTCTAAAACTGAGATTGAAGAGATGGAAAAAAACTTGAGTCAGCTTTCTCAGAAGATGCTGATGGTGGTTGCTATCAAGTATGGCAAAGACAGCCGCGAATATGAGATGGCAGGTGGTGTTCGCAATAGCGATCGCATCCGCAAAATCAGGTCGAGTCGCTTAAAAAATGTTGCACAAGCATCAGATGAGAATGTGAAAACTGCATAGTAGCGGCTATAAACAGTAGGATTGCGCTCCACCCCGACCGACACGTCCCCGCAATTGATGCAACTGAGATAAACCAAAACGTTCCGCATTTTCAATGAGCATGACTGTAGCGTTTGGTATGTCTACACCGACTTCAACGACGTTGGTAGAAACGAGAATTTGAGTTTGGCGATCGCGGGATTTGACGGGCTGCAACGTCATGATTTAGGACGTTCTGCTTCAGGGAAGATACCTTGATCAATTGTCCGTCCAACGACGGGAACTGAAAGCACAATTGAAGTTGTGACAGTGGCAAAAGGAATAAAGCGATCGACCAATTGCTCTAAGTGACTAATAGAAGTTACTGATACCTTGGCTAGATAATGATCGCTACCCGTCACGCGATAGCAAGATTCTATCTCTGGACACTCACGCAAAAGCGATCGCACTTCATCGCAGCGATGTCCAAAAGATTTGATGGTGATGAATGCCATTATCGGCAATCCTAGTTTTTCCAAGTTTAATTCTGCACGATAGCGAGTAATAACCCCAGCTTCTTCCAAACGTCGGACTCGTTCCGCGACAGCCGGCGAGGACAACCCTACCCGCTTTCCCAGTTCTTTTAAGGGAATGCGGGCGTTTTCTTGTAAAATCGCCAGAATCTGCCAACTTGTTTCATCAATCAGCTTTTGTGAGTTATCAATCATAACTTTAATTTTATAAGTAAAAGCCTACAAAGACAGTTTTATCTTAAGTTAATACCTGGAAATGCTTTACTTTAAGTATTTATTTACACATAATATCTTTATAAAATAAATACATGAAACGAGTTAGAGGTATCTATCAATGCATACCCAATCTAAAATTATGATTCGTCCTCTCACGTCATTTTTGGGAGCTGAGATTGAAGGAGTTGATGCTTCCAAGAAAATAACACCTGATATACTTGCTCAACTCAACTCGACACTGATTGAACATCAGCTACTCGTTTTACGCCACCAAAACTTGAGCGTTGAGCAACAAATTGCCTTTAGTCGTAACTTTGGTGAGATGGAACAGTTCAGCCCCCATCCCCACTATTTGAACTATCCGGAAATCTTTCCCGTTTCCAACCGCGAAGAAGATGGTTATCCCAATGTGGGACATTACTGGCATCATGACGGCTCATTTTTAGAAACGCCAACTAGTTTATCGCTGTTTTACTTTCTCAAAGCACCGCTTCAAGGTGGGGATTTTCTCTTTAACAATATGTATCACGCCTATGAAAGCTTGCCAGAAACTCTCAAAAAGCAAGTGGAAGGGTTAGAGACAATTCACCGTAATGGCGTTGTGCATTCTTTGGTGCGAAAACATCCGATAACTGGACGCAAAGCGCTTTACATCAACATGGGGCTGACGGTGGGAATTGTCGGACTTTCTCATCAACAGAGCGTTGGTATTATTCGCGATTTGAATCGTCATCTCAATCACCCGGAGTATGTGTATCATCACAAGCTGCAAGTGGGAGATTTGATTATTTGCGATAACGCATCTGTTGCTCATTTTGCTACCTACGCAGATCCGCAATATCCCCAACTACAGCGACGCACCACAGTTAGCGGCACAGTCAAGTTTTAATAATCAGTTTGGATTGAGGCAAGATGCAGAATTTAGACGGACAGGGATATTCAAGAAAGGTACGGCTTTACGGTCAGCCTAATTCCGCAGAAGCTTATGAAATTCGTGATTTTCTCAATCGCAGTGTTGTTGAATTTGACTGGGTTGAATTAACTTGTGATGATGATTGCCAAAGAGAACTTGGACTTCCATCCCTAAGTAATATTCGATTACCAGTAATTCAACTGCCAGATGGCACACAGATGTTTGCTCCTACTGTCCGAGAAATTGCTCATAGGCTGGGGTGGGTGACTCAGCCAAGATTTAAAGAGTATGATTTGTCGATTTATGGTGCGGGTCCTGCCGGATTAAGTGCTGCCGTTTATGCTGCTTCCGAGGGCTTGCGTACTGTTCTCATTGAGCGACACGCGATTGGAGGACAAGCGGGTACTAGCTCATTAATTGAGAATTACATGGGATTTCCGGAAGGAATTGGTGGGGCTGAATTAGCTGAACGAGCGCGTCAGCAAGCGGTCAAGTTCGGTGTCGAACTGTTGCTGATGCGCGAAGGCATTAAAGCTGAGTTTAAGAATAATCGCATCTATGTAGACATGGCAGATAACAGCAAAATGATTGCACGGGCAAATATTTGTGCGACTGGTGTAGAGTATCGACGGCTCAATCTTGCCAACGAAGACCGATTTTTAAATGTAGGCTTGTTCTATGGTGCGGGAGCCAGCGAAGCACCTATGTGTCAAGACCAACATATCTTTGTGATTGGTGGTGGTAACTCAGCAGGGCAAGCTGTGATGTATTTCTCTCGCTATGCCAAAAAAGTGACAATGCTAATTCGTGGTGGTAATCTCGGAGCCACGCTCTCGCAGTATCTCACCGACCGGATTACCAATACTAGCAATATTGAGGTATTGTTTCACACTCAAGTTACTGGTCTTGATGGCGATACATCACTGCGCCAGATTGAAATTACCAATTGTCATGACGGTGTGCAGAAAATCGATACGCAACGTCTGTTTGTTTGTATTGGGGGTGCGCCAAATACTGAATGGGCAAAGGACACTAATATTATGCGCGATCGCTCTGGTTATCTAGTCACTGGTTCGGACTTACTTAAAGATGGTCATCCCCCGTCAGGTTGGACACTCGACCGTGACCCCTTTTTCTTAGAAACCAGCGTTCCCGGCTCTTTTGCTGCTGGTGATGTCCGACATAACTCCATTAAGCGGGTTGCTTCGGCTGTTGGTGAAGGTGCTATGGCTGTAACTTTAGTTCATAAATATTTAGAGGAAACAACTTAATACAGAAATCATGACGACACTAAAATTGCTTTCTCCTGCTAATCTCGGTTTGCTCGAACTTCGCAATCGCATGATTCTTGCACCTCTAACTCGTTGTCGTGCTGGTGCTGGGTATGTTCCTCAGCCGATTAATGCCCTATATTACGCCCAACGAGCATCGGCTGGGTTAATTATCAGCGAAGCAACCCAAGTTGCACCCAATGGCATTGGCTACCCTAATACACCGGGAATTTATAACTCAGCACAAGTAAAAGGCTGGAAGCAACAGGACTTACGCAACTGGCACACTGCGATCACCCTTGTATAGTACATAAGTATTACTTTGACCCCGTTCCGAAAGCTTTGTATTCGGAATAGAAATGGCATTAGTGAAGCACATACCATTTCAGCGTTGCTTATGACAAAGGTAACGCGGGGTGCATCCCAGTTTTTATTCTTCTAATAGAAATAAATGAAATGTGAGATACTAAAGGGATAATAACAGCCCTAGCTATCTGCGAGAATTGCCATGACTGAAGAAGAAAACCAGCTGTTGATGGAACACGCTCGTGCGATCGCTAAAATACTTTATAAAAATGCTCCGGTCGAGGAGCTAACCAGCTTAGGCAGTCTCCAAGCTGGATTTATTGCCTTTTCCTGCTCCCTCTTGACAAAAATGCAATTACCTTAACCTCTCACGGATGGTATTATGGTGAGGCGACTGGCTTAAATTTTGACTTTCTAAAACTTTTCAAACACCCTCTTATGGTTAATATAAAAAAAGTTTAACTCTAGTTAAAATCTGGAATGCTAAAATGCTAATTCTAACTAGTTAATATAAATAAATTATCAACAAATTAAAATAGTAATAAACTATGAGCTATGAGCAAGTACTGCGTCGAACTGTACATACTTGGTATGTTATACTTTGAAGAAGATACTGATGAAACAGTAGTTCTCGATAGAGCAACTATGAGTATGATTGATTCATACTTTAGGAACAGCTTATTTTTAAAAAAATGGAGAGGACATAAAGATGATAATGGTGATGCTGCATACTTTAAATTAAAGTTGTTAAAATCAAGAGATCCTGTCGCCTTTGAAGATTGTTTGGGGGCTAATCTGTCCAAGTTTGCAAGCGAAATACAGTTTGGTTACTATCATCACAGAGCCATATTCAAGACAAAATTTGTTAAGAGTGCTACTCTATCAGTAATTAGAGATTATCGAGGTGAAATTCACAAGATAATACGGGAAAAGTTCTTCGAGGAATTTACAAACTATCAAATATCAATACCAAACAAAACATCGAATTTGCTACTCCGATACATTTACTCTTATACTCTAATTGTGGTTCCCAACGGACAAAAAGAAATGAAGAGAGAAGTAATAGAACTAGATAAAAATGGCTATGATTCCGTATTTTCAAGTAGAAGTACTGCCTTTGGGTTTGCACTAACAGAAAGTGATAATCTTGAATTAATTCGACCAAAAACTCACTATGTCCGAATAAGTGTACCTAGTATAATAATATATCTGAGTGGTTATAAAATGGATCAAAACTTGCTATTTAAAATTATTGATGGAATTTATTATGGAGGAATTTACCAAAAAATCAAAAAGGATCACGAAATAGAGAAGATAACCAATAAATTTACTCCTGTAAATCAATGGACACATGATTTGATGATTGAGACTTATAAGGTTCTCAAAGACACTGTAAGTATTCAAGAGTTAAATTATATATCAGTAAACGTAGACCGAATTTCGTTGCTAATAAGTGCATTTGCTATTATAATATCACTGATTGCGTTATTTAAATAAAAGTATATTTAATGTCACTTACTCTTAGTATTATAGGAGCTGGAAGTAATTATACACCTGTATTAATTGATTACCTGCTGAAGAGCTTTAAGGAATTCCCTTTTGGGAAGATTGTTTTGATGGACATAGTTCAAGATAGGTTAGATATTATCAAGCAATTTGTAGAGCATCAGTTTGAAACTTACCATATTTCAGTGACATTAGAGTTATGCTGTGATCTACGATATGCTCTTCAAAACACTGACTTTGTTTTTACAATGTATCGCGTTGGGGGGCTGAATGCGAGATACTTTGATACTTTACAAGCTATTAAGCATGGAATATTGGGTCAAGAAACTCAAGGCTGGGGTGGTTTTATAAGTGCGCTTCGCAACATACCAGTTGCTGTTCAAATATGTGAAATATTGCAAGAACTCAGTCCACAAGCATGGATGATTAACATTACAAATCCTGTTGGAATTATTACGCAGGCTTGTTTTAGAATAAGAAAGGAACGAACTATAGGAATTTGTGAAATACCAGTACAAATGCTGCTATCAATTTCTGAGGTTTTGAACATACCTCAAGAAGAAATTAAATTATCTTATACTGGTCTAAATCACCTTTCTTGGATTACAGACATAGTTATAAACAATCAATCTATTATTGATACTGTATTAGAAAATCATATTGATCACATACTCCAGAAATTACTTCCCAATCATAAAGATTTAACATCGCTAGTATATATATCAAGATCGAGCCGAGTAATACCCTCTCCATACTTGCAGTATTACTACTTGCTAAAAGAGATAACAGATCAGATATGCAGCTACTCAAAGACTAGAGCAGAAAAATGTAAGGAAATAGACCAGATTCTAATGCAGCAGTACTCACTGCATGACCCGGAGTGGATAAAAACAGCGTCTTTAAGGGGCGGATTCCTGTTGGGACCAGCAATTGCAACTACGATAAACGAAATACTTTGTCCTAGCAATCGCCAGATTTTTCCGTGTGTGCCCAACAAGGGTAATTTAGCGTTCTTGCCTGAAACTGCTGTTGTTGAGACTCCTGTGAAGATAGAGAATAATTATTTAATACCTCAACAACAGCATGATTTACATCCACACCTTCGAGGCTTAATTTCACAAGTTGCTGCCTATGAACAACTCACTGTCGAAGCGGGGATATATGGCAACTATAATGTTGCACTTGCAGCATTGGCTACCCATCCTCTGATTCCTTCTCTACCAATTGCGAAACGAATGTTAGACGAGATGCTCTGTGTACATAAACAATTCCTACCACAATTTCAGTAGACCGAAAAGTTTTGCGCTCGCAAAAAAATAGTCAGGACTTATGCAAATGTCACAGGCGATCGCGTCCCCCAAAGGTGAAAGGTTGAGTGAGATAGAGGCTTTTTTGGCAGACCGGGAACAAGGAGGTAGGCACACGGCGCTCACTCACTCACTGCCCAATGGCTCTTGGTGCCGTTTGACCCAAACAGAAATGGAACTGTGGAACATTCTTGTTAGGACTTACGCAAAGTCACGCATGGAACGAACCGCAGAGGACGCAGAGAAATAAGAGTTTGGGAGAGTTTTTGCGTAAGTCCTAATATTCTGACTCCTAACTTCACGTCAAAATTGACCCACCCATCAAGCGATCGTAGCGATACTTCAACTCTTCTTTCATCAAATACCAACGCTCTAAAGTTGCATCTATCTCTATCACCTTCTCCGCTGCTTCCCGCGCTAACAATAATACTTCTTCATCTTCAACTAAACTCGCCAAGGTAAAATCTGGCACACCCGATTGACGAGTTCCCAGCACTTCACCCGGACCGCGAAAACGCATATCCATTTCTGAGATGAAAAAGC
>NZ_JTCM02000029.1 GCF_000817785.2 Hassallia byssoidea VB512170 | reverse complement strand
AGGAGTTGGAATCTCTACGCTAATTGGTGAAAACCTGTTAGAGCAAATTCTGACGTAGATTACAGAATCCCCGTCCATTTATGGCGGGGAGTGTCAACCGTGATTGACTCTTCCAAAACGGAAATGGATCAATTAGAAAAAACCTTAGCCGATCTCTGTGACAAAATGTTGACTGGAGTTGCCTTTAAATACGGCAAAGATAGCCGCGAATATGAAATGGCAGGTGGTGTTCGTAAAAGCGAACGCATCCGCAGAAGTTCATCTAGTCGCTTAAAAGCTGGTGCAGAGGAAGTAGCGGGGAAGAACGAGCAAACGACATCGTATCATTAAATAACAAAACTCCGTTGCAACTGTAAAGATTGTTGCAACGAAGTAGTCAAATTAGTGAAACACCAAGATATTACAAGCAAAAAGCCTGCTTCATCACCATGCTTGCTTTCGCAAAAATGAAGAAGGAAATTTACCCCTTACCTTTTACCTTGTTTCCCCCTCGGCGTTCCTACTGTGCTTAATAGCAATATATAGATTATTTTTGGATGGAACAGTATTATAATGATCAATTTTGATGTATCAATACGATACTAAATAAAACGAATCATTTAATGGCGGTTGTTTGCGACGATTTAAGATTATTTTGGGCGATCGCTATTTTTTTAGCCAATTTGCTATTATGACCAAAAATCTAAATTCTGTCGCTAATGTTACAGTACAAACAATTAAAGTTTTGTGGGTGGGAATTGGTTGTAAGAGTGGAACTTCGCAAGAATTAATTGCAATAGCGATTGAAGAAACTTTTAAAAAAAATCAATTGAATCTGAGTGCGATCGCCGGGATTGCTACTATCGACATTAAAGCATCAGAAGTCGGTTTGCTAGAACTTTGTCATCAACGCAATTTGCCTTTGAAAACCTTTCCCTCAGATGTTCTCAGTTCTGTTGATGTCCCCAACTCTTCCCTAGTTGTTGCGCTTCATAGGGGAACTCCCAGTGTAGCTGAAGCCGCAGCCTTACTAGCAGCTAAGTGTCAAACTCTGCTGATTCCGAAACAAATATTTAAATCAAGCTCCAATCATCAAAATTTATCAGCTTCTAGTCTACAAGGGACAGTGACAATAGCCGTTGCCCAAGCCCAAATAGATCCCCGACTTCTTTAAGAAGTCGGGGATCTGGGTGTTTTGGTTACGGACATGATATGACTTATCAAAAAACAGTAATCTAAAAAAATATCTTTTTTTACCTTTATCTAGTGAATTACTCTGAGTAAGTAATTAATTATGGTAGAAACGATCGCCAGCACAATTGAACCTAACAAAGCAGGCAAAAAGCCGCGAATCTCAAAACCATAACCAGGAGTAAGGACGCTTGCTAGCCAAAGTGTAAAGGCGTTGATCACAAATGTAAACAACCCAAAAGTAATCAGGTTGATTGGCAAAGTCAAAAGACTTAAAATCGGTCTGACGATCGCATTAACTAGCCCTAGAATAACGGCAGCGACAAGCGCTGTGACAAAAGTCTTAACGATAAAGCCAGGAACGAAATGAGCCGTAATCAGCAAAGCGATCGCTGTCCCTAACCAAGTTAACAAAAAGTGTCGCATAAGTTTATTACATTTTCGTAGTAAAGACTTCAGTCCTTATCTTAAGCGAAGTAATTAAATAATAAGTCGATTTTCTCGTACTGAAAACTTCAGGTGAAAGAAAATCGACTCACTACAGTTGATAAATAATCGTTATGTAAAATTCTCTTTTTGTCTTACATCAATCGCAAGAGGTAATCTAACGCGCTTGACTGCGACGCCGTGTGAGAACGTCCCAAGTAGCACCACCAGCTATACCATCAGCTTCTAAACCATAGCGTTGTTGTGCAGCTTTCACCGCTGCTTCAGTAGATGCGCCAAAATCTCCATCTACATCACCATCCAAAAAACCAAGTCTTTTCAGTCTTTCTTGCAGTTTAACAACTTCAGGACCGCGCATTCCTATCCGCAAAATCGGCATTCCTGCTGCGGTGTATTGAATACTAGGCGTTTGCCGAGTAGTTTGTCCAGAACTGCTAGTTTGGCGAGTGCGAGAAGTTTGTCCAGAACTGCTAGCTTGACGAGTGCGAGAAGTTTGTCCAGAAGTGCTAGTTTGGCGAGTGCGAGAAGTTTGTCCAGAACTAGCAGTTTGGTTTCGAGGAGTTTGACGAGTGCGAACAGTTTCCCCAGAACTAGCAGTTTGGTTTCGAGGAGTTTGGCGAGTGCGAACAGTTTCGCGAGAACCATTGGTTGAAGTAGTGCGAACAGTTTCGCGAGAACCATTGTTTGAAGTAGTGCGAACAGTTTGCTCAGAACTAGAAGTTTGTCCACCGGAATTGGTTGAGGTAGTACGAATAGTTTGCTCAGAACTACTGGTTGAAGTACCACTGCCGGGTGATGATTGTCTGACGGTTGTTTGTGAGGTGCTTGTTGTCGTTGGGCTAGACGGTTTTGGCTCAGGAGTGGGAAACTTAGCTGCGGGGTTAGGTGAAGCAGGGGAAGAAGCTACCGTTCCTTCACCTGGGAAAAGTCTAGCCCAAGTGTTACCATCAACAATGCCATCAGGAGCCAAACCCGCTGCGCTTTTAAACTGAGAAACAGCGTTAGCAGTCGTTTGGTTAAAGTTTCCATCAACTGTACCTGTGTAATAGCCTAAAAGTTTCAGCGCTCCTTGTAATTCAGAGACGCGCTCTCCTTGACTACCAAGTTTTAGGGTAGGACGATTGACGCTACCTCCGACAACTACTTGGGCAATTTGTGGTGGTGCTGCAAATGATACTACGGATGAGCCAATTAGCACAGGTGTAGCAAAGCAGAGAGGTAACAAATAAAACTTGCTGGCAGAAAAAAAACGAGATGCTATTGATGTGTGTAAGTAGTTAGTTCTACTTACTGTCTGGCTGCCTTTCATGGAATTTACCCCCGGTTGATTCTCATGCTAATAGTACAGCGCCTTGGCTTTACAAAAAAGCTAGTTGATTGCACTATTAATAGCTTTTTGTTGACCGACTAAGGATAAATAAGGTTCCCGTAAATATTGGTTAGCTGCGGCGATCGCATCTTTAACACTCACACCGGCAATTAACTCCTGAAATTCTTGGTCAAAATCAATTCCTAACCCCAAAATTTCATACCAGCCGTATACTTGAGCAATTTGAGCGTTAGTTTGTTTACCTAAAGCATACTGCCCCAGTATCTTATTTTTCGCGGCTTGAAGTGCGCTTTCTTCTAGTTGGTTGCTAGAGAGTAAATCTACTTCTGTTCGCAGTCCGGTTAAAGCGATGCTGGTATTTTCCGGCGCGGTTCCCATGTAAACTACAAATGAGGCGGGATGCAGCCTTGTGGGATAAAATGCAGATACTTCGTAAGCTAAACCGCGTTTTTCGCGCAATTCCACAAACAAGCGACTAGAAAGCCCATTTCCCAAGTAGGTAGATAACAACTTCAAGGGAGCATAATCAGCAGCACGCACTGATGGTCCGAGATAACCCAGCATAATGACTGATTGCTGTGTTTGTTGCGCTTTGAGTCTTTGCTGTGGTTCAACCTTTATATGGGGAAAATGTACTTTTGGCAGTGGTTCCGATGGAGCTTGCCAATCACCAAATATTTTTTCTACTAAAGTAACTGCATCTTCTAGTGTGACTCGACCGGCAATACTAATTACTAGATTATCTGGACGAAAATATGTCTGATGATACTTGACTAAATCGGCGCGAGTCAAACTGCCCATAGTTGTTTCATCTCCCAGCAGTGACATAGCATAGGGATGATTTTGATACATTACTTGGCGCAGTTGGTCAAAGGCGATGGTAAATGGTTGCTCTTTTTGAGAGCGAATATCTTGTAAAGCTAGACGCCGTTCGAGTTCTACTTCAACTTCGGGAAAAGTAGGCGATCGCATAATTCGCCCAGCCAAACCCAAAATATCTGCAAAATCTGCGGTAACAGTCTTCAATGACACCAAAAAATAATCGGCGGCACTATCTGCACTCAAACCTGCCCCCATAGATTCTACATGTTCGGCAATTTGCAAGCTAGAAAGTCCATCGCATCCCTTTGTCAGGACTGTAGATAATAAATGCGCTAACCCTGACTGTTGTGGATTTTCGTTACAACTACCAGCACGAATAAAAATCCGCGCTGCAATGATATCAGCGGCGGGATTTTCTGCTACCAATAATACGATGCCATTGCTCAACACAGTGCGAGCGATCGGCGAGTGAGAAATAGAAGATTTTAGAGTTTGAGTCATTAGTCAAAAGTAAGAGTTAACAGTCAAGAGTCCAAAGTCCAAAGTCCAGAGTCTAAAGTCCAAAGTCCAAAGTCCAAAGTCTAAAGTCCAAAGTCCAAAGTCTAAAGTCCAGA
Organism: Hassallia byssoidea VB512170; assembly: GCF_000817785.2. Lineage (GTDB taxonomy): Bacteria > Cyanobacteriota > Cyanobacteriia > Cyanobacteriales > Nostocaceae > Hassallia > Hassallia carrinoi. Next base: position 64,068 of record NZ_JTCM02000029.1, on the reverse strand, counting down.
GTATAAAGTCCAAAGTCAAAGATATTTTGACCATTGACTCTTGACCATTGACCATTGACTCTTGACCATTGACCATTGACTCTTGACCCTTGACTCTTGACTCTTGACCCTTGACTCTTGACTCTTGACCAATGACTAAGAAGGTTTGAGTACCGTAACTGCATAATTTTGCGGGGAAAGATAATCTTTAGCTAATTGTTGCAGTTCTTGAGCATCAAATGACTGAATTTGCTGGGGATAGGTAACGGACAATTCAGCTTGGGCGATCGTGTTATAGTAACCATAAAGCCCGGTGAGTTGATTTGGCGTTTCCGTAGAAAAGGCATATTCATTACATAGCAGTCTGCGGGTACGTGCCAGTTCAGCATCGCTAATTTCCACATTCTGCAAATCTTGCAGGTGAGTGCAAATTAAATATTCAACTTTTTCTAGTTCTTCTGGCTCTAACCAAGCGTTAATTGTAAATAAACTCGAATCTCGTTGGAGAGACAAATTAGCGCAAATTCCCTGCACTAATTGCAGTTCTTCTCGCAAATCGCGAACTAAGCGCGAAGTTCTTCCTTCTGCTAGCAGTACTGATAATAAATCTAAACCGTAAGCGCTGCGGAGTTTTTCGACTCCTGGTGCTGTCCATGCCATTGTTAACCGCGCTTGCTCTAAGCGTGGTAAATGTAGTTCTTGACGACGAATACCGCTAATTGCTGGTTGAACTACTGATTCAAACTGCGGACAATCGGTGCGATCGCCAAAATTTTCAAAGGTGCGATTTACTAATTCTAAAGCTGGTTTTTCTCCAATTCCCCCGACTACTACTACCGTCATATTTTCTGGTTGATAGTGAGCGCGATGAAAACAGCGCATTGCTTGTGCTGATTGCTGCATCAATTCTTGCTCAGTACCCAGCACCGAACGTCCGTAGGGGTGCTGCGGGTAGACGCTTTGAATCAAAGCTTGAAATCCCAGCCAATCCGGATCGTCTTGCGCTTGACGAATTTCCTCTAATACCACATCCCGTTCTCGTTCAAATTCTTCTTCGGGAATTGCAGCATTCAGCAACAGTTCCCCTAAATGAGGCAAAGTATCTTCTAGATATGTGGCAGCTGTGGTGAGAGTGTAATGAGCATAATCATAACTGGTAGCGGCATTAGTCACGCCACCTCTATTTTCAATATTTTGGTCAAATACTCCGGGGGGCAGCGTCGCTGTACCTTTAAAAATCATATGTTCTAAAAAGTGCGCCATGCCGAACCACGGATTTGGCTCTCTTGTTGCACCAGCACGCACCCAAACATCAGCCACTACTACAGGGGTGGTAGCAATTTCCTGATGAATAAAGGTTACACCATTGTCTAGTTGAAAAACTGAGGCTGGAAACACCGTATTAATTAGCTGTTGTGACAATTTTTGCTGCTTTCACCAAAATTTAACGCAGTTTTGACTATCTTATCTTTTATTGATATCTAAATTAGAAGCAATTTATACAGATTTCCTGACAAAAGATGTAGATTCGATTTCCGAACTTCTATATATAGGTAATTTGCATCCTGAATGCAGCTAAAATGCATAAAATAACTTGTTTTGCTGTCTCTTATATAATTTTTTATTAACTCGGTGATAAATGATTTATATATAAGACTAAAGTCTTGTAGGGGCAATTCATGAATTGCCCCTACGTAAATTCAAGCTTTGACGACTTTATAAAGACACTCGTTGAAAACCTTGTGGCTTCTCCCAAGGGGAGACGCTACGCGAACAGCCCAAGGATGAAAACGGTTTAAGGTGTTTACGCCTTATTCACGTTTTGGTAAAATCAGGTTTAACAGGAACGGTAATCAACCTGTATAAAAACCTAAATGCCTAACGGCAGTCTGTACCTTCTCCCAAGGGGAGACGCTAACGCGAAGACAATTGAAGATTGATGGGTTCTATTCCATAGTTCTAGTTTCCTCCCAGGAATAGGTAAAATCTACCCTTCGGGAACGCTTCGCGAACATGGGAACTAGACGATCAGATTTTTAAACAAACAAATTTTGGAATCATCCAACTACCGCTCTTGCCTCGGAAAGTTAACGCTTGGGAGCCAGTGCGTTGCGGGGGTTCCCCCCGTTGTAGCACCTGGCGTGGAGAGAACCACCTCTGGTTTAGATACCGCAAGGGATTTAAACTAAGTGGACTCGTTTACCCTGTGAATCCCTGTACCTTTAGGTCAGGGAGTGTCAAATAGTTAAAAGCTCCCACAGTCAGCAAAGAATGTAGGAGCTAAAAATTTTAAGTTCACCGCGACGCCGTTTTACCTAAGTTTATGACCTGGGTTTATCCAGGTGGGAACCGAATTCCTCGTTTAAAGTTTCCGAGTCGTTGCTCGGTCTACTGCCACGAGAACAGTTGACTCCCTTTTCTTTAAAGGCATAGATCAAAAAACTTGATGGCAGTCACCAACGTCGTAGTGCAACTTCACCCATTATAACTATCAAAAAGATATTGTGTGTCTTATGTGGAAAATAAACCCTCACCCTAGAAGGGTGGACGGCAGTCGCTACAACGGGGGGAACCCCCGCAACGCGCTGCCTCGGCTATACATACAGAGCTTACCTTGTCCTAAGGGACACGCTACGCGAACGTGGGCTAAATAAAAAATAGGGTTTTTAGGCTGCGTAGGCAGCCTTCGTTCGTATAGCCATAGGCTAGAAGCCTATGGGTGTTATGGGTGTGGGGGTATTCGGATACCAGATAGATTCTATGCTGCGGGCGACATTCATCGCTTCATTTTGATTATCTAGCAAAACGGTGACGTGTCCTAATTTGCGCCCCAAACGCGATTCAGTTTTACCATACCAGTGCAGGTGCGCTTGGGGAATCTGCTGTAAGAGCGATCGCTTTTGTTCGTAATCGCTTTGAGAATTTTCATATCCCAAAAGGTTAACCATCACAGCACCAGCGCAACGCAAAGCGGGATTACCCAAAGTCAAACCACACACCGCTCTCAATTGCTGCTCAAATTGCGAGGTTTCGCAAGCATCAAGGGAAAAATGCCCGGAATTGTGCGTTCTTGGGGCAATTTCATTTACCAGCACTTTTCCGTCTGCGGTGAGAAATAGCTCAATCCCAAAAACGCCTACTACTTGCAGGCTATTTAATATAGTGTGAGCGATCGCTTCTATTTCTGCTGCTTGTTGAGGTGTAATCTGTGCCGGCGCAATTACCCGCCGACATACTTGTTCTTCTTGCTGAGTTTCCACCACCGGATAGGTTACAACCTCCCCATCGACTGAACGCGCTGCAATTATCGCTAGCTCTCGTTCAAAAGGAATAAATTCTTCTATCAAAAAAGCACTTTCTGTGATATTATAATCTAGCTTGGGCTTTAAACTCGCAAAATCCTTGATGATGAAAGTACCTTGACCGTCATAACCGTGACGACGGGATTTGAGAACTAAGGGAAAACCAAAAGATGCGATTTTTTCGTTGTCTTGAGGCTCGACAGCGAAAAATTCAGGGACAGGTAAACCCAAGTCGCGTAAATAGCAGCGTTGATGATATTTATCTAAAAGCGGAGCTAAAGCTTTTAAAGAGGGACGGAAGCAAACGCCTCGATCTGCCAGGATGGATAAACCGTCTAGGTTAACAAATTCGTTTTCAAAGGTGATGACATCGCATAAGCTTGCTAAAACAGCGGTGGCTGTGGCATCGTCAATTTTAGCTAAAACTGTATCAGATGCGATCGCGAAAGCCGGATCTTGTTTGTTAGGAGTTTGCACCACCAATTCTAATCCTAGCTTTTGTGCGGCATCTCCCATCATCCAGGCGAGTTGTCCACCACCAATTACACCAACACGCTTCAAAGTTGACATCCTAAAGAATCACGAGTTTCTACGCCAGTTTGAGAATTTACACCGCTGGCTTTTGCACATAGTTCTTTGATTTGCACTTTATCCAAAATCGCATCGCTGAAATCTGCACCTTTGATGTCTACATTAGTAAAGACAGCGCCAAGCAAAAGAGCTTCTGTTAAATTGGCATCGCTCAAATCAGCCCCTGTTAAGTTTACCTGATCGACGAGTGCATTGCTTAAATCTGCTTGATGCAGATTCGCTTGTGTCATCGTGCTTGCACTCATGACTGCCCCTCGCAAGTCAGCACCAGCAAAGTTAGTTAGTTCCATATTGGCGTTAGAAAATTCAGCTGCTTGCAAACTTTGCCCAGAAAAATCCCGTTTTGTCAATTGTGCATTGCTAAATGACAATGGATGAGTCCAGTCTGCAAGTGCTGGTGTTGCCCAGTTCAAGCAAAATACAATCATCAAGATAATTAACGCCAATTTTTGCGGCAAAAACATATTCGCTTGCTGGTTGTGTGTTCTCACGCGATGGTCAAAGAACCGCTGGGGGCGATCGCAACGCATCAAGTTTAGCTTACCGCAAGTCCCTGGACTTTTCTTCGTTAACTTCTAGCTGGCGATAAGTAACAGTTTGTTAAGGTTGATAGCGGCATCAAATACGGATGATAACAATAAGAGCGTTTGTTAAAGAAATATTGTTCATCTGCGGCACAATTAGACAAGCGAGTATCTTTGACACAGCAACTTGTTTTACCCCAATATTTTATTGTGTAAGTCTTACTAGCAAAGGGTTAGAGGTTTTCATAAACATTGGTAAGCACTCCCTGATTTCTTTACAATTCTTTATTTATAAATATCTTTGAAAAGCTTGTTATCCTTGATATCAACTGATTATATATTCTTTTCAATTGAAGCAACTACTCACCAAAGCTCAGAACCCCGGTAACTTGTGCGAAACCGGGGTTCTTGTTGTTCACGAATGATTTAGGATTGCTATATATATTCTTTTCAATTGAAGCAACTACTCACACTCATGTTTACAATTCTTCATGTTTAGCTGTTTGAGTAAAGTTTATTATCTTTTAACGCCAAGAGGCTATAAATTACTGTTAGTCTTGTAATTAAGAAAAGCATGGTTTGAGCGTTATATAAGAAATGTTTCACATGCTTAACAAAGCTTAACCATTAAAGGACAATCGTTAACTAATAGGGCGGTTGGTGGGCAGAGCAGAAATCAAGTAACTAATATTTAACTTCTACAGAAATTTCCACTCGTCCAAATTCCCGACTTTGATTATGAAACATTACTCAATTGAATGGATCGAAGAATGGTGCCAAGAAAATGGCTGGACAGATTTATTTGTTGAGCGACGTAACAATTACTGGGCTTTTCCGCCAATGGCAGTAATGCCGGAACCAATTCCTCCCAAAGTTTTGAACGTAATTAAAGCTCAAAAGGGATTAACTGCTGAGGAAAGATGGTTGTCGATTTCAGCAGTAGTGACAACAATTGCCGCTGTAGTTTCTAGCTATTTGTTAAAATGTCCAATGCCATTAGTTTTGGCTTTTGCTTTTGATGCGGTAACGATGGCTCAACTCGAAGTAGAAGATATTTAGGCTTTAAGTAGTAAGCAAAACTGAAAAGCGAAAAAGAGCGAAACAGTTATTCGCTCTTTTTTAATGCTAAAGGTAATAGATGAAAGTCCGTGAAATTATTAAACTAATAGAAGCAGATGGCTGGTATCTTGCTAGAACTAGGGTAAGTCATCGACAGTATAAGCATCCAACAAAAGCTGGTTTGGTAACAGTTCCAGGCAAATTATCTGATGATTTAGCGCTGGGGACGTTAAACAGTATTTTTAAACAAGCGCAACTAATAGAACAGAAAGAAAAAGAAGATATAGAAGGCAGTGAAGAGAAGGAAGAAGACTAATGCTTTATGCAGTTGTGATTGAAAAAGCTAAGAGTAATTATTCAGCTTACGTTCCCGATTTGCCGGGATGTGTGGCAACAGGTGCAACTATTGCAGAAACACAGCAACAAATACAAGAAGCGATCGCTTTTCATTTACAAAGTTTGCGCGAGGATAATTTACTTATTCCGGAACCAACAACTTTATGTGAATATGTGGAAGCATCATGAGGGTATTTTTACAGAAAGCCTCAAGGTTCACCACCCGTTTGCCAAAAGCATAATTGATTTGGAAATAAGTGATTCGACAAATAAAATGGGCGATACTGGATTTGAACCAGTGACCCCATCCGTGTGAAGGATGTGCGCTACCCCTGTGCTAATCGCCCAAGCAAGATTTTTGTTTTAACATATTTAGAGGGCAAATAGCAACTTTTAACAGGGGAAGCGACGGTAGTGAAAAAAGCTTCCCCTTACCTTAGTTGCTTTTAAAACCTGTCGTAGGGAGAAAATATAGTGTAGTAGAGCGAAGGATCAACCCGATCTGTGAAGCGAGAATAGAACTGGTGCATTCTAATCGGATCTGGTTCGTATTGCTCTTGTTGAGAATTTTCTGATGTTTCTGGCTTGCTGGCTAGGGCAGCATCAATCAAATCAACCAACTTCGACCATGCGACGGAAAAGGGATTTTGGAAAGAATTTGGAGGCAAGGATTTCTTTTCATTGCCAGATAATCTTGCTTTTTCTAAATCATGAACCAGCAAATCATTCGTATTCTTAGACATGTTTTTTCTCCTTTGAGATGTTGAGTTTGCGTGCAGTTTTTTGCATTTTGTGAGAAACTGTATTCTTCAGACATAGGAGTGTCCTGCGTCGTAGGGACAATTCATGAATTGTCCCTACACTTGTACCGTCAGGGCAACGCATAATTGTTTTCCACTCCGTTTGTCTTTGGGGAGATTCCCCAAAGCTAACTAAAATGCATTCTGATACAGATATAGAAATAAATCAAATCAGGTTATGCACTTTAAGGATAAAAATAGTAAAGATTTATGACATATGCAAAAACAAACGATAAAAACATCATCCTTTATGCATATATAACAATTTGTATAGCACAAGCTTCCCGACTTCTTCAAATCGGGAATCTGAACCTATCGACTATATCTTAGGCGATTAATAATTATTAATTTATAATTCATAATTAAAAAGGGTTTGTACCCGGTGCCTCGTCGGGCTTTCCTGTTACATCGGGGGTTTAAATCCCTCAAGTACATAATTATGAATTATAAATTATGAATTACGAATTTTTAATCGCCCTGCGGATAGTCCTCCCACAAAGCTGTAATTTCTCGCAGACTTTGGTGATTGCCATCGCCTAATATGAGATGATCTAACAAGGGAATGCCTAAAAACTGCGCTCCGGCTAATAATTGGCGTGTCAAGTCGATATCAGCCTGACTGGGTTCAACGTTACCAGAAGGATGATTGTGCGCGACTATCACCCGCGTTGCTCCATGACGAATAACTTCGCGAAAAATCTCGCGGGGAGGTGCTAAAGTTTCAGTGGCTGTACCGATGGTAATAACTTGCGTCCCCAGCAAACAATTCTTAACATCTAATAGCAGTACTGCAAAGCGTTCTTGAGTTTGCCACATTAAATCTTGACTCAAAGCTGCCGCTGCCGCAACTGGACTATCAATTGGTGTACGGTCTAAAGGGCGAGATTGAAAAGCTCGTTTACCTAGTTCAACTGCTGCTAAAATGGTAGTCGCCTTCGCAGGACCAATACCAGGTATTTGCATTAACTCAGCGGGGGTAACTTCTCGCAATACTGCTAAAGGGTCGCGATCGCATTTTGCCAATTCATGTAGAATATATTGCCCCAAACCGATCGCTGATAATTTTCCCTGTCCTTGACCAGTACCTAGTAAAATTGCGATTAACTCCGCTGTGGCTAAAATTTTCGCTCCATGTGTCATTAACCGTTCTCGCGGACGTTCACTGGTTGGTATATCGGCAACTCTGAGGCAGTAGGTCATATAGAGAATATACTGGAGATAGATGAACCTATCTCTAGTTATCTCTTGTTTGCTCTCCAAACCATTGTGATTTGACAAAATCTTTAATTTTAGTCAATTTTCTCTGGTTATCGAAATATTAGCTTCATAAAGAAGCTAAGATTAGTGGTGGATTTGGGTTGCTTTGAGCATATGGTAAGTAATCAGCAGCTGCGTGAGAGCAAGCGGGTAACTTTGGAGTGTTTCGTCGGTTGTACCGGCTATTTTACCTAACTCTGGATTGCTTTCGCGATCGCATATACTTTTTAGATGAGGCATATCAGAACAAATCAGCTGCTCTAATTTATTAACTTGTTCCAAAGTTGCATGACCGTCAACTTCTAAAACATCAACAGGTTTCCCCATATCTCGATCTAATCCCAAACGAATCGCTGAGTTAGAATTACCATTGCCAAATTTAATAATCTCAGTAAAATCCGGATGGGGAATTGTCGGACGCAGTACCAACCGCACATTCAAGTGTCCGTTTGCTTGGTCTTCATCTTCACTCGACGGATAAAAACTAACTACTATATCAGACCATTGCCGCTGGGGACGGATAAACTGTTCTGAATCTGGTTCGCGCTTATCTAATTCTGCCAGCACTTGTTCTTCAGTGTAGCCGCGCTTTTGCGTATCCCGCTTGACTTTCCACTCAGCGCGTAGCGATTCTGGAGGTGCTAAGTAAACTTTTACATCATAGCAATCTCTGGCGCCGCGAGTTGAATAACCTAGCAATCCCTCAATAATTACGAATTTTGCAGGCTTGATATATATTGGTGCTTCAAAGGTGCCGGTTGTGTGGCTGTAAATTGGCTTGAGGATTGGCTGTCCTATCCGCAGTTGAGACAGGTGATGCTGCATTATATCAAGATAGTTGCAGTCAGGGTGTAAAGCTGTAATACCGATTTCAGCTCGTTGCGTGCGATCGTAACGGTGGTAATCATCTGTGCAGATGATCGTCACATTCTCGGTTCCTAGTACCTGAGCAATTCCTTTAGTCAGTGTTGTCTTACCTGCTGCACTATCACCAACGATGCCAAGAATTATTGGACGGCTCATCATACCCCCAAAGTCATAAATGTTTTGTATGTTATTTTACTTATTTTAGAAAGTAATCATATCTAATTTCAGATAAAAATGTCTCTTAACAATCAAAATACTCACGTACTTCTGACGAAATTACATACAATCAATGCTTTTTTGCCATACGCAATTACTTTGTATCGATTTATAAACGGTTTGTTACTAAATTTAATTTTGTAATAATAAAGGTAGATGCAAGATTCTTACATCTACCTTTATAATGATTTGCCTGATACTCAGAAACCCGGTTTCTCTAAGAAACCGGGTTTCTAATCTTGGAGAAACCGGGTTTCTAAATTTAGCGCGGACAAGAAGGTAAAGACTTGTTAGCGTAATTACAATCGAAATAATCTAGAGCATCACGACTAGATTCAAAACTATGGGTAATATATGAAGGTGCGCTATTTGTAGATGAATCGCGATTCCAGATTTTTAAGAAATATTCGGTGTTATCAGTGCTACGCCAAAGTTGATATTTATAATCGCCACCACCACCATTACTAATTAATGAATCAGCCATTGCTATACTTGATGTAGTTAGCATTGTGGCTGTAGTTAAAAGTAAAAAAATACTCTTTTTAAATAACATTTTTTTGATTCCTAAAGATTACATTACTTTTATATCCTTAAGAAACAGTTAAAAAAGTAAGTTAAATTAAATAAATCATCAATATATGATGAATGTAAAAGTCTACTTTTGAGAAAAACTAAGAGTTGTTACGGAAGTTATTACAGTTTTTCTGTAAAGCTACGTAATAAGATGAGTACTAAAGTCCTCACTACGAATGAAATAACATATCGTAGTAAGGACTGAAGTCCTTTCTAATAAGATGAGTACTAAAGTCCTCACTACGAATGAAATAACATATCGTAGTAAGGACTGAAGTTCTTTCTAATAAGATGAGTACTAAAGTCCTCACTACGAATGAAAGAAGATATTATTGCAGAATGACGAACTGCATTGGTTCTAAATCAAGTTTGACGCATAATGATGGATTACTTGAATCGGGATGCTTTTGTACAGTAACGCTTTCTTGTTGACCGTAAAGAAACTTCATTGTGTCGCCACTTTTGTGGATGCTATTGTCTACAATTACGAAATCTTGTCTTCGTTCAGTGGTAGATGTATTGTAAGCAATTAAAATCTCTTCATCAGCAAGAATGCGAGAAAAAGCTAAAGTGCAAGGTTGATTTTGAGGTAAGCCAAAATCACGCCCATTACCAGAAATTTCCCGGAAGTACATGCGACCAAAGCGCAGTGGTTCTCTTGTTTGAAATAGTTGGGCTATTTTGGCGATTTCTTGGTAAATATTGCAGTTTGGATTGAGATAGCTTTGTTTTGAATCCTCAAGGTTAAACATCGCTTCTCGGATAAACTCATCTCCATTTCCTTTACCGGAAAATCCTTGCTCAGTACCATAATAAATGCAAGGTGTCCCCATCGCACACAGCAAATAGGCAATACCTGCAATTACTTGCTTATCTGGGGAATCTGCGGCAAATCTCCGCTTATAATCTTGTCCTATCTGGTCGTGATTATCAACAAATGTGACTAAATAACGTCCCAATTCACCGCGAGTTAATGCATGACCTCTCAAGGCATCATAACGATTAATTAAACCGCTGGGAGAAGTCATTCCTTTGATTGCACTTGGTAAAGTCCAGTAAAGGGGAAAATCTAATACTGATGTAAGTCCAAAATAAACGGTTTTACTATCAACTTGGGTTGGGGTATTTGGACCGGTGTAACGGTTAATCGCATCATCATGTCCGACTAATTCACCATACAAGAAAAACCAGCGTTTACCCAAGCGGTAAGCATATTCGCGAATTTCTGAACAAAAGCGAGAAACTGCGACTTCACCCATGTGTTTGACAGCATCCATGCGAAAGCCATCAATATCAGCTTCGCGCATCCAGTAACAATGAGCTTTAATAAGAACATCCTGAAGTTTCAGACCATCGGCATCGTCTTCATTATTAAAGCCTTTTAGTGAAAAGAAATCGCCATGCTGAGTTTCTGGATAACCATCCCAATTTTTAATTTGACCTCGGCGATGATAATAGTTAGGGTTTCTTAATTCGCTGGGGATTGGTCGGTCTTCTCGTCTCCATTCGCCAAAAGGAAATTGTTGATCGTTGGAATAATAGTAGGGAAAATCACCTGGATAAGACCAATTATCGCCTGAATGATTGACTACTACATCGAGAAATACTCGCATCTTTCGAGAATGGGCTGCTTCTACTAAGTCGATGAGGTCTTGTTTGGTGCCAAAACGAGGGTCAATATCAAGATAGTTTTGAATTGAGTAGCCGTGGTATTTATCTGGGTCGTTGTTGTTTTCAAAGATTGGGCTTAACCACAAAGCTGTGCAACCTAAATTTTTGATGTAATCTAAGTTGTTCTCAATACCTTTGATGGTACCACCGCAGAATTTCTTTAGTTGTTCTTGAGTACCAGCGCCGGTGGATCTTGCAGGTGTGTTTACTGGTGTGCGGTTTTTGTCGTCGTGAAAGCGATCGACCATCATGAAGTAGATAAACTCTTCTCGCCATTCGCGATCGCAGTTCCAATATCTTTTTCCTGGAATCGGCTTCAGGTCAATTTCAGCTATTGAAGTTGGGCTAGTCATGCAAAATTCTCTTCCCTTATGATTGTACAATGGCTCTACAAAACTAATGCAGCAGTTCTAGGTTCTTATAGGCTGGTTGTAGTTTAGGTTATGCAGTTTCGTGCCGTGAAATTCTCTAAAGTGTAAGGAAAGCGATCGCATTCATCATGGGAAAACAAACTCTCGGACTGGAACAATATATTTATGACTACTTGCAGTCGATATCTCTGCGAGAACCAGAAATTTTACGGCAACTACGTCACGAAACAGACCAGCAGCCACTTTCACAAATGCAAATTTCTCCCGAACAGGGACAGTTGATGGCGTTGTTGGTGCAGTTGATGGGTGCAAAGAAAACTTTAGAAGTAGGCGTATTTACGGGGTACAGTTCGCTGATAGTTGCATTGGCGTTACCACCATCTGGTAAAGTTGTCGCCTGTGATGTCAGTGAAGAATATACAGCGATCGCTCGCCGTTATTGGCAGCAAGCAGGTGTGGCTGATAAAATTGACTTGCACATCGCTCCGGCAATGGATACTTTAGATCGATTGCTGGCAAATGGTGAAGCGGAAACCTTTGATTTTGCTTTCATCGATGCCGACAAAAGCAGCTATGACGGCTATTATGAACGAGCATTACAATTAGTGCGTCCGGGTGGATTGATAGCGATCGATAATGTACTATGGTCAGGGCGCGTCGCCGATCGCGAAGTGCAAGACAACAGAACCAAGACGATTCGCGCCTTCAATCAAAAGCTACATCAAGACTCCCGAATTACTCTTAGCCTTGTGCCGATCGCTGATGGTTTGACTTTGGCGTTAAAGCTTCCTCAGCCTTCTTCTTAGCTAATTCTAACTGGCGTTGCTTCTGCTGCATTCGTAATCTTTTATCCTCAGTAAGGCTATCAAAACAGTATGAGCAAGAAATGCCTAATTCATATTTTGGCGAAGCTTTATCTGACTCAGAAATTGGATGTCCGCAACTAACACACTTTTCGTAAGTTCCTTCCTCCAAGTTGTGACGGACGGCAACTCGTTCATCAAAGACAAAACATTCCCCTGACCACAAGCTTTCTTCGGTGGGAACTTCTTCTAAATACTTGAGAATGCCACCCTTGAGATGATATACTTGCTCAAAGCCTTGAGCAAGCAAGAAAGAAGAAGCTTTTTCGCAACGAATTCCCCCAGTACAAAATAGTGCCACCTTTTTGTGTTTCGAGGGGTCGAGGTGCTTTTGAACATAATCGGGAAATTGCCGGAATGTTTCAGTTTGCGGATTTTGCGCTCTTTGGAATGTACCGATATCTACTTCATAATCGTTGCGAGTATCAATCACGGTGACTTCTGGATCGCTAATTAGGTCATTCCAATCCTGAGGACTGATATAAGTGCCGACTTGCTGATTTGGGTCAACTTCTGGCAAACCCAAAGTGACAATTTCTGACTTTAAGCGCACTTTCATTCGCTCAAATGGCGGTGTGTCAGTATAAGATTCTTTATGTTCTAAGTCTGCCAAACGAGGATCGGAACGCAGAAAGGACAAAACTGAGTCAACCCTGTCACGCAAACCCGCAATTGTACCGTTAATGCCTTCTTTTGCTAGCAAAATCGTTCCCTTAACTTCTTGTGCTTGACAGTAAGACAGCAGAATGCTTTGTTTTTCAGCAAAATCTGGCAAGCTGACAAATTTATAGAATGTTACAACTAATATCATTTCTTTGTTTGTCCCCCTTTCGGAAAAAAACAATATATGTTAAACTCACGATAGCAGTTTGATTTAGTTGCTTTTTTAATTTTCTGGGGGTTTAGCTCAGTTGGTAGAGCGCCTGCTTTGCAAGCAGGATGTCAGCGGTTCGAGTCCGCTAACCTCCATTATTCAACATATAGAATGTTATAAGTAATTCTTTGTTTGTCCCCCTTTCGGAAAAAAACAATATATGTTAAAATGACGAAAGTAGTTTGATTTGGTTGCTTTTTTAATTTTCTGGGGGTTTAGCTCAGTTGGTAGAGCGCCTGCTTTGCAAGCAGGATGTCAGCGGTTCGAGTCCGCTAACCTCCATTAAAGGTATATTAAACTCTTATTCTTTGCGCCTTTGCGTTTTTGCGTGAGGTAATTCATATAGAGTTTTTGCGTAAGTCCTAAGTATGTTGAAAGACTACTGATAGGTTATTTGCTGGCATTTGGTAAGTATTTATCAAGTTAAGGTTTTGCGCTTTTGCTGCTGCTACAACGTCATCTAAGTCACGTACACCCCAGTTTGGGTTTTGTGCGCGTAAAGAACTGTCAAAAGCTGCATTACTTGGTGAGGTATGTTCTCCGTTTTGTTTGAAGGGACCATATAAATAAAGGATGCCGCCCGGTGGTAAAATGCGATCGCTAAGAGCCATTAATCCCAAGCACGCTCCCCAAGCAGAAATGTGAATCATATTGATGTTGACTATAGCTGTAATTGGCGTGGTATCTGGTAAAGTCCAAACTGACGCACTAGCATCAAAATCGAAAGGTGGATAAAGATTATCAGATGGTGAATGTGCAATCCAGGCAGCAATACTAGCTAGCGATCGCGGATTAGGATCTGTTGGCAGCCATTTACGAGGTTTGAGGTGTGGAGCAAAATATACAGCATGTTCCCCAGTACCGCTGGCTATTTCCAAGATAGTGCCACTTGCGGGTAGAACTTGTAAAAGTATTTCTAGGATAACTTCGCGGTTGCGTTGAGTTGCTGGTGCGAATTGTCGTGCATCTTGTGGTGTATTCATCTATGAGTGCGATCGCTATTATTCCATTATCTCATCTGTGGCGGGTGAACCTGGATAAAAGCGATGCCGAGTACGGCAACGCTTCGCGAACGCTTAATATATCCTCTTGCGTGTACGGACAATCTTGGGGAAATGTTTTCATAGGTAGATTTGTTTCTCCAGAAGCGAGTACAATTGCCTTGATATAAGCTTTCTGAAGAACTTCTTGCAGGTAAGGTTTGAGACTAGGATTTTCTGCAAGTAATTCCAACGTATCTATACGTTGTATGCGAATCGTATTTAACCAACTACGACTTCGTTTTTCGGGTTGATATTCCCATTTTAGTAAATGTGCAATTAAGATACTCCAACGATTTCGCAGTTCAACACGTTGCTGTTTACCCAAAGATTCAATTTCCAAGGGTTAAATTGGACAAGTCAAGCTGATTCCATTGCTGATGACGAAGCAGGTTAGCTTGTTTTTGAGTCCAAGCGTAGAAGTCGGTTTCATAAAGTTGCATTACTTTTTCTTGCTGTTTGTGGAGTCTGCATAGTGGAGTGATAACAGCTGACGAACGAAAATCAACACATGCGTTGCCAAAATCAAATAATCATACAAAAAAAGCATCGAGTCACACTTGATGCTTTTTATAATTTAACCAAAATTAAAAATGGGCAGTACCAGACTCGAACTGATGACATCCTGCTTGTAAGGCAGGCGCTCTACCAACTGAGCTAACCGCCCGTTTTGACTCACATTTATAAAGTATAGCAAAGTCTTCCAAATCGCGCTACTATTTTTGAGAAATATTTTGCCGATCGCTTAATCCAAAATCCAAAATCTAAAATCCAAAATCCCTATGCCCTCTGGACGGACGCACGATCGCATTACTTTATGGGCTTTACCTTTTGTTGTGGCGATCGCCTTCTGGCAAACTCGCAACGGCAATCTAACTCTGTTGGTTGCTGGTGGGTTTATGTTCGGTGGGTTAATGTTTGGTCCCGATTTAGATATTTACTCGCGTCAATTTCAGCGCTGGGGTTGGTTGCGCTGGATTTGGCTACCTTATCAAAAACGTTTGCGGCATCGTTCTTTTTTCTCTCACGGTCCGATAATCGGGACAACGCTGCGGGTGCTTTATCTAACGACTTTGCTGTTTATCTTGTCAATTTTCGGTTTGATAGTTGGTGCAAAGCTGGGAAATATAACTTTAAATTGGCAAGATATAAGTGAAAATGTCGGGCGATCGCTCTCTTCTTACTCTACCGAATTCCTAGCACTATTTTTGGGGTTAGAACTCGGTGCTATGAGTCATTCTCTCAGCGATTGGGGCGGTTCGGCTTACAAGCGTTATCAAAAGCAAGGCGTTCAAGGTTTGCTGCCGCGTGCGAAAATGAAGAAACGTAAACCGAGTGGGGGGAGAAAGGGGACAGGGGGGACAAGGGGGACAAGGGGGACAAGGAAGACAAGGGGGACTAGGGGAAAATGACTAATGATACTTTGGCGGCGTTACAAGAGTTAATTGATGTGGTGGCGAAATTGCGATCGCCTGATGGTGGTTGTCCGTGGGATTTGGCGCAAACTCCGCAAACGCTGACACCATATGTGATTGAAGAAGCTTATGAGGTGGTAGACGCAATTAAAAGTGGGGATAAGGATGCGATCGCCGAAGAACTCGGAGATTTACTTTTACAGGTAGTACTGCAAGCGCAAATCGCCAGCGAATATCAACAATTTTCCCTGAAAGAAGTCGCTCAAGGCATTTCCCAAAAGTTGATTCGTCGTCATCCACATGTATTTGGTAATGTGTCGGTGGAAAGCGTTGATGAGGTGCGGCAAAATTGGGAACAAATCAAAGCTGAAGAAAAAGGCGAAACATCTTCAGATAATAAAAAACTTAGTGCTAAACTCAGTCGTTATGCTAAGACTCTTCCCCCAATGATAGCGGCAATGAAGATTTCCCAAAAAGCGGCTGCGGCTGGGTTTGAGTGGGAAAATATTGAGGGAGTCTGGGCAAAGTTTCATGAGGAGTTGGCGGAATTTGAACAAGCTTTAGAACAGGAAACACCAGCAGAACAACAAGCGGAATTAGGTGATTTACTATTTTCGATTATTCAACTTGCGCGATGGTATAATCTTGACCCGTCAGAAGCTTTGCAAGGTACAAATCAGCGATTTATTCAACGGTTACAAAAAATGGAGGCGTTTGCTAACCGCCCCCTTTCCGATTACACTTTGGATGAGTTAGAAACACTTTGGCAACAAGCTAAAGCTAAACTTGCACAAGAGTCATAATTACAATTTCACCGTGACGGTTTTGATTTCGGTGTAATGCTCTAAACAATACTCACCGAGTTCACGACCCATTCCGGATTGCTTAAATCCGCCAAAGGGTGCGGCAGCGTCAAAGACATGGTAGCAATTCACCCAAACAGTACCGGCGCGGACGTTATTAGCGATCGCCAAAGCCTTGGTAATGTCCTTTGTCCACACCCCGGCAGCCAGACCGTACATTGTGGTGTTAGCTAAATGAATTACCTCGTCGATGTCCTTGAACTTAATAATGCTCATCACTGGACCGAAGATTTCTTCTTGGGCAATCTTCATGTCGTTGCGAACATCTGCAAAAACAGTCGGCTGAATGAAGTAACCGCGATCGCCAACTTGATTACCACCACATAACATCTGGGCACCTTCTCGCATACCCGACTCAATGTAGCTCATCACCTTGTCGAACTGGTCTTTATCTACCTGCGGTCCTTGCTGAGTATTACTATCAAAGGGGTTGCCAACGACACGTTGCTTGGCTCTTTCTACACTCTTAGCGACAAACTCGTCGTAACATTTTTCTTCCACAAACAGCCGCGAACCCGCATTGCAACACTGACCTTGGTTGAAGAATAAAGCGTTGTGGGCACCTTGAATCGCTTCATCCATATCAGCATCGGCAAAGACGATATTCGGACTCTTACCACCAAGTTCTAGAGTTACCCGTTTGAGGTTGCTCTTAGCAGCAGCCTCCATTATCAAGTGTCCTACTTCAGTAGAACCAGTAAATGCTACTTTGTCAATATCCATATGGTGGGAAATTGCCGCTCCTGCTGTTGGTCCATATCCTGATAAAATATTGACCACACCAGGGGGAAAACCAGCTTCGATAATTAACTCACCTACTCGCAACGCAGACAACGGTGTTTGTTCGGCTGTTTTCATCACCACAGTATTGCCCGTTGCCAAAGCAGGTCCGAGTTTCCACGCTTGCATCAGTAGCGGGAAATTCCAAGGGATAATCTGACCAACCACACCCACCGGCTCATGACGTGTGTAGCAGAAGTACGGACCATTAATTGGGATGGTCTTACCTTGCACCTTGTCAGCCCAGCCTGCATAATAGCGGTAACAAGCGATGACCAGCCGTAAGTCAGCATTTAAAGAATCACTCAGCGGTTTGCCGTTGTCGAGAGTTTCCAACCGTGCCAACTCGTCGATATTCTGCTCAATTAAATCAGCCAGCTTGTAAAGTAACTCTCCGCGACGGGTGGCGGACATTTTTGACCATTCCCCAGTGGTGAAAGCATTACGAGCTGCTTGCACTGCCTTATCTACATCCGGTGCATCTGCTTCTGCAACTTCGCAGATAGTCTCGCCGGTAGCCGGGTTAATCGTTTCAAATCGGCGATCGCTAACACTATTCACCCACTCATTGTTAATCAGCAGTTGCGTGGGACCAATTTTGACCTGTTTTTCTGGTACGCTAGCTATAACCATCAGGTTCTCCTTAAGCTTTGATAAAAAAAGTTGCTTAAATCTATTAATTATGTTTGTTCATATACAGCACCCGATCGTAATTTCTTTATGTAATTTTTCGATTTGATTTACATAAAAATATATAAAAAAACTTTAACTGTAGTAAGGGCTTCAGCCCTTCTTTTTTAATCTTTACATGATGCTACAACAATCGTGCCGCTGCCTCATAAAGCTTTTGGTTACAGTTAGTAATAATTGGGCTACCATGAGCAACACAAATTACGTGTAAGTCAGACGTATTGGCGGCTAATTCTTCAAGCCATTGACGATAGGCTTGGCGATCGCTCATAAAAAACCGCTTACCTAACTCGGTAATTCCGAAGAACCCACCGGTTCCTATCCACTGAAGGACAAGCTTACCTTTGGGTGCGTACTGCTGAAGATAGGATTCTGTCAAGTTAAACAAGATGTCTGTAAACACCAACGCTTTGCCCGGTGATAATGGTAGTTCGTAAACAAGCTCTTGCGGACGAATTCCGGCAGGTTGATGGCAGACAATTCCATAGTTAGGTAGAACTTCTTCGGCAAGTCCATCAACTGACACAACCTCTTCAACATATGGCAATGCTGCGGATGGACAAACAACCAAGAGTTTCGGGTAACGCTGTTTATACACAGTTGCATCCAAGCGATGAATTCGATTAGGCACAACCATGATTTTCGGAGTTCCGAGAGATTCGAGAGTTGTCATTGTCTCGGAGTCTAAAGCGATCGCGCTATGAATCAGCAAGTCACCATCTGCAAGCTTAAAGATCGTCATTTCCCGTGGTGGAAGCATCGGATTAGGCATCGTGCCTGTTACATGCCATAGATTCGGGGCTAAACTTTCAATATTACTATGCGGCAATACATAAGATTGCCAATTCTCAACAGATTTTTGACGATGTTTGACTATAGAGTTTAAGTAATAAAACACTTCAGTAGGAGAGCCTTTCCTTCTCGGCTCCATAGGTGTACCTCATCCTGCTTTTGCGAAGAGAGTATTGCATGGATTATAAACAAGATTTACGCAAGAATTTTATCCGGTTTAACCCACACAATAAAAGGAGGCAGTACCCGCACCCGCTACTCACTACCTCCTTTGTAATTACAGCTTGGATAAATTAGAAATGCTCTGACAGCAAGCTAAAATTTAGCTATCTGCCGGTCATAAACAATGTAATGACCACTCCTAGGATAATCGATCCGCTACCCAGGATGAACGACCAAAAGCGATGGTAACTGTTAACAAGAGTGCCGCTTTCACTATTGAGTTGACTCAAATCCATCCACGGTGCGACACCTCGACGGAACCAGCCTACAGCGCCAACTGATTCGCCAATCAAGCTTTCAACTCGTTTCATTCCAAACAGAAAGTTACCAATCGGACCAAAACGCGAAGCATAATGCAAATAAAGCATTCCGCTACGGTCTTGAATTTTCAAGTCAGAACCAAATTTATAACCGGAATCGCCACGACCAATTAGCGTACCTTGCAGTTTCGCAGGTCTTCCACGCAACGGACTAGCATAAGGGTCTGACATCAAAGTGAGAACGTCAGTTTCTGGCGCTTGGCTGTAGCTGGGGAACATGATGAAGGCTTTGATTACCACTCCTACACCTAAACCGATGAGTGGTAAACCCAGCATCAAACCTGGATTTTGTGAACTTGATAAAAGAATAGCACCAATAATTAAGCCGACGACAAACCCAATCGTTTCAGCACCGTACAGGATAACATCTAAGAAGAAGCTGCCGTAAAGCTTACTTTTATTCAGAGTTTTGCCTTCACCAATAACTCGCCCCATGTCGAATTCAGTTGCTAAACCAAGCTGTTCTGCATATGTGCTTAATGCACGAACTCGTTTTCCTGTCAAGGGGTGAGTGGAATTTAACTCCATCCACCAGCCCCACGGATTAAACATATCCCACAGAAAGACGCGACCGATTTTTTGCGGATCGGAAGCAATGCGGTAAGCGGTTCCGGTAGACGCTGCCGCTTTGGGATCGTAAATACCCAAGGCACGAGTACCTTCAATTAAACGGCTGGGTTCTTTTGCCCTAGAACCTTCTTCTAAAATGCCGTAGGCTATTTTCACTAAAGCGCGGGAAAGTCCGTTGGGGTTGCCGGTGGTTTCTGCGGCAAAGTGGTCAGCAAAGTATTCTCGTGTGCGGGAGAGGTACAGTACTAAGTATGTACCGACGATATAAAACACATAGGCAGCTAGGGCAGCTGCTTGTGCCGCATCTTTGACTTTGCTATCACCGCCGCCACGTCCAAGGCTTCTGGCTGTGATGTAAATCAGATAGCAAATTTGCACTAAGGTGGAAGCTACTGTCATTACCGCAAAGTCCCAGTGGACGATGTGTCCTAATTCGTGGGCGTAGACGGTAGCAATTTCATCATCATCTAGGTAAGTGAAAAGTCCGTGACTGACGACTAAGCGGGCACTGTTGGGTAATGAGCCGTAAGTAAAAGCCGTGGGGTTTTCGTCGTCAATGATTCCCAAACGAGGAATTTTTAATTTTTTCTGCTGACAAACGCGACGAATTACTCTAGCTGTTTCTGGACTGAGATTTTCAACTTCTGTTATGTCTACCCAACGAGTATGGTAGAGCCAACTTTGGGTTAAGTCCATCAAAAAGGGAGACAGAAAGAAGGCAGCGAGGTTGAAAATAAGAGTGATAGCTAAAGCGATCGCTAATCCATTTATCGGTGCATCGCTATTGACAATAAATACCAGGGCTAAACCTAAAACGAACACCATGCCAAACAGCAAGGTGAGGGTGACACCAGATGCTAGTGCTAAACTACCACCAACACCCTTCATGGCTAACTTAACACCAGCTGTCGCAGCGCGTTCGCGAAGCGTGCCGTACTCGGCATCGCTTTTTTCAATTTTGCGAGATGGCGTTTTTGCAGGTTGATGTAAAGTAGGGTAAACTTTTTCTGCCCAGGTGCGTACCTCTGAATTATCGCTGTTAATTAACCGCTGACACAGTTCGCAAGCTTTTTCAATTTTTCCTGTGGCTTGATACGCTTTCAGCAGCCACATCTGCGCGTTTAAATAGCCGAGAGAAGTTTCATCAAAATTATTTCGACTGAATTCTTCTAGTAACTCGATAGCTTCTTGATAACGTCCTTGTTTAAAGGCATCTAATCCAGATTGCAGTGACATAATATCTCCCTTTGGGAGGAGTGGTATTTATCTATCAATACTCAATAGATACAGCGATCGCCACCGCAATTACGGAAAAGTTTTTCGATACATATATTAATATGTGTTTTCACTACTTCTATAAAGTTTCTTTAATTTTTCTCAGTGAATCGCGCAAGCAAGGGAGGGGGAGAAGGGGAGAGGGGGAGAGAGGGGGAGGGGGGGATGGGGAGAAAGAATTGTCCCCCTGCCCCCTGCCCCCCTGCCCCCCTGCCCTTATTAGTGGGGAATTTTGCTTAACTCGAACCAAGTGCGGTCTTCGACAATGCCATCATGAGGCAACTCAGTACGTTCTTGCAGCTTTTTCACTGCACGTTCTAGCTTAGAACCAAATTCACCGTCAATAGCACCGTTATAATCTTTGCTAGACTTGAGAATATTCTGAACGGTTTCCACTAAGTCGCCTTTGCTGCCTTTCTTCAAAATTGGCATATCGACTGGCGCACCTTTAAACAATGCCCGCCAAGTATTATCGGCTACAATACCATCTTCTTTGAGAAATACGCGATGTTGAAAGGCTATGACACCTTTTTTGGTCAGAGGACCAAATGCACCATCAATCGCACCCGTGTAAGTATTGTATTTTTTGAGAAGTTCTTGCAGTTCTTCGACTGCATCACCTGTAGAACCTTCTTTCAGTACAGGTTTGTCGAGTTTAGCAGAGACATCATCGGTAGATTGCATTATATTTTCTCCAAAGAAAGTGAATGTTTCCGGAAAATCGAAAGTTTGAAAAGCGTATCAGGTACAAGCGAACGACGGCTCATACCAAAACCTTGCTCTATATTCTTAATAGGATAAGTCAAGTCAAATTATGCAATTATAGGATTAATTTAGAAATCAATAATTGCGAAACGCTTTGATAGTAAGGAAAAATCATAGTTATGTCAGATTTATTTTTAGCGGCAAACCTCATAAATTTCGCTGACGATTGTAGAGACGTTCCGGCGGAACGTCTCTACGGATTGGTGTAGTCTAATAAAAGTGAAACTGCTGTATGCACATGATTATTTCTCAAGATGCTTCCTGCGATCTGATTTCCATTGCTCAAAAAACCCGACTTGCTGCGAGTAAATTGGCAGTTCTCTCTAGTGAAGTGAAAAATCAAGCGATTGACGCGATCGCTATCGCTTTAGAATCGGCGAAAGATGAAATTTTACAAGCGAATATTACAGATTGTGAAGCGGCGGCGGAAAAAATTGCCAAACCGCTTTACAAGCGCTTGCAGTTAGATGAACATAAGTTAAGAGATGCGATCGCTGGAGTCCGAGATGTCGGTAAACTACTTGATCCAGTCGGTGCAGTGCAGATTCACCGCGAAATTGATACTAACTTAATTCTCAAGCGAATTACTTGTCCTTTAGGCGTTTTGGGCGTTATTTTTGAAGCACGTCCGGAAGCGGCAATTCAAATTGCTTCTTTAGCTATTAAGTCGGGCAATGGTGTTATTCTCAAAGGTGGAAAAGAAGCGATTCGTTCTTGCGAAGCGATAGTCAAAGCAATTAAACAAGGTTTATCTCAAACTGCTGTTAACCCCGATGCGGTGCAGTTGTTGACAACAAGAGAAGAAACTTTAGAACTTTTGAAGTTAGATAAATATGTAGATTTAATTATTCCTAGAGGTTCTAATTCTTTTGTCCGATTTGTGCAGGAAAATACCCGCATTCCTGTATTAGGTCACGCTGATGGAATTTGTCATCTTTATGTAGATAAAGCCGCTGATATTGCCAAAGCTGTAACGATTACAATTGATTCTAAAACTCAATACCCGGCTGCTTGCAATGCGATTGAAACTTTGTTAGTTCACTCTTCAATTGCTGCAACATTTTTACCAAAAGTAGCTGATGCTTTGCAAAAAGCTAATGTGGAATTAAGAGGAGAGAAACGCAGCCGCGAAATTTTGCCTAATATTGTAGCTGCAACAGAAGAAGACTGGGAAACTGAATACAGCGATTTGATTTTGTCAATTAAGATTGTGGATTCTTTAGAAGAGGCGATCGCACATATTAATGATTATGGTTCTCGTCATACGGAAGCGATCGTCACTGAAGATGTTGAAGCATCTGAAACTTTCTTAGCGCTGGTGAATGCAGCTGGAGTCTACCACAACTGTTCTACCCGCTTTGCTGATGGTTTCCGCTACGGTTTCGGTGCAGAAGTAGGAATTAGTACTCAACAAATGCCGCCACGCGGTCCTGTCGGTTTAGAAGGTTTGGTAACATACAAGTATCAAATGATTGGCGATGGTCAGGTTGTAAGTACTTACACTGGGAATAATGCTAAGTCTTTTACTCATAGAGATTTGAAATAATTAGTTTAAATGTAGGGTGCGTTACTTCGTTAACGCACCCTACTAAATTATACTAATGCTTTTAATAACGCTTGAAGTTTAAGTTGAATTTCTGCTAGTTCTTTGTCGGGATCGGAACCTGCGACGATACCTGCACCTGCGTAAAGTCTAGCGCGATCGCCATCAATCAATGCCGAACGAATTCCGACAATAAACTCACAGTTTCCGTCAGAATCTACCCAACCCAAGGGCGCCGCATATAAACCTCTCTCAAAGCTTTCGTGACGAAGAATTTCTGCACAGGCAATATCTCTGGCTGCACCGGCAACGGCTGGTGTAGGATGCAATTGAGCGACTATTTTTAACGGGTGTACGTTAGCGGGAACTATAGCGCTGATTGGTGTCCATAAATGCTGAATGTTAGATAATTGTCGCAGACGCGGTGATAACATTTGCGGTAACAAACCTAGCTCAGATAGCCGTTGAGTGATAAAATCAATTACTAACGAATGTTCGTGCCTTTCTTTTTCACTATTTAGCAGGCGATCGGCGTTTGCTGCATCTTCGGTTGGTGTTTTTCCTCTGGGTGCAGAACCTGCCAAAGCATCAGTAATTAACTGTTTTTTGTGAATGCTAATTAACCGTTCTGGACTTGCCCCAATAAAGTTTTGTCCCTTACCATTACTTGTAGAAAATACATAACAATTAGGATGTAATTGTCGAAGATTGTTTAAAGATTGAACTAAATTAAATTCATGACTTGATTTTACATCTAACACATCTGCTAAAACAACTTTGCTCAAGTGATTAGCGCGGATTTTTGACAAAGCAGATAAAACTGAAAGTTTAAATTTCTCCGGGTTGGGTAGAGTTTTTTTACTGTATTTACGTCGAGAATAATCAATATTTATCGTATTTGCTTCTAAAGATTGAATTTTCTCTACTTGTTCACAAAGGTTATGTAATAATTTGTGAATATTTACGCTCTTGTTAATGATTGTATTTGCAACTAATATACAGCGTTCATTTTTCACAGCTACTTGCCAACGGGGTAAAAAAATGGTAGCCGCAGGAAATGGATAATCAAGTTGGGCATTTTTCTCAAAAAAACTGAAGCAACAAAAAAAGTGAGCGCGAGAAAAAGGTAAATTTGTACTACCGAAATTAATTATATTTTTGAGACAATCTTTGATAAAATTTTCAGCTATAATAAAACGCTCTTTGTCAGCAATTTCTAATTTGGCGACAGCATCAATGGCAGCGATCGCTTCTTTTTTGCCTCTGTTCTCAAAGTAAAAATTTATTTCATTTGCTTGATTAAGTTGTTCAAGTACTATCAAAGGATCAACATAGTCAATCTCCACCGAAATACTGACAATCTGCCGACAATGATTTTGACGGCAATTCTCCTGAACCGCTAACAGAAATTCGTATAGCTCTTTATTATATACAAAGAAGTTGGCGCGACATGGTGAAACTGTCATGGATCTAAATTAAGTAAACTTTTTTGAAGTTATCTTCCTAAAGTGCAATAATTCGTGGTCGTATTTTTACAGGTAACATATTCAGCCGCTGTTTAACCAGCGTAGTGACTAGGTGCAAATCACGGTGTTGCAATACCCTTTTAGGTCATGACTAGTTTAAGGCGAATCAGCCACAGAAAAAATGGCGATCGTTGCACATCTGATTTTTGTTCTGGTATAAGATCGAAACCATAATTGCTGACACAAGATGACTACACTGATTTCATATCCCAACAAAAAGTTATGGATGGCGGCAATTAAACCGCCAATGTACAGCGTTGCTATTATGCCTATCTGGGTAGGAACTGCTGTAGCTTTTGCGGAAACCAGGATTTTTCATGGAGCAGTTTTTTCTACTTTTTTAGCATCTGCAATTTTAATTTTGGCGTGGGAAAATCTCAGTAATGATGTTTTTGATTCCGAGACGGGGATTGATAAAAATAAACATCATTCTTTGGTAAATTTAACTGCCAATAAAGCATTAATATTTGGGTTGGGAAATTCTTGTTTGGGATTAGGTTTACTGGGGATACTAGCAATAGCTTGGTGGCAGCAAGACCTAACTGTGATTGGGATAATTTTGTTGTGCTGTGCCTTGGGCTACATGTACCAAGGACCTCCCTTTCGTTTAGGATACCAGGGCTTAGGGGAAATTCTTTGCTTTTTCGCCTTTGGTCCATTAGCAGTGACGGCAGCATACTACAGTCAAACCCAAAGCTGGAACATGACAAGTTTAGCAGCTTCGGTGTTCGTGGGGATTGCCACGAGTTTAATTTTATTTTGTTCGCACTTTCACCAAGTTAAGGATGACATAGCTGCCGGCAAGCGATCGCCTATCGTCCGTCTCGGTACCGCTAGAGGTGCGAAGGTTTTAACCTGGTTCACGGCAAGTATTTATCCCCTCAACTTGCTGTTTGTACTATTGGGGATATTCCCCGTATGGACATTGCTGAGTTGGGTGAGTTTACCCTTTGCCTTCAAACTATGCAACCACGTTTTGCAAAATCATAACCAGCCAGAAAAAGTCAGCAACTGTAAATTCATCGCTGTTGCCGTGCATTTTTGGAGTTGCTTGCTGTTCGGTTTGGGTTTTATGCTGTCAGGAGGTTAGTGGATAGTGGATGGTGGATAGTGGGGCATGGGGCATGGGGATTTTAAAGAGGGGGAAAGGGTAAAGGGAAAAGGTAAAAGGCGTAGAAATAAAGAGTTATTTAAATCACTCCTGGGATATTTTTCTGACCCTTTCCCCTTTCCCCTTTCCCCTTTTCCCTTTTCCCCTCTTTCTTGCCCATTGCCCATTGCCCATTGCCCATTAACAACCAACTTGCAATTGATGCGCTATCGATTTGAGTTTCGTCCTTATCGACGGAGATTTGTGCGTCCCCTGGCTACGAGTCACGGTACTTGGGATATCCGCGACGGTATTATTCTTTGCCTCAGCGATGAAACAAATATTGGTTGGGGAGAAATTGCGCCTATTAGCTGGTTTGGTTCGGAAACCATAGAACAAGCTTTATCATTTTGTCGCCAGCTACCCACGGAAATTACTGAGGAAACGATTTTCTCTATCCCAGATGAATTACCCGCTTGTCAATTTGGCTTTGAGTCAGCGCTTTGGGGAGGGGGGAATGGGGAGTGGGGAGTAGGGAGTGGGAGACAGGGGGGACAGGGGGGACAAGGGGGACAAGGGGGACAAGGGGGACAAGGGGGACAAGGAGGAATATCTTACCCCTCTCCCCCCCTCTCCTTGTCTCCCCCTCCCCACTCCCTCACCTACAGTGCTTTATTACCAGCTGGAGAGGCTGCTTTGGAACAATGGCAGAAGTTATGGGAACAGGGATATCGCACGTTTAAGTGGAAAATTGGAGTGTATGCGATCGCCTATGAACTGAAAATTTTTGAGTTACTCACTCAAGCTTTACCACCCTCAGCAAAACTGCGATTAGATGCAAACGGGGGACTCAGTTATGAAGATGCAAATTTATGGCTGTGGACTTGCGATAATATTCACATCAATAATCGAATAAGAGTAGAAATTGAATTTATCGAACAACCGCTAAGAGTAGATCAACTTCAAAGAATGTTGGAATTGTCTTATTGCTATGAAACAAAGATAGCTTTAGATGAATCTGTCGCCACACTCAAACAACTTGAATGCAGCTTCCAACAAGGTTGGCGAGACATTTTTGTAATTAAACCTGGGATAGTCGGTTCACCATCTCGTCTGCGTCAGTTTTGCCAAAAACATAAAATTGATGCTGTATTTTCATCGGTATTTGAAACTGAAATTGGCAGACAAGCTGCACTTAAGTTAGCTGCGGAATTATCTCAATATAATCGCGCAGTTGGATTTGGTGTTAACCATTTTTTTGAGCAAGAGAAGGATAATTGGCTTGAAAATCTATGGAAATTTTAGATTATATCAAACGTCAAAATGATGATTGGGTCATTGGTAGCGATCGCTTTCATTTTCAACAATTATTTGAAAACTTTTATTTAGAATTATTAGCATACAAAACACCACAAAAAATCCTTTTAGCTGAACGCGAACCCGTGCGTTTTTTAGCAGGCTTTCTTGCCGCATGTGCAGCTAATTGTCCAGTTTTTCTTTGTAACCCCGACTGGGGAAAACAAGAATGGCAAGAAGTATTTAACTTAGTACAACCAAACCTCATTTTAGGAGATGAAGATTCGGGAGGATGGAATAGAATTCTTTATGCCCCATTACCTATGCCCCCTTCGGGTTCGCCAGTCCCCCATCGTGACGGAAACCGCCAAGACGGGGGCTGGACTCACCATTACCTATGCCCCATTCCCAATACAATTATGATTCCCACAGGTGGTTCATCGGGAAAGATTAAATTTGCCATCCACACTTGGGACACCCTCATGGCATCTGTGAAAGGATTTACCGAATATTTTCAGCTAAATAAAGTTAATTCCTTTTGTGTATTACCACTATATCACGTCAGCGGTTTAATGCAATTTATGCGTTCCTTTACCACTGGTGGCAAACTCGCTATTTTCCCCTTTAAAGAAGTAGAATCAAATCAAATATATCATATTGAATCATCTGAATTTTTTATATCTTTAGTACCAACACAATTACAACGTCTTCTACAAAATCCAGATTTCACAACGTGGCTATCCCAATTTAAAACTGTACTTTTAGGAGGTGCGCCAGCTTGGAATGAACTTTTAGAAAAAGCGAGATTTTACCGCATTCGATTAGCACCAACTTACGGGATGACAGAAACCGCTTCCCAAATTGCCACAGTCAAACCTGACGATTTCCTTAACGGTAAAATTAGCAGCGGTCAAATCCTCCCCCATGCCAAAATAACAATTTGTAATGAACAAGGCGAGGTTTTGAATTCAAATCAAAAAGGAAATATTATTATAACATCTCAATCTTTAGCCCTTGGTTACTATCCAGAAATATGGAAAAATCAGGATTACTTACAAGTTGATGATTTAGGTTTCTTAGATAACGATGGTCATTTAAATATTGTTGGACGTAGCAGTAATAAAATCATTACCGGCGGTGAAAACGTCTACCCAATCGAAATTGAATCAGCAATTAGAGCAACTAAAATGGTAAACGATGTTTGTGTAATTGGCATCCCAGATAAACAATGGGGACAAGCGATAACAGCCATTTATATACCCAAAAAAGCAAACATATCTAGCTTAGAAATCCAAAACATACTCAAAGATAAACTTTGCAAATTTAAAATTCCCAAACACTGGATTTCCGTCCCAACATTACCGCGTAACACTCAAGGCAAAATCAACCACCAACAGCTACAACAAATAGTAACAAACCGACTCCAAACCTCCCCCAAATAATCTCTCTATCCTCTTACCTTGGCGTCCTTGGCGCCCTTCTCCCGAAGGGAGAGGCTAGCGCCAAGGCGGTTCGTTATTAACAGGAATCACATAGCCTCTCTAGACCTTCTTCTCTCTGCGCTCTCAGCGTCTCTGCGGTTCGTTTCCAACCATCGCATCAGCTCACCCGATAACTCCCTTTTACTTCTACTACTTACCTCAATACAAACGTGCCGAGTAACTGCCTTAGCAACCATTACATTATCAACTACAACTTCGTAAGCAATTTCAAACTTATCAACACCGACTTTTTGCGGAATCAAGCTAATAGCTAACTTATCCCCACAAAACATCGGGCGAAAAAAATCTACATCAGCGTGAACAATCGGAAAAGCCACAGATGTATTGCTAAAAAAATCTTTCATATTAATACTTGATGCTTCTAAAGATGCTTCATAAGCTTCATGACAAATAGACAAAACATTGGCAAAGTAAACTAGCCCAGCAGCATCAGTATCTGAAAATCGAACGGTGCGGTTATAAGTAAACGGCATATTTTATAATTAGCGAAAAAAATAGCAGGCTTATAACCTGCTACCAAAAATGATTTTACTGCAACTAGAACAATCTTTAGGGTGCGTTAACAGAGTGTAACGCACCCTACTATAATTTAATTAGGACTTAGTAGAACAATTTGTAAGGTGCGTTAACAGAGTGTAACGCACCCTACTATAATTTCATGTTTCAATTTAATGGGTAATAAATATCTTCAGAGTGAGGATTTAGGTAGGGACGCTGCAAATCTATATTTAGCTGTGTAAAGTGTTGAGCGATCGCTTTCATTCTCTCCTCAGTACTATTATCACCTTTTTGCCAAACTGACAACAAAGAAGAAGCGACAATTTGACAACGATTCATGCCAAAACTCTCTTGTGCGGCAAATTTTTGACTTGGTTCTTCAGCTAAACTCAAGCCAGGGGCTAAAAACTTGGTAAATAAAGGTATTTCTGGCTGAAAATAAGATTTATGCTCTGAATAAACAGCTTGAAGTACTTTCCGCACTGCTGGATAGTCGTTGCGTTGAAAATACAGCACCCCAGAGTCGTAGCGTCCATACGCACAAGGGTTGTAGAGAACTTGAAAGTTAAAGAAAATCTCAGCCGCGTTTAATTGTCGGGTGAGACTATCCATGAGAGCGATCGCTCCATCAGGAGTTACATTAAAATAAATTCGCCCCATATCCAAATCAACGTCTGGATTATTGCTAACCGCTAAATAATAATTATTTTGCAGTCGATTTTTTGGCATCCAAATTCCCACCAACTTACCAACTTTGGCAGATTCCATACTTGGTTGCATAGGCGAGTTATACTCAACATGCAATGTCAAACCGTCTTTAATTACTACCAGAGTACCATCAGGCTCTTGCCGCAAAACTTGCCAACCGAAATCAAAATAACCTACGCCGTGATTGCTAGCATCTAATCGTTCGTAAAATTCCCAATCAGTACCGAAAATATAATTGTTTTCTAAAGTTTGATGTGGTAATAAATTAGCTGGTTTGGCATTTAGTGCCAAAATGTTTTGCAAAGAGCCATTGTAATAAATTCCGTAAATAAAATTTCGCAGAAGCAGAGTGAGATATTTACGCTGCAATGCTGGCAGATTTTGTTGAAATCTGTCTGCCACTTTTTTTGGCAAGGCAAACGGTTGATAATTCGGATGAATAATGCAAAAGTTAGACTCAATCTGAATATTGCTGGCAATGTCAAACAGAGAATCTAGTAGTTGATTGGTAGGAGTATATAGCATTTTCAAATGTAGTAAGCGCAAAGAGCGCTTTAAGAGATGAGCGGTAAACCGCTCACTACGAACTTAACATCCACAAAAGACGAGTTTTTGGGTAATAAAGACGAAGCAAATTCTGCTTAAAATGTAGTAAGCGCAAAGAGCGCTTTAAGAGATGAGCGGTAAACCGCTCACTACAAATTTAACATCCACGCAGACGAGTTTTTGGGTAATAAAGACGAAGTAAATTCTGCTTGCTTTCTGGTTGAGGCAACTTTTCTAATTTGGCAACGGGTTTGAGTATTTCCGATTCAGAAATACCGAAAACGGTTAGCATAGCAAGCTGTGGCATGGTGAGTAAATTTTTGGCGACTTGAAGCATTGAAATGCTGATATTATCAAAGTATTTATCGTACTTAATCGTTGCCTCAATTTGATGCATCAGTGCTAAACCCGCAAACTGAATAACACGCAAGAGAAAATCATTACGGTACTCTAAAATGTTGGGGAAGGCTTTGAGATAAGCTTGAATCAGGGCAAGCATTGAAGGTTGAAGAGTCTCTAATGGTGTCACCGCTAATTGCAAAGATTCTTCTAATTCGATGGTGGGATCTACCACCAGGCTGTCTAACCAAATTTTTAAATAGCTTGCTAGTAAAGTACCTAAATCAAAGGCTGGATCTCCCCAGGCACATGCTTCCCAGTCAATCAGCCGGACGATCGCATTATCTAAATGTTCCCACCTGGAATGTATCAAAATGTTGTCTAATTTCAGGTCGTTATGAGTCAAGCAGCAAGGTTGCCAATCGTTTGCTAAGTCTCCAATTGCTGATTCTAAATTGTCGTATTTCTGATAGAGTGCATAAAATTTCAGCGCAGGAGTGGGAACCATGCCAAAAATCTCAGGTGCAATTGACTCGATTCCTTGTGCTGGATTGTTGAAGTGATAGCGAAACTGTCCTGCGGGAGCTGTTGCCATAAAATCGCGATACTCGCGACGGTTGAATGTAGCACGATGCAGCGCTCCTAAGGTGTCACCAATGGTAGTGGCGATTGCTTGGGGGAAAATATCGTTTTGTTGATAATAATTCCCTAGTTCCTGATACTCACTTAAGTAGTTGCGAATCAGGATCGAGTTTTCTTCGTCGAAATGCACCACTGATGATGCGATCGCTCCGATGTTACCAATGACTGGAAATTTCTCAAGCAATTGGTCAAACAGCCACTCATTGAAAAATTGCTCTTTTCCATCCCAAAGGTCAATGCTACGTTTTTGTTTAACCAGCAGTTTGCGATTATCTGCCAGAGTAACCAGTAAATTTAAATTTTTCTTACTTTCAGGTAACTCAGAATTAGAGGATGTGCCATCTTCTGAGCTACACAGATCTGAGGAACGCAGATACTGGATAACGTTATGAGAAGACAGTGAAACTACCATGTATTATTTCCTAATTCGTAAAATTGAAGAGCGTAAATCACTTAAATCCAGATTGGCTTAACTTTTATAGCTCGTGGTAGACAGCAATAACACTGGGAATATTAATTACGATGATTACAATCTACTAATATCCGATCCCCAAAAGAAAAACCTGCCAAAATGGCAATTCTGTTTTTACTATTCCTTTAAAGTAAATTCTTTAGCTGACTAAGCATTTTTACTCGAATTGATATTTAATTTTGTGGTTAAGCTTTTTGCTGTTGTTCACTTTCCGGCTTTCTGGGCGCTTAATAAAAATTCACGCATTAATTTTTCACTTTGCAATAAAAGCAAGTGCGAAATCAACTGTTTATGAGATGATTTCGCAATATTATTATTATCTTCAGATGTTCACCCCCTCAGCAACAAAATCGCTCTAACTTAGATAGGGCGGGTCATTCATGCCGGTTGTCAAAGATATGCGATCGCTTCGTTTTCCTCTTTTTTTGAAAATGATTTTTTTAAGCCACATTTTTTCCATCATCCCAGAATAACGATTGAGCTACGGTTTTTAACTAATTCCCAAAAAAACAAACATTTGCTCATGAACTGAATCACAAGCAAACAAAACTGAGTCATGGTAAATGTAGATTGATATTATGCCGCCATTTATATTCATTTACAATAAGATATTTCCGTTACATAAATCAAGTGATAAGTTTTAATTGTGTTATATACAGCAGAGCCAATATAAATCTAATCAATTTAAATTTACAATCGGCAATCTTGAAGTACTTACGTATCTAGCTACAGGGCAAAGGGAAAAGGGGAAAGGGAAAAGGGGAAAGGGGAAAGGGGAAAATTGAAATATGCACCCTTCATTTTCTTTACCTTTACCCTTTACCCTTCTACGGTAATATAAATGTACTAATAAAGGTATACTAACTAAAAAGAATCATGGAGGTGAAAAAAATAGTAGGCATCAGCTACTGGCTTATTATTGATGCCATAAGTTGATTCACCATCACCGCCAAGGTCAGCACACCGAAAAACAGCATCAATCCCGCCGGCATAAACTTGCGTGTTTTAGCCAGTCGCAATGCAAACACAACTACTAAAACAGCAGTGACTAAAGCTGCTAAAATCAAACCCCAGATTATACCTTGAAATTGGAGGTAAGCGGCAAAAAGTAATAATACACCACTAATGCAGCCACTGAGAAGCGAAACATTGCTAGTAGAGAGAATGTAACCAATGATGCCACCGACAATCGCTAAAAAGCCGTAGCCAAGAGAGGCGATAATACCTAAATTCATTGTTAAAACCTATGTAGATTTTGATGTGTGCTGCAAACCTCGGCAGACAATTTACCATAGCTGTTTAGCTACCGAAACCTGTTAACTGATGGATAATTAAGCAATGTCCACGGCAAGTAATTCGTTCCAGACAAAGGTTCAGTTCCTCCAGCGTCAAGCAGCATCTCTATTAATCTACCAATCCGTCCTCCAAGGCGAAGTCAGTAGAGCCTTTATGGATTTGTTGCAAAGTATACGATATGCCGAAGCTGATGCACGCAGTTGTCTTCAAGCTTACGGCAATTACTTTAAGTGCTTGGCTGCTAGAAATCAAAACTGGGAGGACTATTTAATTACGCAAATTCTCAGAGATGAGAATCCATTTTCTCAGCTTGCAGGGCAGCGAGAATTTGAGAATTTGCCTTCAGCTTTAATTGCAGCGACTCAGCATGATTTACAAGCGTTGCAAAGTCTTTATGAATGTAGTAGCGCGTTTTTGAGCGAATGGGTACAAGCTGTGGCTGATCTAGCTGTTTCACCAGTAGTGTGGTATGACGAGGAACTTACTCTTTTGGAAGAAACGAACGAATCACTGCTAATAGAGAAACTGCACCACATGGAAGATTGGGCTGATGCAGTAGAAGATGTAGCTGCTTATTATCGGCAATTTGGTACGGGTTTATTTGCAGAATATAGTGCATTGCGCTATTGCGACGGACAATTTATTGGCATCAAATATGCCGATCCGGTAAAGTTAAGCGAATTAGTGGGTTATGAGTCTCAGCGAGACGCTTTATTAAAAAATACAGAATTTTTGCTAGCAGGAGAGGTAGCGCTGCACGTATTACTTTACGGTAGTCGCGGTTCGGGGAAATCCTCTTTGGTGAAAGCTTTGTTGAATGAGTACAGCAAGCATCACCTGCGCTTGCTGGAAGTAGCAAAATCAGATTTGAAACACCTACCACAAATTGTGGAACAGTTGCGCTCTGTGCCACATAAATTTATTATTTTTGTCGATGACCTTTCGTTTGAGGAAGATGACGACGCTTTTAAAGCGCTGAAAGTAGTATTAGAGGGGAATTTAACTGCGCGATCGCAAAACGTAGTCGTGTATGCTACTTCTAATCGTCGGCACTTAATTCGCGAGTTTTTTGCTGATAGACCTGCACCTAAAGATAATGATGAAATCCATGCTTGGGATACGATGCAGGAGAAGCTTTCGTTTAGCGATCGCTTTGGTCTAACTTTAACCTTCGAGCCTGCCGATCAGAAAACTTATTTAAACATTGTCCGACATTTAGCCACACAAGCAGCAATTAACATTGACTCAGAAGATTTAGAATATCAAGCTTTGCAATGGGCAACTCGTCACAACGGTCGATCTGGAAGAACAGCACGACAGTTTGTTGATTTTTTGAAAGCAGATTTGGCACTTTCGGCTTCAAACGACCAAACATAAGTAGCTTACACAAACTGCGTACAGTAGGACGCATTAAAATTTCCCCTTCCCCCTTCCCCAGAAATATCTCTTCTGAAAAATTGACTAAACTAAAAACAAGCAATATGCAATCAGCAATGGGAAATAATCGATTTTTGCTTTTAGGTATAGTTGCCTTCAGTGTGAGTTTTGGTCTAAGCCTCGTCCCAACTTGGGATTTTAGTAAAGCCTTTCTCACAGGTGCAATTACTGTAATAGCTAGTTATGCAGCAGCATTATTTGTCGATAACATCCGCAGAAATCATGAAATGCTCGTTTTGGGTTCTCTCTACAAGCGAATAAAAGAGCTTGAGGGCTTGAAGTCTCGTCTTGTCAGAGAAATCAACCAAATTGAAGAGCATCGCGCCTTATTATATACAGAGTCAAATCAACTGCAAAATCAAGTATCAGAACGCCGCAACCAAAGAGACAGTTTCAATCGAGAATTAGGCAGTTTTGTCGGACAGAAAAAACAGTTAGAAGTAGAAATAAACTTACTACAAACAGAGCTTACTAAGCTGGACAAAAGTAAAGCCGAGCTAAATAATTCATTTTCGGCTCTCACAGCAGAAAAACGCCGTCTAGAATTAAATTCCAACGTATCGCGAGCGGAAATAACTAAACTGCAAACTCAAATTAGCGAACTCCAACAAGAAAAGCAAGACGCTGAAAGCAATTTAACTTTGCTAGACAGACTCAAACCTCAACTAGAAGAAAGACTTTACGAACTGCGAGTTGAACTGCAAGAACTCGAAAATCAGGTAACTCAGCACAATGAATTAATTTTAAATAAAAAATCTGAAAGAGAAAATACAGAAGCTAGCCTCAATTTATTACAAACCCAAATAACAGAACAAAAAATTGAATTAAATCACTTACAAGAGCAAATTTCATTATTGCAGCAAGAACGCGATTTGTTACAAAGTCAAGTTTGGGAATTACTTCAACAATCCGAAACATACAATCAGCAACCGTTCGCAGAAAAGGAGCATGAAGAAGATGTAGATTTATTTCCTTTTTCTGACTTAATAGATTTAGAAACAATATCTGAAAATACATCTGATTTACCCCAAGAATGGGCTAAATTATTAGAACAGCTACCAGCTTATGAAATACAAGTATTAAAAGCCATACTAGAGCAAGAAAATCCCAAAGCTGCTATTAAACAGATTGCCGAAACAAATATTACTATGCCAAATTTGTTAATTGATTCTATAAATGAACGTGCTAATGATACAATTGAAGAATTAATAATTGACCCAAACTTGGAAACTCCAGAAATTTATCAAGAGCATATAACAAACGTGAAAAAACTGATTGCAATGTATGAATTAACGACTAGACAAGCTCCATCAAATTAAGTTATTCTTGCCATCGTACAATTTTAGTTTTGACGTTTATAGCGGTTTAAAATTGGGTGCGATACATCAAAAAATTAATGAACTACACATAAACAAATATATGTACTTGAATCGGCTGAGAACCGCTAGAAAATAAAATGAGGTGAAGTACATGGCAAAACTTAAAATCTCCAAAAAAATATCTACTGCTTTAATCAACTCTTTGAGTGCCGGAGTAGTACCAAGATTTGGACTGGAACATATAGCAGTAGGTCGAGAAAAAGAATTAAAAAGCCTATTACAAAATCTCGACGATATTGGAGAAGGTGTAGCCGCATTTCGCTTCATAATTGGTAACTACGGTTCCGGCAAAAGTTTCATCCTACAAATGATTCGCAACCGTGCTATGGAGCAAAATTTTGTAGTAGCTGATGCTGATTTATCTTCCGAACGTAGACTTGCAGGAACAAACAACGAAGGTTTGGCAACTTATCGAGAATTAATGAGCCGTCTGGCAACAAAAACTCGTCCGGATGGTGGTGCTTTAGTCTCAATTTTAGAAGGTTGGATTAATAAAATTCAACAAGAAGTAGCTAAAGATAGCGGAATGCGTCCTAATGATGAAGGTTTTGATGATAAAGTTGAAACGAAAATTAGAGAAGTAGTTCAGTATATTGAAGACTTAGTTCACGGCTTTGATTTTGGTAGCGTCATTGTTGCTTATTGGCGCGGTTACAGGCTTGATGATGATGATTTGAAAAATGCTGCATTGCGGTGGTTGCGAGGCGAATTTAACACCAAAACTGAGGCAAAAGCTGCTTTGGGAGTGCGCGTAATTATTGATGATGATAGTTGGTATGACTATATCAAGTTAATCGCTAAATTTGTGGCGGAGATTGGCTATAAAGGACTTTTAGTTTTGCTTGATGAAGTTGTGCATATATACCAAATATCCACTACAGTTACTCGCGAAAAGAACTATAACAGACTTTTAGCAATGTTTAACGACACCATGCAATGCAAAGCAGAACATCTTGGTATTGTTGTCGGTGGAACTACAAAATTTTTAGAAGACCCAAATCGCGGACTTTTTGCTGACCCAGCTTGGCGAAGACGCACTAAAGAAAGCCGTTTTGTTCAAGCTGGTGTTCAAGAATATTTGGGACCGGTGATGCGGCTAAATCCGTTGACGGAAGATGAAATATTAATGCTTTTGCAAGGTTTGATAGAGATTCATGCTCTTAATTTTGGTTATGATAAGGCTTTAACAAATCGCGAATTGAAGGACTTTATAAACGAAATTGTCAATCGTTTGGGTGCAGAAGCATTGTTGACTCCGGGCGAAATTGTCCGGGATTTTATTAGTGTGTTGAATATCCTGTACCAAAATCCCGAAATTTATTTTAGTAAATTGATTCATGGTTCGGATTTTAAGTTAACTGCTGTGGGTAAAAATACAGATGTTGATGATGACGATGCAGCAGAATTTAGTTTGTGATCGACGAACCGCACTCTTAGGTAGAGGAAGCATTGTAAATAGATGGGCATAAACACGCATTTTATAGTATGGACTTCAGCCTTAAAAGCCATGCCCTGAGTGTAAAAATCCGCGTTCCCCTATCCCGCGATCAACGTTCTGGTGTCATTGACTGAGCAACTTGAAGCGCTTGATCTAGAATTTCAGAGGCTTTGTTTTTATTTGAGGATCCGAATAGAGAATTTAAGCTATTAGTAAGCACAGAAAGGATTTTTTCAATAAGTTTTTTGTTCTCTCGTTCTCTAAGCACATATTGTTCTGCGATCGCTATCAAGGCTTGAGCTTTGTAACCCTTGTCTGTAATCGATTGAGCAACCTCAAGCGCTTGGTCAAATTGCCCCTGTTTTGCAAACCCACGGGCGATAGAGGGGAATCTCCAGTCCTTATGTTGTTCAGCATCAGGGTGGGGTTCGATGGACTTAGCGATTTGCAGCGCTTTGTCAGGTTGCCCTGCCTCAAGGTAAGCGAATGCCACCTCCGACAGCATGTTCTTAAGATTCCACTGTTGGACGATCCCAAACGCTTGATCGTTCTGTCCAATCTGTAGATAGTGCCTCACAATCCCTCGAAAGGTGAAGTCTGGGTTTCCAATCGATTTTGCCAGTTTAACCGCTTGGTCAGGGTATCCGGCTTTAGCATAAGCGATCGCAATTCCACTGAACGCGCGCGACCTCTCATTGACATTTTTGATGGAGCGGGCAATTTGCTGTGCCTGCTCAAAGTCTCCTATTTCTGCGTAACCTTCAGCTACCTTAGCTAATCCATCACCGTTAATTGCCTGTGCCGCTGTTCGAGCTTCGGCTAGCGTCTCGACTGCCTTATTTTTCTGCTTCAATGCTGCATACTGAACCGCTGTTTCAACCAGTTGGCTGGGTTTCTCAATGGGAAAGCGTTTGTCTGCAAACGTT
Source organism: Hassallia byssoidea VB512170 (assembly GCF_000817785.2). GTDB lineage: Bacteria > Cyanobacteriota > Cyanobacteriia > Cyanobacteriales > Nostocaceae > Hassallia > Hassallia carrinoi. The sequence continues at coordinate 25,415 of NZ_JTCM02000029.1, read as the reverse complement.
CGTATCTTTGGCAAAGCTTGATCTAAAATCTCGATCGCTCGACGTTCTTGTCCGACTTCTGCAAATTGTTTAGCAATCCTTAGCATCTGGTTAACTTTCATTGCGGTATTTTCACGAGATTTTGCTTCGTCGATAGCATACGCGCTCTCAAGCGCACGCTCTAACACTTTCGGCACTTGTTCCTTTTGTCCACCTTGACTAAGATGTTCGGCAATTACAATCAGGGTCATGGTTTTATAGAGGGTATTAGGATTGCTTTGTGCGATCGCGATCGCTTGGTTCAGGACTTTCGTTGCCTGCTCAGGCTCTCCGGCTTTTGCATAATGACCGGCAAGCTCTGCCAGCGTCGTAGGCGTGGACACAGGATTGTTTACTTTTGTGATGATCTCGATACCAAAGCTGTAGTACCCAGCCTCTGCGTATTTCTTAGCTCGGTTTAGCAGAGACTCATCTGGAGAAGTTGCGCTGCCGCTACAGCCGGTTGCCGTTTGAGTGTGGGCAATTTGGATGGCTTCTTTTAGAAGTTGCTTCCCCTTAGTTTCCTGTCCAGCTAGGATATAGCCTCCAGCCACTTTCACTAAGGGGTTGGCTTTGAAGCACTCATTGGGATTCGCTTCCGCCAAAGGCAGGACTTGGTTTAAAATCTTGACAGCCTGCTCAGATTTTCCTACCGCTGCATACTGAAATGCAATGTCAGCCAATATGCGATCTTTTTCGGAGTAGGTTTCTACTGCCAGAACTTGACCCCCTGGAAAGAACGTAGCAATTAGTGCAGTGAGTAAAATATTGAACTGGATTATTCTTCGAGCCATGTTTTTCCCACCTCAACTTTTTGTTGCGCGACTACCCACGGGTGGTTAGCCTTGAACCTCTTATGTCAAGGACAGAAATGTTTAGCAGATTGTACTTATTTGTTACAAAAATTCATTTAGCAGCTGGGGGTGTTGAAAAGCAAAAGAGCGATCGCCTGACTTTTTCCCGTTAAGTCTCTTGAGTCGAATGAAGAACTAATTCAACAGGAGCTTCTGGCTGACTAAGATGCAGTTGCGGTCCTTTCGACGGCAATTATACTTAAGAAGCCGAGCATTACCTTCATCCCCTTAGTGGCTAGTCTCTATAGCTCCACCTGACAACCAGACTTAAGGATAGCGAAAATCTAAAATCCAAAATTGCTATGAGCGATCGCACGTTTTCCAGACTCGCACCTTTCATCCAAGAATATATTTATCATCACAACTGGAGTGAATTACGACCAGTTCAAATTGCTGCTTGCAAAGTTATTTTTGACACTGATGCTCATTTGCTAGTTGCTGCCGGCACAGCTTCGGGGAAAACAGAAGCTGCGTTTCTACCGATTTTAACTTTATTATATGAAAACCCGCCGCAAACTATCGGCGCATTATATATTGGTCCGATTAAGGCTTTAATTAATGACCAATTTGCACGCCTTAATGATTTGCTAAAAGAAGCGGATATTCCAGTTTGTCACTGGCATGGGGATGTTTCCCAAAGTCGAAAAAAACAGCTTTTAAAGAATCCTAAGGGTATTTTGCAAATTACGCCGGAATCTTTAGAAAGCTTATTAATTAATAGAAATAATGATTTGATGCGTTTATTTGGTGATTTACGGTTTGTGATAATCGATGAAGTTCACGCTTTTATGGGTTCTGAACGCGGTTGTCAGATTCTTTGTCAGTTATCACGTTTGCAAAGTTTGACGCAAACGCAACCCCGAAGAGTTGGTTTGTCAGCGACTCTTGGTGATTATTCGATGGCTGAAAAATGGTTGGGTTCTGGAAGTGATAAGTTGGTGATTACTCCGGAAATTGAGGGGGGGAAAAGGCTAATTAAGTTGGCTTTGGAACATTTTTATGTTGGTGGTGAGGTTTTAAGAGAAACGAACCGCCAAGGCGCCAAGGAAGCCAAGGGAAGAGGGGAGAGGAAAGGAACTGTTTATGAGGAATATGTTTTTAATCTTAGTAAGTGCCGGAAGTGTTTGATTTTTGCTAATAATAAAAGGCAAACTGAATCTATTATTGCTTCTTTGCGAGAAATTGCTGTTAATGAGGGATTAGCTGATATTTATCATGTGCATCATGGTAGTATTTCTGCTAGTTTGCGGCAAGCGGCTGAAAATGCGATGCGTGAGGGTGATAAGCCGGCTGTGACTGCTGCAACTTTGACTTTGGAGGTGGGGGTTGATATTGGTCATTTGGAGAGGGTTATTCAGTTAGAATCGCCACCTTCTGTAGCTAGTTTTTTACAGCGTTTGGGACGCAGTGGTAGAAGAGGTGCTGCTGCTGATATGCGGTTTGTTTGTACTGAGGAAAAAGTATCGGCGTCAGCTTCTTTAGAGGAACAAATTCCTTGGCAACTTTTACAGTGTATTGCGATTATTCAACTTTATTTGGAGGAACGTTGGATTGAACCGATTAAGCCGATTAAATATCCTTTGAGTTTGTTATATCATCAGACAATGAGTATTTTAGCAGCTGCGGGTGAAGTTTCGCCTGCTGCGCTTGCTAAACAGGTTTTAAGTTTACCAAGTTTTGCTGCTATAGCACTCGAAGATTTTCGGCTATTGCTTCGCTATTTAATTGATATTAATCACGTTCAGCTTACTGAAGAAAATAAGTTAATTCTCGGTTTGGCTGGGGAAAAGGTGGTACGTAAATTTCAATTTTATGCTGTTTTTCCTGACAATGAGGAATATGTTGTTAAACACGCAACTACGGAAATTGGTAGTATTGTTATGCCTCCCCCAATCGGTAATCAATTCGCTTTGGCTGGGAAAGCTTGGGAAGTTTTAGAAGTTGATTTCCGAAAAAAGATTATTTTGGTTAAGCAAGTTGAGGGTAAAGCTAGTATTTTCTGGCGCGGTGGTAGCGGAAATATCCATACAAGAATTTTGCAACGAATGCGGCAGGTTTTGCAAGAAGATGTTGAGTATAGCTATTTGCAAAAAAATGCGCTGAAGCGTTTGCAGAAAGTTCGGGAATTGGCGCGAAATTCTGGCTTAGATAAACAAAATATTCTGCTTTTAGAAAATAATAAATGTTGCATTTTTCCCTGGATGGGTACGGTTGCTTACCGCACTTTAGAAAGATTGCTTAATTCTTGGTGTCGGGAATCTTTAGAAATTAAAAGTATTGGTGGTGTTAATCCTTATTTTTTGACGATTAAATTAGGTAAAGATAAATTTAGATATCTTTACGATGAAATTGTATCGTTGTGTGAACAAAGAATTACGGCTGAGGATTTATTAGCTGATGCGGAAGCACCAGAAATTCAAAAGTACGATCGCTTTATTCCTCACTCAATTTTGCGGAAAGCTTTTGCAAGCGATTATCTAGACATGGAGGAACTTAAGCAGCAAGTGAAGAAATGGCAATGAAACCATTATACGCTAGAATAGGCTATCAGTAATCGTACTTAAAATTTGGGGATGGCTATGACATCTCTGTTAGAGCGACTAAGTGCAGAACGACAACGCCGATTTGTAGGACATCATTTTGAACTTGAATTATTTCTGCAAGCGATCGCCTCACCACTTTTCATTCCCCAGTAAGGTTTAATAGTTAATTGTGGAAGTGTTGAGATTTATTAAGAGCGCATTATGAAGTTTTCGCGACTGCTAGTTAGCTTTGTCTTAGCTATGGTTTTGTTTGTGTTTCCCTTATCGGCACAAGCAGCAAGTTCTTCTAGTATTACCCGTTCCGTTGGTGATGCAGAATTCAAGGGCAAGGATTTTTCTGGTCAAAGTTTAGTAGGGGTTGAGTATACCAATGTCAATCTAGAAAAAGCAAATTTTAGTAACGCTGATTTACGCGGTGGTGTTTTTAACGGTTCGGTATTGCAAGGGGCAAATTTGCATGGTGCAGATTTTAGTGAAGGAATAGCTTATCTAGTAGACTTCAAAGGGGCTGATTTAAGTGATGCGATTTTGACAGATGCAATGATGTTGCGTTCTAGTTTTAGTGACGTTGACATCACCGGTGCTGACTTCACCAATGCTATTCTTGATGGTATTCAAGTGAAAAAACTCTGCGCTCAAGCAAGTGGTGTAAATTCTCAGACTGGTGTAAAAACTCGCGAGTCTTTAGGATGTAGGTAAAATCTTACTCCCTGTACTCAATTCCCTCTCTTTGCAAGCGAAGAGGGGGAATTTTTGCACTTGGAAAGTGCATTTTTTGTTCATTAAAGGAGGAATATTTAGAAAAATATTATTAATCTTAAATTGGCATTACTGCCCTAATATTTCATCTACTGTAATATTCACATTAGGAAATGCCTGAATCGAGAAACTTTCACTTCGCGTAAACTTCTGAATATTCAGATACCCATTAGTTGCAGGTTCTCGGTAAACTTCCACACATTGCTGATTAATATCCACTAACCAAACCTCAATTATCTTGTCTTCTGCATAGAGAGGAATTTTCACTTCCCGGTCATATTTAATTGTTGTATCTGCTACTTCTATAATCAGAAAAATATCGTTTGCTTGAGGATGTGCGTTCTCATAAAAATCTTCACGGGGTTGCAGCAATGTCACATCTGGCTGAGGTTCCGAGTTATCGCTCAATACTACAGGATTTTGAGGAGCAAGTATAACGCTATTTCCCAGCAGATGAATCAATAGATTAACTAGTCGATTTACACAAGCAGCATGTTTTGTTCCAATTGGCGACATTTCAATAATTTCTCCCCGCATCAGTTCTACCCTGTCATCTTCTTTGAGAATGCCAGAATCGACCATTTTATGGTACTGTTCAACTGTAAATTTTCTTCTAAGTAATTGCATAGACATTGCTACCTCTACTGTCTTTTATATTTTATTATTTTCTACTTTTATATTTATCAATGACGAATTCAATTCCTCAACCCTAAAGCAACAAAAGACAATATCACTAAAAGCGATCGCTCACATCAAATATGCATATTGTAGAGACGTTCCGTTGGAACGTCTCTACAATATGTGTGATTTTTAAATAATTTCCTAACCCTCTCTGTTAATAAAAAACAGAGAGAGCATAGGGTGTGAGGTTCATGGAGGTAAGCGGGTTCGAACCGCTGACCTCTGCAATGCCATTGCAGCGCTCTACCAACTGAGCTATACCCCCTTGTCATGCGTTTTCGATTCTATCTTAATAATTGCCGTTTTGTCAAGATTATTATAAATATGTCAACCTCACAAAACACGCATGGCTATGAAAGACTATCTTAAGATACTTGCAACAGATAGCTCATACAGTGTCCCATAAGAAAATAAACTACTAACATAGCCCCAGCAGCTAAGGCAACCAATGTACCCGCCAACATTAAAGAAAACTCTTTATGCTGAAAAGCTTTTTCCATTAGGTGCAGTGACCATGCCACCAGCGCCACATCAAATACTAAAATAGGAATCAACATTTTTTTTAATATTTATTAATACTTGTTTATTAATCTTAACACTGTTTCCAGGTACTGTGTCTAACCTTAGATAGATGTGGTTATGAGAAAAACCAATGGTCACTATACTATTCTTACTGGTAGAGAGCGATCGCGCAAATAATTTTTAATTTCCGCTACACTTAATTGTCCGTAATGTAAAAGTGATGCCAGTAGTGCAGCTTCTGCTTTACCTTTTGTGAGAGCATCGTAAATATGTTCGCATGTTCCCGCGCCACCAGATGCAATTACTGGAATTTGGACGCTTTGGGCGATCGCGCTTGTTAAATCTAGGTCATACCCGGCTTGAGTACCATCAGCATCCATACTTGTTACCAGCAGTTCACCTGCCCCTCGTTTTTCGACTTCTTGTGCCCAAAGTAGAGCATCTAGACCCGTATTCTCCCTTCCTCCGCGTACATACACATCCCAGCCAGGATTATTAGGGTCTTTTCGGCTTCTAGCATCAATAGCAACCACAATGCATTGATTACCAAAGCGATCGCTTGCCCGATTAATTAAATCTGGGTCGCGTACCGCCGCAGAATTAATACTAACTTTGTCTGCCCCCGCTCGTAACAAAGCTTTAACATTTTCTAAGGTTTGAATTCCTCCACCCACAGTCAGAGGAATAAACACCTGTTCAGCCGTGCGATACACTACATCAAGAATAATGCCTCTGTCTTCATGAGTCGCCGTAATATCCAGAAACACTAACTCATCAGCACCAGCTTCGTTGTAAACCTTTGCCAGTTCTACGGGATCGCCTGCATCCTTAAGATTGACAAAGTTAACTCCTTTTACAACCCGTCCCGCCTTGACATCAAGGCACGGTAAGATTCTTTTAGATAACATAGCAAGTTTGCCAATTTTTCCTTAATTGTTCGGAAATTAAATTTTAAAGCTTATGAGTTGATTTCAGAACCCGTATTTTATCACCCGTATTTATACTCATATTACAGGTGGGTGGCGCTCAGAAGTCGTGCAGTAAAAGTTGATAGCAGCAATTATGGCGATTATTTCCTCTAAAAAACAGCCTCAAGAACCCAACAAACAACCAAAATCTCACGAGACGCAAGTTACTGCAAAACCAGACATTTTGCAACCCGAAGCTGCTGTTGATGAAGGTAAGCAAGAAGAAAGCATTCGTCCACACCGATTTGCTGATTACATTGGGCAAAAAGACTTAAAAGATGTGTTGGAGATTGCCATCAAAGCAGCGCAATCCAGAAGTGAAGTGTTAGATCACTTACTTTTATACGGTCCGCCAGGATTGGGTAAAACCACAATGGCAATGATTTTAGCATCAGAGATGGGGGTAAATTACAAAATCACGAGTGCGCCTGCGCTAGAACGTCCCAGAGATATTGTTGGGCTATTAGTGAATCTTAAACCCGGCGATGTTCTCTTTATTGACGAAATTCATCGCCTTTCGCGCATGACTGAGGAAATTCTCTATCCAGCGATGGAAGATTATCGCTTAGATATTACCGTTGGTAAGGGTTCGAGTGCGCGAATTCGGAGTATACCACTTTCCAAATTTACATTAGTGGGAGCAACAACCCGTGTCGGTGCTTTAACTTCACCATTGCGCGATCGCTTCGGCTTAGTTCAAAAACTGCGATTTTACGAAGTCGAAGAAATGACCCAGATTATACAACGCACCGCTCAATTACTCCAAACCCCGATGACTAAAGATGGTGCAACAGAAATTGCCCGTCGTTCGCGAGGAACACCGAGAATCGGAAATAGGCTACTCAGACGAGTGCGTGATTATGCGGAAGTTAAAAAATCTGGTGAGATAAACGAAACCGTAGCAGCCGAAGCATTGCAACTATTCCAAGTAGACCCCTGCGGTTTGGATTGGACAGATCGCAAAATGTTGAGTGTAATAATTGAACAATTTAATGGCGGTCCTGTAGGTTTAGAAACGATTGCCGCAGCAACGGGTGAAGATACGCAAACAATAGAAGAAGTGTACGAACCTTATTTAATGCAAATTGGTTATTTAAGCCGTACTCCCCGTGGGAGAACAGCCACAAAAGCAGCATACAAGCATTTGGGCTTTACACCGCCGAATGAGCAGATGTCTCTTTTGTAGGACTTGAAAGGGAGACAGGGAGACAAGGGGACAAGGGGGACAAGGGGACAAGGGGACAAGGAGGACAAGGAGACAAGGGGACAGGGAGACAAGGAGACAAGGAGACAAGGAGACAAGGAGAATAATTCTTCTTTCTCCCCATCCCCCCCTCTCCCCCACTCCCCACTCCCATCTCCCCCATCGTCATGATAAATTGTGGATTTTAACCGCAGATGATTAAATTAATTGCTATTTTGTTAAGTTTGTTGCTTGTGTTTGGACAGGGTGAACCAGTTATGGCACAATCGCAACTCCCCCAATTTACGGAAGAACAGTTACAAAAAGGGGATGAGTTAGCGAAGAAGGCTTTTGCTGCTACAGATAAAGGTGATTTTGTTACTGCTGAAAAGTACTGGACAGAGATTATCGAGCAATTTCCTCAAAATCCGGCAATATGGAGTAACCGGGGAAATTCGAGAGTAAGTCAGAATAAGTTGCTTGAAGCGATCGCCGATTATAACAAAGCGATAGAACTTGCGCCAAATGCCACCGATCCTTATTTGAATCGCGGTACAGCGTTGGAAGGATTGGGAAGATGGGATGATGCTTTAGCTGATTACAATCATTTGTTAGAGCTTGACCCTAAAGATGCGATGGCGTATAATAATCGCGGAAATGCGAAAGCCGGTAAGGGAGAATGGGAAGAAGCGATCGCTGATTATCAAAAGTCAACTGAAATCGCTCCAAATTTTGCCTTCGCTCGTGCAAATTACGCTCTGGCACTTTACGAAACCGGTCAAATAGACGAAGCAATTCGCCAAATGCGGAATATCCTCCGCAAATATCCGAAATTTGCCGATATGCGTGCAGCGCTGACCGCAGCTTACTGGGTAAAGGGACAACAAGGTGAAGCGGAAAGTAACTGGGTAGCAGCTGAAGGACTTGATAGACGCTACAAAGATATTGATTGGGTGAAAAATATCCGCAGATGGCCCCCCAGTATGATATCAGCTTTAGATAAATTTTTGAAATTGCAGTAGAAAACTACAGAGTCAGACTGCATAAATTGCGATCGCTCACACCCATTACAGCTTAGGTAATGATAATTCGATTACTTCCTTGGCAATCAATATTAAATTACTTAAAAACAGTCGATGAATTTGATAAATCATCTAAAACACAATTGGCATTTCCTGAATAGATACTACTTTATGCATCTTGTCAAGGCTCCTTATGCTGATTTTCCTAGAATTAGCCGACTTTCAGCTATCATCAACAACGATTACAGCTATAAGCTGATTTTAAGGTGAAGCTTTGCTAGTAAACCAAAGTTCAGGTTGTGGATGTTGCTCATGGGGGTTGGGAGCGATCGCGCCCAATTCCGTATTCAACTTGCACATCTTTGGGTATTTACACCACAACCCCGTAGACGTTTATTCAAAGCAGGAGATCTGGTGTGTATTACTTGTTCGATGACATCGGCAGCATAGCACACTCCTCCTGAATCCTGAATAGCGGAGCATAGTTTCGCTGCATTATCTCGATAAGTACGATCTTCCAACACCCTCTTAATAGCCGTCTTTAACTTAGGCACATTCAGTTTGGCGAGGGGCACGACTTCACCCGCACCAGCTTGTGCAACCCTTGCTGCCATGCCTGGTTGATCGGTGGTAATTGGAATGGCAACCATTGGAACCCCACTACTTAAACAACTCACCGCTGTGCTGCCTGCGTGAGTAATGACCAAGTGAGAACGGTTAATGAGTTGTTGATGAGGAGGGAAAGCAACCACAATTGGATTTCCAGGGAAATCAGCCTTCGATACATCTGCTTTAGGATTTCCTAGAGATATTACTAACTGAGCATCAATATCCAAGCAGGCTTCTGCAATGCAACGAAAAATTTTCAAATTTTGGTTTTGTAATGTTCCTAGATTTGCATATATTAAGGGCTTACCGTTTAGTAATTCAAAAGAGAAATGCTGTTTATTTAAGGATACAGGTTCTATATCTGAGGGATTCCTAAGAGGTCCTGCATAATGAAACCACGGTACGATTTTTTGACGGGGAAAATCCAGTTCTTGAGGCAATTGAGATATCTGGGCAAGTTTTGAATAGGAATCATCCCGCTTGTAATGAGGTGGCAAATGCCATGCTTTTCTCTGCTGAACCAATACATCCCAAATGGATCGGCTCAGATAATTGGTTATAACATTTCCCAACTGATTTCGCAGTTTAGCCCACCAAACGTTTTTATATCTCCAGTGAGTGAAATAAGGAGGAACACCAGGTTCTTTATTAATGGGTAATGCATTGCAGACTGTAATAAAAGGTAAGTTTAGATAGTCGGCGATGGTTCCCCCAGCGCTTGTAACTTGATCGACAATAAGAAAGTCAATTTGAGCGTTACGAATAGCGTTAGGAGCATCACGAAACAACATAATAGCTTCTTTCTTAAAAAACTGGATGGCAAATTTTAAGCCTGACAATCCAGTTAATTGTCCCAATTGAGCATACATAGTTTCTATGCTGCCAAGGGGAAAATCACTACCCCCAATTTCAGAAAATTCCAAGTTAGACTGAGAAATTTTTTCTTCTACTTCTGGCACACCAAACAATATGACTTTGTGTCCACGGCGTAGCAGTTCAATTCCCAAATTGCACATCGGATTTAGATGACCGATTGCGCCAGGACACAGAATACCAATACGAGACATATAGTATAAATAGTTAACACTTTATCCCATTCTAAAACGCCTTAAACTGAACTAGAGCTAGTCTCACGGACTCGCTGATTTTGAGGACGCTTCCCTTTCACTACCATTTGCACACCCCCTGCTGGTACAAATAAAAGACCATGACGCACTGCTTGCACAGGTTTGCTATCAGCCAGTTCCATTTGCCAATCAGACAGAATTGTCGCTAAAACCAGTTTCATCTCAAACAACGCAAATGCCATCCCAATACAGCGACGATTACCACCACCAAAGGGTAAATACTCATAGGGGGTAAATTGACGTTCTAAAAAACGCTCTGGCTTAAACTGCTTTGGCTGAGGATACAAATCTTCTCGATGATGAGTTAAATAAATAGAGGGAACCAGTAGAGTGCCAGGCTCAAATGTGTATCCCCCGATTTGTAATGGTGATTTTACCAGTCGATTTAAAGCTGACATCGCGACTGGGTAAATCCGCAGTGTTTCCGAACAGACAGCATTTAAATAGGGTAAGCGCAAAATAGCGTTAGGATCGGGCTGTTCACCCAAGTTATCCAGTTCTTGCAAAAGTTTCTCACGCACCTGCGGCAGATGATGAATCCAGTACAGCGCCCATGATAAACTATTTGCAGTAGTTTCGTGACCTGCTACCAACAAAGTCATCAACTCATCACGTAATTCTACCTCTGTCATTGGCTCTCCTGCTTCATCACGAGCAGCCATCATCAAAGATAAAATATCAGTCCGAGATGAATCAAGTTGTGCTTTGCGATCGCGAATTTCAGCGTAGATAAGTTCGTTAATTGAGGAGCGTAGACGCAGGTACTTTGCCCAAGGACTCCACGCTCCTAAATCTTGCCGCAGTGCTGGGAAAATCAGCAGCAGTGTCCTAAAAATAGGTACTTTGGGATTGAGGATTTCAATCAGGAGTTCTTTGAGTTTCTCATAGCGTGGTCCGTCTTCTAAACCAAATACAGCTTTTAAAATTACTTGAAAAGAGATTGCTTGCATCGACGGTCGCACTGCAAAAGTTTCCCCAACCTGCCATTGACTAGTTACTTGTTCGGTGATATTGCGGATTAACTGACCATAAGCCAGCATCCGTTCTCCGTGCAACGGCGGTGTCAACAGCTTTCTTTGCCTTTGATGGGGCTTTCCGTCTAACGCTATCAGTGAGTTTTGTCCCAATAAAGGGGATTTTATACCTGCTGCCTCACCAGAGTCTAATAATTTTGGATCGGTAGTAAAAATCTGCTGAATCACTTGGGGGTTGCTAATGAATACTTGAGGAGCAGAATTTTGTCTAAAATTCAGGGTGAAGATATCACCATAGCGTTTAGTACACTCTTCCATATATTCTAAAGGACGAGTCAGCCACTGAAACGTCTGTATCCAAGGGTGAGTCTGAGGACCATCGGGCAGTTTAAATGTAGGCATTTTTCACTTTTTTATAAGTTCGTAGTGAGGACTGAAGTCCTCAGATTATGAAGGACTAAAGTCCTTACTACAAAAAGCTTTACTACTTTTGCAACCAAACTGACACAGAACCACCCGGACAAGAAAAATTTCCCCATCCGTCACTGTTAGTATAGACAATATCCTGGATATGTCCGGTGGAATCGTAGAAAGCTGCATTCGGTCGAAACATATTCATCCACTTGCTGCCAGATTCACCGTTAGTCAACACTACAGCCATTGCCCCCGGATGTTCGCTATTACCCAAGCGCGTCCAACCGATAGTATTCGCATGGTCAAAGTAATCGTGTTGGTCGCCGAAACCGTATTCATTACGCGCTTTTATGAACTTGTCAATCAAGAAACGGTGAGAATAAAGAGTTGCATCACGTCCCTTATCATGATATTGCGCTCCGTAATAATCTGCATAAAAAACGCAAGGATAACCTTCGCGACGTAGCAAAATTAGTGCATAAGCCAAAGGTTTGAACCAAGGTTCAACGGGAGACTCTAACGCTTGACACGGTTGAGTATCGTGGTTTTCCACAAAAGTGACAGCTTTGCTTGGTTGTTCCTTAACTAAAGTTCTGTCAAAAAGCGATCGCATATCGAAACTATTACCTTGGCGACTTGCTTGATGAAACTTGAAATGCAGAGGCACATCAAACAACGATAATCGTCCATCGCTAGCAGCTATATAGCCGTGTAACGCCTCGATATCCTGTGACCAGTACTCCCCCACACTAAACAATTCTCGCCCGCCAAAATGCACTCGCAGATGGTTCAGCCAGTCGCGGAAAAAGCTGGAACGAATATGTTTAACCGCATCAATCCGGAAGCCATCTACACCTGTAGTGTCAACAAACCAACGTCCCCAATACATCAATTCACCGCGCACGAACTCGTTACCCATATCCAAGTCGTTCGCCATCAAATAGTCATAGTTACCGTGTTCGTGACTAACTTCTGTCTCAAAGTTATTGTTCTTGATACGGTAGAGTTTATCACCTCGTTGGGTGGCTGCATTGTAGGATAATGTATCAAAGCACCACCAATGCCACTTCATGCTGGAGTATTTATCTCCACGACCAGAAAAATTGAACTTGGTATAAGCTTCAATTTCATACCAATCGCTGACTGGACGGTTGCGGTCATTCCAATCCATTTCCTCTGCCCAGATGCGTTCTGTTTCATCTCCACCATCTTTGTGGTTGAAAACTACATCGGCGTAAATTTGAATGCCGGCATTTTGAGCGGTTTTAATCGCTGTCAGATATTGATCGCGTGTTCCGTATTTTGTGCGGACACTGCCTTTTTGATTGAACTCACCCAAATCAAATAAATCGTAGACTCCGTAGCCGACATCTCTACCGCCACCAGTACCCTTGTAAGCTGGTGGTAGCCATAAAACTGTGAAGCCTGCACTCTTTAACTCGTGAGCCGTTTTGTTCAGTTGATTCCATAGGCTACCATCATCGGGGATGTACCAATGGAAATATTGCATTATTACGCCGTTGGTCATGCGATCGCCTTAATTCAGAATCTTTGGTAGATGCAGATTTCGATCAAGAAATCTTTCGTGTTAGCCTAAATCATTTTTGTCACGCTTCCAAACATCTCCAGAATTTATTTAGGTTTGCATTACCGCAATAATTGCTCAATTTGCACCGATGTTAATTCTTGCACATTGCTCAAAACTATCGCCGCTCCGGCTTCTCGCAATGTTTCCGCATAAGCTTCACGACGCGCTACCGTCTCCTGCACATGCGGCGGTAAAATACCTACACCAATCCAAGTGCGGTTAGGCTCAATAATTCGCGCCTTCTCCACCGTGTACATATCTGCTACCGTATCCCCCGTATATATCACTGGTTGTAATTTGTCAAGACCCAACAGGCGAATAGTAGCGAAAAGTCCGGTAGGGTCTGGTTTACTTGGTGCATCTTCCATCGCCACTAGTATAGGCGACTTTAAACCCAGGCGTTTTTGCAAAATATAATTAGCGGAAGCGCGAGTTGCACCGCTAAAAAATCCCCAGCCAATCCCAGCTAATGTAAGTTGCTCAAAATAGCTAGATTGTAACAATAACGGCTCATCGCAGATATAACCCGTCCAATTGTCCGGGTCGGGTCCTCGGTAACGCGATTGAAAAAAAGCAACAATCGTGTTGTAGTCAAGTTGCAATTGTTCGCGGGGTATAGCTTTTTCAAAATAGCGGTAAATTAACTCTTGGGATGCTTCCCAATCGTTATTCCAAACGCCTTCAGACTTCAGTTGGTCGATATCTAATGATGTAGGACGATACGCATTTGCCGTAAAATGCTCTACAGTATCGGCGATCGCTCGTCTATAAGAACCGCCAACATCGCGGATCACACCATCAATATCGAAAATAACCAGCGGATTTGTTTGTTCAGTCATAAAATTGGTAATTGGGAATTGGTAATTGGGAATTGGGGAAGAGGTAATTGGTAATTGGTTCGCCAGTGCGTTGGGGAGGCAGTGCGTTGCGGGGGTGGAGGAGTTTGTAGCACCTGCCGTCGGGTCTCCCGACTTGAAGCACCTGGCTCTCCCGTTGGGTAATTGGTAATCGGTAATTGCCTATTCTCCATTCTCCATTCTCCATTCCCCATTCCCCATTCCCCATTCCCCACTCCCGATTGTTATTTGGTCAATTTGTCAAGTATTGCGTTAAAATAAGCGATCGCATGAGTTAATTCCTTAAGGCACACAAATTAGCGGAGGTATGATTGACCAAGTTTATTTTGAAAATTTTGTGGTTGGATGAAAACGTCGCCTTGGCGGTCGATCAAGTTGTCGGCAAAGGCACAAGTCCCTTGACTAAGTACTTTTTCTGGCCCAGAAATGATGCCTGGGAAGAGTTAAAAAAAGAGCTTGAGTCAAAACACTGGATTACTGACGTCGATCGCGTTGAGTTGCTCAACAAAGGAACAGAAGTAATCAACTACTGGCAAGAGGAAGGCAGAAACCGTCCAATGGCTGAGGCTCAACTAAAATTTCCCGAAGTTACCTTCACAGGTAGCGCCTAGTATCGCATAATTAAGTTGATTGTGATTCTACAAGCTGCCAAAGTTTGATTGTCTTGTCCCTGCTGCCACTAGCAATCAGTGCAACAGGGCTGACAGCAAGGGCAAACACTGAGTCTACATGACCAGATAAAGTAGCAATTTCTGCTGTTGTGTTGACCCCAGAAAGTTTAATTGTCTTGTCCCAACTTCCACTAATCAACGTTTCTCCATCGGCACTGAAAGCTAGTGTCACCACCGACCAGGAATGACTGGAAAGTGTGCGAATTAACTTACCAGTGTTCACCTCCCACAATTTAATAGTGTTATCATCGCTACCCGTCGCCAAAATTTGACCATCCGGACTGAAAGCGACTGTTAAAACCGCCCTTGCATGACCTATAAGTGTTTGATGAGGGCGGTTTTTCAATTGATTTTGCGATTCATTTGCATACAACTTCCACAAGCTAATAGTTGTGTCAAAACTAGCACTTGCCAAAAGCTTTTCTTGCGGGCTAAACGCAACTGCACTCACCTGTAATTTATGTCCAGTCAAAGTGGAAATTTCTTCAAAAGAATAAACATCCCAGATTTTGACTGTTTTATCCCAGCTACCACTAGCTAGCAGCTTTCCATCGGGGCTAAAAGCGACTGATTTGACAGCGCGGGAATGTCCAACTAAAGTAAAAATCTCTTGGAAGTTGTCAACATTCCAGATTTTGATAGTTTTATCATCGCTACCAGTTGCCAAAAGTTTTCCATCGGGACTGAAAGCAACTGATTTCACCGCTTGGGAATGTCCCTGAAGATTAGCGATCGCACCAAATGTGTTTAAATCCCAAAATATAATGCTTTTATCATCATTGCCACTAACCAAAATATTACCATCAGGGCTAATCGCAATTGAATTTACATTACTTAATACATTATTTCTGGTCAAAGTATGCAAGCATTGCCACGGAGGATTTTGGATTTTAGATTTTAGATTTGGGATTATGGATTTAATACCCATTGCTTGCAAAACTTCATCAGCCAATTGAAAGCGACGGTTAACAGCGTTTTCCAGCAACTTGTCAAGGATTTTCGCCAAGCGATCGCTTACTTTAGTGGTAAGATAATCTCGCCAAGCAAAGCTTTTATTAGCAACATCAAATAAATCAAACGGCGGAATATGCGTCAGCAAGTAAATGCAAGTTACACCTAAGCTATAAAGGTCACTTGCGAATACGGATTTTCCCTTAGTTTGTTCCGAAGCCGCATACTCTGGACTGCCGATATTGCCATGCTCTGTAAAATAGTCCATTTCTGGCACAAATTTAGCTGTAGCAAAATTGACTAATATCAAATCCCCCGCTTTTGTGCGGATGATATTTTCGGGTTTAATATTGCAGTGAATGATATGGCGATCGCTAATATATTTGAGAACAGGCAACAAATTTTCTAAAAGTTGCCAAATCTCAGTTTCACTAAAAACACCCTCATCCTCAAGCACCTCAGCTAAATTGCTACCCTCAATAAACTCTTGTACCAAATAAAATTGCCCTTCCTCCTGGAAATATGCCAAAATAGCCGGAATTTGTGGATGCTTACCGATTTCTTCTAACACTTGCACCTTTCGCTGAAAATCTATGAGAATTTCCTTTTGCAGCGAGAATTCTTGAACCACACAACGAACTACAGGAAACTGACTTTCATCCACAGCCAGAAAAGTCTTGGTAAATTTCCCTTGACTTATCAGTTTCAGTAAACGGTAACGTCCTTGTAAAAAACTCACACATACCCTTCAAAGAAATTTAAACATGATAAATTCAAACTTCAGCATTACGCAAAAACCCTCTACAACTCTTACTCTCTGTGTACTCTGCGTCCTCTGCGGTTCGTTTTCTGGTAATTTTGCGTTATAAAATCCCTAATTAATCGTAGAGACGTTCCGGTGGAACGTCTCTACATCTTTTGGGCTATTGATTTGATTTATTTGCGGAAAAATCAACAACTAACGGCGAATTACCGTTGTGTGATTTTACCTCCAAAGGCGACTTCACATCACCCGGCTTTGCAGTTTGTTGATTCCATAAAATCATCGACAATAACCCATCCACCAAACCGTTAGTACTACCATTGCTACCACCAACTAACACATCTGGAATTAAACGAACATTGCTTGATCCGATAATTTGCATCAATTGCATTGCCGTATATCCTTGAGTTCCCAAAGCTTCCACACCAGCGCTGTAAGTTTCCGCTTTCGCGTTACCCGTAGCGCGGATACCTTCAGCTTCACCAATCGCTTTCAGCTTGATAGCTTCCGCTTCACCCGTCGCTTGCTGAATTTGCGCGTTAGCTTGCAACTCGGCAATTGTTACACCTTGTTCCGATTTCACCAACTCTTGCTGAATATCAGCGATTGCTGTTTCCCTTACCAGTTGCTGACGCTGAGTTTGTGCCATTTGCTGAACTTCGTAAGTTTTGCGTTGTTCCTCAGCAATTTTACGGTCTGTCAGCGTGTGCATTAGTTCTTCGGGTGGAGTAATCAAACCAATCAACGAATCCACCGCTTGCACATCATAAGCACGCAATGCAGATTTTACATATTCAGAAGCTTCAACTTGGCGATCGCTTCGGGCAATCAAGAAATCCAAGATAGTATACTCTTGAGCGGAGTTGCGGAAATAGTTACCCACAATTGGACGCAAAACCTGATCGATAACGTTTTGCATCGAACCTAAGCGTGAAATCACTTTCGGTGCATCTGAAGCACCAATGTGGATAATTTGAAATATCTCTAAATCAAAGCTAAAACCATCAAATGACAGCAGTTTCAGCGCCTTCAAATTTGTATCGTATCCGTGCTGACCGCTAATTCTATCAGTAAAGTTTAAGACGATATTTGTCGTCGGGACTAGCTCAACTTTCATCACCTTAGTATTGAGCGGATGTTTCCCAGGATACAACGGCTCTACCCAAACACCTTTATGTCCTTGGTTTACCAAATTCCCGTGGGTGAAAGCTGTACCGCTGACATCTTCGTGTTCTTTGCCTACGAAAGAAATCACCACACCCACATAACCGATAGGAATTTCAGTCATCGGTACTTGTTCGACATTCACCAGCCAAGGGTTAAGGTTCCACGAACCCGATAATAACACCTGTTCTTGTAAACCCCGCTGTCCGCCAGCATCAATAAACTTCTGACCATTTTGGAAATTGTCATGTCCCTTAATGGTGCATCCTGCGATTTCACCTGCTGCGATCGCTGAACCATCCAAAGTAGTAATAATACCAACCTTTTCTGCTGCTACTTGATGGATGTGCAACTGTTCCGGATTCATCCCGTGTTGGGTGGCATTATTGGCAGTAATAACCTTAAATAAAGCCGTGTTGATGCGGTAAGTACCCGCTGTCATAAAAGCAATTTGCCGTCCTTTTTCGCCACCTTGAGTCAGGAATTTCCGCGCATCTTGGAAATTATCGCAATCGACGATTTTGCCTAAAATGCGTTCTGGGGGGATGGATGCGCCATCTGCGGCGACGATTAGGGCGATTTCACCTTGGGGAACAACAACTACCGATTCTTTTTTAACTGAGTATTGCCAAGCCGAATAGCCCCAGTGCCACCCTGGCGCAAGGGTATCAGCCTGCAAGCCGGCTTCATTGTTGAGGGCTATCAGCCGTCCTGCGGGGAGTTTGCGTCCCTTCAGGTCAAATTTTTTCACGACAATCCCAACTTCACGTTCGCCAATTACCACCAGTCCGCCAAAGAACAGGGGGACAAATACGACTAAACCGCCGACAAGAACGATGGGAATCAGTCCCCACGGATTAAGCTGCATTGCCTGATATTTGCTGCTATCGATTTGAAGGTCAATAGGCTTGATTTGACTTACCTGGACTGATGGGTCGGTAGTTTCTTGTGTAGGAGAAATTTTTGTAGGAGCGGCGCTTGCTGCTTGAATCGTAGTAGCGATCGCTAAAGAAGCAAAGAGCGATGTTGCAAAACGAAATATTTTATTTGACTGACGGCATTCAAAGGAATTTTTACGGCTTTGCATAAAATTTGCCCCTCTGGGCAACAATTATCTAAACTATTACTTCACCAAGAGTTCCCCACATTTCTTAAACTTGTTGCACTTGTATACAAAAATTTATTACTACCGAGATTTTCGTAATTTTCGTGAAATGCTATCATAATAAAAATGTAAATTTAATCTCGTAGTAGGCACTTAAGTGCCTGAATTAAGCGATGAATCGCTTACTACTTTTTCATAAAAAAATCTCGCTTTATGATAATAAAAACTCCTCCTTTGAAAGTTGCTAGGAGGAGTTTTGATTTATCGGGAAGAATATTATTCCCTAACTTAAGTTTGGGCAGAGGGAGGTGTTTATACCATACCGCCGGCAGCTTGAAAGCGTGCGCGAGCGCGTTTGTAAGCTTGTGTTGCTTGGATTTGGGCTTGCCGATCTTCTGCTTGGACTTGATTTAGGCGGGTTTCTGCTTGATTAAAAGCAGCACGGGCTTCTTCAAGGTTAATTGAATCGCCTTTTTCCGCACCGTTAACCAGAATTGTGATTTCGTTTTCTTCGACTTCGGCAAAACCACCCATGAGGGCGATCGCTGTCCAATTCTGATTTTTATTTGCACGCACGCGCATCACACCTGTATCCAAAGCGGTCAAGAGTGGCGCATGTCCTGTGAGAATACCTAGCTGACCAGTAGTACTGGGCAACACTACTTCTTCAGCTGCGGCATCCCACACTGTTTTATCTGGAGAAATTACACGAACAGTTAGGGTCATAAATTGTTAGTTGTTAGTTGTTAGTTGTTAGTTGTTAGTTGTTAGTTGTTAGTTGCTATTACCACTAACTACTAACCACTAACCACTAACTATTAACTAATTAGCTTTTGAGCTTTTCAGCTTTGGCGATCGCTTCGTTAATGTCGCCTACTAAGTAGAAGGCTTGTTCGGGCAACTCGTCTAATTTGCCTTCGAGAATCATCTGGAAGCCTTTGATGGTGTCTTCCAATTTCACGTATTTACCAGGAGAACCGGTGAATACTTCTGCTACAAAGAACGGCTGAGATAGAAAGCGCTCAACTTTGCGGGCACGAGATACGATCAGGCGATCGTCTTCTGACAATTCATCCAAACCAAGAATGGCGATGATGTCTTGCAGTTCTTTGTAACGTTGCAGAGTTGCTTGTACAGCACGAGCGGTGTTGTAGTGTTCGTCACCCACAATGTTGGGCTGCAACATCGTGGAAGTGGAACCTAACGGATCTACTGCCGGATAAATTCCTTTCGCTGCCAAACCGCGAGACAGCACTGTTGTACCATCCAAGTGAGCAAAGGTGGTTGCTGGTGCGGGGTCAGTCAAGTCATCCGCAGGTACGTACACGGCTTGAATCGAAGTAATAGATCCCTCGTTGGTAGAGGTAATCCGCTCTTGCAGTGCGCCTACGTCGGTTCCCAATGTAGGCTGGTATCCTACAGCAGACGGCATCCGACCTAGTAGCGCCGATACTTCAGAACCTGCTTGTACGAACCGGAAGATGTTGTCAACAAACAGCAGTACGTCCTGCTTATTCACATCTCGGAAGTACTCAGCCATTGTCAAGCCAGACAAACCAACCCGCATTCTTGCTCCGGGTGGCTCGTTCATTTGACCGTAAACTAGAGCAATCTTAGACTCGTTGAGGTTGTCTTTGTTGATCACCCCAGATTCAATCATTTCGTTGTAGAGGTCATTACCCTCACGAGTCCGTTCACCTACACCAGCGAATACGGACACACCACCGTGTTGGGTGGCGATGTTGTTGATCAATTCCATCATGATCACGGTCTTACCGACCCCTGCACCACCGAACAGACCAATCTTACCGCCACGTCGATAGGGTGTTAGCAAGTCAACAACTTTAATCCCAGTCTCGAATACGGAAGGCTTGGTTTCCAGTTCTGTGAGTAGGGGAGCAGCGCGGTGGATTGGTAATCTGTCCTCACTATTGACTGGTCCCCTGTTGTCTACGGGTTCGCCAAGAACGTTGAAAATCCGTCCTAAGGTGACTTTACCAACTGGCACGCTGATGGGAGCGCCAGTATCAACGGCTTCCATCCCACGGACTAAGCCATCGGTGGTACTCATGGAAACGGCTCTCACCTGGTTATCGCCCAGCAGCTGCTGCACTTCGCAGGTCAGCGAAATTTCTTGTCCGGCTTCGTTCGTGCCTTTGACGATCAAAGCGTTGTAGATTTGCGGCATTTTCCCGGTGGGGAATTTAACGTCTACAACCGGACCAATAATTTGGGTAATGTAGCCTATGTTTGTTTTTTCTGCGGTGGTGACCATGCTGGGTGCTAATAAATGAAGCTATATTTGGTGATAGGGTCGTCGGCGACTTAAGATTAACCTTTCATCTTCCAGGTTATCACCGAACGACTCCTATCTTCGCCATAAATTGATTCTTAAGACTGATGTCGTCAAGTAGGCAGCAGGCTTTGATGCAAAAGGCTTTGGGTCAGACTAGATAGTAAAAAAAGCGTTTTGATTAGGCAAGCGAGGATTAGCGATCGCTCGCTCTTCGTGGCTGATAAAAGCACGCTTGCGCGTATGCGCTCAACATAGCTGTGAGAAATTATCCTATCCTACGCCGAAAATAAAAAAGCTGCCGCCAAAGCGCGATCGCGCACTTGGGCAGCAGTTCTATACCATTTCACTCTGAATATCTAATACACGCGATGTCAATGACATTTCGCAAAACCTGATTAATTTAAATGTAATAAATTATTTAGAAATATATACAAGTCAACTTTACTACATTGGGTAGTAACCTTTAATGAAAGCCGTGTGGGTAGATGTTCAAATCAATGAATTGTCTTTAAGATAAGGGTAAGCAACACATCGACACAGCATAAGATATATGAATTTCTCGTCAGCGCGACAACATTTTTACCAAGAGATTCAACAACCTGACGAGAATATCGATTTGGCAAAGGCAGCGTTATACATTGCCCAAGAAGAATATCCCGACCTGGATGTTGAACACTACCTCAACGCCCTCGATACAATGGCAGCGGAAGCTAAAAAACGCTTGCCAATCGGACGTTATCCTTTGCGGGTAATTCAAAGCATTAACCAGTATCTTTACGAGGATTTAGGATTTGCAGGCAATAAAAAAGACTATTACGACCCCCGCAACAGCTTTTTTAATGATGTGATCGATCGCCGGTTGGGAATTCCGATTAGTTTGGCGCTGGTTTACCTAGAAGTTGCCCGAAGAGTTGATTTCCCGATGGTGGGGGTGGGAATGCCGTTACATTTCTTAATCCGCCCAGATATTCCGGATATGGAGATTTTTGTTGATGCGTTTAATAACGGTGAAGTGATGTTCGCCGAAGATTGCCAAGAACGGCTTTCGCAAATATATCAACAAAGCGTAACGCTACAACCAGAATTTTTAGCAGCGGTGAATCATCGGCAATTTTTGGTGAGGATGCTCACGAATCTAAAATATATTTACCTGAAACAGCAGGATATAGAAAAGGCTTTAGCAGCAGTTGAGAGAATTTTGCTCTTGTTGCCTGATATGATTTTAGAATTGCGCGATCGCGGTTTGCTCTACTATCAACTCGGTCTTTACTCCCAAGCTACTCAAGACTTGCAAAGTTATTTAACAAGAGTTCCTGATGCCGAAGATGCGCCGGTGATTCGTCGGTTGCTGACTGAGATGGCGAGAGGCTAGAGACGACAATGGTAAACTTAAATTATGACATGCCATCAGTTTGGGTTTAATAAACGGTGATGATGCAGCGCTATTTATTATTGGAATGTGACATACTCCTACCCTGTCCCCACTCTCCACTCCCCATTCCCCACTCCCCACTCCCCATTCTTACCGAAAGCCTTGCTGTACTTCCTGCGCTACTCGTTTAAGTCGTTGTAGTTGTTCTTGCATGTCTTTTTTCGTCCAGGGTTCGGCGAAGGTTTTGAAACCCCAGCTAATTATCGGGTTGGGAATCTCAAATTCAAAGCGGTTAACTAAGCGCGTTCCTTTTTCGACTGGTTGACATTCCCAGCGATCGCGTCCAATGAAAAAACCATCAAACTCCCACACTACCAAACCCGGTTGTCTTTCCACAACTGTGCTATTTAATGTCGGTTTTATTATCGGTATTTGAATCACAAACTTGCTTTTACTACCATTATCGCTGCTCCAAGTTTCCCCCACAGGTTCGCAACGCAGCACGGGGTTAAGCCAACGGTGCATGAGAGTTAAATCGGTAATACATCTCTCAACCACCGTCGCTGTAGCATTAATTTGAATTGAGTGTTCAAAAACAGAAGACATTTTACATCTTTCAAGCTATTGCTGCACTTATAATCACGCCATATTTAGCGCTGCAAATACAGTAAATCAATACTAAAGCCAACTCAGCTTTAGAAATAAAAATATATACAACGACGCCAAAATCAGTGATATTTTACTGTTTTGGCACTAGTAATTTCTCAAACGAGTTGTCAACCAAGCAGGTAAAAAAAATACTCTTGACATCAACTCTATATATGATTTTACTGGTAGATTTATAGGCAAAACACTGGTAACTTAACTGGCATGTATATTTGTGCTATACAATACACGCCAGAAAAATCTGACGTGTTTTGGAAATAACAGTTTACCTTAATTTGGGAAAACCATGAATACAACTTGGCAAGGAATAACCCAGGTGATGGAACTTAATTTGTTGATGAGGGTGCAGGATTTTTTGGCACAGTCGCCAACCCTATCACCAGATCAATCAAATGCAGTCAATTACGTACAAGGAACTATCCAGCAGGTAGTTCAATTTCTGCCTCGGTTGCTGGGGGCAGTAGTAATTTTAGTAGTTGGCTGGCTGATTGCGGCAGTAGCTGCGGCTGTTGTACGCGGTATCCTCAATCGGACTAAGATAGATAACCGTATTGCCGCTGGTTTGACTGGTAGCGATACCGTCCAAGTGGAAAAATTTATCGCCGGCTTGGTCTTTTGGTCTATCCTGCTGTTAACGATAGTTGCTGTATTAGATACTTTAGAGTTGAGAGTCGCTTCTCAACCGCTTAATTCTTTTCTCGAACAAATTGGTGACTTCTTACCCAGGTTAGTAGCTGCGGGAGTCATCCTCTTAATAGCTTGGTTAGTCGCTAGCCTCGTTAAGCTGATAACTATACGCGGACTCAGCGCTTTGCGGCTAGATGAGCGTTTGAATCCCCCAGAAACACGAGATGCCGTCCCAAATCTCAATCAATTGTCTCTGAGTGAGACGATTGGCAACGCTTTATATTGGTTCATCTTTTTGCTGTTTCTCATCCCAGTTTTGGATACTTTGGGGTTACAGCAGGCTTTACAACCAGTACAAAGTCTGGTAACGCAGATTATCTCAATTCTGCCGAATATTTTAGCGGCGGTGTTGATTGCTGTTGTCGGCTGGTTTGTGGCTAATATAGTGCGACGGATTGTCAGCAACTTACTAGGGGCAACTGGAATCGATGATTTGGGGAGACGCTTTGGACTTTCGTCTACTGCCGGAGCGCAATCTTTATCGTCGATTATCGCTACGATTGTCTATGTGTTGATTTTGATTCCGGTTGCGATCGCTTCCCTGAATGCTTTGCGAATTGACGCGATTTCCTTGCCGGCGATCGCTATGTTGCAACAAATTCTGAATGCCTTACCTGCGATCTTCACCGCGATCGCCATTTTGATTGTTGCTTATTTCGTCGGGCGATTTGTGGGCGAACTTGTTACCAACATCCTCACAAGTATCGGCTTTAACAATATCTTCTCTGTCTTAGGTCTGCCAACTCCTGTCAGACGCACCACATATCCAGCAGAAACAGAAGCACTTCCCCCAGCCCGAACTCCATCGGAAATTGCTGGTATCGTTGTATTAGTTGGCATCATGCTATTTGCCACAGTCGCGGCAGTGAATATTTTGAATATTCCCGCGCTCACACTCCTGGTAAGTGGCATAGTCGTCATATTCGGTCGCATTTTGGCGGGATTGATTGTATTTGCCATCGGTTTGTTCTTAGCAAATCTGGCTTTTAGCATCATTGCAAGTTCCGGAAATGCCCAAGCACGGATTTTGGCTCAAGTAGCGCGGATTGCGATTATCGCTTTGGTTTCGGCGATGGCACTGCAACAGATTGGTGTTGCTAGTGATATTGTCAACTTAGCCTTTGGGCTTTTACTCGGTGCGATCGCTGTTGCTACTGCCTTAGCTTTCGGTCTGGGTGGTCGCGAAATTGCCCGCGATCAAGTTCAACAATGGTTAAACTCTTTTAAGAGTAAAGGGTAAATACTAGGGACTAGGTAAGAGAGTTATTCCCTAACCCGTAACCTCTAACCCTAAATCTCGGAACTTCTGTCTCAAAAGTTGAACTTTAGAGCTTTGAACTTATACCGATTCAAAAAATGTTTAAAGGCAAATACCCCACCCGCCCTATCGGGCACCCTCCCCGCCTGCGGGGAGGGTTGGGGAGGGGTTTTTATCGATGTGTCACATTCTTTTTTCAAATTGGTATTAGATGTTTGAGTTTAGAACTTGACATTCCGAGTTCAAAGCACGAAGTTCCGAGTTCGGAACACGAAGTTCCGAGTTCGGAACACGAAGTTCCGAGTTCGGAACACGAAGTTCCGAGTTCAGAACACGAAGTTCCGAGTTCAGAACACGAAGTTC
>NZ_JTCM02000175.1 GCF_000817785.2 Hassallia byssoidea VB512170 | reverse complement strand
ACTCCAAATATTGGCACTCCTCCAACTCAGCCAGAAGGCACAGATCCGAGTGTTGTCACTGTACCTGGGCAAGTATCGCTTTCTAATTTAGATGTTGGTTTTGAGATTACCAGCGATAGAGAAATAACTCTGAGTAAAAACAAATCTGTCCCAAATTTAGTCTTCACAGCACCAGCAGGTAGTGTTTTGCAAGTTATTGACAAACCAATTCCTCAACAGCAAGACTCTTTAGTGCATCTGCGAGTCTGTTCAGTTGCTAACAAGGCTCAACTAAACAATAGCACTGGACAAACACTTTTGGTGAAGAGGGGGGAAGACGGATGGATTCAATTATCCCAACTTCAGCGCTTAAATCCTTTTATTTCCGCACCGGGACAATCCGGGCAATGTCAAGTTAACAGCAAAGCTGCTGAGGATGTTGTTATTCAATCGCCACCTTCTGATGATGTTCTGCCCCAAAGGTGACATCAGTTATCGAAGCACAAGTAAAAAAAACCTAAAATAATAAAGGGAAGAATCAGAATAAAAAATCAGCAAGGCAGAAATATTTACCTTGTAAAATTGTTCTTGGAAATAATTTGATTAAACCTTTTAGTTTAATGAATCCATGCCATCCCTGAACCTGGCGATCGCCCGTCTCGTCAATACCAGCACCGACAACTTCGCCATTTGGGTGGTCAACGCACCCTATCCGAGTGGCTATGTTCTGCGTGACTGTGTATGGTCTCCACAGTTAACTCAAGCATGGAATGAGTGGCAAACATTTTTTGCCGGTCACGATCGCTTGGATCTTCCCCCCGGATCGACCCTTCCACCCAGCAATTCCCTGACTGTGGACTTGCTTTCACCCCCGAATGGTCAGACCGCCGGTCCTTACACTAGTCGTTTGATGCAACACTTGGGAATAAATCTGTGGCGTTGGGTATTTGACGGAGCTATTCTTGGTAGTCTAGAACGCAGTCAAGGCATTGCTATGGGTGAGCAGATACCTTTGCGCTTGCGCCTGGAAATTCGCGACCCAGACCTGATCGCCCTACCTTGGGAAATTATGCAGCCAAAAGCAGGTCAACCCGCAATTTCCTTTAGCAAACAAGTGTTATTTAGTCGCACAACCACGGAAGTAGACCCTCTGCCGTATTTGCGAATAAATCCAACTTTAAATATTCTGCTGGTTTTGGGATCTGACAAGAAACTTCAACTCGAACAAGAAGCAGTTATTCTCAAAAAAACTCTTTGCGATAGTCCTGTAGTCGGTAATTATTCTCAAGGATATGCACCATGTACGGTGACTACACTTTTGCAACCAACTCGACAAGAGTTGATTCAAGAGCTAGAAAGCAGAGAATATAATGTTTTATTTTATGCCGGTCATGGTCTGCCAGCACCAGATGGAGGTTTACTGTATTTGCAACCGGACATGACGCTCAATGGTATAGAATTGGCGCGAATATTGACGAGCAATAACGTAAATTTGGCGGTTTTTAATTCTTGTTGGGGAGCACAACCAGCTGCTGTAAATCGCCAAGCTATACCCTCTAGTAGTTTAGCAGAAGTGCTGATTCGTCATGGTGTGCCGGCGGTTTTGGCAATGCGCGATCAAATTCGCGATGATGAGAGTCTAAGTTTTATTCAAGCTTTTGCTCAAGCTTTGCGAAAGCGTTTACCAATTGATGAAGCTGTAGCAGAAGCAAGGCAACATTTATTAACAATTTATAAGTTCAATCAACCAGCTTGGACTTTACCAGTTCTCTATCTACATCCGAATTTTGATGGTGAACTGATTAAGAGCTTTGATGAAGGAATTACCGAACTGCCGGAAACGGCTATACCCAGTATAACTTCGTCGGCTCCAACTGCTTGTTTGCGATCGCTTGAGGGAAATGCAACCTGCTTATTGGCAACTGGTGTCACCCGCATCGGTCGCAGTGAAGACAATGATATTGTTTTCGCACAAAAGTGGGTTTCTGGATATCATGCAGAAATATTCTACCGGAATCATTTCAGCGGCGCTAGTCTCAAGCGAACTTATCACTTGGTAGATAAATCGAAATTCGGAACCTGGATTTTAGGCACTAAGGGTTGGCAAGAAATCCATCGCGAGGAAGTACCCTTAAAATCGGGAATGCAGCTAAAGTTTGGTAGTTCTAAAGGTGAAACTTGGCAGTTTATGATTGAAGCGAATTAGCTAAGGGACTCTTTACTGGGGATTTGAAGAGGGGTGCATGGGTGCATGGCTTCATCCCAATTGCCCCTTCGGGGTTCAAAGGCTGTACTTTGTCTGTCGGCAGAGCCTTTCCAACGCACTGGCTCACCAATTGCCCTTCGGGTTCGCCAGTTGCTTCAAGTCGGGAGAGCCTTGCGGCAGTCGCTCATGGGGGGAACCCCCAAGACCGCGCTGCCTTACCAACGCACTGGCTCACCAATTACCGCGTTCCCAATTGCCAATAACAAATAAATATGATTTATGCCACTATAACTTATCTGAAAAAACCAGATATCACTCTCAAGTAAATCCAATTTATTTTACGGAAATCAGATTCTTGCAGCTGTAGCTGTCAATATTGCTAAATAATCAATCGGGAGACGACAAATGGCTAAAAATATGAACGCTTCAGAAACTTTCCATCCCTTACCCTCTCAATTCGATTTAGAATTGTTGTCAGCTCTGCTGGAACCTGAAGATGCTACTTATCCCTGGAATCCTGCTGACGAAGAGTCAGAAATCTATTTTCGAGAACTAGAAGAACAGTTCGCTCAAGATTTAACAGATGAAGAACTAACAACTCATTCGCAAGCTTTTTACGGAAAACTTGACACGCTTTGGTCAGAAATTTCTGATTCTACGCACTACAATGATAATACAATTCATGTTACTTTAGCAAATCTTCAAAAAACTTTACATTCGGCTTTTGCTGCCAGTGTACCGCAAAGTTGGCTAAACGCGATCGCCCAAAAAGCATCAGAAATGTTAAACACCAGCCGATCAATTGGCGATCAATTATTAGTTGAGTGTGTTCAGACTGTACTACCAAGTTGGGAAACAGAAGACCTTTTAGTTCTAGCGCGTCCTTACGCTTATGCCATGCGAGGTAGCGAACCGCAAAACGCAGAATCTACAATCACGGAGATTAGCAATCGAGAGTGGACAGCTTTATCTCAAATCGAACAAGCAAAAGTTAGTTTAGCGATCGCTCACTATGCCTTCACCCAATTAAATAATTTTCAATCAGAAACCTAAATTTACAATTCGTTTGCATCTCGGTTCATGTGCCAAAGCAGCAGTGTAGCGCTTTCTAGCATTTATGTTGCTAGTGTAATAGGGCAGAAGGTACGAAGACTTGTACTGTCAGCTTTTAGTTTTTGTCTGAATGCCTGCGTTATCTTTACGCCTTACGTGCCATTCTCAGAATCTTTGAATTATCCTTCTCAAGGAATAGCTTCGCCAGCTTATCACAAAATTAAAATAGACGCTAGACAAGCGTCATCTACCCAAAGACATAAAAGATAATTGAAGTTCAACAAACGTAGTGCCTTGTAGGTAAAGCCTTCAAATAATTCAAAAGTACTAGTCCCCCAAGTCCTGTGCCAGACACCTCAAGGTCGGAGGCCTCCGCACAGAGAAAAGCTCCCCTTGTCAAGAAAGTCCCCCTTGTCCCCTATTTCTCATTTTGGTCCGACAAAGCGGGTAGCGAAATTTTGCGATCGCGTTGGAGATAGTACCCGTGCTTTGAGAATTGCTGCCATCAAAAAGGCGTAAGACAACACCCCAACCACCACCAAAAGTAAGGCATTGATAGACCCTGTTGCGTTCCACAAAGCGTGGAGTGCTGAAGCGCTAAGATAACCAACAGGCAAAATCTGCCAACTTCTGCGGGGCTTGAGAACAGCCAACCCGATAAAATACCCTAGATACCCGCTGTAAGCCATGTGTCCGGCAACAGAGCCTAAAATGCGAGGAATTAACAGTTGCAATCCTACTAGTTGACCAGCCGCTATCCCCGATTGTACTGAAGCATTTTCAGTAATGTAAGGTACATACTGTCCTAAAGTTTCTAACAACGTGAAACCTACGGCAGAAGCGGTTCCTAGAAGAATGCCATCTAGAGGTTCCCAAACGCCGACACGTTCGCGTAAAGGCGAGGGTAATAAGCGAGCGATCGCATACGCTCCTAATACTGGCAGCGCCTTCAGTAATTCCTCCATCAAGCCTGCGCCAAAAAAGTAACGTACCAGTAACTCTGTGAAGGTGCTTGTATCTTCAAAAGAGGGCAACTTACCAGGTAAGATACCGCGAAATACGAAGATAAATATATCTAACAAAGGACTGAGTAAAATCAGCGTAGTCGTTAATGCTGAAGCTAGTAGCACCCACCAAGGCTTTTGTTTGCCGCAAAGCTGATAGACAAAATAGTAAGCCGCGAAAGCGATGTAAGTAGCGACAATAACTTGATTGGCTTGCGGATGACCTACCGTGGCAAACATTAGTACTACAAAAACTACTGTCAGCATTCCCGGTATCAGGTATGCTTTACGAGTTAAATCTTTACCAGTAGAAATAATCGGAAACAGTTGAGTGAAGCTTACAGAATCTGGTTTTTGCATCGACTGGAGAGGAGTCGCCGGTGGTAACGGTTTAGAAGCAGGTTGCGACATCACCGTTGCTTGGGGGATGAGTTCGTACTCAAACAGTAATTCTGGACCGTCGTAACCTAAAGTTATGCGATCGCCTGGTTGCAATTCCTGAGTACCTTGCAAGCGTTTTCCATTTAAATAAGTGCCATTAGCACTATTTAAATCAGAAATTACCCAGCTAAATATTGCATCTGCGGATGAAGACACGGGACGAACCACCGCATGACGACGGGATACCATCCGATAGATCATGGCATCGAAGACAACTTGGCAATTGGGGTCGCGTCCAATTACCGCGTCTTTACTGGCAAGCAGCGAGTAGCGAGATGCTGACCCAAAAGCTGCTTCATTACCAGACACTAGCCGCAGAAAAGCATTATGTCTTGCGTTTTTCCCTGTCATTGAGTTAGAATTCGTTTCTCAATTAATTCGCTTAAATTATCACAGCAGCAGGACTTAACCGCAGCCACATCAACAGCAGCATTGCTAAATACAATATAGCCTCACTTACTGTTAAACAATTATAAATTTATAAATCCAAATTTAAGATAGTATTATCCCTGACAGGTAAGGATTCTGGCTATCTAAGGTGTAGAAGTGCATTCTTTTTGGTAAGCTGTATGAAGTTATAGCTCATAGTTTATCTGCTTTTAAGCACCCTATTAAAGTTTAAATTTATGCCAATTTATTAAATATTAGTAGTATTTACCAAGACTAATTGTATTTAAAAATATAAAAAATATAAAATTTTGTTGTAGAGACGTTCCGCAAGAGAGGCGTCTCTACGACGATATCAGTTGTTTTTTATTACTGACGAGCAACCTTTGACTACTGACTATCTCAAAACTTATAGACCAAGTACACTTAATTAACTTTCGCTACCTCTAGATGCTCTATCTTAGTACCCAGGAGTTTCAGGAATTCTGCCAGCCACCGGGGATGAGCAAGCCAAGCTTGAGCTGTAACTAAGTTACCATCAACTATTGCCTCATCAGCCAATACATCTACGTAAGTTCCTCCAGCAAGGCGTATGTCAGGACTACACGCTGGGTAAGCAGTACAACGTTTGCCTTGGAGTACATCAGCAGCCGCTAACAACTGTAAACCGTGACATATAGCAGCGATAGGCTTGTTTGCTTGGGCAAAGTGACGGGTAATTTCTAACACCGTGCGATTCAATCGGATATATTCGGGTGCGCGTCCTCCAGGAATTACTAAAGCATCGTAGGTTTCGGCTTTTATTTCCTCAAATGTGGCGTTTAAAGTAAAGTTATGACCAGGTTTTTCACTGTAAGTCTGGTCTCCCTCAAAATCGTGAACAGCAGTCCGCACCTTATCACCTGCTTTTTTATCGGGACAAACTGCATGGACAGCATATCCTACCATTTGCAACGCTTGGAAGGGAACCATCACTTCGTAATCTTCCACATAGTCGCCAACAATCATCAAAATTTTCTTTGTAGACATATTATTATTTCCTTGGTTAATTGTTAGTTGTTAGTTGTTAGTGGTCGGTTGTTGGGTGTTGGGTGTTGGGTGTTGGTTGTTGGGTGTTGGGTGTTGGGTGTTGGGTGTTGGGTGTTGGGTGCTGGGTGTTGGGTGCTGGTTGGTTTTTTTCTATCCACTATCCACTAACTAATATCTAAATTAAATTCGGCGATCGCTTTCGGAAAATTTTCGTTTTCATGTCCTGGACGACTAAGTTTAATTAGGGAAAAACGCTGCAAGTCAGTTAAATTTGCCCACTGTTGGGGTGTGATGCTTGTACCTATTTCTTGAGCTTTTTTCTGAAGGCTATCTGGTACAGTAGTCGCATCCATCCATGCGGGATGAGGTTCGATAAATAATGTTGCCGGTGGTGTGCCGCTACGTTGTAAAATCAAATTCTCAAGATACTCGCGATAAGCTTGAATTTCGCTTTCTGTGGTGCAAGGTAATTCCACTAAAGCTTCACGTTCCACTTGCGTCATATGACTCCAATCGGATAATTTCAGCTTGATACCACAAGTATCGAGTTTGTAGCGCACTTGCATAGGAATGCAACGTAGAGATTCAACAAAATCTGCCTCGAATTTAAAAAAGACTGCCATAATATTCCAGCGATGATTTAATATTTGGATTTAGAATTGCTGTAACGAATAATCCAATAACTGATTGATAAAGCGAAAATAGCAATTGCCAGTCCAATTACTTCAACACCATCGGTTTTTTCTAAATCTAGTATAATAATTTTCCGCGATACAGCAATCAAAGAAGTTACAATAACCAACTCAACCTGAACAACGTGTTTTCGCAGATAAGCTGTGATATTTTCTAATATTTCTAAAGCAATTAAAATATTTAGAAATAAACCAAATATTTTAAATAATGTTCTGTTTATTTCACCATATGCTGTTGTAAAAAGTTCTTTAATCAGAAGCACTCCCAAGTCAAAAATCGCTACCAAAATTACCAGCACCATCGCAACAGATAAAACTTTGGAAACTATCACCTCTATGCTTTCAATGTGGTGCATAAAGTTGTCATCTTTGGTAGCTTCTTTAAATTGCCTGAATAGCTTCCACATCTTCTGCACCCCCCTGTGAAGTAAAAAGTGAAAAGCAAAAACAAAAAAGAAAAACCCCATAGATAAATCTATAGGATGGAAAAAGGATGCCTTACCAATTCGCGCTTTGTATTTAGAAGGCGCTTTTTTCTTGTCTTCCATATCTCAAACTAGGAGACAGTCAATAGTCAATAATCAATAGTTACAAAAACTATTGACTATGAAATATTCACCAATTCCCCGGATCGGCAAACATATTGTGGTGTATGTCTAGCAGCTTATCATTCTCCGGGTGGCAGTTGATAATGATTATTTGAATGCGTAATATTGATTAATACAGAACGACTTTGAGCCGCCCTGTATTTTATCTGTACTTTCGTTAATAAATGCGTTAGATTGTCACCAAAGGTGGTAATGATGTCAGCCGACACCACTGGTTAATGAGACTTGCTTAGGCAAGGTATCAGAAAACTTTACTCAAAATATATTCAAATCTAATCAGGTGTAGTCTTTTTCTTGGGCTTGGGCAGTTGTGCAATCCACGCCCTAACTACATCAGAATTAGAGACACCTCGATTATCCGCTTCGTGTTGCAGCTGTAATAATTCATATTCTGTTACTCGTACTACTAATCTTTTATCTCTCATTATGTGCTACCATTTGGTTACACGCTAAGAATAACAGAATGCAG
Organism: Hassallia byssoidea VB512170; assembly: GCF_000817785.2. Classification (GTDB taxonomy): domain Bacteria; phylum Cyanobacteriota; class Cyanobacteriia; order Cyanobacteriales; family Nostocaceae; genus Hassallia; species Hassallia carrinoi. The sequence goes on along the minus strand of NZ_JTCM02000175.1, from coordinate 626 downwards.
TTAGTAGAACAGCGAGTCATTAAGAAAAGCCATCCTGCGTGGGTGGGAATAGATGCGATGTCATTCGCCTCTAAAAACTTGTGGAACGCTGCTAACTACTGCATTCGTCAATCATTTATCTATGGTCATGGTGTACCGGATTACAACTCAATGGATAAGCTAATGCAGCCAAGCCAGGAGTACAAAGCACTGCCAGCCAAGGTTTCACAGCAAATCCTCAAATTGTTAGATAAATCCTGGAAAGGATATTTCAGAGCGATCGGACAATATAAATTAGACAGTACTAACTTTACAGGTAAACCAAAAATACCAGGGTATAAACCCAAGGATGGACGTTGTGTTTTGATTTTTACTGAGCAGTCCACATCAAAAAAGGTATTCAAGAATTCTGGGCAGATTAAACTCAGCAGTATTGATTACAACTTTGATACTCAGATTAAACAACCACAATACTGTCAGTCTCGCATCGTGCCAAAACTTGACCATTATGTTTTAGAAATAGTCTATGAGGTTAGCGACCATGAATTAAGTCAGAGTACAGAACGCATTGCTGCAATTGACTTGGGGATTAATAATTTGATGGCGGTTACATCAAACGTGCCAGGATTTAAACCTGTTCTCGTTAA
>NZ_JTCM02000028.1 GCF_000817785.2 Hassallia byssoidea VB512170 | reverse complement strand
CGAGAACAGCGATTGAAGAGATGCTCGCTGGCATCTGGGCATCGCTGCTGGGTGTAGAACGTGTGGGTGTCTATGATAACTTTTTTGAACTTGGTGGCGATTCTATTCTCACCATTCAAGTAGTTGCCAAAGCCAATCAAGCCGGACTACAACTGACAGTGAAACAACTGTTTGAACGTCAGACGATCGCACAATTAGCAGCAGGTACAACTACTGCGAATCAAGCTGAACAAGGTGTAATGACAGGGACATTGCCGCTAACACCAATTCAGCACTGGTTCTTTGAGCAGAATTTACCTGAGCCAGCACACTGGAACCAAACATTGTTGCTGGAAATGCAACTAGGTATTGAGCCTAATATTTTAGAGCAAGTTGTGCAGCAGTTGCTAGTACATCATGATGCCTTGCGCTTGCGTTTTGAGAGAACAAATTCTGGTTGGCAGCAGAAGAACGCTGCGGTTGACGATCGCATACCATTTACCCGGATAGATTTATCAACACTACCAGAAGCACAGCACAAAACTGCGATTGAAGCAAAAGTCGCAGAACTACAAACTAGCTTAAACCTGTCAAACGGACCAGTGGTGCAAGTTGCTTGGTTGTTTCTTGGCGATCGCTTGCCCAGCCGACTACTAATAGTCATCCACCACTTAGCAGTAGATGTTGTATCATGGCGGATTTTGTTGTCAGACTTGCAAACAGCCTACCAGCAACTCAGTGGCGGCGCAGCGATGCAATTGCCAGCGAAGACCACAGCGTTCAAACATTGGGCGCAACGATTGGCAGAGTATGCACAATCACAACCCTTGGAAAAAGAACTCGGTTATTGGCTAACAGAATCATATGAGCAAGTTGCAAGCATACCAGTAGACTATCCTCTGGGTGCGAACACCGAAGCATCTGCACGCACGGTGTCTGTGTCATTGTCTGTGGAAGAAACTCGTGTATTACTCGAAGAGGTGCCAAAAGCGTACAGCACACAAATCGATGACGTGTTGCTTACAGCCTTGGTGCAGGTGTTAGCTGAATGGACTGGGTCGAACTCTATCCTGTTCAACTTGGAAGGTCATGGACGAGAACACATCTTTGAAAATTTAGATTTATCACGCACTGTGGGATGGTTTAGCACCATCTTTCCAGTGGTGTTAGAGCTACAAGCAACAGACAATCCAGGTGAGACCTTAAAGTCAGTCAAAGAGCAACTGCGTCGGGTTCCGCAGCAAGGTATTGGCTATGGCTTGCTGCGCTATCTCAAAGGCGACGCAGAAATTGCCGCCAAACTAAAAGCCTTACCACAAGCTCAGGTAAATTTCAACTATTTGGGTCAATTCGATCAACTGCTACAAACATCCTCAATTTTCAAAGTTGTCAGTGAATCTACCGAACCAAGCCGTAGCCCGATCGCAAACCGCAGCCATTTGCTGGACGTGAGTGGCTTAATTTTAGAGGGTCAGCTGCGACTGAATTGGACTTACAGTGAGAAAGTGCATCTGGACAGCACAGTTGAGAGTCTAGCACACAAGTTTTTGCAAGCATTGCAAGCGCTGATTGCTCATTGTTTATCTCCTGAGGTTGGAGGTTACACACCTTCAGACTTTCCCGTAGCAGACTTAAGCCAAACAGACCTTGACGAGTTGATTGCACAACTACAACAGGAGGATTTGGATTACTAAATGAAAAAGAATAATTCGGTTTCCCCGTGGAAAAAAAGAGAGAAAAACGAGCAACCTTTTCACAGATATACGCTACAGCTTGCAGATCTCGCACTCAAACCGAGCGGGAATGGAGATATTCGGTATAATAATGATACATTTTTCCCGCTCGGTTTGAGTAAGGTTGCTCGTTTTTCGCGCCCTTTATGCGTCCCCAACGTCCAAGTTCTGGCAGAACAATTGAAACGCTGCATTGAGCAGGCACAGGCAGATAATTTAGCAACCGAAAAATGCGGACTTTTATAATCATCTGGATTGGACAACTGGCATCGCTCCTTGGCTCTGGTCTTACTGGCTTTGCTTTAAGTATATGGGTGTACAAAAATACGAACTCAGTCACTCAGTTTGCGTTGATTTCTTTGTGTACTTTGCTACCGGGCATGATCGTCTCCCCGCTTGCGGGTTACCTTGGGGATCGGCGAGACCGACGCAAGGTAATAATTTTGAGCAATTGTGGAGCTGGGTTGAGCATCCTTTCGATTGCAGTGCTATATTTCATTGGACATCTTGAAATCTGGCATATATACGCAGCAACAGCTGCTAGTTCCGCTTTCAACGCCTTGCAGTGGCCTGCTTATAATGCTGTGATCCCACTGCTTGTACCACCACAGCATTTAGTTCGTGCCAATGGTATGTTCCAACTAGGGCTAGCTGTCTCGCAGCTAATTTCGCCAGTGCTAGGAGGCTTTCTCCTAGTGACCATTCAGATTGAAGGTGTCCTTATACTTGACGGAATTACCTTCGTTTTCTGCCTTGTGATGCTCTTGCTGGTTCGGCTGCCCAAACCTAGAACTACGACAAAAGCCGAAGGGTTGAAAAGCTCAGTGTGGCACGATGCCTTGGTAGGCTGGGATTATATCACAAATCGACCTGGTTTGTTCTGGTTATTGATTCTTAACTGTGTCTACCATTTTGTTGAGGGAACTGCCATTGTGCTATCGACACCACTGTTCCTTTCTTTTACCTCGACCGCTGTACTTGGCACTATGCTGTCCATCGGTGGCAGCGGTATGCTACTCGGCACAGCACTCATCAGCACTTGGGGTGGAGGGAAGCGCCGCATATATAGCGTACTCGGGTTTATGCTGTTGGGCGGGTTATGCATGCTGCTGGCTGGGCTGCGTCGTGACGTTTTGCTGTGTACTGTTGCCATTTTCTTTCACTTCTTCAGTCTGCCGATCGTTGTCAGTGCTAGGCAAGCCATTTTTCAGACCAAAGTTGCGCTTGATGTGCAGGCAAGAGTCTTCGCTTTCAACCGAATGCTGATCGATTTATCCCTGCTGCTTGCTTACCTAAGTGCTGGACCGCTAGCTGACCAAGTGTTTGAGCCGCTGCTTACCATTAATGGACCGTTAGCTGGAAGTGTTGGAAAGATAATTGGTGTCGGACCAGGACGTGGCATTGGCTTGCTGTTCATCCTCATGGGAATGGTCATGATGATAGCAACTGTTACCAGCTATCTTTCTCCGCGCTTGCGACTGGTAGAGTCTGAGCTACCAAATTTTATCCCCCACTAAAGAACTGCCTGTGCCTGCAAGTAAATAGCAAAACAGTGTTGCCATATTAAGCGAACTTTCTGTAATTTTTGGAGTAATTATGAGTTGGAATGACCAAGAAGACACAACTATCTACAAAGTCGTTGTAAATCACGAACAACAGTACTCAATTTGGGCTAGCGAGCGGGAAAATGCACGCTTGTTGGACAGATGTTGGTAAAAGTGGGACAAAGGCAGAATGCCTAGCTTACATAAAAGAAGTGTGGACTGATATGAGACCACTCAGCCTGCGCCGGCAAATGGAAAAATCGGCACAATAAAGCTAAATATTAAATTTATCTTCAGCTAAAGAAATAAATGAAAAAGAATAATATTGAAGACATTTATCAACTATCCCCGGTGCAGCAGGGTATGCTGTTCCACACCCTTTATGCTCCTTCTTCAGGGGTATATTGTCAGCAATTGAGCTGTACTTTTACAGGGAGGCTGGATGTTCAAGCTTTCGATGCAGCATGGCAGCAAGTAGTAGCGCGGCACGTAGTTCTACGAACTGCTTTCATTTGGGAACGCCAAGACCAACCGCTACAGGTGGTGTACCGACAGGTGAAACTACCAGTAGAGATCCATTCTTGGATCGGGCTATCTCCTGATGAGCAGCAACAGCAATTACAAGCGTTTCTTGAGTCCGATCGCCAGCGTGGCTTTCAACTGTCCAAGGCACCACTGATGCGCCTGACCCTAATTCAAATGTCCGAGGACGTGTATCAATTCGTGTGGAGTTATCATCACATACTTATAGATGGGTGGTCACTGCCTTTGGTGTTCAAGGAAGTGCTGGGCTTTTACGAAGCATTATCTCAGAAGCAAGATTTACAACTGCAACCGAGTCGTTCCTACCGCGAGTACATTGCTTGGTTACAGAAGCAGAACTTGGAAGTTGCCAAAGAATTCTGGGGGCAAACACTCAAGGGTTTGACAGCACCAACACCGCTTGTAGTTGATACACAGCAAAAGTCCAGTTTGCAAGAAAGCTATAACGAGCTGCTTCTTGAGCTATCACCAGCAGTAACAACAGCACTGGTGTCTTTGGCACGACAGCATCAACTGACGTTAAACACCTTAGTGCAAGCAGCTTGGGCTTTACTTCTCTCACGATACAGTGGCGAAACCGACGTGGTTTTTGGTGTTACTGTTTCAGGTCGTTCAGCAGCCTTACTCGGCTTGGAATCGATAGTCGGTCTATTTATCAACACCCTGCCCATGCGGGTAAGCGTGCAGGGCGATCGCTCAATTTTTCCTTTGCTGAAGCAAATACAGAAGCAACTCTTTGAAATTAGCCAATATGAGTACAGTCCACTAGTGCAAGTCCAGGAATGGAGCGATGTGCCGCGAGGACAGTCACTGTTTGAAAGTATAGTGGTGTTTGAGAATTATCCCGTAGATGCTGCTTTACAAGAGCAAAATTTGAACCTGCAAATAAGTGATGTTCGTACTTTTGAGAAGACAAACTATCCTCTAACGATAATGGCGGTGCCTGGTGCACAATTGTCTTTACGGTTCATCTACGATGGACAGCGTTTTGACGCTGCGACGATCGCTCGCATGGCGGGTCATTTTCAAACTTTATTAGAAGGGATTATTGCCAATCCCGATCAACAGCTATCAGATATACCGCTACTGAATGCCGCAGAACTTGATCAAATACTGGTGGAATGGAACAAAACCCAAGCAGATTATCCCAAACAACTGTGTATCCATCAGCTGTTTGAGCAACAGGTAGAAAAGACGCCGGATGCGGTAGCGGTGGTGTTTGAAGACAAGCAACTCACCTACCGCGAGCTTAACACGTCATCAAATCAATTAGCGCACCACCTACAGAGATTAGGTGTGGGACCGGAAGTGTTGGTCGGTCTGTGCGTAGAGCGATCGCTGGAAATGGTTGTGGGACTGCTGGGCATTCTCAAGGCGGGTGGAGCGTATATGCCGTTAGACCCTGCCTATCCACGCGATCGCTTGACATTTATGCTAGAAGATGCTAATGTGCCAGTGCTGCTAACCCAAGAGCGGTTGATGGCAACATTGCCGGAACATAAAGCTAAGGTAGTATGCTTGGATGCCGACTGGCAAGAGATTGCTCAAGAAAGCGAAGGCAATCCGTACAGCAAGGTAACACCCGAAGACTTGGCTTACGTAATTTACACGAGCGGCTCCACTGGCAAACCAAAAGGAGTTCAAATTCTGCATGGTGCTTTAGTTAACTTCTTAAATGCCATGCGCCTTACTCTAGAACTAAACCAGAAAGATACCCTCCTATCAGTTACCACATTATCTTTTGATATTGCCGCACTGGAATTGTACCTACCGCTGATTGTGGGCGCTCGTTTAGTAGTAATCAGCCGCGAAGTTGCCACTGATGGAACCGAGTTATTAAAGCGTCTGTCATCTGAGGGTGCTACAATTATGCAAGCCACTCCAGCAACTTGGCGGCTGCTTCTAGCATCAGGATGGCAAGACAGCAGGCAATTGAAAATTCTCTGCGGTGGTGAAGCACTCAAGCGCGAACTCGCCAATCAGTTGCTTGAACGGGGCATTGAACTGTGGAACCTATACGGTCCTACAGAAACCACCATTTGGTCAGCTGTCCACAAGGTAGAGACTCTCAACAGTGCTTCTTCAGCTGACGGCATCGTTTCTATCGGTCGCCCAATTGCCAACACGCAATTTTACATTTTAGACAAACACGAAAAGCCAGTTCCTGTGGGAGTTCCTGGAGAACTACACATCGGTGGTGTATCTTTAGCCCGTGGTTATCTCAATCGACCAGAACTTACATCTGAAAAGTTCATTCTCAACCCTTTTAACAACAAGGCTGGGGAACGCTTGTATAAAACTGGGGACTTGGTTCGCTACCAGGAAAATGGTAACATAGAGTACCTGGGGCGGATTGACGAACAAGTGAAAATACGGGGCTACCGGATTGAACTGGGAGAAATTGAAGCTTTACTCAACCAACACCCAAATGTGCGAGAAACTGTGGTCATCGCCAAAGAAAACATTCCAGGCGATCGACGTTTAGTAGCCTACATTGTCCCGCATCAAGAGCAGATACCCACAATTAGTGACCTGCGCTCCTTCCTAAAACAAAAACTACCTGAATTTATGGTACCTAGTGCTTTCGTGGTGCTGGATACCCTACCACTGACGCCCAACGGCAAAGTGAACCGCAAGGCACTACCAGATCCTGAGTCGGCACAACCCGAACTAGAAAAAACTTTTGTAGCTCCCCGCACACCAACCGAGGAGGCACTGGCTGAAATCTGGACTCAAGTGCTTCGACTTGAGCTTGTAGGTGTCAATGACAATTTCTTTGACCTTGGTGGTCATTCCCTTACAGCTACTCAACTGGTCTTCCGCGTACAAAATACATTCAAAATAAAATTGTCCTTACACGCTTTGCTCGAAACACCTACAGTTGCGGGGATGGCTCAAGCCATTGATAATGTTCGTGACTGCAAACCGACTCCACCTGCTACAATATCTGTCACGGATCTCAATGCAGAAGCTGTTTTAGATGATACAATTCGTCCCGCCAACATACCCGTTGAGCAGATCGCAGAGCCAGCACGTATTTTTCTAACTGGAGCAACAGGCTTTCTGGGAGCTTTTTTACTCTATGAACTCCTACAGCAGACCAATGCTGACATTTATTGCTTGGTACGCTCCTCTAATGTGGAAGAAGGCAAAAAGAAGATACAAGCAAATCTTGAATCCTACTCACTTTGGAATGAATGTTTTAGTTCCAGAATTATCTTAGTTATAGGAGATTTATCTCAGCCACTTTTTGGTCTTTCCAATCAACAATTTCAATTGTTGGCAAGTACAATAGATGTGATTTATCATAATGGCGCATTAGTTAATTTCGTTGATCCATACCCTAAACTTAAGGCAGCTAATGTTCTTGGAACTCAAGAAGTCCTGAGATTGGCAAGCCAAATACAAGTGAAGCCTGTACATTATATTTCTACCTTTTCCGTTTTTGCCTTAGTGGACTTCACTAAAGATCGGGTATTCCGAGAAAATGACTCTTTAGATCATGGTGGTAGTCTTGTTGGTGGCTACCAGCAGAGTAAATGGGTTGCTGAAAAGTTAGTAACAATTGCACGCACTAGAGGACTTCCTGTCTGTATCTATAGACCGGGAAGAGTATCAGGACACAGCCAAACAGGAATCTGTAAGACAGATGACTTAATCTCCAGAATGATCAAAGGCTGCATTCAACTCGGAAGTGTTCCAGACTTAAACACAATGATGGATATGACTCCTGTGGACTATGCAAGCAAATCTATCATCTATTTATCAAGGCAGAAAAAATCACTGGGGGAAAACTTTCATATTTTTAATCCCCACCCTGCCTACTGGAACAACCTTGTCACTTGGATTCGCTCTTTTGGTTACTCGCTTCAACAAATTTCGTATGACAAGTGGCGAGCTGAACTGCTGAAGGTTGCTGAACATTCTCCAGATAATGCATTGTATCCACTAATACACACATTTAACGAGGAAGCAGCTGATGGTAACTCAGTAAAGGTACAGTTCGACACTCAAAATACGCTCGATCACCTTGTAGGAACCTCTATCAACTGTCCACAAATAAGCGCTGAATTACTTAGTACCTACTTATCATACTACATTCGTAGTGGTTTTTTGGAGGCTCCGCAGCAGATTGATAAAGTTGGATATTCTTTAAATAAAGCACCTGGAGGTATTACTAGATAGCGATATCATAGGGCAGAGTAGCAAAACAGTGCTAGCAGATCAAGTAAACAAGCGTGTCAATTTTTTTGGAGTAATTATGAGTTGGAATGACCAAGAAGACACAACTATCTACAAAGTTGTCGTAAATCACGAAGAACAGTATTCAATTTGGCCTAGTGAGCGGGAAAATGCTCCTGGTTGGACAGATGTTGGTAAAAGCGGGACAAAGGAAGAATGCCTAGCTTACATAAAGGAAGTGTGGACTGATATGAGACCACTTAGCCTGCGTCAGCAAATGGAAAAATCAGCACAATCAAATTAAAGATCGATCGTGGTACGAACATCGTCTGTTGACAACTGACTGTCAAACTTAAACCAAATCCGCAAGGGAAGATACGCCTTTTCTGCTTTGACTACGCAGGAGCAGGGCTGTTTTATTGCACAAGCATAAGCAGTTTGTCAATATCGTTAGAGAGAAATCTTTGAGCCGTTGTGATGGAAAGATAACCATTTCGACGAAGTACATTGAGTGCGTTGGCGTTCGCGTTCGCCCAGGAGCGTTGCCGCAGGCTAGCGTGTCGCAGACAAGCCTTGCCGAACGCGAGTGCGTCTTTGACAGGAGAAGGCATCGCTCTAATAATTGAGAGATTGGCAGCGGCGTTACCTATACGTATGGTGGAATCATATTCATTAAGAACTACATCCTTAACCCAAGGTCGTCGATTTTCGATACCCTAATGTCCGCGAATTCCACAAGCGAATTCTTTAGCCGTGCGGATCGGGCTACTTATCATCGGTGTGAAGTTTGAAGAAAGAAGATCGATGTTCATTCCTTCAACAGGCAACATAAACGAAGTCTAAAACCCCAACTTCGGGTGCGTTGAAAGATCCAGAAGTGGGGTTTCAATTGCCTTTACTTAAACTAAACCACGGAAGGTGGTCGCCGCAGGCATCGCCTTTAAAAGGCGGTGTACCGGCGACTTCAACATATCTTTCTTCTTTCTTCTTCCTTCATTGAAGTAACAGACAATCTCATAGTATTTTTTACACGAAAATAGCCGGAGATTGAGAGCTTTGTGACTGAAGCTGCCTGCACAATCCTGATTGAGGAATTAATCCACCGCCTAAAACGAATAGAACGACTCACATATAAATTTGGTCAAATTCAAATCAACTTACGTCAATCTCAACTAGAGAGTCTAAAACTTGGTAATTTCAGCTTTACGGAAAAGTTTTGCGATCGCTCTGGCTAACGGGGAACAACACCAAACTTTTGTCGAAAAAACTGTAGAGTGGAAATACATTTTTTCATATTTTCTGGTCAAGAGATATTATAAGTAAAGCTAATCATTAAACGGGAGAGGCAATGCGAAGCCTCTTGCCAAGACATCAAGTCGCGCACAAGCATGAATTTTTGTAAAATTCATGCGATGTAACTGCGAAGGATGCAAAGAAAGGTCTTCGCAGACGTTATGAGCCTGATAATAAACCATACAACAAGTACTGTTGCAGCCACTGACAATCTAATACGTCTGTTTTGCGACCAGGTATTTTGACGTAGTGCGCGAAAACATACGCTTGACATCAAAACCACGACTTTCCAAAACTGAAAGTACAGGTATCCAATAAACCCCTGTTGATTCCATTGCTACGGGTTCAATTCTACATTCTTTTAACCAGTCTGCCCGCAACGTACAGGTCAGCCGTAAAACATGCCTACGTACATTGTCGCTATCTGCTTTCCATAAACGCTTCAAACCGCTTTGCAAGCCAATGCGTGAAACCACATTATGGGTCTTGTCCACTTTTGGCGATCGTGTTCGGGGATGTTAGTTTAGGCGATCGCAATAAAAAAGGGGTTTCACAAACACTCTTTCACTCATTGACAGCCAACATCTGTAAAATGTCGTGGGGTGTTGAGGATCTAGTAAACGAACGCTTGTGCCATTTTTGTCCAGGGGAGCGCCCAAGGGTAGAAGCTGTAGGGTATTACGGCGATTTGATAAAAACACGCAACCGTCACGCATAGACGTTACGAAAGGAACGTCTCTACAATATATGTGATTTGTAGGACATGATGTAACGTCTCTACAAAATGCTGAAATTTAAAAATCATAATCATACGTTAATCAAGCTGTAATCCCGTAAATCTGACTTTTCTCAACATTCTTAAGCGCATCTCGATAAACCTGCTGAAATAAAACCCGCTGTGCATGACTTCCCCCAATCTCGTGCAAGCGCCGCTTTAAAGGTTTAAGTTCCATCACAGCTGTATTAAAATCTTTTTTAGCGTGAGCCATCATCCCCCTAGCTGCGGGTATTGCTACCTCTAACCAACTTTGCCGCAAAAATAAATTCACCGTCAGAGTATGTTGTTGCATACTCACTAACATCTGATTTACCCAGTTAGTTTGTCCAGCTTTGGCTAAAGCATAGATGTAATGCAAATCTTGGAAAGGTAGAGCGTGTTCGTTAATACGAGGGTAAAGATAAGCACTTATATCTTGCCAACGATCGCCTACATCTACCCCGCGTAACTCTAGCCGCAATAAAAGCGAAATTGCTCCTACTTCATCTTTTGGAGAGTCTTTCCGAGCGCGTCCCCAGATATGATTATCGTAAAGCGCTAAAACTTTATCTGTGTCGCCCAGTTCTAAATAATACAGCGCAATGTGCCACCAGTTGTGAGTATACAGCATCGAGTTGCAGTTTTCCCAAGTATCTGCAAAGTTCTCCATCCAAGCTATACCTTCCTCAACTCGTCCCTGAGTTTCCATGACGTGAGCGATCGCATGATGCACCCAAGGATCGTGACGATTTAATTTTACTGCTAACATAGCCATCTTTTCCGCTGCTGCTAGTTGATGACACTGTTCTAAACCAAACGCTACCATTCCGTATAAATAATGAGAATTTATATTCGCAAATACGATTTTATGGGCAATTTTCAATAATTTATCTTTGTCACCTGTATAAAAATAGTGATATTGTCCTTGCTGGACGGATATCATATCAGTGGGAAAGTTATCGGTAATCTCTTCGTGCAAAGCGATCGCTACATCTATCTCTTTATTTGCCCAAGCTGCGATCGCTTGTACATATAACTTTTCTCTAATTGTAATCTTGTCTAAATGTTGTTGTGCTGCTTGCAGATAAGGTTGCGCTTGCCTTAAACCTACTTGATTTTCCTGGGAAAGGTAATAAGCTGCCGCATAAGCTTGAGCGATCGCACAAGTCGGATCGGCGGCAATTGCTTGCAAAATCACAGTTTCTGCATATGAACCATAACTCAAAGCTTGATCGATGAAGCGATTAATAAGGGCGATCGCTTCTGGTGAATCTGTTGTCACTTTTAATTTTTGTCTATCTTCTTGCATTGCCTGTTAATTCCTCACAGCATAAGTGCGTCTGTTGTTTTTGGTAAAACAACGGCAAATCGGTCGGAATAGTGTACTTTATTAGAGTATGTCACACCCAAGCGAGAAAAGGCAAGAGAAAAACAACGGTAAATTGATAGATGAACCGTAGTTGGTGATAGATGATTTTTTTCTTACCTGGTTTGGTGTGCTTCAGACTTCAGGTGACGGGCGATAATTTTAGGAGCGATGTCGGGACGACAACGCTCCGCGAACGCGGTGAGTGCGATAAGGGAGGCTACTTTGTACGGGGCAGATCCAAACAATAAACATCCGATGGAGGGATTTCCGCAAATTTGCTTCATCAAAAATACCGTTGTCAATCCGAACATCATCATTGGTGACTACACATATTACGACGATCCAGTAGATTCGGAGAACTTTGAGCGCAATGTGTTGTATCACTATCCGTTTATTGGTGACAAATTGATTATTGGGAAATTTTGCGCGATCGCCACGGGTGTCAAGTTCATCATGAATGGGGCTAACCACAAAATGTCTGGTTTGTCAACTTATCCGTTTCAAATCTTTGGTAATGGTTGGGAAAAAGTCATGCCACAGATAGGTGAATTACCATTCAAAGGCGATACTGTGGTTGGTAATGATGTGTGGATCGGTTATGAATCAACAATCATGCCAGGTGTAAAAATTGGGGATGGGGCGATCGTCGCCGCCAAATCAGTGGTTGTGAGCGATGTACCAGCTTATACCATTGTTGGCGGGAATCCGGCGAAATTGATTAAGCAGCGATTTTCAACTGAGGCGATCGCTGCACTTTTAGAAATTGCATGGTGGAACTGGAGTATCGAAAAAATCTCGCGCAATCTTGAGCTGATTGTTTCTGCGGATATTGATGCGCTTAGAAGTTGTGAGTGAGTTTAGACAGTAAAATGCGTTACCTCAGCTATAGAAATGAAAAATATTATATCGATTGCTTTGAATAGTTGGTCACGGCAAAAACAGCAGCCTATTTTGCTATTTGACTCAGTAGCAGCGGCTTCTGATGTTGCTTTTATACTCGGCGGTCAGTGGGATGGCTGCAATGGTGTAGTGATGAGCAAATGTGATGAGGTAGCGGTTAACACTGCGGCTAATTTGGTGGATGCAAAATGGTGTTATAGCGGGACATGTTTTGCTTGTTTAGCTTCGTTGAAGAGTGATGAACTGATAAAGCGTTATGCAGCAGGAGAGAGGAATTTTATCAATGCTAACTTGAGGTGTGCAATGCTGGCATCAGTGAAGCTGAGTGAAGCTAACCTCAGTTATGCAAAGTTGAATTTGGCTAATTTAAGCAAAGCCGACTTAAGCAAAGTTGATTTAACAGCGGCAGATTTAAGTGAAGCTAATTTGAGTGCAGCCGACCTGAGTCAGGCATACTTAGTCAGGACAAACTTAACTAAAACAGATTTGCAACTAGCTGATTTGAGGGGGGCTAATTTAACTAGGGCTAATTTAAGTGAAGTTAACTTAAGTCATGCAGACCTCAGAGGAGCAAATCTAGCGTATTCAGACCTGAGAGGCGCAAATTTTCACTTTTCCAACTTGAGTGGGGCTAATTTGACAGGTGCCAAGTTTATAGAAAGAGACTTGGAAGAGTGCCTTAGAAACAATAGTATCTAAATTTTATCTGTAGAGACGTTCCGCACCGAACGTCTCTACGAGCAATTTCGGTTCTCTACCTTTATATTCAGCAACGGCTAACTCTTCTAGTAGAGGAAACAAGTAATTAGAAATGCATATACTGCAATCATTACCAAGCAATAATCTTTGAAGCTTCTAGTTTTAGACCAACTAGGAGCTTTTTTTTAGGTTATTACTTATTTCAATTGAGGCGTATGTCAAAAGAAGTAAGAGTAGAGACGTTTTGCCAAAACGTCTTTACTATGCCTTGAGGCTAATAACAATTAGTTCTGTTGGCAGATTGGATGCCAGGGTTTGAATTGTTATTGTGTATTTGTTAGAAAAAACCTTCACTGAATTAACGGAACATGAATATTCTTGCTTGGATTGTTTTAGGTCTAATTGCTGGTGCCATTGCTAAGGCTATCTACCCCGGTCATCAAGGCGGCGGAATTTTAGGAACCATTTTGTTAGGAATCATTGGTGCTTTTGTGGGCGGTAGTTTGGGCGTATTCTTTAGTACAGGGACTTTAGCTCTAGCAACTCCTACTTTCAGCATCCCCGGTATTTTAGTAGCTGTTCTTGGTGCAATCGTTGCAGTTTTCTTGTGGAATCTAATCACCCGCAGAAGTGCTGTGTAATAAGTTCAATTGCAATCAATTAATAATATACTTCGGGGAAGTCTAAATATATTTATCCCTGAATTTAATTAAAGCAGTAGCGCTTGCCTGTAGTTAGGTAGGCGCTATTATTATGTTTTTGGGTAAAAATTAATTCTATGTAAAGTATGAAGCGGGTATTAATTCTGGGTGGAACCGGTGATGCGGCTGAATTAGCGGCGAAAGCGGCAAATCTTCCAGGAATTGAGGTGATGGTGTCCCTGGCTGGTCGCACTCGTCAACCAAAAGATGTGGCAGGTAATGTACGAATTGGTGGCTTTGGTGGTGTAGCCGGATTAACTGCATATCTGCGTGATGAAGCAATTGATTTGCTTGTTGATGCGACCCATCCGTTTGCAGCGCAAATCTCGCTGAATGCGATCGCATCTGCAACTGAGGTAAACATTCCCGCGTTGATGTTGGTGCGCCCGATGTGGCAGCGAGTTATGGGGGACAATTGGATAGAAGTTGAAAGCATTGAAGCTGCTGCTTTGAAGTTAAGCGATCGCCCAAAGCGAGTTTTCCTCACTATCGGCAGACAAGAACTTGCGGCTTTTGCCCACATAGAGGATATTTGGTTTCTCATGCGGATGATTGACCCGCCACAACCAAATACTTTAGTACCAAAAGGTTTACTATTATATGATAGAGGACCTTTCACCCTGGCTTCGGAACGGCAATTGTTGATTCAGCACGCGATCGACACTATTGTAAGTAAAAATAGCGGTGGTGATGCGACTTACGCCAAGATTATTGCAGCACGAGAGTTGAATATCCCTGTTGTGATGGTACAGCGTCCGGCTGTTTTGCAAGGCGATCGCGTTACAAATGTCGAAGCCGCGTTAAATTGGTTAATTAGTCATCTGAAGTGAGGTTCACTTATAGGCTGACAACCTCAGCTAAAAGGTACTATGTAATGATAAGAAGTGCTAGTCTATGAGGCAATAGCTGATGGCAATAACTATAGAAGCTGTTTATGAAGAGGGAGTACTCAGACTATCACAACCAATTCCATTAGCTGAGGGAACTCGCGTTGAAGTTATTGTTATTCCCAGCGAGGCTAAACCTAAAGTCCAATCTGCAAAAGATATTTTGGCAAAAATCGCTTCTATGCCTTTAGAAGGAAGCAATGATCGCTTCTCCGGTCGAGATCATGATAGCATTCTCTATCCTGAGCATGATGCAATATGATTTTTGTGGATACTAGTGCTTGGTTTGCCAGTATCGTTCCTTCAGATACAGATCATCAAGCAGCATCTTTATGGGTTAATCAGAACAATCAGCCATTGCTGACGACAGATTACATAGTAGATGAAACCCTTACGCTGTTGAGAACTCGTGGTGAAGCTTTCAGGGCAATGAGTTTGGGAGAGGCATTCTTTTCAGGTGTGCTTGCAACCATCTATTACCTGAGTGAAGAAGATATTCAACAAAGCTGGCAGATTTTCCGTCAGTTCTCAGATAAAAACTGGAGTTTCACAGACTGCACTAGTCGAGTTGTGATGAGTAAACTTAATTTGACTGAGGCATTCACCTTAGATCATCACTTTCGTCAATTTGGATTCGTGAATGTTGTTCCTTAAAAGTTGAACGATCGCCTATTTAGACTCCTCAAAGGAAAGCGATCGCACTCCCCTTTACCATCGGCAGCAATTAAGGGGCACTTCACGCTATAAAATGAATAATGAGGACTCAAAAGAAACGAAACGCTCTGCGTCAATCACTTTCCGTATTCCGCTACAGTGGACGTGCTGTCAACTTGGTGTGGACTACTAGCCGCTTTTTAACTATTATTCTTGCCACTTTAACTTTAGTGGCTGGTCTTTTGCCTGCTGCGATCGCCTACATCGGTAAGTTAATTGTCGATGCGGTCATTTTTGCCGCTCAATCGCATACATACAGTAGCGATTTTGTCAATAATTCTCACCCGTTGATGTATGTTGGCTTAGAAGCGATCGCTGTTGCTTTATTAGCTGCTACTCAACGAGGACTTTCCGTCTGTCAATCGTTACTGCGCGTGTTACTCGGTCAACGGGTCAACGTTCTTATCTTGGAAAAGTCCCTCACTTTGGATCTCACCCAGTTTGAGGACTCGGAATTTTACGACAAATTGACGAATGCGCGGCGAGAAGCTTCAACTCGTCCCCTTTCTTTGGTAACGCGCACATTCGGCTTGGTGCAAAGCGCTCTTTCACTTATAACATATGGAGCTTTGCTTGTCAAGTTTTCTGTTTGGGCGTTGTTAGTTCTAATTTTAGCCGGGATGCCTGCATTCTTTGTGGAAACGAAGTTTGCGGCACAAGCTTTCCGGCTGTTTAGTTGGCGGGCGCCAGAAACCCGCGAACAGCATTATTTAGAAACCCTGCTTGCTAGAGAAGATTTTGCCAAAGAAGTCAAACTCTATCAGCTGGGGGATATGCTGTTAGGACGTTATCACGCTCTATTTAATCGGCTTTATGGCGAAGATCGCGATTTAACTTTGCGTCGGGGCTTGTGGGGATATCTATTAAGTTTACTTTCTACTGCTGGTTTTTACATCGCCTATGCTTGGATTGTTATAGAAACCGTGGCGGGGAGAATTACTTTAGGAGATATGACAATGTATCTCACCGTATTCCGCCAAGGACAAACTACTTTTTCCGGGGCGTTGACTTCCATCGGCGGGATGTATGAAGATAACTTGTATCTCTCCAATTTGTACGATTTTCTCGAAGAAGAAGTACCAACGGCAATAGGTAAAGCAACCAAAGGTGTCAAACCCAAAGATGGTATTCGTTTTGAGAACATGACATTTACCTATCCGGGAAATTCGCAACCAGCGTTAAGAAATATATCTCTACATTTGCGACCAGGTGAAAAACTAGCGATCGTTGGTGAAAATGGTTCTGGGAAGACAACCTTAATTAAACTGCTGACTCGGCTTTATTATCCAGACTCCGGACGCATCTTACTCGATGGCTTAGACTTGCAAGAATGGGATGTCGATGTATTGCGTCGGCGTATTGGTGTAATTTTCCAGAACTTTGTTCGCTATCAATTCACCGTCGGCGAGAATATCGGTGTCGGTGATGTGGAACGATTAGAAGATAGAGAACTTTGGGAAATTGCCGCTGAAAAAGGCATGGCACTACCTTTTGTAGAGAAGTTACCCGCAGGTTTTACAACTCAGCTTGGTAAATGGTTCAAGGGTGGACAAGAACTTTCTGGGGGACAGTGGCAAAAAATAGCTCTTTCTCGTGCTTTTATGCGAGATAGTGCAGATATTTTGGTTTTAGATGAACCGACATCAGCAATGGATGCTCAAGCTGAGTTTGATATTTTCAATCATTTTCGCGCTTTAACCAAAAATCAGATGGTATTGTTAATTTCTCACCGCTTTTCTACAGTGCGGATGGCTGACAAAATCGTGGTGATTGAAAATGGGGAAGTGATAGAACAGGGAACTCACGATGAGTTATTGCAAGCTGGGGGACGCTATGCGAAGTTATTCTTATTGCAAGCAGCCGGGTATCAGTAGAGACGCGATTAATCGCGTCTGTACAAAGGGGGGGAGTAGAGACGCGATTAATCGCGTCTGTAGCAGTAGGGTGTGTTGTCGCGTAGCGCAACGCACCATCCCACATGTTCGGTGCGTTAGAACGTTCCGTCCATAACGCACCCTACCAGATTGAAACTTCGAGTTCAGAACATGAAACTTCGAGTTCAGAACATGAAACTTCGAGTTCAAAGGGTCATCGTTGACCTTCTGAAGCTCAATGTTGACCTTCTGAGGCTCAAAGTTGACCTTCTGAGGCTCATCGTTGACCTTCTGAGGCTCAATGTTGACCTTCTGAGGCTCATCGTTGACCTTCTGAGGCTCGAAGTTGACCTTCTGAGGCTCAATGTTGAGGTTCTGAGGCTCATCGTTGACCTTCTGAGGATGTTTGCTGTAGTAAGGACTTCAGTCCTTATCTCATAAGATGAGGACTGAAGTCCTCACTACGAAGCTATCAAGGTAAACTCAAATTTGGGAGTATCTACGATGAAGTTAATATCCGATCCACCGATTCCAGTGAAAATCCAAAAGATGAAGGAACGAGTGCGATGGAATCATTCGAGTATTGTATCACGCGGAATTGACCAAACGAGTATGGTTTTAGATGACGGTAGAGACGATCGCCCAGATTTTTCTTTTATGGTTATCGGTGATACTGGCACTAAGTCGCATTATGGTGAACATCCTCAACGCAAAATCGCGGAATTAATGCTGCCTCACCGCGATTCTTGCCGTTTTGTGTTGCATACGGGGGATGTTATTTATGTCGTCGGTTCCCATGAGTATTATCGCTCAAACTTTATTGAGCCTTACCGCGAGTTTTTGGAGAATGGCGAGAATCCTAAAAGCATTCGTTACGATCGCATGGTCTTCAATCTACCAATATTACCCGTCCCTGGTAATCACGATTACTACGATGTACCGTTGATGTATCGCTGGCTGACCGGAACAACGCAACCTTTACGGCGGATGTTCCGCTATAAAGATATTGAGATAGGCTGGCATGGTTCGTATCAAGGCAATGCTTATGCAAAAGCATTTCTTGATTATTTGCAGGCGATCGCTTCTCCCAAAGAGTTAGAACGTCACCTTGATAAGCATTATACGGCAAAAAGTGACACCGGGCGCTGTTTGCGTTATCAACCCGGACACTTTACCCGCTTGCCCAATCGTTATTATACGTTTCGTTACGGCGGTATTGACTTTTTCGCTCTCGACTCGAATACTTTTAATGAACCATTACCGCTGCCGGCAACCAAAGAAGGAGAAATTAATCGCCGGGAATTAGAAAAACGTCGGCGGGAAATAGACCAAGAAGAATCAGAGATTTTGGGATTATGCGATCGCCTCAACCCAGATAACCCCAAACAAGCAGAACAACTCGATGAACTCAGTGCCAAATTAGACCAAATCAACGAAATCAAAGTTGACATCGAGAAACAACTTGCATCTCACAAACCGTCTGCGATCGACTTTGAACAACTCGAATGGTTAAAACAAAGATTAATTGAATCTTGGCACACTTCAGACGTGCGCGGACGTATAATTTACTTTCATCATCCGCCCTACGTCACTGAAAGCAATAAATGGCATCAAGCGCAAACATTAGCAGTTCGTCGTCGCTTGCGTGCTTGTTTTGATGCGGTCGCGCTTCAGGTTGGTTCTCTAACTCAAGGACGTTCGATAGTCGATTTAATCTTCAACGGTCACGCGCACTGCTTAGAATATCTCCGCACCGCTGATACTGGATACGCAGACTCGCATATTAACTGTATCATTAGTGGTGGTAGCGGTCATTTTCCCCGTCGCCAACGCAAAGAGGGAAGAGAATTGATGGAAACTTTTGAGGAAATTGACGGCAGTAAAAGCCGTAAAATTGCGGATTCCTTGCTTTATGTTGGTCGCGAGGGCTACAAACCACATCGACGATTGCCTTATTCATTCGTGCGAATTGATGTACAATCCGGTTCCCCACCCAAGTTTATCATTAGACCGTTTGTGGCAGAGCGAGTAGGAGAAAATTGGAGCGATCGGGCAATGGAAGCGTTTGTGATTTAAATTTTTGGCTAAATGGCGGGGGAGGATAACCCCGCTTGTAGTTATATAAAATATGGTAGTAGGCGTTTTCACGTTTATTTTCAGCACTAAAGTGCTGACTACAAAATAAAACCAATCAAACAATGAAATTTAAACTAAAAGATAAATTTGTATTTTTAACCGTAGGCATCCTATTAATACTGTGCAGCTGGCTACTTAAACCTACGCTGTCACCAACAGCACCTACAGCATCCGCAACATATCAATATAAGTCTATCCACAGCCCAGACGGTATCGGCAAATTCTACCAAGGACGAGAAATAGCGCAAGTTATGGGACACACCGGCGCTTCATGGCTAGAAAGACCAAGCCGTGAAGCAGAAGAACAGCCTAGTAAGATTGTAAACGCGATCGACCTCAAACCTAACGATGTCGTTGCAGACATTGGCGCCGGTACAGGTTATTTAAGCTTTCGCATCGCACCGTTAATTCCCAAAGGAAAGGTGTTTGCTGTGGATATTCAGCCAGAAATGTTAGATATAATTAAGTCTTTGAAAAAAGAGAAAAATATCAGCAACGTTGAACCGATTTTAGCAACGGAGAGTAACCCCAACCTACCGCCTGAAAGTGTAGATTTGGCGATAATGGTCGATGCTTACCACGAATTTGAGTATCCCTTTGAAGTGATGCAAGGAATTATCAAAGCCCTTAAACCTGGTGGTAGAGTCGTTTTGGTTGAATACCGAGGCGAAAATCCCTTTGTGATGATTAAAGCTTTGCACAAGATGACTCAGAAACAAGTAAAAAAAGAAATGCAAGCTGTTGGTTTGACTTGGAGGGAAACCAAAAACTTGCTACCACAGCAGCATCTAATGGTGTTTGAAAAGCCGCAGAGATGAGTCTGTGCCTTTAGAATAGCTGCCTTGTGTTTCTTGAAAATTCAGCAATAATAGCAATCAAGAAGCAACTTTATCTTGAATGCTACTCAGACAAAAATTAAGATGCGAACGAATAGCCCGTTCATAAACTAAAGTTTGTTCTGTGCGTACCCCGACAGGCTGATAAATCAAGTTAACTTCCGGAAATTCCTGCCAAGACATCAAAAAAATGTCTTTGGCAGGAGTAGTAATTTGATAATTATTCTCTTGTCTTTTCTTTATCAGCCGACAATTATTTAGCTTTAGCTTTTGTCTAAATAATTCTTCAAATTCGGGAACTAAAGTTGCATAATTTGTCATGGTCTATACACGCTCAAAGGTTTTAGTGAGAGAATCAGCATCTGGTGATATTACTAATTATGACACTTCATCTACTTAAAATATAAAAATATTTTGAAGGTATAAATTACTCTGTGTATTTTTCCTCAAAATTTGACTGTAGGGTGCGTTAGCCGCATGTTTTGGTATGATTTTTCATGAAATAAGATTAAAGCGCCGCAGGGCACCCTACTTAAGATTTGCTATTTTGATGTAGAAAGAGGAATGATGCTGGCGCTTTTTGCTGTACTATCCCAAACTATCCAATTACAAGAATCATCCACATCAGCCGCATTATTTGTGACTTTAAAATAAAGCTTTTCGCTGCCTTTGGGTTCAATAGCAAAGTCGGCATTTTGAGCATATACTACTTTAAAACCTCTGTCTTGCAGGCAATACTTTGCCCAATTTTTCAATGACTCCTTATATGGATTGTGTGGAATTGCTGGTTTTGTGATTAATGCCTCTTCGATAACTTGAAATATTTTCATAGTTGTTAGTTGTTGGTTGTTGGTTGCTAATTGGTAATTGCTAATTGCTAATTGCTAATTGCTAATTGTTTTTTCCACTCCCCACTCCCCATTCCCCATTCCCCACTCCCCACTCCCCACTCCCCACTCCCCACTCCCCATTCCCCACTCCCCACTCCCCACTCCCCATTCCCCACTCCCCATTACCCATTTACATCATCCGGATCGCAACGAATTTCAATCATAAAGCCATCGGGGTCGTAAAAATACACGCCTCTACCTGTGGGACGGGTGACTGGACCGTGTGCGATCGCTATTTTATTCTCTCTTAATACTGTCACCGCTCGCTCAAATAATTGCGGCTCGATGTCAAACGCCAAATGATATGCTCTAGTAAACGTCTGTTCTGGATTTGGATCGGGTGGTGATAATTCCGGTTCCCAAAATAAATCGAGGATTGTCCCATCTGGAGTAACGAAGTTGGCAACTTTACCTTGTGCTACCAACTCAACTAAGGTTTTCGGAACTTCTTCCCCTGTAAGTTCATGCAAACCCAAAATTGTGCTGTAAAAGTGGCGGGAAGCTTGCATATCATGCACATTTAGAGCAATATGATGTACGCGGCGCAGATTTCCGGCGACAAGGGTAGGATTGGAAGCGGTGCTAGGAAGCATGGTATGACTCAATTTTTGAAGAAGGCAGAAGGCAGAAGGCAGAAGGCAGAAGGAACATTTTCGTTGGGGATTCAAACCCCAACCAATTGTAGACGCTCCATCCGCCTAATCGCGGACTTGGTACGCACAACGCCGCAGGCTTTAGCCTGTCGGTGAATAAAACGCAACCTCACATAGAATTAATATTAAAGCTTATTATTCATCATAAAAAGCGATGATGCAATTTGATTATTCTTTAGACTTTAAGAATATCGACTTTCGCCAACATCCAGAACTGTATCGCGTTGGCAAAGGCGAACAGGGTGTACTTTTAGTAGAACCCTACAAATCAGAAATTCTTCCTTATTGGCGGTTTAAGACTCCGGATATTGCCAGAGAGTCGAGTGAAAAAATCTACGAAATGTTTCTTGCTTATCTGGAACAAGATGATTTTGTCGGTGCAGATATGGCGCGAAAGTTTATTCAAATGGGTTATACGCGATCGCGTCGTTATGCTAATCACAAAAGTGGCAGAAAATACAAAACCAACCCGCAAAAAGAAACTTCACCATCAGCACAACTGCAAGCGCGAAAAGATATCTTACCTTATGAAGTAGACCCAGTGAAAGCCGAATCCGCAGCGATATTTAAAGAAAAATGGATACAAGCCAAAACCAACGAAAAATATCTTCAGTTGTTAAGAAAACATCAAGAAAAAGTTATTAGTTACGAAGAAAACAAATCTACTTAAGTATATTCACTTTTTCTTCTTTCTGCCTTCATTATGAAGATAGTTTGTATAGGCGATCGCTTAAATTACTGGTACAAAAAGAGACTTAATAACTTGACTGATTTGTAAACTATTTATGTACAAACAACACATTAATTTCTAAGAAATTGTTATCAAATTTAATACTTATGTAATTGCAACTTCAGACAGACTTAGTAATTTGGTATGTCTGCCTTTAGAGCGGTTAACTTGTTATGTTTAATTGTTAGATTAGCCCTGGATAAACAATTTAGATATCGGCGGTAAACCTTTTACTTAAGGAGTTCATTATTATGGTTCAGAACAGACAGGATTTAAATCAGCAAGATGAAAATGCAAACCGCGTAGTTAGCGATCGACCATTATCTGGTTCGACAAATTATGGAAACCAAGATGTTAACCGGGTAGGCAGCGATCAAAGTTATTCTGGTTCCACAAATTATGGAAACCAAGATGTTAACCGCGTAGCTGGTCAACCATTATCTGGTTCCGCAAACTATGGAAACCAAGATGTTAACCGCCCAACAGGTCAACCTTATTCGGGTTCCGCAAACTATGGAAACCAAGATGTTAACCGCGTAACCACCGGTCAACCTAATGCTGGTTCTGCAAACATAAATGCTGGGGTAAATACACAAGCAAATTCTCCTTCAGTTAACGCTGAACAACAAAACAAAAATATAAATCCGGCATTAACTAGAGCATTGATAGGTGGACTCATTGGTGGTACCTTGGGTTCATTAGCTGGTGCTTGGGCTGGTAAAAGAATAGCTCAGGGCTTTAACACTGCTCTAAAAGGTTTAGGAGATGCATCAAAGACTATTGGTGAAGGTCTTGGTCAGACAGCAAAAGGTCTAGGAGAAGCGGCAAAGAGTGTCGCTGAAGGTGCTACCGAAGCTGTTGTAGGTGGTGCAGTAGACACCGCAGAGGGTGCCGCTGACTTAGCCAAGCAAACTGTAGCGGGTACAATCGACGCAGTACAGAATACAGCCGAAGGTGTTGGTCAAGTTGTACAAGCAGGAGCGGACGTAGCCAAGCAAACCGTAGCAGGTACGTTGGACGCAGTACAGAGTACAGCGCAGGGTGTTAACCAAGCTGTACAAGGTGCAGCACAGGCAACAAAGGATACAGTAAACAGTGCCGCTGAGACAGCTAAACAAAGCGCAGTAGGTACAATCGACGCGGTACAAAATACAGCGCAAGGTGTTAACCAAGCTGTACAAGGTGCAGCGGATGATGCCACCAAGTCATTAGAAAATCAGGGCAATCAATATCAAGATCGGACGTTTGCCAGCAATCAGCAGAACAACGATCAAACCCAGATGGATCGTACACCGATGATCTACGTTTCTACCCAAGAGCAGCCACGACCTGAAGTTGACCTAATCCTGCCATCAGATGCGGGAGTCTTAAGAACTTCTCAAGACGAGTCGCTTGAGGAAGAAATTGCTCGGTTTGATGAATACAAATAGACAACCGACATTCGGAAAGTCAGAAATCAAACCTAGACAATAAATGAAGGTAGTCTTAGAAATGTCAGGATAAACCACAGTTTTTTCCTTGCATTTTTAGGACTACCTGCAAACATAGAAAACTCCCAAGTTATACCAATGAGGCAGGATTTTCACCACTGAAATGTCAAATCAAACAAAAAAGGTGAAGCTTTCGCCTTTTATTGTGTAGCTAAATAAAAATTAATTCAGTTTTGCCTAAGAGGAAACGATTATGAACAATGGAAACCAGCAGCTTTTGGATCGGTCTGAAGAAAATATTGATCCCGTTATAGATCAAGCTGATAGTTATGAAGTAGAGAAAAAAACAAATGAGGCTTTCAATAAAATAGCGCTAGGAACACTCGTTGGTGCTGCGTTAGGTGCTTTAGCTGGTGCTTTAGCTATTAAGGGTACAGCCGAAAAAGTTAATCAGACTGTAAAAAATGTCGGCAACACAGTCAAAGGTGCTGCTGAGGGTTTTAACCAAACTGTAAAAGATATTGGAACCGCAATAAATACTGTAGCTGAGGGTGTTGACGACAGCGTTGAAGATGTAGCCACTGCTGTCAAGGGTACAGCTTTGGGCGTTAATGACACTGTAAAAAATACAGTGGATACTGTCAGCGGTGCAGCTATCGGTGTTAACAGCACTGTCAAAAATACAGCGGAGATCGTCAAGGGTGCAGCTAAGGGCGTTAACGACACGATTAAAGGTACAGTGGATGTAGCTAAGAGTGCAGTTGAAGATGTCAAGCCATCTGGTAGTGAGAGCGTCAATGTACCTAATAACCAGACGGCTTACATTTTAGTTCCAGTGGAAAACCAAGAGTAAAGCCAAGGGTGGGCAATTCCCACCTTTGTAATTTATTTTGTTTGCCTACAACCAAAAACTGATGCACAATTAGCAGGAATGTAAAATGTCGTTATTAATTTGGTTAGTATGAGCGATCGCAAGCAGCCTGTTAATATCAATGACCAAAACCCTAACTGCATTACAAAGCAATACGCGCATCATTCTACAGGTATAGGTGGTGGGTTAGTTGGAGCGGCAATTGGTGGTTTACTCGGTCGCAAAGTTGGCGGAGTTTTTGGTTGTGCAGTCGGCGCAGCAGCTGGTGCTTTGGTCGGGAAGGGTACAGCTGAACGTATTAACCGCGCTATCAGCACTATAGAAAGTGTAGCGATCGCAGCCAAAAGTGTAACTGAGACTGTTAACGACAGTGTAAGCGGTGTAAGCAATGCACTCAAGGATACAGTTGAAGAGGTCAAGCCATCTGTAGTTGGTGTAGTAAATGCAGTTAGAGATACAGTTGATGAGGTCAAGCCATCTGTAGTTGGTGCGGCTAATAATGTAGCTGAGGCTGTTAAGCAAACTGTAAATACTGTAGAATCAGCACTAAAAGATACACTTGAGCAGGTAACAGCAAACAGTGTAGAATCAGCGGTAAAAGATACTGTCGAGGAGGTAACAGCAAACAGTGTAGAATCAGCGGTAAAAGATACACTTGAGCAGGTAACAGCAAACAGTGTAGAATCAGCGGTAAAAGATACTGTCGAGGAGGTCAAACCCTCCCAAACAAGTGTAGAAGCGGTAAAAGATACTGAACAAGTGGAGTTATTTCATAATCGCAACAGCAAGCCAGATGAACCGCAGGCTACAGTGCAACCAAGCCAAAAGCTATTTTTTAATAATGCTGTTAACCAGCCAAAACAAAACTTAAATTATTTACAACCATATAATAATCCCAACACAGACGTAAAAGCGATTGAGTATAATATTCAACAAAGGCAAGAAGAAATTGCTCACCAGCCTAAACCCCAAAAAATTCAAACAATTACTGGAATTATTCTCGGAGCAGTTACTATAACTTTTATGGGTGTATCTTTAGGATTAAGTCCAAAAGAACAATTTTTAGGAACACAAGCATTAGAATTTAATCAAAGTATAAGTCCAACCGTAGATAAACCAGAAACAGTTAATCAAGGTTGGATTTTTCTAGGTAATATCAACAACGCTTCCGATTCTACATTGATTGGAAAACGTTTTATCAAAGGTTCACAGTATACTAATTCTTCTGTTGTGCCATCAGTAGGGTCAATAGTAACTGTAACTGTTAAACCAGGCGTAAGGTTGAGGAAGAATAAACCAAATGCAGCTAACTTTAATTATAAAGAAGTAGCTGTTCTTAAGCCAAGAGAGAAAGTAAAGATTATTAAAGTAGAATCTCTAACTTCCAATAACACTCCACTTGCCAAAAAAGTTTGGGCAAAAGTCCATAGATGCGATACTGCTTGTAATTAATTAGCCTGGTAGAGACGTTCCGGCGTCACGTCTGTACAATGGCGTCACGTCTGTACAATGGCGTCACGTCTGTACAATGGCATCACGTCTGTACAATGGCGTCACGTCTGTACAATATGTGTGATATCATATCCGATAAATCGCCATAATCATCTATTACAGTTTTCTATTACTGTTGATTTGCCGGATATGAGAATTTAAATAAAAAATATTTTTTTCTAGCTGCTAGAATTTATTTGATTTTGGTTGTTTTGGTATTGCTTCATTTTGTACTCATTTTTTTCTAAAAGTATCTGAGTAGTAATGAGAACAACAATTAGCAATAAAAGCTGAATCTGCCAAGGAGCTAAGACCAAACTTATAATTAAGCTGATAACTGCAAGTATGCCTGCAAAGTAGGCGATTTCATCGACACCTTTCTTAAAGATGTAACCAGTTATCAAGCCTGTAAAGAGTGGTATCAAAAAAGACAAAGCCATTTTTAACAAACCTCTGCACTAGAAGTACGTTGCTTTCTCGAATATAAAGATTTCCGGTAACTGTACTTACTTTACATCCAAAAATGTTTTCAGTACAATACCTAATCTCAAACAACAACGTATAAAATAGAAATTCCGGAATCGTAATGTAACTTAGCTTAACACTTAATGCTTGCGCTGAAACAGCCAATTGGCATATTACCTTAGAAATATATTTTCCCTCCTTAACACTTGATGCTGAACATTCCTCAATTATTGGCAACTGAACTAGACCTTAAACTTTATCAGGTGCAAAACGCGCTGGAACTATTAGCGGAGGGTGCGACGATTCCCTTTATTGCACGTTACCGCAAAGAGCGCACCGACGAGATGAATGAAGTGCAATTGCGTGATGTTGCGGATAGGTATACTTACTTACAGGAACTGGAAGAAAGGAAAGCGGCGATTTTGAAAGCGATCGCCGAACAAGGTAAACTCACTGATGAACTGAAAGCAAAAATTGAATTCTGCTTACAAAAAACTGAGCTTGAGGATTTATACTTACCCTATCGACCAAAGCGACGCACTCGTGCCACTATCGCTAGAGAAAAGGGACTCGAACCTTTAGCACAGTTTATCAAGTCGCTAAATGTTAAGAATAATGTAGCGGTTTCACTAGAAGAAGAAGCTGCGAAGTATATTTCCGAAAGTTTGGGAGTAAAGACAGCAGAAGAAGCACTCAAAGGCGCTGCTGACATCTTAGCGGAAGAAGTGGCAGAAAAAGCTTTTTTGCGGGCATATGTGCGCGAATATCTCTTAGAAGAAGGAGTATTTGTCTCTCGCATCAAAGATAAATATCCCGAAGGGACAACCAAGTTTGAAATGTACCGCGACTATAAAATTCGCGTGCCAAATATCGCACCGCACAATATGCTGGCTTTGTGTCGCGGTGAAGCTGAAGAAATATTACAGTTTGAAATTGCCTTTGATGAAGATATGGTACTTTCTTACTTAGAATCGCAGGAAATTCACTCAAAGCAGCGTGTAATTAGAAATTTTTATCAGGATATGCTGAAAGATGCATTCAATCGCCTGATGAAAACATCTTTGATAAGTGAGGTAATTTCCGAAAAGAAACTTTATGCAGATATTGAGTCAATCAAAACATTTGAAACGAATCTGCGAGAGTTATTACTATCTGCGCCGGCGGGTATGAAACCAACCTTGGCGATAGATCCGGGGTTTAGAACTGGATGCAAAGTTGCAGTACTCGATGAAACGGGGAAATTTTTAGAATATCAAGCGGTGTTTCCCCACCAAGCAGCAGAACAACGTGCCAAAGCTGCACAAACCATCAAAAAGTTGATGGAAAAATATAAGATAGAATTGATTGCGATCGGTAATGGTACAGCTTCGCGAGAGACAGAAGAATTTGTCTCGGAAGTTTTGCAAACAATGGAACGCAAGCCGATTAAAGTAATGGTAAATGAGTCGGGTGCATCTATATATTCTGCCAGCAAACTTGCAGGTGAAGAATTCCCCGATTTAGATGTTACTGTACGCGGTGCGATTAGTATCGGGCGCCGTTTGCAAGATCCACTAGCAGAACTTGTGAAGATAGACCCGAAATCTATTGGTGTGGGACAATATCAACATGATGTCGATCAAAAGTTGTTGAAAAAGAAGTTAGATGAAACGGTAGAAAGCTGTGTTAACTATGTTGGCGTGGATTTGAACACCGCATCAAAAGAACTTCTGACTTTTGTATCGGGAATTACCTCAACCGTAGCGAATAATATTGTTAAATATCGTAACGAAAACGGTGCATTTAAAAATCGCCGCCAACTGTTGAAAGTTCCCAAATTGGGACCAAAAGCCTTTGAACAAGCAGCGGGTTTTCTTCGCATTCGCGGTGGTGACAATCCTTTAGATAATACCGCAGTGCATCCAGAAAGTTACGCAGTTGTGCAGGCGATCGCATCCGATTTAGGTGTACCCTTACAACAGGTAACGCAAATTGCCGAAAAGTTGCAAAAAACTAACTTGAAAAAATACGTCACCGATACCATTGGTGAACCCACCCTGCGTGACATCAAAAGCGAACTAGAAAAGCCAGGAAGAGATCCGCGTGCTGAATTTAAGTATGCCACCTTCAAAGAAGGAATCAAAGAAATTTCTGATTTAAAAACAGGGATGGAATTAGAAGGTATCATTACCAACGTCGCCAATTTTGGCGCATTTGTCGATATCGGTGTACATCAAGATGGTTTGGTGCATATATCCCAACTTGCTGATAGATTCGTAGACGATCCGAATAAAGTCGTGAAGGTGGGACAAGTCGTGAAAGTCCGAGTTATGGAAGTTAACGAAAAATTAAAACGGATTGGTTTGTCAATGAAGGCTGTTAAACAGTAGAATCTCAGCATTTTACCCTTCCCCGTTTGCTGTGGAGGGGTAAGGGTATCTGTTGTATTATTCAAACCGCGAAATTCTGGGTTACAGCAATTTTCATGTATTTAGACCACACTCTTGTTTCTTCCTTTGCGCCTCTGCGCGCCAGTCGCCTCACTCCTCCACCCCCGCACGGCGCTGGCTTGCCTTGGCGTGAGATAAAAATAATGTAGTTCATTTACCTGAAAATCGCTGTAATTTGACAATACTGCACATTATGTGTCTAATAAAAAGTTAGGGTTCGCGTTCTTTTTTTAATTCAGTTTATAATCTCAGCTTTAGGAGAATCAGCGATGTCTACCATCGAGGACAACAAAATAATTGCTCGACGGTGGCTGGAACTCATCAGCGAGCACAAAATCGAGGAAATCTGCTCAATGACTGCCCCAACTTGGACGATGCACGGTGGGGCGCCAGAAATGCCCCCTGGACCGGAAGGAGTTCGCAAACTCTTTAATGCAATCGGACCTATTGATCAGAAATGGACGATTGAAGACGTAATTGCTGAGGGTAACAAAGTTGTCGTGCGCGCAACTAACACCTGCGTCCAGGAAAGTTTCTTTGGCATACCCGGTCATGGTCAGCAGCAAACGTTCACGGCTATGTTTATTCATTCGATTGCTGACGGTAAGATAACTGAAACGTGGCGAAACGCTGATGATCTTGGGCGGCTTTTTCAGCTTGGGGCACGGATTTCGCCGGGAACGTCAGAGTAGGTGAGATTTATAAAGAATTATAAAATTATCTTGACTTTTGTTAAAAGATAGCTATTGTCATTGACCTGAGTTGTTAGGCGATCGCTCTTGTTCACTGTAAATAACCACAATCTTGCCAACAACAGTTTATTAATGAATCACAAATCATGCCGTAAGCGGTCTAACGCGAGTCGTTGTAGCGGACAGATACTTCAGGGAAAATCAAAAAATATTTACGAGAGTGCGATCGCGGTAGAAAATAATAAATTGTGACTATTCAAATAATAAATAAAAAATGACAGTTTATAAAGTTAGACTTATCAATTCTGCAATTGCGTTAGATCGGACAATTGAAGTACCAGAAGACCAATATATCCTTGATATAGCCGAAGACATCGGTATCCGTTTACCATCTGGATGCAAACAAGGCGAATGTTCCGTTTGTGTCGCTAAACTCATCAGTGGTGAAGTCGATCAAAGCGAGCAAAAATTTTTGCGTCAGCAAGAAATCCAAGCTGGATATACGATTACCTGTGTAGCTTACCCTTTGTCTGATTGCACCTTAGAAACTCATCAAGAACAAGTCTTGTATAAATCATCGCTTTACTTTCAATCTGAAGCGACTTTAGCAGACGATACAAGCAATAATATCTAACTTTAATTGTACCTTGATAACGTAGGGTGCGTTACTATGTTAACGCACCCTACGTTTGAAATAGAAGCAATAATATCTAAGTTTAATTCTACCGACTTACTTAATTTTTACTCAACACCAGCCAAATGGCATAAGACAAATCTACCTTGTTAGAGAGGTTTAAACCTAAGCGTTTAGTCGAAGATAGTTTCAGAACGTTGAAACAATCTTTGGTTCTTAGGTGAAAAAAAATGTTGGGAACCTTTTTTATAACACTAGCTACAGCCTTAAGCCTGCTAATTGTTGATTTAGTTGTGCCAGGTGTTAATATAGCTAACTTTCCGGCTGCTTTAATTGCCGCTTTAGTAGTTGGTTTAATCAATGGTTCAGTTAAGCCAGTTCTGTCTGCCTTATCTTTACCGCTTAATTTCTTGAGCTTTGGAGCATTTTCTCTAATTGTAAACGGTCTGTGTTTTACATTAGCAGCATTTTTGGTTCCGGGGTTTAGCGTTCACGGAATTCTCGGTTTTATTCTCGGTCCAGTTGTTTTATCTTTTGCTAACACTTTCATAAGCAAGTACTTTGCCGAGAAAAATCTGGCTTTGACTAGCGGTGACGTTAAAACCCAAGGCGAATTACCTTCAAGATAAGCGTTAATGGGAGTAGAGATGCCAGTAATATTATGTCTCTACCCCTAGGAAATCTGAAGGCTTAAATAAAACTTCCGAATTAAGATAATTCCTCAGATGGAGTTTATAATTCGGTAACTTCCAGAAAATGTGAATAAATAAAGTTGAAATAGTAGTAGCAATACCATGAAATTAGTTCGTTTTCTTCTTGGTCTGATTGTGCCTCCGTTAGGCGTGTTTTTAACAGTTGGTGTTGGTCCAACTTTGCTGATTAATGTTTTGCTAACTCTTCTCGGTTGGCTTCCCGGTAGTATTCATGCAGTTTGGGTGATTGCTAAACGCGAAGAAGCTTTGGATAGACAGGAACCGATTTAGTAAAGTTTTTAGGTTTGATGAATCTTCTCTTAACAAGGAAATAAATTAGGGCGGACTAATATTAAGTTCGCCCTTTTAATTGTTATATTGCAAAAAAATAGCCGACGACTGAAGTCGCGACTACAAAAACAAAGTCCGCCTACGCGGACTTAATATCTAAAAGCCTACGCAGGTAGGCTTTGTTCGTATAGCCCTACCCTTCCAGGGTAGGTGTTCTATTTGTGAGATTTATCAGAATGTTCTTTAAATGAGTTAACCGCTGTTGACAGCAACTCCCGCAAAATTAGTTTTACCTGACGTTCTTTTTTAGCGATGGAAGAACCGGCTTCACCGAGTTTATCTTCTAACTGCGATCGCTGTTGTGCTACCTGTGTAGCCAGTGTTTCCGCTTGCGGACGAGCTTTATCATACCAGGTCTTAGCCTCGTCTAGATAGCCTTTAACTTCTTCACCGCGTCCACCGTAACGTGCAGCTAAGTTAGCTCTGACAATGGCTAGCTGCGCTTGCAATTGAGCGTAACGTTTCTTTAATAATGCGGCTTCATCGCTGTTTTTGATAGTGTTTACAGCCGAGTCAACGACAGTTTTGCTATTAGCATTTTCTTTGCCGGTCTGTTCAACTTCTGTTAAAATGCCATCAATTTCTTGCTGAAGTTGTTCTTCTTCATTATCCAGTTTTGCCTGGAGTTGCTTCATTTCTGCTTGAGTTTTAGCAATGACTTCGTGTCTTTTGCTATTAACAGCTTCCAGCGCTCCTTCAATTGAGGCTGTCACTTCTTCTTTAACTTCGCTACCTTTTTCTTGTAAATTTTCAATGACGGTAGAAACAGCTTCTCTGACAATCGTGCGAAGTTCTGTGGAACCTTCTTTAAACTCAGAGGTGACTTGAGAAACTGCGGATTTGACAATTTCTCGAATGCGATCGGCTCTAAGTTGTCCGGCTTCTTTGGCTTGTTTGATGTCGGTTGTAATTTGTTCTTTGATATTGTTAGGCATGGTACTATTCTAGTGTAGATAATTTGGATCTCTAAAAGTTAAAATTCTTAGACATGATGTTGTATTTACATTTTGGCGCAGTATTTCCGAGCTTGGCACTTCCTTTAGGTAGAAAAATATCAACGTAAGTTCCTAATTATATGGTTAGGGCTGGTAATCGGTAATGGAAAAAAAAATTAACAATTAGCACGTTCCCAATTACCAATTACCAATTAGCAATTTACTTACTTGTATGACGTTACACTTAGTGAGATAATTATTATCTACTGTGTAAAGGGTTATCAAAGTGATAATATTACTTATATTAATATTATTAAATCTTAACTTCATATCTCCGGCTTTAGCAGACGATATTAATGGCACACAAATTTTTAGCGTTCATTGCGCTGGATGCCATATTAATGGTAGCAATATTATCAGGCGGGGTAAGAATTTGAAAATGAAAGCGCTGAAGAAAAATCATATGGATTCAATCGAGGCGATCGCATCCATCGTAACTAACGGCAAAAATAATATGTCGGCTTACAAAGACCGCTTAACTGAACAGCAAATTCAAGATGTAGCTGCATACGTTCTCGAACAAGCAGAAAAAAACTGGCGTTAATCAAATAATCTAAAATCCCAAATCCAAAATGGTATTACCAACATCAAGTCGTCTACAATTCACTTCTGATTTAAACATTTGCCGGATATTAAATGGAATGTGGCAAGTTTCTGGGGGACACGGACGCATTTACCCACCCACCGCCATCGAAACAATGTTTAAATATATGGATGCGGGCTTTACTACTTGGGATTTAGCAGACCATTATGGTCCAGCGGAAGACTTTATTGGTGAGTTTCGCCGTCAATTAATTGCTACTCGTGGCAAAGAAGCTTTATCTAACCTGCAAGCTTTCACAAAATGGGTTCCTCGACCTGGAAAAATGACTAAAAAACTGGTGGAGGAAAATATCAATATCTCCCTCAGAAGAATGGATGTGGAATCATTAGATTTAATGCAGTTTCACTGGTGGGAATATAGAGATAAAAACTATTTAGATGCCCTAAAATATATGACAGAACTTCAAACTGAGGGAAAAATTAAGCATTTAGCTTTGACAAACTTTGATACTGAACATTTACAAATCATTACCGAAGCAGGTATCAAAATAGTTTCTAACCAAGTGCAATTTTCTTTAGTTGACCGTCGTCCGGAAGTGAAAATGATTAAGTTTTGTCAAGAACACGACATCAAACTTTTTACTTACGGCACAGTTTGTGGTGGTTTATTATCAGAAAAGTATTTAGGTAAACCCGAACCGCGAAGCTCTTACCTTGAAACGGTAAGCTTAAGAAAATACAAAAATATGATAGATGCGTGGGGTGGTTGGAGTTTATTTCAAGAATTGCTTTCTACATTGAAACAAATTGCTGATAAGCATGGTGTGAGTATTTCTAACGTAGCAGTGCGTTACATCTTAGATAAACCAGCATTAGCTGGTGTAATTGTTGGTGCGAGACTTGGTGTTTCTGAACATATAGAAGATAATGCCAGAATATTTAATTTAACACTTGATGCTGAGGATAGCTTAAGACTTAATTCTATATCTCGCAATTCACGCGATTTGTATCAAATTATCGGCGATTGTGGCGATGAATATAGAAAATGATAAATCGCTGGGAATGCCCTTTATTATAAAGAGCATTCCAATAAGCGCAAATTGCCCAATTTTAATTTGATTTTCAAACTAAGTGAACTCTATCGTCTCAACAAACCCCAAAATGTTCTGCTTAATGTGATATGCTTCTTCTTCTAGAGAACCGCGAGTTTCATCTTCCAAATAGCTGCGTTGATAGCTGACTATATACAAAAATTCACCATTAAAAAATGACAAAAGACCCCGGTACGCATCCATCCTGGTAGCAGTTCCGTTATTTTCTTGCTTAGAAATCGTTGAACCTTTGGGCATATTAACTAACATAAAATAAGCCCCATCCATTGTTTCTTCTAAATATTCGTTTTGCTCCACCTTAGCATCTGGTAAATTGTCAGAAATCGCTTGAGGCACATACTTATCTATCAGAACCGATTGCAGATATTTTTCCAGTCCCATAGACTCGATTTCTTCCTCTTCTTCGGGGGTTAAAGCATAATAATCGATTCTGAACAAAGTACCATAGTCATCAGAAAAGCCAACTACTCCTTCTTGATGTTGAACCCTACCACCTCGTTGCGACTCAACTGGAATCGGCACAATAAAATTACCTAAAGGTGATTCATACGCTTCCAGGTCAGAGTCTAGTAGTGTTTCGTTTTCGTCTGAATATTCTTCATTTTCAGCTTCTTCATAAGCAGCGATTACTTCCTGTATAATTTCCTGCGCTTCTTCTTCTTCTAGATCCAAAGCTTGCTGTAACTTTTTCAACAAAGGCGTTTTTGCTTGAGGAATAATTAGTTGTTCTTCATCTATAACCATCAACACGCCGGCAGCAAAAGCGTCTAGTATTAATTCATCTGAAAGAAAATCATTGGCGGTATTAAACAACGTTCCGATACCTTCATCCTCAGCAATACCTATAAGTCTATAGACAACTTCTGATATTTCCTCTTCTGAGTATTCCTCAAATACCTCAAATTCCCAGAGGATCATGGCTATATCTTCTGCATCCACATCTTCAACAGAAGAATCAGCTGCTGCGGTGACAACGGCGATCGCTGCTACCGCTTCTTCTGGAGTCAGTACTTGTTCTGATTTCTCTTGCGAGTTAAAAATGTTGTCATACTTGCCCATGATTGCTTCCTCCTTAAATGGCTAATGAGTGATAAGTGAGTGTCACTGAAATAATTAGTAGGTATCTGTAATGCTCAAACACAACTAGGAACTATAGTACACAGCTAAGTAACATTCATACAAAAAAATTTTTGATGAATTGGGATAATTATTTTAAGTTTAATAAACATTTCAATTTTATTTATTAGTCTAAGCGCCAAGTCCGGCAAGAGAAAAACAGATATATGACATAATTGAGTTATATAATTATCTCGCTAAAAGCTAATATTTTCATATATTTGACATAGCTTTATATTTGTCATTCTTGGAGAAATCGACGATTTGTTGAGAAGACGACCCAATAAAAAATCAAGGTTTTACCCCAAAGTGATAAAACAGGGATAGTGAAACTAGACAAAATCTGAAGTAAATTACAAATTAGAGTAGCTAACCAAAATAAAGAATTAGAGCGCACTCTTGACCAAAAAATATATTTAAGAGGAAATACTAATGGTAATAGTATCTAAAAATCCTTTAACTGTTTCAGCAAAAGAGCGATCGCTCATTCTCTGGTTTGATGAAGTCGGGATTGCTTCTATTCCTCTAGTTGGCGGTAAAAATGCCTCACTGGGGGAAATGATTCAACAACTGACACCGAAAGGCGTTAACGTTC
Organism: Hassallia byssoidea VB512170; assembly: GCF_000817785.2. Lineage (GTDB taxonomy): Bacteria > Cyanobacteriota > Cyanobacteriia > Cyanobacteriales > Nostocaceae > Hassallia > Hassallia carrinoi. The sequence goes on along the minus strand of NZ_JTCM02000028.1, from coordinate 37,140 downwards.
CTACCGGGTTCGCGACAACAGCGTATGCGTATCGGTATTTCATCGAATCAGCCGGATTAGAAGAAAAACTGCGGGAATTGCTGGAAAACTTGGATGTTGAGGATGTAACAAATTTACGCGAACAAGGAAGAAAAGCGCGATCGCTATTAATGCACACACCATTTCCTAAAGAATTGCGGCAAGCGATTAGTGAAGCTTATCAAAGTTTATGCGATCGCTACAACGCAGACACCGACGTAGCCGTGCGTTCCAGCGCTACCGCTGAAGACTTACCCGATGCTAGTTTTGCCGGACAGCAAGAAACTTATCTTAACGTTACCAGCATCCAAGGAGTTTTAGCCGCCTGTCATCGCTGCTTTGCTTCCCTATTTACCGATCGCGCTATTTCCTATCGCCACACCAAAGGATTTGACCATTTTAACATTGCCCTTGCCGTAGGCGTGCAAAAAATGGTGCGCTCTGACTTAGCAACCTCTGGGGTGATGTTCTCCATTGACACAGAAACCGGCTTCAAAGACGCAGCAATAATTACAGCTGCTTACGGCTTAGGTGAAAACGTCGTTCAAGGAACAGTTAACCCCGACGAATATCAAGTTTTTAAACCAACTTTAAAAGCAGGTTTCCGCCCAATCGTCGATAAAAGATTGGGTACTAAAGAATTAAAAATGGTTTATGATGACGGCTCAAAACTTACCAAGAACGTACAAGTTTCCGCAAACGACAAAGCTAAATTTGCCCTGGCAGATGACGATATTTTACAACTAGCTAATTGGGCATGTTTAATAGAAGACCATTATTCCCAAGTTCACGGCAAATTCACCCCGATGGACATCGAATGGGCAAAAGATGGCATTACCAACGAATTATTTGTTGTGCAAGCGCGTCCGGAAACAGTGCAATCTCAGAAAGCGCAGAATGTCTTGCGGAGTTATCGATTAGTGGGGGGAGAGGGAGGACAGGGGGGACAAGGGGGACAAGGGGGACAAGGGGGACAAGGGGGACAAGGAGAACTCCTAACTCCTAACTCCTCACTCTTAACTCCTAACTCCTCACTCTTAACTCCTAACTCCCCACTCCCCACTCCCCACTCCCCACTCCCCCTAGTCACCGGTCGCGCTGTCGGAGAAGCTATTAGCCAAGGCAAAGTTCACCTGATTTTAGATGTTAATAAAATCCATGAATTTAAAGCCGGGGAAATTTTAGTAACAGAAAGAACCGATCCCGATTGGGAACCGATTATGAAACGCGCTAGTGCGATTATTACTAACTCCGGTGGGCGCACGTGTCATTCCGCAATTATAGCCAGAGAATTGAATTTACCGGCAATTGTTGGCTGTGGTAATGCAACACAAGTCTTGAAAAATTATCAAGAAGTAACAGTTTCTTGTGCTGAAGGAGAAGAAGGACGAGTTTATGAAGGTTTATTGCCTTTTGAAGTCAACGAAATTCAATTAGAAAACTTGCCCCGCACCCGCACGCAAATTTTAATGAATGTGGGTAATCCTCAACAAGCATTTAGTTTATCTACAATTCCTAATGATGGGGTCGGTTTAGCGCGGACAGAGTTTATCATCGCCAATCAAATTCAAATTCATCCGATGGCTTTGATTTATTTTGACAAGTTAGAAGATAAAATTGTTCAAGGTAAAATTGACGAAATAACTGCACTATATGACGATAAACCACAATATTTTGTCGATAAATTAGCCCAAGGTATCGGCAGAATTGCCGCTGCATTTTATCCCAAACCTGTGATAGTGCGGATGTCAGATTTCAAGAGTAATGAATATGCCAATTTGTTAGGTGGGAGACAATTTGAACCCCACGAAGAAAACCCGATGCTGGGTTGGCGAGGAGCAGCGCGTTATTATGATAAAGGCTATAGAGAAGCTTTTGCTTTAGAATGTCAAGCGATTAAGCGAGTACGCGAAGACATGGGTTTAACTAACGTTATCCCGATGATTCCTTTTTGTCGCACCCCCGATGAAGGGCGTTTGGTATTGACAGAAATGGCAAAAAATGGTTTAAAACAAGGTGTCAACAACTTGCAAGTTTACGTAATGTGCGAGTTGCCCAGTAATGTAATTATGGCTGAAGAGTTTGCCGAAGTATTTGATGGCTTCTCGATAGGTTCTAATGATTTAACTCAGCTAACACTGGGGTTAGATCGAGATTCGGCATTAGTAGCGCGGTTGTTTGATGAGCGCAGTGAAGGAGTAAAGCGTATGATTAAAATGGCGATCGCATCTGCGAAAAAGAAAAATCGCAAAATCGGCATTTGCGGACAAGCACCCAGCGATTACCCAGAATTTGCTCAATTTTTAGTAGAACAAGGTATCGACTCAATCAGCCTTAATCCAGATTCGGTTTTAAAAACAATGCTGGAAATTGCCAAAGTCGAAAATCTTGAAGCTTGAGTTAAAGCGCTAATCTAGATTTCCAAGTTAAATGGCACTAATTATTATAAAATTAGTGCCATTGATCTGTAATTTAAAAAAAATATGTGCAACTTTTAAATTCTCAAATAAGTCATTAAAAATACTTCCTATTAAAAAGGATAATGTTTTTTCATCGGAGGAGTAACATACCTTGTTGCTACTAAAAATAAATTTCATCAATGGAATTACAAAAATGTATTTTAAAAGTCTAAAGCACTTGACCTTAGTTCTAGTTCTTCCTATTGTAAGTTTAGGGATATTAACTGCCTGCGTTCAAGGTAGAAGCGAAACTGCAACGGCTGACGGGTCGCCACCATCTAAACCTAACATGATACTTAACGTAAAACGCGAGGCTGGGGCATGTCCACAGACAGTCGGGATTTGGACTTTTATGCTTCCCTTTGAAGGTGGTGCAGAACATACCGCCGTTGCTGACATTAGGAGTGCTAGGTTGGTAGCCTCAGGTAAGAAATTTGTGGAATATGAAGCACCGTTGCGGCAATCCTATGCATCCTGTGTCGGCATCGCTAAGTCGGAAAGACCTAACGTTTACAATTTCCAGTTTCGGAATGGAAAGGTTTATTTCCGCCTGGATTTGAACCAATCAACATTAAATACCACAATCACATATCAGGGAACAGGCGGGCTGCGTCCTTATGTGCGTTGGATAGCTGGAGAATAGCTTAAGAACAACTGAATTTCCAATCTTTAAAACACAAAAAAGACCTAGCACTTACTAGGTCTTTTTGCATTATCCAACTGATTTTTATTGCCTAGTGTTTGTAAAATAATCAAATTGATTAGAGGTTGAGTTGGGATCAAAATCTGGTTGGGCGAATTTGGGGTTATGGAATGCCCAATAGTAATTTACCCCAGGCTTATTTTTGATATTTGAACGAACTACTCGTACCATCCAATCAACTTGCGTACCTACCGGATATATGGTACTCAAATCCGCATAGTATCTATAAACACCACCACCAGATGTTGCTGTCTTCATTGCCCAGGCATTGGTACCCGACTTCCGGTGGAAAACCACAGCGTCTCCGTTATCAATCGCACCATAACCATATGTGTCGTCATATGCATACGCATAGAAAGCTGCTGTTTTACCACCGTCCCAAGTTGAGTAGGAAATAAAGTCAAGCTTCTTACCATTATTCCATTCAAATGGATAGGTTCGATAAAACGGTTCGTTACGTACCCAATAATCAGGACGACCAGTATTGGCAGAGTCTTGTTTCATCACACCAAAGTGGAGATGTGCACCTACTTTTCCGCCTTCATTTCCAGAATATGCAATGGTTGTTACTGTGTTGACATAGTTACCTACTTGTACAAAAATATCGGCAAGATGGTCATAGCGCACATATACATTATCATTCTGTATACCGTCTCCATTAATGTCTAGTTGTATATCAACTTCATGTTCACTGTCACTGACATAAGTGATCCAACCCCTTTCAATGGGATAAACGTATGTACCATAGGGTGCTGCAATGTCAGTTCCCTGGTGTGGATTCGTATAACCAGTAGGAACCTCCCGTGGTTGATTGTATTTACTGATTACGTCCCAAATGTCAGCTGTGGGAGTTTCTAAATTCACTGTTCCAGAGCCAGTTGTAGTCCCTGCAAATTTTTGCGTATAGTCGATTGCCATTGTAGGCAATGGTGCAAGGAGACTCAATCCCATTACCATTGCTGATGTTGTCTTAAGTAACTTCTTCATGATTTACACTCCTCACCTTAAAATGCTGACATCAAAAGCGTTTCTGATGTCGAATTCTGCAAATTCAAATTTCGACTTTCAACAGGCACAGCCAACTCATCACCAACCCATTTCACCGTCATACGACCATAAAATGTTTTGCCTTGGGGCAGTTCTAAACGTTTTGCATTCTTATTTTGCAGATTATAAACAAACAAGCTTTCTACACCTGTTTTCCTATTAACTAGAGCAATTGCAATACGTGTGCCATCCGCTGAAAAATCTACTTGTCCAGTACCTAGACTTTCCTCAGCAGGTAATTGATAAAGTAATTCAGATGTTCCAGTAGAAGTGTTTAGTGCATACAGATCAGCATCCGTGCTATTTCGTTTGGTATATAACACAGTTTGACGGTCATCACTTTGTGCAATAAAGTCACCACTTACAAGTTCTTGTCTTTGCTTTGTTTTAGGAGCGATAGCAACTAAAGCACCAGTTCCACCCCCATGATTGTACTCGTTAATTAGAATTCGATTATCTGCTGTCCAACCTAGAATATGAGGAGTAACGTTGTCTGTTTCATATACTTTGGACTCTTGGTTGGTAGCAACATCATGAATCCATACACCAATGTGGTTAGTTTCAATTTGGTCACGGTTTGACATGAAAGCAATGGTGCTACCATCTGATGACCAATTCGGCTGCTTTGCCCAGTAGAGAATGCGCCCATTCTCAATACCTAAATCAGGCAAATCTTTTTTCCTTTGAAAAGTTGCATATCTTGCCTGCTCATCACTAAGCGCTTTCACTTGCAGCGTTTTCGTGTCCAAAATGTATAAACCATCGTTATATTGAAACAACTGTTGTGAAGCATCCGTTGGCTTGGGAATCAAACGGGGAGTTTTAGAACCAGGTTCAGCAACAAAAAATTGTCCATTATTGCCTTCATAGGAAAGCAAGTCAAGCGTGTATTCTTGAGCAGTAATCTCATCTTTAAATTTAACTTCCTGACGGTTAAACGCTTTACTTGATTTGTTTTTTTGCTGCTTGTCAAAACCAATTAGTTTTGTTTTGTACACTTGACGATGCACATTTTTATCTTCAGTTAATTGAGGGTTTTGCCCTAATAGGTCACTCAGTTGGTTTTTTTGTTTATGACTCGGCAGTTCCAAAAAAACTGCCTCTTGTCCATTTTCCTCTAGAAGCATCACTGGAGTGGTTGTTAAGACGCTAGTATCAGAAACATTGGTTGTTGCCTTTTGTCCCGTAACGTTGAGAATTGAAGCGACTGTTAGCAAGGAACCAGCGGAAATTAGCAGTAACTTTTTATAAATCATGTGGTTACTTGTTTGTTTATTAACCCCCTTTAGCTTTTGCTATGCTCTACGTGGCAGCGTAATTTGACTGATAAAATTGACTCAATTTCATATCGTACTTAAATTATTTGAGTAAATGTACGGTAATGCAGTAGAGGTTTTTAATTTTGTAGGATATCTGTAGAATTGTTTGATAGCTGGGTTCTAATGTTACTTCCGTTAACTTTAAAGGCGGTACTATTTAGGACTGGCTACAATTGGACACCCATAAACACCAGTGGGGTTGAAAAAGATTCAACCGTTCATCGACAGAAAATATACCCACCTCGATACATGAAACAAACCATCATCCAAGTAGATGCCTTCACCGCCAAACCTTTTGCCGGCAATCCTGCCGCAGTCTGTGTATTATCAGCACCACAAGATGACATCTGGATGCAAAATGTCGCCCAAGAGATGAATCTTTCCGAAACGGCTTTTTTGCTACCCCAAGCCGAAGGATACAACCTACGCTGGTTTACGCCATCTGTGGAAGTTGATTTGTGCGGTCATGCTACCTTAGCCAGCGCTCATGTATTATGGTCAGAAGGACATTTATCGCCCGAAGAAACAGCCCAATTTCATACTCGCAGCGGATTGTTAACAGCGCAACTACAAGGTGAATGGATTGAATTAAATTTTCCCAGCAAGCTGACAGAAACAGCAACCGCACCAGAAGAATTAACTAAAGCTTTGGGAGTGAAATTTAAATATGTAGGAAAAAATAACTTTGCCTATTTAGTGGAAGTGGAATCAGAGGCGATCGCTCGCAATCTCAAACCAGATTTTACCTTATTAGAAACTTTGTCTACCAAAGGTGTAATTGTCACCAGTCGCGCCGATACCGCAGAATATGATTTTGTCTCGCGCTTTTTTGCTCCGAAAGTTGGTATCAATGAAGACCCGGTTACAGGTTCTGCTCATTGTTGTCTTGCACCATATTGGAGCGATCGCCTCGGTAAAAATGAATTCATCGCTTATCAAGCTTCAGCGCGAGGTGGAGTAGTGCGAGTTCGTCACGCCGGGGAACGAGTATATTTAGGAGGACAAGCAGTTACTGTTTTGCGTGGTGAACTTTGCTAAAAACTAAATTTAGGCAATTTTCCGATGACAATTTTTGAAACCGAACGTTTAATTGTTCGTAATTGGATACCAGAAGAAGACGCAGAACAAGCGTTTGAAATTTACGGCGATCCTGAAGTTACATACTTTCTAAGAACTCGTGAAACAAGCGTTGAGTCTCAACGTCAGAGTCTGATTAGAGTAGTCGAGCGATACAAACAACTTAACAACGGGACGGGGTTTTGGGCAATTGTAGAAAAGGAAACCGCAACAATTGTAGGAACTATCATTCTTAAACTACTACCCGATAACCCAGAAGATTATGAAATAGGTTGGCATTTACGGCGGGTTTCTTGGGGAAAAGGGTATGCGACAGAAGCAGGACGAAGTATGCTTTCCTATGGATTTGATGTTCTACAATTGCCAGTAATTTATGCTGTCGTTAAGCCAGAAAATCATGCCTCAATCCGCGTAACACAGCGATTGGGGATGAAACCAATAGGGCGGACAAACAAATATTACAATGTTGAACTGCTCTTGTTTCAACTAGATGCACCTGAAAGAATAGAAACAGACAAGGAGACAACCAACCACTAACAACGCTCCCACGCTCCAACGCTCCAACCAACATTAGAAACTTTGTCTGCCGAAGGTGTGATTGTCACCAGTCGCGCTTTTTTGCTTGGAAAGTCGGTATAAATGAAGACCCAGTTACAGGTGCGGCTCATTGTTGTCTTGCACCATATTGGAGCGATCGCCTCGGTAAAAATGAATTCATCGCTTATCAAGCTTCAGCGCGAGGTGGAGTAGTGCGGGTTCGTTATGGCGGGGAACGAGTGTATCTAAGCGGACAAGCAGTCACCGTTTTACGCGGCGAACTTTGCTAAAAACTAAATTTAGGCAATCCGATGACAAATCTTCTTGAAACCGAACGTTTAATTGTTCGCAATTGGATACCCGAACAAGATGCAGAACAAGCGTTTGAAATTTACGGCGATCCGGAAGTCACATACTTTCTGGGAGCTTGTGAAACAAGCGTTGAGTCACAACGTCAGAGTCTGACTAGAGAAGTCGAGCAATACCGTCAACTTAACAACGGGACTGGTGATTGGGCTGTTGTGGAAAAAGAAACTGCAAGGGTTGTGGGAGCTATAATTCTTGCACAGCTACCCGATAGCGATCGCCAGCCCACTGAAGATTATGAGATAGGTTGGCACTTTCGGCGAGCTTCTTGGGGTAAAGGGTATGCGACAGAGGCAGGAAGAGGTATGCTTTCTTACGGATTTAATATTCTGCAATTGCCAGTAATTTATGCTGTAGTGAAACCAGAACATCATGCCTCAATTCGGGTAACGCAGCGATTAGGGATGAAACCAGTAGGACGAACAAACAAGTATTACGGTATTGAACTGCTCTTGTTTCAATTAGATGCACCTGAAAGAATAGGGACTGGGGACTAGGGGACTAGGGAGACAAGGGGACAAGGGAGACAAGGGGACAAGGGGACAACCAACAACTAACCACTAACCACTAACAACCAACAACTAACCACCAACAACTAACCACCAACAAACAACAACTAACAAATGACCAATGACCAATGACTAAAAAATGGTTTTCGATAGGGATGGCGGGTATATTTTTCCTATCCCTTGCTTTGCGGTTTTGGGGACTGGGACGATTTAATACTCTTGTATTTGATGAAGTTTACTTCGCCACATTTGGTAATAACTATCTTATCCACAAGCCATTTTTTAATGCTCACCCACCGCTGAGTCAATATATCATTGGCATTGGCATTTGGATTGGCAGTCACATTCCCTTTTGGCAAGAACAAGTAAATGGGCTTGCAGGTTCGCTGCTAACTCCTTGGAGTTATCGTTGGATAAATGCCCTTACAGGTTCATTTATTCCTTTAGTTGTTGCTGGAATTGCCTATCAAATAAGTCATCGTCGCAGCTTTGCTTTTTTGGCAGGTTTATTTACAGCTTGTGATGGCATATTTCTGGTTGAGTCTCGCTATGCATTAAATAATATCTATATTGTTATCTTTGGTTTGTTAGGGCAGTGGCTTTTATTATTGGCATTAGAAAAACAAAATAAAAAACGCACTTTTTGGTTAGTTTGTTCGGGTATTGCTTTTGGTGCGTCAGCAGCTACTAAATGGAATGGTTTATGGTTTTTGCTGGGCGCTTATTTCATTTGGATAACAGCTTGGTTAATTCGTTTGGTGCAGGCGTTTTATTTGGGGAAAAATAAGCAGGTATTAGATGAATTTAACGTATCAGATAGTTATCGTGACGGCAATTTAAAATTAAATGCAGTTCAGACACCGTTACAAAAATTAACGCAGCTAAATGTTTTTCAGATGCTGTTTTTTTTAGGAATTATCCCCGCTTTCATCTACAGCATCATCTGGATTCCTCACCTGCAACTAGATAAAAGGTTCGACTTTATTAAAGTACATCAGGAAATTTTGAAGTTTCACTTACAACTAGGTGGGAATACTCCTGATGTGCATCCATATTGTGCTGCGTGGTACAAATGGCCCTTGATGACTCGACCAATGGCGTATTATTATCAAACGGCTTTAAGTTTAAATGAACCACTACCTGTAATGGGACCACCTTTACCCCCCGGAACTGCGAAAGTTCTTTATGATGTTCATGCGATGGGTAATCCTTTTTTGTGGTGGTTTGGTCTGGCGAGTTTGTTATTTTTAGTTGGGATAATAGTATGGCAATTTGTCAACTTTTTGGTGAAGCCAAAGCGTTTTTCTGCTGCTGCACCTATTTGTATTGATACTTGGATTGCTTTATTTTTAGTTTTAAATTATCTGGCAAATTTATTACCTTGGGTAGAAGTGACGCGGTGCGTTTTTATCTACCATTATATGCCTGCTGTGGTGTTTACATTTTTAGCGATCGCCTGGTTTGTAGACCACTGTATCCGCAGTTATCACTTATATCTTCGCGCTGTCGGTGTCACCATCACCTTCATCATTCTAGTTGCCTTTGTTTTCTGGATGCCGATTTATTTGGGTTTACCTGTTTCTCCTGATGCTTATAAATTGCGAATGTGGTTTGACTCGTGGATTTAAAACAGTAAAGAGTCATAACTTATAATTTCGTATAAATACTTCATAAATCATAACTTTTCACTTGAGTGACTGCTCTATATTATTTAATAATTCTTATGTGCAGACAAATTTGTTGCTTGTTACACTACAAAAACGCAAGCATCTGCAAGTTAATTTCAGAGTTATAAAATTACCGAAGTGGAAATTATGATAGGTAATTAAAATCTATCAATATTTAATTTTTGATACTCCCAAATAAAAGAGGATAATCATCATGACAATAGAATTACCAGAAGTCAGCATTAATTTAACAAGCTTGAAAGAAGCACCGATTCATATCTCTGGTAAAATTCAACCTCACGGAGTTCTTTTAGTCTTAGCAGAAGCAGACTTGAAAATATTACAAGTTAGCAGTAATACATCAAAGATTTTCGGAATTACTCCCGAAAATATGTTAGACAAAAAACTAGAAGACTTACTCGACTCATTCCAAGCAGAGAAAATCAAAGCCGGACTCGCAGACGAAAATCTAGATTTCATCAACCCGACAAAAATTTGGTTGAGAAAAAAAGGTGATGAATACGTAGTATTTGATGCAGTTTTCCACCGCAATAAAGAAGGATTTTTGATTCTAGAATTAGAGCCGACTATTTATCAGGAGAATATCCCATTTTTAAGCTTTTATCACTTAGCTAGAGCATCTATCAACAAACTGGAAGCAACATCAAATTTGCGTGACTTTTCTCAAATCATTGTCCAGGAAGTCAGAAAAGTCACTGGATTTGACAGAGTGATGCTATATAAATTTGATGACGATGGTCATGGTTCGGTCATTGCTGAAGAAAAAATAGAAAATCTGGAATCATACTTAGGTTTGCACTATCCAGAGTCAGATATTCCTAAACCCGCAAGAAAATTATTTGTCTCAAATTCAATTAGATTAATCCCGGATGCAAACTCTCAACCTACACAAATATTACCCGTTAATAATCCGGTTAGCCAGCGTCCGCTTGATTTAACTAACTCGATTCTTAGAAGCGCTTCACCTTGTCATATAGAGTATTTACATAATATGGGTGTAGGTGCTTCTTTGACTATTTCTTTAATTAAAGAAGGAAAGCTTTGGGGACTAATTGCTTGTCATCATCAATCAGCCAAGTATGTTTCTTTCGAGTTGCGAAAAGCTTGCGAATTTTTAGGACGGTTAATCTTTTCCGAAATTTCTGTCAGAGAAGAAACTGAAGATTACGATTATCGGATGAAGTTGACATATATCCAATCAGCTTTGATTGATTATATGTCCCAAGAAGAAAACTTTATTGATGGTTTAGTTAAGCACGATCCAAATATACTAGAATTGACGAGCGCTCAAGGTGCAGCCGTTTGTTTTGGAGAAAAATGCACGTTAATAGGTGAAACTCCCAGCGAAGAAGACTTGAATTATTTAGTTCAATGGCTAAAGAATAACGTTGAAGAAGAAGTTTTCTATACAGATTCTCTGCCGCATATTTATCCAGATGCGGAAAGATATAAGAATGTTGCTAGTGGATTATTAGCGATTCCTATTTCTAAGCGAAATTATGTTTTGTGGTTTCGTCCAGAAGTAATTCAAACTGTTAATTGGGGTGGCGATCCGAATAATGCGTTTGAGGTGAATCAGTCACAGGGAGATGTCCGTCTGTGTCCGCGTAAATCTTTTGAATTGTGGAAAGAAACAGTTCGGTTAACGTCTTTACCCTGGAAATATGTAGAAATAAAAGCAGCATTAGAATTGAGAAAAGCGATTGTGAATATTGTCTTGCGACAAGCTGATGAACTTGCCCAGTTAGCTCACGATTTAGAACGTTCTAATGCTGAATTGAAAAAGTTTGCTTATGTCGCTTCTCATGATTTGCAAGAACCGCTCAATCAAGTAGCGAATTATGTGCAATTATTGGAGATGCGCTATCACGAAGAACTTGACGAAGATGCCAAGGAATTCATCAATTTTACTGTAGAAGGTGTCAGCCTGATGCAGACGCTAATTGATGATGTGTTGGCATATTCTAAAGTGGATATGCAAGCGATTGATTTTGAGTTAACTGAGGTGAACACAGCTTTAGTGCGTGCGTTAGGCAGTTTGCGGGGACGCATTGGAGAAACTAAAGCCGTGATTACCCATGAAGAAATGCCAAGCATCATGGCTGACAGCACCCAACTGATGCAGTTGTTTCAGAATTTGATTGGTAATGCGATTAAATTCCGCAGCGACAAATCGCCAGAAATTCATATTGCTGCTTCTCGGCTAGAAGATGATTGGCTATTTTCAGTGCGAGATAATGGAATTGGCATCGATCCACAGTTTAGCGATCGCATTTTTGTGATTTTCCAACGCTTGCACACACGGGATGAATATCCCGGCACAGGTATGGGTTTAGCTATCTGTAAAAAAATTGTCGAATGCCACCGGGGACGGATCTGGGTAGAGTCCCAACCGGGTGAAGGGGCAACCTTCTACTTTACGATTCCAGTCAGAGGACGCGATCGTGAGCGCAGAAACGGAAGAAAAGCACAAAACCATCTTTTTGGTAGAGGACAATAAAGCCGATATCCGGTTAATTAAAGAAGCCTTAAAAAACAGCTTGGTGCCGCACGAGGTCGTAACGGCTAGAGATGGCATGGACGCAATGGCTTATTTACGTCAAGAAGGTGAGTATGCTAATGCAACTCGCCCCGACCTCATCCTGCTAGATTTAAACTTGCCCAAAAAAGATGGTCGAGAAGTGCTAGCAGAAATTAAAAGCGACCCCAAGCTGAAACGCATTCCCGTGGTAGTGCTGACAACTTCCAGAAACGAGGATGACATTTTCTACAGTTACGACTGGCATGTAAATTGCTACATCACCAAATCGCGTAACATCAACGAACTATTCCAAATCGTCAAGGGAATTGAAGAATTTTGGCTCTCTACCGCTACCTTGCCACGGGAGTGAGGGGGAGGGGGGGAGGGGGACAAGGGGGACAAGGGGGACTCCTAACTTCTAACTCCCAACTCCCAACTCCTGACTCCTAACTCCCCACTCCCCACTCCCCACTCCCAACTCCCAACTCCTAACTCCTAACTCTTGAAGCACTTACTATTTTCCAGGGGGTGAAATCAGGTGGTTATACCTGGAAGCTCTTTAAAAATATTGTTAATTGAGGACAATCTGGCAGAAGCTAGGTTGTTACAAGAGTTTCTGATGCAAACCCAGTCCAAACAGTTTAATTTACTGCATGTCAAACGATTGGGGGAAGCTGTTAAAGAACTAAATAAATCTATTTACGATGTTATTTTGTTGGATTTAACTTTACCTGACAGCGAAGGATTGTCATCTCTGCCGATTTTAATTAATCTTGTGCCTAGTGTACCGATTGTGGTATTAACAAATACGAACGACGAAAAATTAGCTATTGAAGCAGTTCGTCGGGGAGCGCAAGATTATCTAGTCAAGCGACATGTGAGTGTGGATGTGTTGGTGCGATCGCTATGTTATGCGATCGAGCGCAAGCAGGTTTTAGAAACATTACGCGCTGATAATCAAACTTTAGAAACTCGCGTTCAAGAAAGAACAAACGAACTGGTGAAAGCTAAAGAAATCAATCAGTTCAAATCTGAATTTGTCTCCATGCTCTCTCACGATATTCGCAATCCTTTAAATACTATCCTTTTAGCTGCTGGATTGCTGCAAAATGATGACGACAAAGTAACTAAAGAGAAAAAACTCTCTCATTATCAGATGATTCGCTCCGCTATCAAAAATATGGCACATCTGTTGGATGAAGCTTCATTCATCGGCAAAGCTGATTCAGATAAACTTGAATGTCAATTAATGCCGATGAATTTGGAAGGTTTATGCCGTGAAATAGTTGCAGAAAATCAACTAGCTGCTAATGAGAAATATCTTAGTCTGATTTTTACAACTCAGGGTGAATTAAAAGAAGCTTTAGCCGATGAAAGTTTACTGCGGCACATTTTGGGTAATTTACTTAACAATGCTATAAAATATTCGTTACCGAGCGGTACAGTGCTATTTGAATTAATTCGTCAGGAGAAAACAGTAATTTTCCGCATTCAAGACTCTGGTATTGGCATTCCTGAAGAAGACCAAAAGCAACTTTTTCAGCCTTTTCATCGAGCCGATAATGTTGGGAAAATTCCTGGCACTGGTTTGGGATTAGCGATTGTGAAAAAGTGTGTAGAAAGACATAAAGGTGAGATTTCAGTTAGTAGTGAAGTTGGAGTAGGCACAACTTTTACTGTCACCTTACCGCTGATAAGTGCTGAAGCTGTTAACAGTTAACTTATTTACTGACATTATTAAATATAAAATAAAATTATGATTTCGTAGTGAGCGATTTATCGCTCTGGGCAAGCATTTTAAGGACTAAAGTCCTTACTACGATTAGTTCTCATACTTAATATTATTTCTTTGTTGTACTAAAGAATGTTGATTAACTGCTGACTCTTGTAAACAAAGCCCGATAAACAGATTCACCCCGTGACAGCACATATTCTTCCCTTTCTGTAGAGACTGGTAGCGGATTTTCGGCTAACCATTCTTCAGCATGTTCTCTAACAAAAGCTGGATGTTCGCTAAAGCGATCGCACATTTCCTCAGCCACAAACTTAATATCCGATTGCAAAAATACCGTTCCCCTAGGTGCGAGATAATTCGCCAATTCTGCGACTAATTCTGGTTGTACAACTCGCCGTTTTGCGTGACGATTTTTAAACCACGGATCGGGAAATTGAATTGTGACGCACTGTAAAGTTTTATTAGGTAGAGAAGATAAAAGCGAGGATACTGAATTATTTACATTACAAAATAAATAATGCAAATTAGTTAAACCCAACTCATCACGCAATTTATTCGCGTCAATTACCAAAGGTTCGCGAATTTCCAAACCGAGAAAATTCCAGTTTGTTTCTAACTGTGCCATACTCAACAAAAACCGTCCCCGTGCAGAACCAATATCTAAATGAAGCGGTTGATTTAGCAGGGGATAAACTTTTTCCCATTCTACAGGATTCGCTGGTGTTTGATACTTCTTTGCTAGTGGATTTACATGTTGACGGACTCGACGAACTCGCAATGCCAAAATCAACTCTCCTTTCAGTTAATAAAACAGAATTCAAAAGTCAGAATTACGGATGAAAAATAAATAATATCTTATTTACAGGACTTACGCAAAACTAAAGTAGGGGACCCTTCATGAAGGGTTCCCTACCTAAATTCAAGGTTTTAACGACTTTTTGCATAAGTCCTAATTTATTCTGACATTAGTGGTTAGTACAACAATCACCACTCAGCAATTAACTACTAACTACTAACAACCACCAATTACCAATTACCCAATTTGTATATAAATATTAAGCGGGATCGCTTCTACGCAGCATGACAAAGCAAGAGTTATACTTCTTTAAAAAGAGCTTTTTTACTTTGTTTTTAACATTCTCCTTACTACAATGACTCTAAATTTTCGCTTTGCCATAGTCAGCGACTTACACCTAGCGCTTCCCCACACAATCTGGAATCATCCCAGCCGATTTCATTTGGTGGAAGTCAGCATTCCCGCGTTTGAAAGTGTATTGGAACACTTAACACAACTGAATTTAGATTTCCTCTTACTTCCAGGAGATTTAACTCAACACGGTGAACCAGAAAATCATATTTGGTTGCAAAAACGTTTGGCTGAATTACCTTTTCCAGTCTACGTTGTTCCTGGCAATCATGATGTTCCTGTCCTTACAGCAGATGAACAATCAATTGGTTTTGCCGATTTCCCACTTTATTATCGCAAGTTTGGTTATGACGATCCTGACCAACTTTACTACACTTGTCAGTTGCTACCTGGAGTCAGACTGATTGGTTTGAATTCTAACTCTTTTAATGACCAAGGTCAGCAGGTAGGACGTTTAGATATCCAACAACTAAATTGGTTAGAAGAGGTCTTAGCAGCTGCAAATGATGAATTAGTATTGGTAATGGTGCATCACAATGTTGTTGAGCATTTGCCTAACCAATCGCGTCACCCAATGGCAAATCGCTATATGTTGGAAAATGCACCACAATTGTTGCAAATATTAAAGCGCTACAAAGTTAGTTTAGTATTTACAGGACATTTGCACGTTCAGGATGTTGCCTACTCAGAAGGTGTATACGATATAACTACAGGCTCTTTAGTCAGCTATCCACATCCTTATCGCGTATTAGAGTTTCATCGGGATAATCACGGAAGAGATTGGTTGCAAATTGCCTCGCATCGGGTGGAATCAGTACCGGATTTCCCGAAATTGCAACAAACCTCACGAAAATGGATGGGCGATCGCTCTCTTCCCTTCTTACTCAAACTGCTAACTTTACCTCCATTAAACTTACCATCAGCCCAGGCAGAAGAACTAGCCCCGAATTTGCGCGACTTCTGGGCAAATATTGCCGATGGGGATGCTTTATTTAACTACAACAATTTTCCACCAGAAGTAAGCCGCTACTTTCAGAAATATGGCGCGATCGCCACTTCTGGCACACCTGCCCTTATAGATAACAACAGCACCCTGCTGCTTTAAGGGACTAGGGAGTGGGGAGTGGGGAGTGGAAAGTGGGGAGTGGGGAGTGGAAAGTGGGGAGTGGGGAGTGGGGAGTGGTCAAGGGTCAATAGTCAATAGACTTTTGACTTTTGACTTTGGACTTTTGACTCTTGACTTTTGACTTTGGACTTTTGACTCTTGACTCTTGACTTTTGACTCTTGACTCTTGACTTTGGACTCTTGACTTTTGACTTTTGACTTTTGACTCTTGACTCTTGACCTTTGACTTTGGACTTTTGACTCTTGACCTTTGACTTTTGACTTTCTACTCCCCACTCCCTACTCCCTACTCCCCAGTAAAGAGTTCCCGGCAAATTCCAAACACTGAAGTGTAACCGTGGAGAAAGGTGCTACCAGCAACAGGACCAATTTCGCCACCGCAGAAAAATCCACCTATGGGAATATCGTTGAGATAGCGCCTAAATAGCTGAGAATCAAAATTAGGTTTACCGTAGAGTCCTTCACCTCGTCCCAAACAAGAAAACATCAACGCTGCAACCGCAGAGGGTTCAGAAGCGCTTTGGTCTTGATACTGTTGTAAAAGTAATTCTAAGTCCTCAGCGGAGGCTTCAGCATCGCGCAGGTGGAATTGCAAGCGCTGTCCGGGACGAACGCGATCGCCAATTGCGATCGCTCCGGCTGATGGATCTACACCTAGAATACCGCGAATTAAAAAATCTCCCTGCTGCAAAGCCAATTTAAACTCATCCATAGCCACACCGACAAACAGTGAGTTTTGTGCCAGCATTCTATCGGCATCGCTGAGACTGCCGATCAAATCTCTTAACACTACCAGCGGCACTTGTTCATCGAGTTCGATAATGATATTGCGATCGGCTTTTGTTACTTGTAAAGGCTTGCCAATCGGTCGGCATCCTTGCGCCACAATAGTTTCTAAAACAATATTACCAGTTAAAGCCAAGCCAACCGTTCCTTCACGATACAGGCGATCGTTACAAAATAGCGCAATCCGACCATTCATACCACCGCCGCTAGCCTGTCCCCCCACCGTCACCGATCCTGGATAAGCAAAATCCAGCCCCTGCAATAAATCATTAATTCCCGAAGAAAACGAACCAGACAGCAAGATAAACTGAGGCGTAGGAGATGAAGGTACACCCACCAAATCAAGCCAAGGATTTGGCGGACCATCCAAATCGGGTAATTCTTCCGCAACAATATGAAACGGTTGAATATTCACCCCAGGAAGGTGCGCCAAAGTCAAGCTCAAAGCTGGTTCTGCTTCTAATTCTTGAGTTTGTCCCTTATCTGTCGTGCCAATGACACCGCCACCACTACAGCCAATTAACACAGGTACTGAAAGTTTCTCAGCCAGCAAAGGCAAAAGCCGAGAATATTCACTCGTAAAAGCAGACGAAATGAAAACCAGCCCTAGATCCGCAGGCGCTGTTAACGACGAGACAGCGCGTTGTACCACATCTGCAACAGCTGCTTCTAAAGAAGGACGGGTTGATAGGGCATTTGCCCACTGCATTTGGTCTGCCATTAGTTTTCGGCTCTTTCTGTATTTAGGCTAGTAATTTCTTATTTTCATCTTGGGGCACATTAATTGCATCCTACAATCAGATGATGCCAACCGATTGCGAATTGGGCATAGGGCAATGGGCATTGGTAATAAATAATAGGTAATTAAGTCAAATCTCTTTCCCATGCCCGATGCCCGATGCCCGATGCCCGATGCCCATGCCCCATGCCCAATTCCCCATTCCCCATTCCCCATTCCCCATTCCCCATTCCCATCCTCTAGTACATGCATTTAAGATATTGTATAATTCGTCTTTTGTAGTAAAAGCTCCGCAAAATCTTAAAAGATAAAAGTAAATCCAGTATAGATTGCGGAGTTTGCTGTAATAGTAGTGGATTATCAGGCTAAAACACTAACTTTAACAGCTAAGTGGCTAGCGTGGTGAGCAATAATCCAAAAAAAACCTGCAATTTTAAACTTTTTCTATACTGGTATTAAGAACACATAACGAGACTAAAGCAATGACCAACATCTCAGAAACAGCTAAGTCCAATATCGATGACCAAATAGAGCAAGAGGTGGAGCAAGCTCGTACTGTCTGTGACATTTCCGGCAATAACTCCGCCGAATGTGCTGCTGCTTGGGATGCAGTAGAAGAACTGCGAGCCGAAGCCTCTCACCAACGGCAAAATAAGAAGAAAAACTCCTTAGAGCAATACTGTGATGACAACCCAGAGGCAATTGAGTGTCGAATTGACGACAACTAACAATTGAGAAAGGGCGAGTTTTTCGCTATGCAGTGGGCAAGCAACTGAGAACTGTATTACTGATAGAAAGCATTTTCACAAATGCATTCGCGCTCTTTAATCTCACTCTCTCCCCCGATAAGCATAGTCCCCGTTATTCAAAAGTTTTTATCTTCCTCAGTCTCTACTTCCCTAAGGAAGTAGAGAAAATATCTAGACTTTAGTTTTGGAGGAAGAATTAAAGCAAGCAGGGAAAAGAAACGACAATGTGCTTTAAAAGTGGTGAGAGCGAGTTAAGAATTTAGCCGATTAGTGTAATGAGAGCAAACTCTCTCTTACACTGCTAGAAGTTTCTGCTAGACATTAAATATAGGGTCTGCAAGTTGCTTGTTTTTTTTGTCAACTGAGAAAATTATGGCTAATGAAGTTTGGTTTCGCCCGTTAGTGTGGATAGACTACCGACTAGCGGTATTATTCACAGTGATTATTCCCCTAATTCTTCTAATTTGGGCGTTTGTGCAAAAAGCAGAAGCGATACAACGCTTGTTAATCATTTACTGGCGAGTATCGAGTCTGTTGGCAATCTCAGTTTACTTAATGATTGGTGGGTTCGGGGTAAGTTTTATCTCAGGTCCGATGGCTCGTATCCTGATTCCGATTTCGTTATGGTTCTGGATAGATCTCAACGATGAAATTGAGTATACTCAAAGTGGTATTTTAAAGCTGATTTTTACTTCTTGGCGCTGGGCTGTGAGTGTTTATTGTGCCTTAGGCGCACTTGCTACTCTACCTTTTTTGGGTTGTGCTTTTTCGGCAAATGCCTTCGCTACCCCCTATTGTCGCGTCTGGGCGGAAGCACCGTTAATGTTTAAAGACTATTTTCATCCGAATAGCAAGCCGGGGTTTTTGGGCTTTCTCGGCATAGTTGGTTTAATAGTTTATGTAGTTTGCTTAAGCTATTTTGTCTTAATTAAGCTAGGCAAGCAGGGGCGATCGGCTACACAACAGTAACCATAAGTATAGTCGCGTTCAACAAGGAAAGAGTCAAGAGTTAATAAAACTCTTGACTTTTAGTTTTCTATAATTTTTACAAGTATTTACACTTAATAGTCAAGCTTCATATAAATACTACATTTATTAGCAGTAATATTATTTAAGTAATTAATATAATTGAGGTGTTAAACTAATTTTACATAAGTTTGCATAAATAAAGCACTATACATAATTAGTGGTATGATATGCGACTAAAATTTAGTTAAAGCTGCTACACTAATGTTTACAATGTCTGGAATCAGCACTTATTGGCATTGGTTAAAAAACTTTGGGATTGCTATAAGTAGTACGTGTGCTTTCTCTACAACTTGCGTGGCTCAAATTACCCCAGATAGCACTCTACCTAATAATTCTCGTGTAACAACAACGCCGGACAACATTAGAATCATTGAAAGAGGAACCCAAGCTGGAAGCAACTTGTTCCACAGCTTTGAACAGTTTTCTGTTCCCACTGGAAGTTCGGCTTTCTTCAACAACACTCTTGATATTCAGAATATTATTACTCGCGTAACCGGTTCATCAATTTCTAACATTGATGGTTTGATTGGTGCTAACGGCACAGCTAACTTATTTTTAATCAATCCCAATGGCATTGTATTTGGTCCCAATGCTCTGTTAAACGTTGGCGGCTCGTTTTTCGCAAGTACTGCCAGTGCACTCAAATTTGCCGATGGTACAGAGTTTAGTGCAACTACTCCTCAAACAACACCTCTACTAACGGTAAGTGTTCCCATTGGCTTGCAATTTGGTCAGACACAAGGAAAGATTCTCGTGCAAGCAGTGCCTCCCACTACAAATTTTCCTCCCTTGACATCTTCACCAAGTGTGACAGAAACACTGGAATTTGTAAACACAAGGCTAAGAGACATTTTCAGTAGACCGACTCAGCTACAGGTGTTCCCAGGTAGAACCTTGGCGCTAGTAGGTGGTGATATAGATATCGAATCTGGGAATTTAACCGCTCTAGGGGGACGGATTGAACTAGGGAGTGTCGCTAGCCCAAGTTTGGTTAGCCTAACGCCAACGATTCAAGGTTGGGCTTTGGGATATGAAGGTGTCCAAAACTTCCATAACATCCAACTATCAGGTGCAGCTACAGTCAATGCCAGTGGTAATGGTGGAGGTGATATCCAAGTGCGGGGTGGGCAAGTTACAGCAACCAATCAGTCAGTAATTTTTGCAGGCACCTTAGGTAATCAAAACGGAGGAGATATATCTATTGGGGCAAGGCAGTTAAACATTAATAATGGCTCTATTGTGGGTACTGGTACAACGGCGATAGGCAACAGTGGGAATTTAATTATTGAAACTCAGAACCTCAATATTCAAGATGGAGGCGTAGTAGAAACTGGAACTGAGGGTGTAGGTAATGCAGGAAACTTAACAATACGAGCAACAGACTCGGTGAATATAGTAAACCGAGGCTTGATCGCTACAGGCTCTCTGAACGAGGGAAATGCTGGTCAATTGACTATTGACACAAAAAATCTAAATATTTTTAATGGTGGACAAGTCCTTAATGCTACTTCATCTTCAGGAGAGGGAGGAAGTTTGGCAGTGACTGCTTCAGAGTCGGTAGAAATAGGGGGAGCCGAAAGCTTCTTGTTTACAGATACTTTTGGGTTGGAAACTGCTGGAGATTTGACGATTACCACTAAAAAGCTGATTGTTAGAGATGGAGGGCAAGTATCGTCCGCTAGTCTGGGTATAGGTTCTGCTGGAAATTTGGTCGTAAATGCCTCGGAATCGGTGGAGCTGAGTGGAATCGCGAAAATTCCCCTTATCAGTGGTGAGCGGCTAATTCCCAGTGGCTTGTTTGCCTCATCAGGAATTGAGGGATCTAGATTCATCGGCACTGGTGTCGGTGGAAACCTGAAGATTACTACTGGAAACCTAGTTGTTCGCGATGGTGCTCAAGTTAGTGTGAGCAGTCTAGGTTCAAGTGTTGCAGGTCGGCTTCAGGTACAGGCACGTTCTATTGATTTGGATAACCAAGGACAACTCATAGCCGAAACTGCGTCAGGTAACGGCGGAAATATTACACTGGATTTGCAGGACTTATTACTGTTGCGTCGCAACAGTCGGATATCCACTACCGCAGGCAGAGAAGACGCTGGTGGAGACGGTGGCAACATCACTATCAATGCTCCCAATGGCTTCATTGTTAGTGTCCCTGGTGAAAATAGCGATATTTCAGCTAATGCCTTCACTGGCAGAGGCGGCAGAATAAATATTACAGCCTCTGGCATTTATGGTATTCAGTCTCGTGCCCTAGAGACCTTAGAAAGTGACATCACTGCCAGCTCTGAACGTGGGGTGGCTGGTGTGGTAGAATTCAACACATCGGGTATCGACCCCATTCAAGGATTAGTAGAACTGCCTACAGGTTTAGTTGATAACATTAAACTAATTGCTTCTAGCTGTAATGCTTTTGCTGGTTCAGAAGGCAGTACTTTCGTCGTGACTGGACGCGGTGGTGTACCCCCCAGCCCTGATGAACCTCTTAGCAGTGATGTGGTTTGGTCAGATACTCGTCTGCCAAATATCACCGTGCAGCAGTATCGTTCAGAGAAACCCACTAATAAACCTTCAAAGCCAAAATCCGTGGAAATTGTGCCTGCTACTGGTTGGGTGTTCAACGATAAAGGAGAAGTAACGCTTATATCTTCTGCCTCCAATGCTACTGCTTTTAAAGCTACTCCTGCTAGTTGCCCTCAACGGTGAAACAGCAGATGCTAATCTACAGCGCATTCTCGATGCTTAACATACCCTAAAGGCGGTCAGTAGCTAGGTAATAATTCACAATGTATGCAAAATTTTATCAGCAAGCGGCTGGAACAGTATACTACCAAACGCCCCCAAGAAGTCTTAGTTGTAACGGCAGAAATTGCTGGCGAACAAGACACAATTGTTATATTTAAAGGCTTTTCTAGTTCTTTGATGCGCTCAACTGCATTCGATCCGGATGTACCTGTATTGCCAGATGAGGCAAACATTGAGAGTATCGACCGAGTAGCGAGTCCTTACAATCCCCAAACACCTCGTTATATTCAACAAGGACTGTCTTGGTCAGCTATGCAAGTCCTGTTATCAGAGGTGGGAGTTTAAGGGGTATGAAGGTAAATAAAGTTTAGTCAGGCGATCGCCTCATACATCCAGCTATCGTTTTCGCTCTTTTACATCAAAAACTATGGTGATAGTGGCGTAACCGCTACTGCCAATGGTTTTAATTTATGTTTATGCGATCGCGCGATCGTTACCATTAAGATAAAAACTGCTTGTATCCGATTGACAAAATTATGTTAACTTATTATGAATAATCATCATAAATCCCAATCAATTAATATTTTTGTTTGTAGCTTCTATAGGTTAAATTTTTCTTCTTAATACCATTTGCTTTCTTTATCAACAAGACAAACGTGACATCAGCGCGTTTGTTGGGGATTTGATTACCTTAAAAGCCCATTTATCAGCAAAAACCTCTCAGTTTAGACCAGAGAGCCACAATTATTCATCACATCTACCACTTTTGCCATCATGAATACAGCGGTGATACCTACAGAACAAGCGCCTCAAAAAGTTAAGTCTTATGGGCGACTCGATCGGCAAATTATTTTAATTCTCGATTTCGGCTCTCAGTATTCTGAATTGATCGCCCGTCGCATCCGCGAAACACAAGTATACTCGGAAGTTCTTTCTTATCGCACCACAGCAGAACAATTGCGCGAACTCGATCCCAAGGGAATAATTCTCTCTGGTGGACCAAGTTCAGTGTATGACAACTACGCTCCCCATTGTGACCCAGAAATTTGGAATTTGGGAATTCCCATTTTGGGTGTGTGCTATGGAATGCAATTGATGGTAAATCAGCTTGGTGGCGAAGTATTAAAAGCTGACCGGGGTGAGTACGGCAAATCATCACTATACATAGATGACCCCACAGATTTACTGACTAATGTCGAAGATGGCACGACGATGTGGATGAGCCACGGAGACTCAGTAACGAAAATGCCGCCGGGATTTGAATTGCTAGCACATACTGAAAATACGCCCTGTGCAGCCATTGCCGACCACACGAAAAAACTTTACGGTGTCCAGTTTCATCCAGAGGTGGTGCATTCCCTAGGGGGTTTAGCATTAATACGTAATTTTGTATACCACATATGTGAATGTGAACCGACTTGGACAACCGCCGCTTTTGTGGAAGAAGCGATTCGAGAAATTCGCGCCAAAGTAGGTGAAAAGCGAGTGCTGTTAGCGCTTTCTGGAGGGGTGGATTCTTCGACGCTGGCGTTTTTGATGTATAAAGCGATCGGCGAGCAGCTGACTTGCGTGTTTATCGACCAAGGCTTTATGCGGAAGTTAGAGCCTGAGCGATTGCTGAAATTATTTAAAGAGCAGTTTCACATTCCGGTAGAGTACGTAAATGCACGCGATCGCTTCCTCAATGCCCTTGAAGGTGTCACCGATCCCGAAGAAAAGCGCCGCCGCATCGGACACGAATTTATCCGCGAATTTGAAGAAACATCCAGACGCCTGGGTCATTTTGACTATCTAGCTCAAGGTACACTTTATCCAGATGTGATCGAATCTGCTGATACCAACGTCGATCCGCAAACAGGCGAACGGGTAGCGGTAAAAATTAAGAGCCATCACAACGTCGGTGGTTTACCCAAAGATTTGCGATTCAAACTCGTAGAACCGTTGCGGAAACTATTTAAAGATGAAGTCCGCAAAGTCGGGCGATCTATTGGCTTACCAGAAGAAATTGTTCAACGCCATCCTTTCCCAGGTCCGGGTTTGGCGATTCGCATTCTTGGCGAAGTCACCGCTGAACGGTTAAATATTTTGCGCGACGCTGATTTGATTGTGCGGCAAGAAATTAACCAACGCGGCTTATATCATGATTACTGGCAAACGTTTGCCGTATTGCTACCAATCAAAAGTGTTGGGGTAATGGGCGATCAGCGTACTTATGCTTACCCGATTGTCTTGCGGATTGTCACAAGTGAAGATGGTATGACAGCAGATTGGGCGCGTGTACCTTACGATGTGTTAGAAGCGATTTCTAACCGAATTGTAAATGAGGTAAAAGGCGTTAACCGCGTGGTTTATGACATCACATCGAAGCCACCTGGAACCATCGAGTGGGAATAATAAAGAATTCAGGAGGCAGAATTCAGCGTTGGTAAAGTATAAGTTTTGACACTCCCCGCCGTATAACGAGCGGGGATTCTTAAGAAATAAAACCTCAATAGACTTTAATTCGTAACGGCTGTGCCAAACAGCCTCTAGACAGTCCGGTGAAACCATTCTGCTTGCTTTTTTTGCCAATATTTGCAGCACCATTTGCATCTGCATTAATCAAATGCCCTTCTTTGCTTCGATACAATCCCCGCTTAACTCGCTTACCAGAAAATTGGTAAGTAGCAGGCTTGTCGGCGTTGTAAATGGGCAGATTGTCGCCATCCAAATAGCTGGATTTAGACGTGTAGGACTCCTCTTGTTCTTTGTATTGCAAACCATATCGTTCACAAAGAGATTTGAGTTTATTTCTCAAACTAAAAAAAGGAATCTGAACAAAATTTTGATTAGTGCGACTACCAAGATTAATATCTTGCTTCATGCCAAGATTAAAACCGACAATCAGGCATTCAATTTTGGCATTAATACAGTGGTCTATTATCAGTCTGGCAGCTTTGTTCAGGTAATCTCTGACTTTGTTGCTGCGATTGACATACAACCGTGCTTGACGCTCAGTAAGTCTCTGTATTTTTTGTCTATCTTTAATAGATTGAAGTCTAGCATTTTCCTTATTGAACCACTGGTTAATAGATTTCAGTTTGCGACCATCCACTATAAAGGATGCCCCATTGGTATCAACACAAGTTGCCAGATTATCCAAACCAAAGTCGATAGCCAAAGAACTATCAGGAATTGTTTCTACTGGTTCGTTATCACTCCTGGAAATATACTCAACCTCAAAGAATCGAGCATCATATTTAGGGTGAATCCGAACCTCTTTGATAGTGTCGGAATTTAGTCGTTCTGGAAAGTTGATTACTACCTCGCCAAACTGCTTTTTGAAAGCAGGAGACATAGGTACTTTAAACTTACCGTCTTTGACTTTGATTCGAGGAATTATCAAAACGAAATACCCATCTTTGGGTAGGTAGTGAGGAAGCTTTACTTTTTGTTGGTAAGTGCCAGATCTTACAGCTTTAATTAGTCCAAAAAAACCATTAAAGGTTCGATCTACTACTTTCAACGTCTGTTGTGCAATATCAGTATTGAGTGCTTGATAGTTCTCATTTTCTTTGCACAGATGGTAAGCCGACTCATAGCGCAGGTGTTTACGTTCTTCAAAGAAGTATTGCCGAACATTGTAAAGACCGACATTGTAAAGGTTCTTACTCAGTCTGCACAACTCTTTCAGAGCCAAAAATTCGACTTTGCCAAGATTGCGTAATTGGTTCTTCTGAGTTAAGTACATAGACAGTTTTTCGCTATATTTTTAATATATAGTGAAAAATAATAGGCAACCAATAATTTTTCTTGCCATGCTCCCGATTTATTGCTCATTCGTCGTCCACCCCAACGCCTTTCAAAAGCTATGCTTATTGGTATCGCTCAGGGGTCGAACTCCTCAGTCAGTCGCCCTTTTATTCCTCCCCGCGCTCTCATGCGACGGGGTTTCTCGGAGAATCTCGATGAGTTTTGAGTGAAGTTAACTTAAAACTCATCACTTTCCCTTTCTTTAAAGTTTAATTCCTTCAATAATACTGACTGGGCATTGTGTCGGGATGATTTGACTCAGTTTAAATCCCCCTGCGTTGAGGAGTTTCTCAAATTCTGCGGCAGTTCGCTCTCGTCCAGTTGTCGTCACTAGCAGCATTTCCAAATCCGTAAACTTTCCTTGAGATGACTCATTCGCGGTTGTCAGGACATTTTGCACAAGGAGGACTTTTCCACCAGATGGCATGGCATGATAACAGTTTTGCAGAATTTTAATGCCATTCTCATTATCCCAATTACTCATGGTATTTTTCATGATGTAAGCATCGCCGCTGGGAACAGATTCCAGGAAGCTGCCACCTACTGCTTGACACCGTTGCGTGAGATTAACTTTTTCAAGATATTGTATTGCACCCGCCATAACCGGAGGGAGATCGTAAACAATTCCCTTGAGATGGGGATTAGCTTGGAGGATGGCAGCTAAGAACGCACCGTATCCGCCACCAATATCAACTAGCGTTGTGATGGAAGAAAAGTCATAGGCAGCAACGATTGCAGGGTTATACATTGAAGAAGCGCTAGTCATTGCCCCATTGAAGATAGCGGCAAATTCAGGATTTTGACTCATGTAGGCAAAAATCGGCATTCCTGTGACCTGCTCAAATGCAGGCTGCCCTGTTTTCACGCTATCGAGCAGTCGTCCCCAGGTTTGCCAATGGGCGGGTTCAATTCCTGTCCAAATTGCTAACGCCCGAATCGAGTTTGGTACGTCGCTACGAAGGTGGTTTGCCATCGGGGTTAATTGGAAGTGTCGATGCTCTGTTTCAGCAAAGATTCCAACACTAGCTAATGCTCTTAGAAGGCGATAGAGGGCTTGCGGGTTAACATTGAGGGATTCAGCCAAAGTATCTACACTTTTGTCACCTTCAATAAGTTGGTCTGCTACACCAAGTTGGGCTGCAACCGCAATTGTTTGCGTTAGCCACATACCGTTCATCATCTCAAGCATTGACTTGAGCGTATCGCTTTGTAAACTAGGATTGGCTTGAAAGAATGTGGAATTCACGGACATTTTAAAGAGTCTCCTAAATTAACAGCCAATAAAATAATTAATCAGTTAATTAATTTTTAACCTTACCTGAAGTACCTGTCAATGCCTGCAACTCCTTCTAAAATTGGTCGTCCGTCTAAATCCAATCGCAACCCGGATGAGGTAAAGACAGAGATTCTTGCTGCTGCGATGAAGGAATTCTCTCAACACGGGCTTAGAGCCACTAGCACCGAGGCAATCGCCCATCGGGCTCATGTTACTAAAGCGATGATCCACTACTACTTCAAGAGTAAGGAAGGACTCTATCGCGCCGTTTTAGAGAATCAGTTTAGCGGCTTGCTAACTCCGGAGCGGCAGGAAGAGTTTACGCACAACTCACCTGAACAAGCTCTTGCTAACTTTATTCAACAGGTGTTGCGAAATGCATCCAGTCAACCCGATATTCACACTCTCTTAGCTTTGGAAGCGATTCAAAACCAGGGTTTGTATTACAAAGAACTAGAGGTTGGACAGTTAGTGTATGGAACGCTCTCGTGTATTTTAGAGCGTGGTGTAGAGGCGGGTGTGTTTCGCCCACTTAATCCACAACATATGGCAGTGAATATTTTGGGCACGATTCTCTTTTATTTCATTTCTCAAGGCAACTTACAGCATTTTTTTCAGGAGCGCGAAATCAGCGCTCAAGACATGATAGAAGAACACACTACTGAAGCGATCGCATTTATTATGGCAGGAGTTTTACGCGCTTACTAGCTTTGTAAGAAAAACTACAGGCGCTATTTAGCTCAAAAGCTAATTCGCTCAGACTTGTAAGAGGGTGGTTCGACGTGAATTAAAATCCTGACTGGGCTAAAGCGTTCTTCTAAGCGTCTTTCTACTTCCTCGGTGATGTGGTGTGCGGTTTCAACGTCTGGGGAATCTACGATTAAATGCATCTCGATGAAAACTTGGCGACCGAGAACACCGCGAGAGGCGATTTCGTGACAATTAACGACACCAGGTACAGAAACAGCGATATCATAAATTGCTTCTGGGGCGATCGCCATTTGATCCACCAGCCAAGGTAAATTCTCTTTTAAAACTGACCAGCCACTCCAAAATACCAACAAAGCCACGGGAAAGGCTAAAACCAAATCCAGCCATTGATAACCCAACCAAACGCCAATCAAACCACCTATTACACTAATTGTTACCCAAACATCGCTCATGGTATGTTTGGCATCGGCAATCAAAATTGGGCTGCCTACAGATTTACCCACACGGCGTTCATAAAAGGCTACGAAAATATTCACGCCCAGTACAACCAGTAATAACCACAATTCAGGTGGTGATATTTTTACTAAGTTCCTACCTTTAAAAATTCCTTCGATTGCACCTTGGAGAATTTCAAAGCAGGCTATTCCTAAAAAGGCGGAAATTCCCAAAGCACCCACAGCTTCAAATTTTAGATGTCCGTAGGGATGCTCGCGATCGGGTTTTGGGGAAGAAAACCTACTAGCAATCAATCCTAAAATGTTGTTGGCGCTATCGGTAACGCTATGTAAAGCATCAGCTAGCAAACTGAGAGAACCTGTCAACGTTCCGACTACCGCTTTTAATATCATTACAAACAAGTTTAGTAGCAGGGTGATAATTAACACCCTTCGCACCGTGGCACGATTATCGTATGTCATAGAGGTTTTTACAATTATGTTTTATGACCTCTAATGTAAAACTTAAAACACCATTTTAATGTATCAAACTCTTACGCAGTAAGGATTTTATCTCTCTATAACCTCAACTTATTACGCCAGATTATTGACATAATTTTTAACTAAAATTAGCTACAAGCCTGATAAACGTTGCTATTTACTTTACTCAGGCAAGTGTTTCTTTTTCTCATTAACAGCAGGAATATTTAATGAAAAATCATTCTTTAGTGGTATTGTTGACATTTAGTAAGTTCACACCATAAGCGTCAAAATTAACTTGGTATGCAGGGTTTTCTCTAAACCATAAGAACCAAGGGCAAAACCATTAAGAAAAAAGCGCGATCGCGCTTGAAAATATTATTTGTAGCAAGATGTTCTCATAAATAGCTCATGTCCCCAAACAATCTAACATTGAACCTGATTGAAGGTTCTGTCTCTTTTAGTTTTTCACCGCAAGCAGCACGGGAATTAAAAGCAGCGATCGATCAATTGATGCAAAGCCTCAAAGCTGTTTCTACTAAAAACGCTTCTGGCAGCGGCAAAGTTACTCCCCAACGTCCGATGGAATATCGTTACACGGGAGAGGTATTTTTAGAAATTTTTTGTAATCCCAATATCTGGGCTACACCCTTCGCGGCTAAAGTCCTGCTCACCATCCGTGATGCGAGTATCCGTCTAACCACAGAAGCTGAACTCACCCGCTTGATTGAAGATGTGAATCAGTATTTGGAGCAAGTTGGTTGAGGGAAAATGGGGAATGGGGAATGGGGAATGGGTAATGGGGAATGGGGAATGGGTAATGGGTAATAGGGAATGGGTAATGGAGAATGGGTAATGGGAAAAATGCACATCACTATTAGCAATTCCCACGTTCCCAATTAGCAATTCCCAATTCCCAATTCCCAATTCCCAATTCCCATATCAGAAATGAAAAATCACCGGAGCAGTTCCATTTGAGAAACCGCCCCGGTAATTTAATTAACAAATTATTTTCTAGGTATTGTACCGGATGTGCTGCAATTGCCTAACGCGCCGCTGCCTTTGTTTGGTTATCCTGGCTCTTTTAAAGCAGGAGGAAGCTTTTTCAAAGAGAAAAGCAAGAGTCAACATACGAATCGTCGCGCAGCCTGTACTAACCTTTAAGCGTTTCTCCAAGACACTTGCTTTCGTGTTTTCATGTGACGCTTAAGAAGTTTCCATAAACGAAACCTCTTGGGGTTATAGAGGCGATCGCGCTACTTGACGCTTTTGTATAAGTTAGACTAAGCGAGTTTCTGTAATGATGGAATTGAGCGGCATGGAGCGGGAAAGACCGATTATCAGCAGAGAATATCCTTGACTATTAAGCCTTAAATCTTCTGTTGTCACATCCGCACATCCATTTAGACACTTTCATTTCAAAAACTGAGATTTACAACAAAAACCGATTAATCGTTTTCCCATTTTTCACGACCAATCAAATCGCCGATGCGATCGCGCAGTAAAAAATCACATTTTTCTAATTCGCATTCCACGCAAACCCACTCTCTCGCGGGAATGTATTGGCAGAGTGTGTATATTGGCTGTTGTCGGCTGACCATTCCCTTTTGCACCAGTCGGCGTGCTTCGTCTTGGATGACATCCAGAGAGTAGTAATTAATAGAAGGCACCGTATTGATACTCATGGTTTTAACTCACAAAGTTACACTTAATTAGTCTTCCCAACTTTTGTTAGGAACGAACACCACAAGGATTAATCTTGTGGCTTGGCTTTTGTATTTTGGTATACGGAACTATTTTCATTTTGACGCTACATATCCTCAAATTATCTAAAGAAATGTTAAGAAAGTCAAGTATTCATGACATTTACTTTGAATGCGTCTCAAAAAATAGTACCTCGGTAATTATAGTAACCTGTTTATCAAAAGTGCAAATTCTTTTGAGAAGGTTTAAAAGCTTTACAGAAGATGCTTTCATCTCTGATTTGGTAGAAGTTATTAGTTTCTTGGGAAGTTATTTAAATATCACATGATGTACTTAAAGTAGTGTCACAGATGGGTAAAATCGTTTTCTGGTGAAACAGATCAGAAATATTTAGCAGCAACCAGGGTATAAACTGTTGCAAGGCAGAACGGCTAAAGTACACCACAAAAGCTTTTGGATAACTAATTGTTAATAATTTATTAAATAAATATACATATGTGAATTTCAGTTCCGGAATGTAGAAAAAAGCATGGCTTTTGGTAAACAACTGTAACAATGTTGGATGATTTGCTTTTAAATTAATACTGGTTTGGGTATGGCGATCGCTATTTGGAGTTATGTATAGCATTTGGTATAGCTTCCTTAATTGCTTGGGTGGCTTGAAGTGAAAAAATCTAATGCCAAAAGGTGATTTCTGGCAATTAGATTGTGTAAATGAATACTGTCTTGTGTATAAAGTTTTATTACATTGATAAGTTTTATCGATAAGAGAGGTAGTGAATCATTAACTATTTAATTTTGTTACCAAACCTTAACAAAGATATTTAGTTAAGTCGTTTGCATTCCTATGATGCTTTCACCGCTATGAGCGAGCACAAGCGATGCTATAAAGTAGCCACGGATACATAAATAATATATATGTGACTACCATATCCCTGAAGCAGGCATAGTCATATTTAAGCAAATGTAAAGCGATCGCATCTGTAAAGTGTTTGGCTGATTTCCTGGAAGTAATTGTTGTTCAAATCACATTGTTATCTCAGTTACGTAAATATCCGTGAAGTTTCCCAGCATCACAAAAATTAAAACCCCTCAGCCTAATTAAGCTGAGGGGATATTACAAACATGCATACTTCCGCCAAATTATCAACATAATGGCGGGTGAGGATGTCAATCGGGAAAATCATCATCTTCATCGGTGCTGTCGTCTGATGCCTGATTTTCCGGTGGACGGTTATTCTGTATTTGGTTTAATAGGGACAGCACCTTATTACCGCGTTCAATTGAGCGGTCTTCGACAAAAACCACCTCTGGAGTGCGACGCAGACGCACCCTGGCACCAAGTTCGCTGCGAACGTAACCTGTTGCCGATTTTAAGCCTGCCATTGTTTCTGCTTTGGCTTCGTCAGTGCCATAAATGCTGACGTAAATTTTGGCATGTTGCAAATCGCCAGAAACATCAACATCGGTAACGCTTACCATTCCTGTGCCTACACGGTCATCCTTAATGCCACTGAGCAGCATTTGGCTAACTTCCCGTTTAATTAATTCAGCAACGCGGGAAACACGGCGAGTTGTAGCCATAGATATTATGCCTCCTCACAGAGGTTCAACTAAACAAATAGATATCAGTCAAAGACGGCAGCGATCGCCACCCTTGATACAAGCAATTGTATACTCATGGTCTAAATTGTACTCAAGCCAAGCATTGCGCGTAGGGTAAGAGTAACGAAAACGAGACTACCGACAATTAAGCCGAAAACAGCGATTGAAGTAACTGGGTTTTTAAACAACGGCGCTAATGGCGCAAACGTGTTCAGCAATACGCCTAAGAGGGTAGTAATAAAGTAGCGGAAGTAACGTAAGATATTATCCCAGAATCCGTCAAACATTTGAATTTATACTCCTTTATTATAATTCAGATGTCCATATTACCTTTTTTCTCATATTTTATTCTAATATGTCTTGATTTTGTCGCAACACACTAATATAAAATATAATTCCTCAGTCAGATAGTGCAACTTTTTATCTGATTATACCAATTGATAATGTTAACTGAAAATCCCCATAAAACTTATTATTGTCCATTCCTCAAATGGGCAGGCGGAAAAACTAGATTAATTCCCAAGCATATTCGTAGTTTATTACCCGATATTGATAACATTAAACGTTACTATGAACCGTTTGTAGGCAGTGGTGCTTTGTTTTTTTATTTAGCGAATTCACCTTCATCTATAAAAACATCATATCTCAGTGATATTAATGAAGAATTAATTAATACATATAAATGTATTCAATACCAAGTTGATGATGTAATTTTACTGCTAAAAGAACATGAAAAGCTGCACAACGAATCTGCAAATATTTACAAAATAAATATGCATAAAAACTATAATAGCAAACATAAAAACTTGTATTATTACGATATTAGAGATAAAATTTATGATACAGACGTTCAAAGAGCGGCTCGTTTTATCTATCTTAATAGAACTTGTTTTAACGGTCTTTATAGGGTGAATTCAAGAGGTAAATTTAATGTACCGTTAGGTAGATACGAAAATCCTAAAATTTGTCAAGAAGATTTACTTCGAGACGCTTCCGAAGCCCTTTTTGGTGCTGAAATACAACAAGCAGATTTTACAGAAGTGCTAAATCATGCAAACAGCGTTAATGATTTTGTTTACTTTGACCCACCATATTATCCTATTAGTAAAACTAGCTATTTTACAGCCTATAGTGAACATTCTTTTCATGAAATTAAAGATCGTGAAAAAGACCAAGAAAAATTGAGAGATACTTGTGTACAACTAGCAAATCGGGGTGTTAAAGTTATGGTATCTAACTCTTATTGTGAGTTTATTAAAGATATTTACAGCGAAGTTGGTTTGAAAATACACACAATACAAGCAACACGCTCAATTAACTCTAACACGGAAAATCGCGGGAGAATTTCAGAGTATTTAATAACGTCTTATTAAAAATTTTTGTTTGCCCAGGCAATGAATCTATCTATACTATGGACTGCTAATAAATTTTGATTATAATCAACTTGTTTTTTAAGCCAGTTCAGTGCTTTTGGTCTCATTCCTTCACCTCCCATTACTAGGATAGTTTGTGTAGGGTAACATTCTTTAATATTTTGGTTTAAATAAACAAACTTTTCATCAACCGAACCACCACTTTCTTGCCATTTACATTCAATAATTAAGCCAAATGGGAACTTGTCTAAGTCAATGATGTAGAAGTCAACATAAACTTCAGTTTCATAGATTCCCGTTCCAATGTAAACACTCCTGGCATAGCGTTTTGGAAATAATATAGAGTTTAATATGTATTCTTTTTGCTGCGACTTCGGAACATTAGGACATACTTCATAATACCCATGTCCCCGTAATGTTCCTTCTACAGTCTTTTCTAAAACTTCACCAACCTTGTTTGCCTTTGCGCCTTGATTCATAGCTATCCTGAGTTTTTCTGCAAAAAGTCCTGCTTATTCTAGGATTCCACGGAAGCAGCAGAAAATTATCAGTTACTTAATATGAATTTTCGATTGGAGATGGGAAAGACTAGTTTTATAAATAGAAAGCGAAAAATAAATAGTATTTGTGTACTAATCAAAGACAAATGTATTAAGTTCATGTAGGGTGCCCTGCGGCATTAGCCTAACGCACCGAAATCGACAATTACATATGGTGCGTTAGCCAAGCTAACACACCCTACGGTTGAAATTTATTTACTAACGCAACGAAATCGACAATTACATATGGTGCGTTAGCGAAGCTAACACACCCTACGGGTGGTATTTTTGTACTAAATAAAGATAACTGTATTGGAAATTTAACTTAATTGTTTGGATTGATGAGACTATGGATTTAAAACTATTTTAAGCCTTGATATCATTTCACATTTGACAAATCTAACAAGCCTAATACTTAAATTCCCCCCTTTATGGGGGGGGAAGATAAGGAAGATTAACTTGCTTGGAGATTAGATAAAACATCTAAAATAAATATTTGCAGAATTAGGATAAAGCTTAGAAAATGCTGATATTACTTAAATATCACCTACTATACTAAGACTTTAGCCAGCCTGGGCTTCTGAGTTATTGTTACGAATAGCCCATGCAAGTTCTAGAAGTTGAGTCCAGCGCTTTTGCAGTTGTTTGGGGGTGCATTTAATTGCTTTGGCGATCGCCTGATCGCTATGTTTTGCGCTTTTCAACTGCAAGATTTGCTGTTGCTGCGGTGAAAGTTGGCTCAAAAACATTTCCCACTGCTGCGAAGATAGTCCCAGCTTGTGATCCAAACTTGCACCCAACCATTGATGTACTAATTGCCAATGGTGTTGTTTGGAGAACTTTTCTACATGATATTTAAAACGCTGTTGCAGATAGTCGCGCTGACGACTGGTTAAACCGAGAATCGAGTCAATTTCTGGTGCTGACAAATCTTGAAGTTTCAAGGTGAGATAATCAACGCAGTCAGATTGACCTTGAGATTCTAGATATTTTACCAACTCAGCGATAACGCGATCGCGCTCAGATTCTTCAGCCGGATCGAAACTAGCTTGGGCAAGCATTTGCGATCGCACTTGTTGCACTGCCGAGTTACGCTGATAAGATTCTCCTTCTTCACCCTTAGCAGATTCCACCGCCATTTCAATATCAACCGTAGTTTCCTGCGGTTGACGACGGGCAAAACCTTGGGCACGCAGTATAATCAACTGCTGATTAGCACCACCTGGTAAATTAATCCGGCGTTTGGCATACTGCTCTGTAAACGCCATGTATTCTGCTAATTCCAACTGAGTGCGGGGAGTGTAATTTTCCGGTAATTCGTTTTCCCGGCGAAAAGCTTTGATTGCTTCGATGTAAAATGCTTGTAAGAAATCTTCAATCAGATTGTAACGAGCCTCAAATTTTAACTCGCCGCCGACAGCGGAAATGTGACGGTAAACAATCGCACCTAAATGGCTATGTAATTCTACGCGCCCTTGCTTGGAACCCAATTGATAGTAACGCAGGCATTTTTGCAGGCGATGCCTTGCTAATGTTAGCTGCCAAGACTTAACTTCCCCAGAATTTTGGATGCGATAGCTCTTATCGCAAATGCGCTCTACTTCTTTGACGATGCGTTTGACTACAGATTCTACGCTTGCAGGTGTAGCTTTCACAGCCGCTTGCATTTCCTTACATAGCAGCTTTATCAAAGCATCGGCGTTGCTGGCTGACAATTCTTCGTTCGTAACGTGGTTGTCTAAAGATGGCTCAGAAATTGGTAGATTGGCGAGGTTGACTTTCATGACTTTTCCTAGGAGGGGTATAGCACCGTAACTTCAAGCAGACACAGCATTTAAAGCAAGTGCTTCATAATTCGCCGCAAGCGCTGCTCACATATATGTATGACTGTAAAGAATATGCAAAAGTTACGGGGATGTCGGTGTGTCGGTTTTTTCATCAGCAACCAGATAGCGACTGGCACAAGGCTATGTGCCAATGCCTAAAATCGGTTATAACCGTTGCTGTGCCGACTTTTGCCGCCATCCCGATTGTAGCCGCTCCTAGCTTGATCGGTATGACAATATGAAAACTGGAGCATCTTTTTTGTCATTTTCCGAAATTACCGGGGCAGTATGTGAAGTTAACTTATTACACCCAAGCTACCGCTTCCTCCCAACCTAAACCCCGTCTAGTAATCGTTGGTTCCTCTCCCGTCAAATCCAAAATAGTAGACACTTCATATGTAGGTTCCTCGCCAGTATCCACAATCACGTCTACCAAATTGTCCAAACGGTCAAATAAATCTGCTCGCGACAGGATATCTTCTATGTCTACCTCAATCTCTTCATCTTCTTTATCTACCGGCAAATGTGCCGAAGTCGAAATAATCGGATTTTCTAAAGCTGCTAACAACGCCAAACACACTGGATGATTTGGTACGCGAATCCCGGTAGTTTTCCGCTTGGGACTTTGCACCAGTCGCGGTACTAACTTGGTCGCAGGTAACAAAAATGTGTAAGGTCCAGGAATCAAGCGCTTCATAATTCGATAAGCTGTGTCACTCACCAAAGCATAAGTTGCCACATTTGAAAGGGAAGGACACAAAAACGTCAGTGGTTTATCATTTGCTAGCTGTTTAATTTGCCGCACTCGTTCCACCGCCGATTTAGCATTTAAGTCACAACCGATCGCGTAAACTGTATCGGTAGGGTAAAGCATCACTGCTCCACCAGCAAGTGCCTCCTTTATTTCTTGTATTCGCCGGCTTTGGGGATTATCAGGATGGACAGAGAAAATTGTTGCCATAGGGGGAGTGGGGGAGTGGGGGAGGGGGGGACAGGGAGACAAGGGGACAAGGGGAGCCAGCGCTGTGCGGAGGTGTCCTCCGTTGAGGCGTCTGGCGTGGACAAGGGGAGCCAGCGCTGTGCGGAGGTGTCCTCCGTTG
>NZ_JTCM02000174.1 GCF_000817785.2 Hassallia byssoidea VB512170 | reverse complement strand
GAGTCCAGCCCCCGTCTTCTCCCAAGGGGAGACGCTAAAAGCGAAGGCGGTTTCCGTCACGATGGGGGACTGGCGAACCCGAAGGGCGGTTCGTTTTCCTATAATTCTGCGCTCATTCCTGTTATAAAATGCATTGTTAATAAATATCCAAAAAATCACATACAAATGCGTATCAGCAAATATAAACAAATTGCCTCTGCAATCTTTTATCTAAGTGTTATATTTAACAGTCAAATAGTATCAGCCACCGTAACATTACCTCTACGTACCAAAAAGGCAATGGTCGTTTCCGCTAACCCCTTAGGAAGTGAAGCCGGGTTAGAAATGTTACGCAAGAAAGGTAATGCAGTTGATGCGGCAGTTGCCACAACTTTTGCTATTTCTGTAGTAGAACCTTTTTCGGCAGGAATTGGCGGTGGCGGATTTTTGCTAATGCATTCAGCGCAAACTGGCGAGATGAAAGCGCTCGATTTTCGCGAACGCGCACCGCTAAAAGCTACTAGAAATATGTACTTAGATGCTCAAGGTAAAGTGCGTCCGAATGTCAGTATTAACGGTCATTTGGCAGTAGCGACACCAGGAACAGTAGCGGGATTGTATGAATTACATCGTCGCTATGGTAAACTACCTTGGCAAGAAGTTGTTAAACCAGCGATCGCTCTAGCGAACAACGGCTTTATCCTCAGTCAACAACCTACTTGGCGTTCTCTACAGGTTTACGAGCAACGCAAACAAGCAATTCTCGCTAATCCAGCAGCACGAGCAATTTTCACTCGCAACGGCGAATTTTATCAACCAGGGGAAAGGTTAATACAGCGCGACTTAGGAAAAACTTTATCAGCAATTGCCAAGAATCCCCAAGATTTTTATACCGGAAATATTGCGCGGGCGATCGCCTCCGACATGGCAAAAAACAATGGTTTAATTACTCTTGAAGACTTGAAATCTTATAAACCAATTTGGCGCACTCCGATTTGTGGCAGTTTCCGCTCTTCTAAAATTTGCTCAATGCCACCACCTTCATCGGGAGGTGTTCACCTATTGCAGATTTTAAACGTTATCGGGGACACAGATTTAAAATCTTTGGGATGGCATCACCCGGACGCTTTACATTTAATGACAGAAGCAATGAAAATTGCCTACGCCGATCGCTCTGTATATTTGGGCGATCCCGATTTTGTCAAAGTGCCTGTACAACAACTTATCAGCCCAGCATACGCCAAAATTCGACGGGCGCAAATCACGATGGATCGCGCCAAACCCTCAACTGAAGTCAAGCCAGGGGAGATGGGGAGAGGGGGAGAGGGGAAGATGGGGGGATGGGGAGAGAGGGGGGAGACAAGGAAGACGAAAAGACAAACTCCCCCTGCCCCCTGCCCCCTGCCCCCTGCCCCCTTCCCCTCATCCCCTCATCTTGCCTACGAGTCTCCGGAAACTACCCACATTAACGTTGTGGATGAACAGCGTAACGCGATTAGCTTGACTTTTACGGTAAACTATGGTTTTGGTTCTGGGGTGGTGGCGTCGGGAACTGGTATTTTGCTGAATGATGAAATGGATGATTTTGCAGCTGCACCGGGAGTACCGAATGCTTTTGGTTTGGTGGGTAATGAAGCGAATGCGATCGCACCCCGCAAAACTCCTTTATCCAGCATGACTCCGACAATTATCACCGAAAATAATCGCCTCCGCATGGCGGTGGGTGCGCCGGGAGGTGGTACGATTATTACTCAAGTGCTGCAAGTTATCTTGAACGTCTTGGAATACAATATGGATGCAGGTGCAGCTGTTTCTGTTCCACGCATACATCATCAATGGTTTCCCGATGAGTTGCGAACCGAACCTTGGGGTTTGGATGCTGTGACTGTACAAGACTTACGCCGTCGCGGACAAAATATTAAGGAAATTACGCCTTGGGGTAATGCTAACGCGATCGTTGTCACGCAAGATGGAACTTTAGAAGGAGCAGCCGATCCCCGTGGTGAAGGTTCCCCCAGAGGCTTTTGAAAAGTCAGCATGAAACTATGCAGAAATTTCGTAGGGTGCGTTAGGACGGGTGTCCGTAACGCACCATCTCAAGCGTAGGGTGTGTTAGCGGAGCGTAACACCCTACAAGTTTTGTAGATTATAAAATGGACACTCATTCGCTTGCGATAGAAATAGCGATCGCATAAATTCATACTTTCATTCAGCAACGCCAATTATTCGCCCTCTCCACCACTACTAGGTGCAGCAGGTGCAGATTCCCCATTGCGACGGAGTACACCACGCAACTGACTAGTACTATCTGAAGACTGATTTGATTGATTCAACTGCCGTTTTTTTCTTTTAGTCGGTGCTTGCTGTTCTGGTGATGTTCTGACATCACCAGTAACTTCCCTAGGTCTGTCCGGTGTTGGTACAGCTGACCCAGAATTATTTTCTCCGGGACGACCCAAGGGATTATTAATAGAACTTTCTTCAGGATTTCTTACTGGTGTTGGTGTTTCAATTTCGTTTTTGGATGGACTCGCTTCTGTAGATTGCGGTAAACCCTGATTTAATCTAGGACTTCTCAATTCTTCATTAGAAGATGCACTTTCGCCTGATGGTTCTAGATTTCGTCTTCTGCGTCCTGGTGTTTCATTCCCAGAATTATTGTTATCTGAAGAACCTGCTAGCTGCCGCTGTCTTTCTCGTTCTGCCCGTTGTTGCTGCCTTTGTCGTTCTGCTTGTTGTTGCTGCCTTTCTCGCACTTGACGGTTACGGCTAGAGCCTTTCATCGAGAATTCTGTGGCGATCGTAACTCCTTGCCTTCCTTGTTCGGCAGGTTTTAGTTTCCATTCCCGCGCTTTTCTTTGTGTTTCTTCATCCAACTCGCGATCGCCACTCGAACGAACTAACCGCACACTAGTAACATTTCCCTCTTTATCTGTATCAACGGCTACTTCTACTCTTCCTTCTACTTTTCGCCTTCTGGCACTTTCTGGGTATTTAGGGTTTTCACAGCGAATACAGGCGGCTCGACCATTTCCAGAACCACCGTCGGGTATCTTTGGTTTTGTTGGTGCGGCAGCTATTTTCCCTGTGCCGCTTCCCGTACCAGTACCGCTGCCTGTACCAGTACCATAACCATTTCCTGTACCAGTACCAGTACCGCTGCCTGTACCAGTACCATAACCATTTCCTGTACCAGTACCAGTACCGCTGCCTGTACCGTTACCAGTTCCAAAACCTGAAGCGATGGTGGAATTACCAGTACTGGAGGTACTATTAGAAGAACCATTACCAAAAGCTGGTTGAGTAGCTCTTAAATCTCTAATGTTACCTAGCGTGTTTGTCAAGTTCTGACTACTTTCTTGGGTGGTAGTCGATGATTGTAGGGGAGTGTTGTTAGTTGCAACTTGGGTAGAACTTTGTGATTCTTGGGGCTGAGTTTTTTCAAGAGGCTTTTGAACTGAAGTTGTTTCCTTTGGTATGCTATTTGCTGGCTTTGGCGGTTCCTTGGAAACTATTGGATCTTCCTTCTGCGGTTGTGGTGGAGTGACATCGCGTTGCTGTCTCTCAACTGGCTTTTGTACGGGAGTAAATGTTTGGGGTACGATTGGCTTTTCAATAGGCTTGGACACTGGCACGGGTGCTTGTGGTAAAGCCTGAACGGTTAGGGGAGTTGGCGCTTGAATTTGAGGAGATGACTGTCTAGATGAACCACCACCAGCTGAACCACCAGCTGAACCACCACCGGCACTTCCTCCTGATGATGTCAAAATCTTTCCAGCACCCAATTTATTATCTTCAGGTGAGGGCTTTTTTTCTTCCTTTATTGGTGTTTCCTCAACTTCCGGCTCAACAAAAGTCAATTCAATCGGTTTCTCATCCAATTCTGGTGCTCGCGCCAAAAAATTACCAATACCAGATGCCAGTACCGCGATGTGCAGCACCAACGAGCCGACTGTGCTATAAACCAAGAAAGTTTTTAGCGCTTTGAATTCTTTCTCTCGCTGTATCGCAATACTGGAGAAGCTCATAAACTATTGCTATTTATTTTCA
This sequence comes from Hassallia byssoidea VB512170, assembly GCF_000817785.2. GTDB lineage: Bacteria > Cyanobacteriota > Cyanobacteriia > Cyanobacteriales > Nostocaceae > Hassallia > Hassallia carrinoi. The sequence goes on along the minus strand of NZ_JTCM02000174.1, from coordinate 4,635 downwards.
CTATCGCTTTTCTACAATAAAACTTTTGGTTGCAAAAGTAAACTAATGAGATAATGTTTTATTGACTCTTGTGTAAGAGGTGATTGAGCCAATACGCATGTATATAGTAACTTTGATTCAATTTTGGTATAACTAGCGAGTCAAAAATAATAAAAACTTATGTCATTAAGCTTTAAATAGGATTGACATAAGCAGTGATTTATTCTACTGTTTGTTGAAAACAAGTTTCAATACTATGACTTTGCAGTTATCGATTTAACGGCAAATTCATTCATACTGCTTAGGGGTAAAACATGGGAATAGTTGAGCTGTTTGTCGCTGGGGGCGTGGTGATGTTCCCCCTACTGGCTTTTAGTGTGGCTGCGATCGCCTTAATTATCGAACGAATTCGTTTTTGGTATCGTATCAATCAACGTCAGAGTCGGGTGGTACGGGAAGTTTTGAATTTATATCGCTTGGATAATGTGGTGGGTGCGCTAGATAAGCTGCGAAAGAATGCAGATTTACCGATCGCGAGAATGTTTCTCTCGGCTTTGGAATTGGAACAACCTAATCCAGAGGAATTTCGTTTGGCTTTGGAAAGTGAAGCTCAAGCAGAGATACCTGTACTCAAACGGTTTAATAATATCTTTGAGACAATCATCTCCCTTGCTCCGCTGTTGGGATTGCTTGGTACAGTATTGGGTTTGATAGCTTCCTTCGCTTCGCTGAATATCGGTGATGTTGGTGGTACCAGAACTGGAAGCGTCACAGCAGGTATTAGTGAAGCGCTCGTATCCACAGCATCAGGATTGGTTGTGGCTATTTTTACGTTGATGTTTGCGAATACATTTCGAGGACTTTATCAACGTCAAATTGCATTCATGCAAGAATATGGTGGACAGTTAGAACTACTTTATCGTCGTCGTTACGAACGAGGAGAGAAATCATATGCGACTACCAGATGAACCTGATATTCCACCGCAAATAAATATTGTGCCGATGATTGATGTGATATTTGCGATTTTGACGTTTTTTATCATGTCAACGCTGTTTTTAACTCGACAGGAAGGCTTACCTGTAAATTTACCAAGGGCTTCAACATCCCAACAATCCCAAGTTCCAACAAGAATCACTATTACAGTAGATTCGCAAGCACAGGTAAGCTTGAACAAAAAGCCAACAACCATTGATGCGCTGACTGAACAAGTGCGTGGTTTAGTTGGTGCAAACCCGGAGGCAGTAGTAGTAATTAATGCCGATCAAGGGGTAGGACACGGTAAGGTTGTAGCGGTAATGGATAAAGTGCGTCAGGTAAAGGGAGCTCGGTTAGCGATCGCTACTCAAAAACAATAGCAGGTCTATCTTCAGGCAAGTTCAAGAGCGAAAGTTTTTCGCTCTTATCCAGAAATGTTTATTAACAGAGTGCAGTTGATTTTTTTAGGTTTTTCTAGCAAGCGTTATAAACTCCGGGTATTTAAAGCAAGCTCGAATCGAGTTTTACCGTTTATACTCGGTCTGATTTTTGCTTTGGTTGTGGGGAGTCAAAGTTTTAGCTCTCCACCAAATACCGAGATACTTTGGGATACGTATGGTATACCGCATATATACGGAAAAGATGCCCGAAGTGCCTTTCAAGCGTTTGGTTGGGCGCAGATGCAAAGTCATGGGAACTTGCTACTGCGTCTGTACGGTCAAGCAAGGGGGCGTGCTGCCGAGTATTGGGGAGAAAAGTATTTAGAATCAGACAAATGGGTACTGACAATGGGAGTACCCGAACGCGCCCGTTCTTGGTATTCTGCACAAAGTCCAGCTTTTCGCAGTTACCTTGATGCCTTTGCCGCTGGGATAAATACTTATGTAAAAGAACATGGTGATTTAATCGATGACTCGGTTGAAGCTGTGTTACCAGTTAAAGGAGAAGATGTACTGGCTCATCTTCAGCGAGTGCTTAATTTTACTTTTGTAGTTGACCCAGAGAAAGTAGGGGGTGTCAGTAGCCAGGAACCAAAAGCTGGTTCTAACGGTTGGGCGATCGCACCCAAACATTCTGCAAATGGTCACGCAATGTTACTGGCAAATCCACACCTTCCCTGGTCAGATTTATATCTGTGGTATGAAGCGCAAATAACCGCCCCAGGCATTGATGCTTATGGAGCCTCTTTGGTGGGGATTCCCGTTTTAAATATTGCCTTCAATAATAATTTGGGTTGGACTCATACCGTAAACACCCATGATGGATGGGATGCTTATGAACTCAAGCTGACTGGTGACGGTTATCGTTTTGATGGCAAAGTTCGTCCATTTGAGACAAAAACCCTTTCTTTGAAGGTAAAACAAAAAGACGGGACGTTGTTACAGCAACCGCTAGTAGTGAAAAGTTCTGTCCACGGACCGATTGTCAGTGAGAAAGATGGCTTTGCGATCGCGCTGCGGGTTGTTGGTCTTGACCGACCGGGAGTACTCGAACAGTGGTGGGATATGGCACGTTCCCAAAATCTGACTCAGTTCCAAAAGGTACTTGAGCGCTTGCAACTGCCGATGTTTACAGTGATGTATGCCGATAAAGAAGGGCATATTATGCATCTGTTTAACGGTCAAGTTCCAGTGCGCGAGCAAGGAGACTTTGAATACTGGTCAGGTATGATTCCTGGTGACACCTCGAAAACTTTATGGACGAAAATTCACCCATACAAGGATTTACCCCGCGTTATCGATCCAGCCAGTGGCTGGTTACAAAATGCCAATGACCCACCTTGGACAACTACATTTCCACAAGCTATTAAAGCTTCGGATTACCCTTTATATATGGCTCCTCGTTTCATGGATTTCCGAGCGCAACGTTCTGCCAGGATGTTGGCAGAAGATGAGAAAATTTCTTTAGATGAAATGATTAGATATAAGCATTCTACCCGGATGGAACTAGCAGACCGCATATTAGATGATTTAATACCTGCTGCAAAACAGTACGGGAATAAATTAGCTAAACGTGCAGCTAGTGTACTCGAAGCTTGGGATAGACAAGCCAATGCAGATAGTCGAGGTGCGGTACTTTTTGCGTCTTGGACCCAAGCGATAAATTTAGATAAGGCGTTTAGTAAACCTTGGAATGAAAAATCTCCGCGTACAACACCCGATGGTTTGATTAACCCTAAGAATGCTGTTGCTACATTAGAAACTGTAGCAGCCAAGGTAGAAAAGACTTATGGAGCGCTAGATGTGCCGTGGGGAGAGGTTTTCCGTCTGAAGTATAGCAATGTAGATTTACCAGCTAATGGTGGGGACGGGGAACTTGGTATTTTCCGCACTCTCTATTTTGCTCCCTCGGAAAACGGACGGTTTCAATCTGTTGCAGGGGATTCTTACGTAGCTGCAATTGAGTTTTCTAATCCTGTAAAAGCGATGGCACTAACTAGCTACGGCAATGCAACTCAACCGGGATCAACTCATGTTGGCGAGCAATTGCCGATGTTTGCTAAAAAACAATTGCGTCCAGTGTGGCGCGATCGCGCCATAATAGAGGCTCATTTAGCTGAACGCAAGGCGTTTTAACTTAAGTTAGCGCGTGCAAATGTTCAGCTAAGGTTTGAAGAAAAAGTGCTTGTTCCGATTGGATGAAAAAATGGTCACCGTTGAACATCTGTAATTTGTAAGAAGCTATGGTGTGCGATCGCCATCCTTCCAGTTCTTCAAGACTTACTTCTTCGTCTTGTAAGCCACCAAAAGCAGTAATTGGACATTCAAGTGGCGCTTGGTGGGCGTAAACATAAGTTTCCAACACTGCAAAATCTGCCCGTAGGATAGGGATGAGCAGTTGCATCAATTCAGTATTCTGCAATACTGAATCCGGTGTACCATTGAAACGGTGCAGTTCTTCAATGAACTCAGTGTCTGGTAGTGCGTGAATAGGTGGCTTTGGTGACGGGATTTGAGGAGCGCGGGTAGCAGAAACAAATAGGTGAACTGGACTAAGATTATGCTCTCTACGAAGTTGGCGAGCAAGTTCAAAACTGACCAACCCACCGAGGCTATGACCGAAGAAAGCGAATGGTTTGTCTAAATATGGTTCGAGGGCAGAAGCTAAAGTCTCAATCAAGGGTTGTAGCCGTGAGAAAGGAGTTAACCTCATTTGGATTCCCCGTCCAGGAAGTTCGATGGGACAAACTTCGACAGTTGTAGGTAGATTTGTCAACCACCGGCGAAAAATGAGAGAACTACCTCCTGCGTAGGGAAAGCAGAATAAACGCAGGGAAGCATCAGGATTTGGATAGGGACAAGTAACGCAATTAAATATTTGTGTAGTTTGCATAAGGAGAACTGTCTAACCTAATACTAATTCTATGTGAGGTTGCGCTTTATCGCCCTGCGCCGAGCGCACGCTACGCGAACAGGCGCTTAAGCCTGAGGCTGTACAAACAGAGCTTACCTTGCTCTCGACAGCGCACGCACTCGCGTTCGTGGGCGCTCTCAGGCGCATCCTCATATAGAAATGGTATAACTAACAACTTGAGTCTTACCAATCTGGTCCTGGGTAAAGGGGAAAGGAAAAAAGGGGTGACGACAAAAAATCAGACAAAACGGAGACGGTTCCTTCATCCTTTGATAGTCGCTCTTGTGCCCTTGGATCTATTAAACTTGGCTGAGAAGTAATGTCGG
>NZ_JTCM02000173.1 GCF_000817785.2 Hassallia byssoidea VB512170 | reverse complement strand
TAGACAAATGTGGACAGCCTTCAATCAAAAATGTCGTGGGGGATCGAGGATCTACAAAACAAGGCTGTCCACATTTGTCGTGGGTTGTTGCAGGGGAAACGTGAGAACATCCCCATCACGAAGTATTATCGCTTCTTGTCTGGAATAGTAAACTTCAACAATTCGCTCATCTGGGTTGATGAGAATTCCTACCCTAGTTCCCACCGCGAGAAATTCTTGAATTTTTGCCCGAAGTTCCTCTAATTTATCGCTCGGTGACTTCACTTCAACCGTCAAATCAGGAGCCAATTGAGCAAAACTTTTGGGACTGCGACGCAAGCGTTCTGCTAACACAAATGATGCATCCGGTGCGCGTAAGTTTGAATTTGGTAATCTAAAACCAGCGCTGGAAGCAGTTACTCGTCCGAGTTTACGCGGTCTAACCCAGTTGGCTAACTCGGAGATCATCGCAGCTGCAACTTCATCAGACTCATATCCTGATGGACTCATAACAATGATATTACCCTGGACTAGTTCCATGCGATAGTCGGGGTACTGTTGCTGCATTTTTTCCAAGTCTTCAAGCGTCAGTGACATAAAACCTTTTTGTTTGACATGCTGTGTATTTCTATTATGGAGATAACAACAGGACTACTGGAGCGATCGCTTTTATGAATTCCTCACTTATTGCGTTGTATTTATTCACACTGACTTACTTAATTCGTCCATTTTCTTAGCCAGTTCTACGTCCAGGTTACTGATGACATTACCTAGATCGTAGGTCATCAGATCAACTTGAACCAAGTTGTAAATGTTCAACCATATGGGGTGATGCCCTATTTTCTCGGTGTAGATAGCGACGCTAACCATCCAACCCATTGCTTCGGCAAAGGAACTAAACTTATATTCTTTGTGCAATTTGCCTTCTTTTACTGTCCAACCAGGCAGATTGGAGATTGCATTTTGTAGTTCTACTTCGTTTAGCTTGTATCCTGACATTAATTACTGTACTCCTTATTCTCTAATTTTTTTCATAAAAAGAAATAAAATTTTTCACACTTAGACTTGTGAAAAACATATTTACTTCATTTTCAGGTGAAAAACATATCTGGCTATTCCGGTTTTTTTATCTTCATCATTTGCGATTTTTTCAACGATAAAGCATTCGGGAATTATCTTCAGAAGTTCTAAATTTCCCAAATTGGAATAACTAAAAAATACTTCTCCTTTGGGGGTAAGGTATTTAGGAACTTGTTTGATAAAATTAATGAATATTTGACCATCTAAATCGTTAGTTGCCACTTCTGCGAGCGTTTCAATCTTTTTATCTAACAAAGGTAAATTAAAAATGATAACATCAAATAAGATATCAGGTAAGGACTCGAAGAGGTTGGAATGGTATATGTTTGGCTGCATGTAATTTAGGAATGCATTAATCTGGGTGCAAAATACAGCATTTTCGTCTATGTCAGAAAGGTACAATTCTTCTACATATTCACTACAACATAGTCCAATAAGACCTGTACCACACCCTAACTCCAGCAGCCGTCCTTTCTTGTTATTTAGGTGTTGATATTTTTTTAGAATAGCTTTCAAGAAAAACAAAGTGCTGGATTGTGGTTCTGGATGATATACATTCGATAGGGCAATGATATTCAGTCCATTAATACTGTAAGTACCAATGTTAGACTGTTTAGATATAAATTCTGAATGAAGTTCTTGGAATCCGGTTACTTGTAGATGTAGCTTGGTCACTTGGAAGGGTCATAAAAGTAAATTTCTCAACAAATATACCACGTTATTGATATGCGCCCAACACCGAAAAATATTATTCTGGGACGAGCGTGTATTTAGTTTAAGTTGTTGCGCTCTAGCTTGCTCATCCAAAACTAAAGATGCAAAACAGACTATCACGGAAAATATAGCACTCTTCTGCTTTAGTCCCCACCAAGGAAGATAAAGCGATTCCTAAATACCAACATATTTTTGTTATTATTGAAGAAAACAAGTCTTACGACCAGATTATCGGTAATCCCAACGCACCAATAATCAATCAATTGGCGAAAACCTATAACTTGGCTGCTAATTTCTACACCCAAGTGCATCCTTTGTGAAGCTAATTATATCGCTATGCTAGGTGGCGAAACTTTTGGCATCCATGACGATGACGCTTTTTATTGTCAAGCTGATGACGAGGTTGTTTGCTAAATAATAGGGAAACATGAGAAGCGCAAGCTTAAGTTTTTTGATTATCTGACTTAAATCGACCAGCCACAAATTCTCGCTTGTGCAAATGCTTAGTATTGCGTCCTTCAACACGTTCGCGCCACATGCGAAAGCTGGATGGCTTCATTTCCCGACGCATGAGGGTAATAACCTGTTGTTCCTCTAAACCAAATTGTTTTTCAATTGCTTCAAATGGCGTTCTATCTTCCCATGCCATTTCGATAACTCTGTCAATCGTTTCTAAATCTAGTTCAGGTAATTTCATTTTAGTTTGACACAGATATTGCTATACATATTTGTGCTGATGTCTCTAAAAGTTTAATAAATATAAATGAAAATCGTCATCATCCACAAGGTGTGGAAAAAGCGCTATGAGATATAGGACTTACGCAACTGTGACACGTAGTGGGCAATGCGCGTGCCCATTAAAAGCGATAAATCGCTTACTACGAGAATAACTTTAGGAATAAGCAAAACGAACAACCAACGCCTTATATCATGAAAATATAAGAAAAAATATGAAGTCGCCAGACTTAAACGGCATAACATGGGCAGTATTTGGGAACTCGATTATTACTCCCGTCCGATTTTGGACGAAAACAACAAAAAGATTTGGGAGGTGTTGGTGTGCGAGAGTCCTTTGGATACGCACACAAAAGCTGATTCTTTATTTCGCTATGCTCAGTATTGCCCCAGTACGCAGGTAAACTCAGGTTGGTTGCGGACAGCTTTGCAAGAAGCAATCAATCAAGCTGGAGAAGCACCGCTGAAAATCCGCTTTTTCCGGCGGCAAATGAATAATATGATAACTAAAGCTTGCCAGGATGTGGGCATTCCGGCTCAAGCTAGCCGTCGCACTTTGATGCTTAATCAATGGCTGCAACAGCGGATGGAACAGGTGTATCCTCAAGAACCTGGGTATCAAGAGGGAACTAATGCTTCGGTGCGTTTGGAAAGTCCCTTACCTCAACGTTTACCAGATGCTTTGGAAGGACAGCAATGGATATTTGTTACCTTGCAAGGTGCGGATTTTGCGGAAATGCATGAGTGGGAAATCGGCTTTGGTGAATCTTTCCCGATAGAATTTGCGAATTTGTCACCGTCAGCCCGCATTCCTGGTGTGTTAATTTTCTCACCAAGAGCGTTACCTTTAGCGGGTTGGATGTCTGGTTTGGAGTTGGCTTGGTTGAGACTTGACACAAATAAAGGGACGAGATTAATTTTAGAAACTGGTGCGACTGAAAGCTGGATTTTGGCGAATATGAAAAATCCGCAAACTATAGCAGAAGCCAAAGCTTTTGAAGAAGCAAAGCAAAAAGCTAACGGAGTTCATTTTATTGGCGTGCAGTTTGATCGCCAAGCCGAATCTTTTGCTGGCTTCTGGCTGTTGCAAGAGGTCAATTTGCCGTAAATTTAGTTAGGGAATTGGGAATGGGGAGTGGGGAGTGGGGAGTGGGGAGTGGGGAATGACCAATTACCAATGTCCAATTACCAATTACCAATTACCCATTCCCAATTCCCAATCCAAAAATCATCAAGGGTCATGGGTTCTGAAAATTTGTCACAAGATACACTAGCAGAACAGTTGTTGGAACTAGCTATCAAGTCGGGGGCAGAAGCGGCTGAGGTGTATCAGTCGCGATCGCTTTCTCGACCTGTGTTTTTTGAGGCAAATCGTCTAAAACAGCTAGAAACCAATCAAGCTGAAGGTACAGCACTGCGGTTGTGGCGGAATGGGTGTCCGGGACTAACAGTGGCTTACGGTTCTGTCACCGCTGCGGCAATGGTGGAACGGGCGCTGTCTCTAAGTCAATTAAATCAACCGGAACCTGTAGAATTAAATAGCAAGTCTCAGTCTTCTTACCCAAACTTGGGGGAAGATGTGCCGATAGAGGTGTTGGTAAGCTGGGGATCTGAAGCGATCGCTCTCATTCGCGATGCTTACCCAGATGTTCTCTGTACGGCTGAGTGGGAATGCGATGTGGAAACTACCAGACTTGTCAACACTAAAGGTTTAGATTGTTACTACACCGATACAACTCTTAATTCTTATGTAGAAGCTGAATGGGTTAGGGGCGATGATTTTTTGAGTGTCGCTGATGGTCAAACTCAGCGGGGTGATTTACATCCTGAGAAAGTAGCTAACCAAATTTTACAACGGTTGATTTGGGCAAAAAAAAATGTTTCACCTCCTAACGGTCGCGTTCCAGTATTATTTACTTCTAAAGCCGCTGATATGCTTTGGGGTACTGTGCAAGCTGCTTTAAATGGTAAACGAGTGCTGGAAAAAACTTCTCCTTGGGCTGACCGGATTGGTAAACCAGTAATGGCACCAACTTTAACTTTATACCAAGACCCAGTTGCCGGACCTTACAGCTGTCCTTTTGATGATGAAGGTACACCGACTCAGCTTTTGGTGTTTATCCAAAATGGAGTTTTGCAAAATTTTTATGGCGATCGCACTATCGGACATCAATTAGGTACTCTTAGCACTGGTAATGGTTTTCGCCCTGATTTAGGTAGCTATCCTACCCCTGGTTTATTTAATTTCTTAATCGAGCCTGGTTCAGCTTCGCTACAAGATTTGATTCAAAAGTTGGATAATGGCTTGATTGTAGATCAAATGTTGGGCGGTGGTAACGGCATTTCTGGCGACTTTTCTATCAATATTGATTTGGGCTACCGCGTCCAAAAAGGTCAAGTAATTGGGCGGGTTAAAGATACTATGGTTGCAGGTAATGTCTATACTGCTCTTAAACAAGTGGTTTTACTTGGTGGGGATGCCGATTGGAATGGTTCTTGTTATACTCCGTCTCTGATAGTAGATGGACTTTCTACCACTGGGAGAAAAACTTGAAAAATTGGGCTTTTTTAATTTGGGTCAAAGGTTAAAGGGTAAAGGGAAAAGGAAGAAATATTTTAAAATAATTTGACTGATTTTAAATGACTCCACTCCCTTTCCCCTTTCCCCCTTCCCCCTCTTAAAAACCCCTTTCCCCTTTCCCCTTTTCCCTTTCCCCCTCTTCAATTGACCAATGGGTGTTTTCTAATTTAAATCTTTAATTTTATGTCGCTTGCTGTTCTTAATCAGCGGTTTCGCCGTTTTTGGCAACCTAGAAGAGGTTTAGCGATCGCCGAAGCTTGTTTGATTGGTGTCGTCGCTGCTTTATCTGCTGTATTTCTGAAATTCGGATCGGGATGGTTAGGGACATGGCGAGTTCATACGTCCCATGTTTTTCCTGCGTGGTTCGTATTACCAGCAGTTGGTGTGACTTTTGGCTTTCTCGCTGGATTTTTAGTGGAAAGGTTTGCACCTGAGGCTTCTGGTAGTGGTATTCCTCAAGTTAAAGCTTCGCTTGCGAATGTACCAATGAAATTATCATGGCGCGTGGCAGGTGTCAAGTTAATTAGTGCAATTATTGCTTTAGGTTCGGGAATAACTTTGGGACGACAAGGACCTACCGTCCAATTAGGTGCGGGTTTGGCTGCGGGAATGAGTCGCTTGGTTCCCACTTCTCCAGATCATCGCCGTCAAATGATTGCGGCAGGTGCGGGTGCAGGTTTGGCAGCAGCTTTCAACGCTCCCATTGCTGGGGTATTATTTATTGTCGAGGAGTTACTTCAAGATTTATCGGGAATGACTCTGGGAACCGCCATCATCGCTTCGTTTATTGGTGGAGTCATTTCTCGACTGTTGGGTGGTGGCAGTTTGCTACTTAACCTAGAATCGATAAAGTATTCTACCAGCTTCTCGATTCCGGAAATTCCCTTTTTCGTACTGTTGGGAATTTTTGCAGGGTTGCTAGGTGCGGTATTTAATCGCGGTTTGATTGCAAGTATAAAATTTTATCGCAGTCTGCACATCAGCTTACCGTTGCGGGTGGCGTTAGCTGGTTTGGTTTCCGGAATTATCATGGCAATACTGCCAGCGTATTTCCGTGATAATACTGGGTTAAGGGAGCAGATAATTACTGGAAATGCCAATGCTTCATGGGCAGCGATCGCCTTTGTAGCTCAGTTTATCTTAACTTTGATTGCATTTGGTTCCGGAGCGCCGGGAGGTTTATTCGCACCCAGTCTCATCTTAGGTTCTACCTTAGGCTATTTAGTCGGTGTAAGCGAGTTCCAACTTTTAGGTGGAGGTTCTCCGACAACTTATGCACTAGCGGGAATGGGAGGATTTTTCAGCGCGGTTTCTAAAGTACCAATTACAGCAATTGTGATTGTATTTGAGATGACTACAGATTTCAATCTGGTGCTACCTTTAATGATTGTTTCTGTAACATCTTACTTAGTTGCTGACAAGGTTATGCCTGGGTCATTGTATGATAAACTTCTGTTTATAAATGGCATAACCATTAATAGACAAGCTTCTAGTGAAGGAATATTGACACAGTTAACTGCAAAACAAGTAATGCAGGAACGAGTGGAAACTCTAGAAGCAGAGACAACTTTAGAAGAAGCAATGCAGGCATTTGCCCGTTCTCATCATCGTGGTTTCCCGGTGGTAGAAGAAAATAAGTTAGTCGGAATTGTTACGCAATCAGATTTACTCAAAATAGGCGATCGCAATCTCGCAAATGATATTCCTTTAAAGGAAATCATGACTAGCAGTCCGGTGACAGTATCACCCACCCATAACTTAAGTAATGTACTGTATTTACTAGACCGTTATAAAATCAGTCGCTTGCCGGTAGTCCAAGGACGAAGGTTGATTGGGATTATTACCCGTGCAGATATAATTCGTGCCGAAGCAGATCATCTTAATTGTAAAAATGCATCGCCAGGACCGCAACTTGAACCTTCTTATGTAGTCTATCAAACGCGATCGCCCAGCATCGGCAGAGGTAAATTATTAGTACCGATCGCTAATCCGGAAACAGCAGCAACTTTATTAGAAATGGCTTTCTCAATTGCCCGCGATCGCCATTATGAAATAGAATGCATCCAAGTTATTTTAGTATCCCGCCACAGTTCCCCATCAGAAACAACAGTCAGAACTGCAAAAAGTCGTCGCTTGCTAAGACAAGCCGAAGTCATGGCGAAAAAGTGGGAAATTCCCTTACATACACAGATTCGCGCAGCCCACGATGCAGCCCAAGCAATTTTAGAAACTATCAACGAACAACATATAGACATACTTTTAATGGGATGGAAAGGAAATACATCTACCCCAGGTAAGATTTTTGGTAGTGTTGTCGATACCCTAATTAAGCAAGCTACCTGCGATTTGTTGCTGGTGAAGTTGGCTGCGAGTGTTGAGACTCCAAGGAGACAAGGGGGACAAGGGGGACAAGGGGGACATGGGGGACTAAAGGGACGACTTGGAAAAATTTCTCCCTTGTCTCCCCCCTCTCCCTTGTCTCCCTTGTCTCCCCCCTCTCCCTTGTCTCCCTTGTCTCCCCCCCTCTCCCCCTCCCCCACTCCTCGCTTCAACCGCTGGTTAGTACCAATGGCAGGTGGTCCGAATGCTTTATTAGCGATTAAATTGCTACCTGCGTTAGTCACATTGGGGAAAGATCCGAAAATTCGCTTGACGCGGGTATTTAAGCCATCTGAGTTAAAACCAGATATGACAGTTTTAGAACAATCAATTCGTCAGTTGATTCGTCGTCGTAAGTTATCTAGCACTGTTACCGCTGAACCTGTGAAAGCGGAATCGGTTTCGGAAGGAATAATTAACTTAGTAAAAACCGAAGGTTATGATGTAGTGGTTTTAGGTGCTTCGCGAGAAGGATTGTTACAGCAAGCGGTTAAAGGCAATATTCCGGAAGCGATCGCATCCAATGTAGAGAGTACGGTGATTTTAGTTAGAGGTGCGATTAAAAGTTAACCTTTATCTACAAAGACGCAAAATAAACATATTTCATCTGAAAATTAAAACATGAAAAATAAAATTATACCACTTAAAAAAATGATTGTGACAAATGGATTGTTGAAACGCTTGCATAGCAACAAATCTCAAATCCCAAATGGTATTAGCTATGTGATTATACTCGGATTTGGTGCAATCTTATTAACTGCTAATTCCAGTTTCGCCAATGACGCACCACCTTTAATAGCTCAAAATAACACTAAAATTGATGAATTTACTAGCGTAGGTACTGAACCGTTTTGGAATGTAACTGTAAGCAAAAGCGGAATTGTGTACTCTTCGCCAGATACAAAAAAGCAAACTTTTCCTTATGTTACACCAATCAAAGCCGCAGGGCGTACCGCAGACATAGTAAGAGTTTACCGATTGCAGGGTAAACCCAACAGTATGTTAATTATTAAGAAAGAAAGTACTTGTAGCGATGGAATGTCTGACAAACAGTATCCTTACTCAGCAACTTTCATCCTGAATAACACAGTTTTAGAAGGCTGCGCTGAAAAAAAACTAGAGCGGCAAAACTTGCTAGAGAGGGTCAGATATTCAAGTAAACTAGGGAACACAGAGAAGATGTGGTGTGTCAATGGCAAGAAAAA
>NZ_JTCM02000172.1 GCF_000817785.2 Hassallia byssoidea VB512170 | reverse complement strand
AAAAATGGCACTCATAGTTCGTTTACTAGATCCTCAACACCCCACGACATTTTACAGATGTTGGCTGTCAATGAGTGAAAGAGTGTTTGTGAAACCCACACCCCGTTTTTCGTAACGCATAATTTTTTTCCACTTTTATGTCTAATTTAGTCTGGCAAAATTTAGTAACGACAGCATTAATTGGTACTGGACGGCAAGCTTTGCAACTCGATCTACCAGATAATCAACTGGGTGAAGTGTTGAGCTGTCTTGATACTTCCGATCCAGAAAGAGCGTTACTCGGTGCTGCTGGTGCTATTTACCTGCATGAAAAAGCAGGAAAATTACCCGCTTTCTTACGATCGCCCCCTACGATTCGCCCACCAGATCGCCGGGAAATCCTCACACACAAAGTCTTAGCATCTACCAGCATCCCTTTACACCAAACTTTATCTCAGTTGCGTCATTTCCATTTCTACTGGAGTGCTGAACTTACCCACGCTGTTTTAAACGAACTGTTGAATTACCTTAAAAGCAGTAATCCAGATTATTCATCTTTGGCAAAGGTAATGCCAAATTTTGCCCGTTTTATGGAGCCTTCTGTGGTTGTTGAAGCTTTTTCTGGCTTGCCACCACTATTAAAAGGAAGTTCTCAATGGGTAAAGGCTGTAAATCAGTTTATCAGTATTTTGGAATTTCGTTATGAAATGATACAGGCACTACGAACTAACGAGAATCGTAGACGCGCAAGCGGTGAAGCAGCGCGGTCTTGGGGGTTTCCCCCATGAGCGACTGCACCAAGCTTTATGGCTTGCCGCAGGCTACCGGAAAGGCACTCTTGATGCAAAAAGGAAAAGAAGGGATAACAATTAAGAAAAAATAAATATTTAATCTCAAATTCGATAGCATTGGAATGATTGCTGCATTTTCACTCAAAAAACTCTGCGAAATTCTACGTTTATTAAAGATATCATTCTCATAAAGTACGGATTTGATATAAAGTGATAATTATGAATTTCTCGCTTTGGCAAGAGGTTGTAAAAACAGCATTAATCGGTACTGAACGGCACACTTGGAAACTGAACGTGCCGAATCATCAGTTAAGTGAAATTTTGAGTTGTTTGGATAGCAGTGATAAGGAAGGGAGTCTACTGAGTGCAGCTGGTGCTTTTGCTCTTTATCAACGCGCTGGTAAAATATCTTTCGATAAGCCACCAAAACAAAACAAAAGTGAATCAGAAGAATTACTTGATTGCAGTCTTGTTTCTCGGCAACATCTAGCTTTAATATTAACTGGGAATGCTAAACTTCTGCCAGAATGGTTAACAGTAGCAGCCGCCGCTAAAAGAAGAGTTCCTTCAGAATACTTGCCTCACCTGCTGACGTTAGGGCAAAAGCAAAGTAATTTACGAGCTTTCATTTTACCAGTTTTGGGCAAGCGGGGATATTGGCTAGCAAAGCATAACTCAGACTGGAATTATGTCAACAGTGAAATTACTGATAAAACTTTGCAAATTGGTAACAAAGAAGCAAGGCGACTATTGCTGCAAAGACTCCGCGAACAAGATGCACATATTGCACGAGAACAGCTGCAAAAAGCTTGGAAAAAGGAAAGTGGCGAAGAGAGAGCGAGTTTATTAGCAGCTTTAGAAATCAATTTGAGCATGAACGATGAGCCGTTTTTAGAAGCTGCATTAGATGACAAACGCAAGCAGGTGCGAGATGTTGCAGCGAAGTTGCTTTCATTGCTGCCGAAATCTCGGTTGTGTCAGCGGATGATAGAGCGAGTTCGCCCTTTGATTATATTTAAGCACAACTCGGTGCAAGTGACTTTGCCTTCAACGTGCGATGCGTCAGCCGCCTTAAAGGGCGATCGCCAAACTATCCGCGACGGGATCGATCAATCTCGCTACAGTTCCGCATTGGGGGAGAAAGCTAGTTTATTGTTGCAAATGCTTTGTTGCGTACCGCCTAGTTTTTGGTGTAATAATTGGGGCAAAACGCCGCAGGAATTATTGCAAGTTGTTGATGGTAGCGAGTGGGAAAAGATGCTGTTAGAAGCTTGGGCAACAGCAGCTTTGAAAAGTCAAGATTCAGCGTCTGCCGAAGTTTTACTACCAAATGCAAGTAAGTTTTATCACAGTTATTTGGGCAATGGTGAGGAGTTAGTTGTTGGGTTGTTGAAGCTTTTAGGGCAGGATAAGGCGGATGCTTTGATTTTGCAGACATTGTTGGAGAATCAAGGTAAGTTGCTTTCGGTAAATCATCCGGCGTATACGTTGTTGAAGCATTATCATAGCCCTTGGAGTGGGAAAGTTAGTCAGCTTGTGTTATCAAGTATACGAAAATACATTGAAGCTAATAAGCAGTGGGAAGGGGTAATGCGATCGCTCTTTCAAAGTTTCGCTCTTTATATGGAACCTTCCACAGAAGGTGCTGCTGAGTTGTCGGCTGTTGTGGGGGAGGGTTCGTTTTGGCAGGATTTTGTAAATGAGTTTTTGGCTACGTTGTTGTTTAGGTTTGAAATGATACAGGAGTTACAGAGTGAGTGAAAAAAAGAGAACGAACCGCAGAGGCACAGAGGACACAGAGAAGGAAATGGAGGTAAGGAAAGAGACGAGTTTGTTAAGGGAACATGCGGAAGAACTGTTTGCTGTTGAGTTGGCGGAGTTGGGGAAGGTGGATGGGAAGCAACGTCCGCCGAATTGGAGGTTGTCGCCTTGGGGGGTGGTAATGTATGTTTTGGGGGGAAGGTTGGATAATGGTTTTGAGGTGTCGCCGAAGTATATCGGGGATAGGCGGATAATTGAGGTTGCGACGGCTACTTTGACGACGGATAGGGCGTTGTTGTTGCTTGGTGTACCGGGAACGGCGAAATCTTGGGTTTCTGAACATTTGGCGGCGGCGATTTCTGGTGATTCGACGCTGTTAATTCAGGGTACGGCTGGGACGAGTGAGGAAGCGATTCGTTATGGTTGGAATTATGCGAAGTTATTGGCTGATGGTCCTTCGATGGCGGCTTTGGTTCAAAGTCCGTTGATGCGGGCGATGGAAGATGGCAAAATTGCCCGTGTGGAGGAGTTGACGCGCATTCCTGCTGATGTGCAGGATACATTAATTACTGTGCTTTCCGAGAAAACACTGCCGATACCGGAACTGAATTCTGAGGTGCAAGCGCGGAAGGGTTTTAGTGTGATTGCGACTGCAAATGACCGCGATAAGGGTGTAAATGAACTTTCTAGCGCTTTGAAACGCCGTTTTAACACGGTAGTTTTGCCCTTACCAAAGACTGTAGATGAAGAAGTGGAAATTGTGCAGCGACGGGTGGAAAGTCTGGGAAAAGCTTTAGAATTGCCAGCCGAACCCCCAGCGTTGTCGGAAATTCGCCGCATCGTGACTATATTTAGAGAATTGCGTAGCGGTGTTACGGAAGACGGGAAAACCAAGATTAAATCGCCTAGTAGTACTTTGAGTACAGCGGAAGTTATTTCTGTTGTGAATAATGGTATGGCGCTATCGGCGCATTTTGGCGATGGAAATTTACAAGCAGCAGATGTTGCTTCTGGGCTGATTGGAGCGGTGATTAAAGACCCAGTGCAGGATAAAGTAGTGTGGCGCGAGTATTTGGAAACGGTGGTGAAAGAAAGGGATGGGTGGAAGGATTTATATCGCGCTTGTCGGGAGGTATCTTAGAGGAAAATATCACGCGATCGCCGCAGAGGCGCAGAGTTAAGATTTGTAGGTTGGGTTGCGCTTTGCTTAACCCAATATGAATATATGTTAAAAAGGTTTATATCGTGCTTGTCGATAAGTGAATCAACTGTCAAATAATTTTGGCAAAAAATTAGGCAAAAAAAATTAAAATTAGAGGAATTAAACGCGGTCAAACAATAGAATTATTGGAACAAATTAATAGTATACCTGATGGAGCAGAAATTATAGTTGATTTGGAAGTGTTTGTTATTAATGAAACAAAGCAAAGCCTTACCGATGAGGAGAGACTAATAAAACTGAATCAATTATTCGGTGCTTGGAAAGAACAGCCAGAGTTGATAGAAATCTTTGCGAAAATTGACGGAAATCGTCATGCATATCGAGGCAGAATGATAGATACAATTAATAATCAAGATAACAGCTAATGTATCTGCTTGATACTAACATTTGCATTGCGCTCCTTAATCAAAACCCTAAAGCTATTGCCAGATTTAATCTCAGATTTAGCCAATGCTATCTATCCACAATTGTCGTCTCAGAACTCTATAAAGGAATTTACTGTTCCAAACTCTTTGAAAAAAATATGGCAACATTAGCACTACTAACTGAATTATTACCTGTTGAGCCATTTGATTTGGATGCAGCTATTGAATTTGGCAAAATCCAAAGTGAATTGCGACAAATTGGTAAACCCACCGGAGAAATTGATGTACTGATTGCAGCCGTAGCGCGATCGCGTAAAGATATTATCGTTACTAACAATATTCAAGATGGGTGAAAATATCTCTAATCTCACACTAGAGAACTGGTTAAAATCTTAAAATCATTACTCATTGTATTTCCTCTAAGCGAAGCGCAAATATTGATACATTTGGGGTTTGGTTATTGAAACTAAGTCATAAATTACCTGTATCATTAAGACAAATAATTATGTTAACACTCACGACATCTTTAGAAAAAATTGTAAAATGGCTGCGATTTTACTACCCAGAGGCAGTTTCTTCATTACGTCCTGGATTAACATATCAGGAGATTGAAAAACTAATTCAAAATATTTCGTTTAAATTTCCTTTGGAAGTATATGAACTTTATCAGTACTGCAATGGGGGTGTTACATTAGCCCCTTCTTTAGTATTGAATTCCCTAGAATTCGCTATGGATCAATCTCGTCACTCGGACTGGATGAGAGGAGAGAAATTTGGCGACTCTAACTATATGCTTCCTCTTTTTCATGGAGATGGAAAAGATTTTTATTATGTTGTATGCGATGAATTAGAAAAAAACTCCTCTCCTATTTGGTGTGTGTTTGTAAGTGAACAACCGATAATGTACGCTGCTAACTTGACTAGCTTGATATTGAGCATTGCAGAATGTTACGAAACAGGTGCTTATTACGTTACCTATTTTGATGAAGAATCTGGTTACTTTGATTTGGGACAAGATTTGGAAAAAATAGAAAAAATTTTCCAGAAGTACAATCCAGAACAGATTAATACTTGGAGATACATCTGGAAAGATTAATAACATGACACACCACATCTTTGGTATCCGCCATCACGGTCCCGGTTCAGCACGCAGCCTGCGTCAAGCCTTAGAAACCCTTGAACCAGATACAATCCTTATCGAAGGACCACCCGATGCCGAATCAGTACTGCATCTGGTCGGTTCACCCGCAATGCAGCCACCAGTAGCCTTATTAATTTACACTCCAGATAAACCCCAAGAGTGCGTTTATTATCCCTTCGCCATCTTCTCACCAGAATGGCAAGCACTGGATTACGGCTTAACTAATAACATCCCCGTGCGCTTTATGGACTTACCCTTAGCGCACCGGATGGCAAGGGAAGACAAGGAGACAGGGGGACAAGGGGACAAGGAGGACGACTTGGGAGACAAGGAGGACGACTTGGGGGAATTTTCTCCCTCATCTCCCTTATCCCCCACTTCCCCCACTCCCCCACTCCCCCCCTCCCCCACTCCTCCACTCCCCTCCTCCCTCGCTGAAGATCCGCTCTCGTTGCTAGGAAAAGCCGCAGGTTACAGCGACGGCGATCGCTGGTGGGAACATATGGTAGAACAACGTCATAACAGCGTTGATTTGTTCGCCGCCATCCTCGAAGCAATGACCGCTGTGCGTCAGGATACACCGCCATCAACAGACCGTATAGAAGCACAGCGCGAAGCATATATGCGGAAAACTATCCGCGAAGCTGAAAAAAGTGGCTTTCAAAGAATTGCAGTTGTCTGTGGCGCTTGGCACGCTCCAGCACTTTCCGATATATCATCTGCTAAACAAGATACAGCAATCCTCAAAGGACTACCCAAGATAAAGGTAGAGGTGACTTGGATACCTTGGACTTACAGACGTTTATCTTATAACAGCGGCTACGGTGCTGGTATAGAATCGCCCGGTTGGTATCATCATCTGTGGGAATGGGGAATGGGGAATGGGGACAAGGGAGACAAGGGGACAAGGGGACAAGGAGGACAAGGGGAGGACACTTCCGTGCGGGGGTGGAGGAGTGAGGAACGTGTCCGTGGACAAGGAGGACAAGGAAGCAATTTTTCTTTATCTCCCTTGTCTCCCCCCTCCCCCTTGTCTCCCTTGTCTCCCCCCTCCCCCCCCTCTCCCCACTCCCCACTCCCCACTCCCCACTCCCTAGTCCCTATTCGCTGGATGACGCAGGTTGCACATTTGTTACGCGAACAAGGAATAGAAGCTTCCTCAGCGCATGTAATTGAAGCGGTGCGGTTGGCGGAATCTTTGGCGGCTTTGAGAAATCGCCCTCTCCCAGGTCTTTTTGAATTAAATGAAGCTACCCAAGCTGTGCTTTGTTTTGGCAGCGATTTACCGATGCGTCTAATTCACGATCAACTCATAGTTGGCGATCGCCTGGGCAAAGTCCCACCAGAAACGCCGATGGTGCCGTTGCAACAAGATTTAATGCGGCAACAAAAACGTCTGCACTTCAAGGCAGAAGTAACCGAAAAAACGCTAGATTTAGATTTAAGAAATAATAATGATTTAGAGCGATCGCACTTACTACACCGCCTCAATCTTTTAGAAATTCCTTGGGGACAACTTCAACTTTCAAGTAATAAAAAGGGTACTTTTCACGAATTCTGGCGTTTGCAGTGGCATCCAGAATTTGCTGTTAGCTTAATTGAAGCTGGTATTTGGGGCAATACTGTTAAAGATGCTGCTGCGAATATTGCTTGTAACAAAGCAGATGCAGCAAATGATTTGCCAACACTGACAAATTTTTTAAATCAAGTAATATTATCTGATTTAGCTGATGCCGTTAGTTATCTAATGTCGCGTTTGGAAAATGCTGCGGCTTTAGTTAGTGATCTTCGACATTTAATGGCAGCATTACCACCATTAGCAAATGTACTGCGTTACGGTAACGTCCGCTCATCAGATACCAAGATGATAACTCATGTAGTCGATAAGTTAGTAACGCGAATTTGCATTTCTCTACCCGGTGCTTGCGCTTCCTTGGATGACGATGCAGCAGCAGCAATGTACGATAATGTGATGAAAGTTAATAGCGCGATCGCTTTACTGCAAAATGAAGAACACATAACATCTTGGCAACAAGTATTATCGCAAATTTCTGACAACGAAAGACTACATAAACTAATCGCTGGTTGCTGTTGTCGTTTATTGCTAGATGCTGGTATTTTTAACGCCGATGAAGCAGCGCGACGCATGAAATTAGCGCTTTCTCTTGCCACAGTTCCACCCCAAGCAGCTGCCTGGGTAGAAGGATTTCTCAAAGGTAGTGGTTTATTGCTTTTACATGATGATATCCTTTGGCAAGTTTTAGACAATTGGATAACTCAATTACCTAGTGAATTGTTTACCGCTTTGCTACCATTATTGCGACGCACTTTTAGCAATTTTACCGCACCACAAAGGCGACAAATAGGTGAAAAAGTAAAACTTGGACTCAACCCAAAAACTACATTAAATTCTCCAAATATTCGCGAATTTGATGAGGATAACGCCGCTGTTGTCTTGCCTATTCTCGCTCAATTGTTGGGAGTGTAAAAACACCTTCAGCTATGCTGCTATGCTGCTATGCTCTTATGGAACCCACATTTAAAATTATCTATATCTCATAAATAATCTTACATAACAACAACAACGATTGTTGATTCGGGATTTTTATTAAGCTATATAAATACTGACAATACCTATTAGATAACGTATACAATGTATATATGTTAATTCAAAAAGGTCAGCTACCGGATTCAAATCACCTAATTTGGATTGTGCTGGATGACGAGTATTTGCCCGTCGAGCCAATTCAAAAATATCTACGCTACTTGGATAGTTTAGAAAAGTCACCTAACACGCTTAGGGTTTACGCCAACAACTTAAAGCTGTTCTGGGAGTTTTTGCAAGACAAACGACTTGATTGGAGGTTCGTAAATCTTGAGCAACTATCAGACTTTATTCATTGGCTAAGAAGTCCCGACCCTGGAGTAATATCCATACAGCCACAGGTGTCTTTGCGCTCGGAAAAAACGATAAATCACGCTCTGACAAATGTTTGTGGTTTTGATGAGTTTCACTCTAGTTTAGGAACAACAGAAGGTGTGGATGTTTATCGCTATCAGTTACAACCAGGTCGGAAATACAAGTCATTTCTGCATCATATAAGTAAGGGGAAAGAAGTTAAAACTCGATTGTTAAAAGTTAAAGAACCTAAAACATTTCCGGGATGTTTAACTTCCGAGCAAGTCAAAGAATTAGTGGAGGCCTGTAACAGAATTAGAGACAAGTTTATTATCTGTTTACTTTATGAAACAGGTATGAGAATCGGTGAGGTATTAGGACTGCGCCATGAGGATCTTCATTCACAAGGAGTCAATGAGATTTCTGTAATTCCAAGAGTAGACAATGTAAATAGCAGTCGAGCTAAAGCAGGAGTTAAAAGAACAATTCATGTTTCTAAAGATTTAATTAAACTCTACTCAAACTACCTGATTGAAGAATACCCAGAAGATATTAACTGTGATTATGTATTTGTCAATTGTTGGGATGGCGAGA
>NZ_JTCM02000027.1:35433-75046 GCF_000817785.2 Hassallia byssoidea VB512170 | reverse complement strand
AGACACTCATTGACAGCCTTGTTCTTAGTTGTTCGTGCAGCATCATAGACAGTCTGTGTAGAAGGCTGTCCATTTTTGTCCACGTTCATTCCAAGGGCAATTCATGAATTGCCCCTACGTAAATTCAATGGTGACGGCGAGATGAGTGCGTAAGTCCTGAATTGGTATAAATTCAGCAACGCCAAGTGTTGTTACATCTTGCCGATATCTGCCTTACATGTGCATAACTTGATTTGGCTCACACCTAAAACAATATATAAGGCAAGCAATACTTGCTGAACGAAAGTTCAGTTAATAAGGTATAACTTACCGCTGCATATATTAAAACTTTTGTCAAGATTGCATGTATGGCAGAAATTAAACGAAGTCTAGCAGTAGTTATCGGCATCGATGAATACAGCAATGGCATCCCGGCACTGCAAACTGCTGTCAATGATGCTAAAGAAATCGCCGCTACTTTAAAGAGCAAATACGAATACCAAGTTCTGCTGCTGTTAGATGGCGATGCTAATAGCGATAAATTCAACAGTCTATTGACGGCTCTTGAACAACACAAACTATTTTTACCTGATGGCAGCCAAATTGAAATTCAAGAAACTGATAGACTATTTTTCTATTTTGCCGGACATGGTATCGCCTTAGATACCCTTGATAACGCCGATGGTCCTGCGGGTTTTCTTGTCCCCCAAGATGCAGGCTGGAATAACGACGGCACTTGGTTATCGATGACGCGACTGCACGATGCTTTGCAAAAACTGCCATGTCGTCATTTGTTGATTATCCTCGACTGCTGCTTTGCAGGGGCATTTCGTTGGGCAGGTGACAGAGAAGCGGTGCGGCAAAATATACATTATCGCGAACGCTACGATCGCTTTATCTCTAGTTGTGCCCAGCAAGTTATCACCTCTGCAAGCGATGATGAAAAAGCTGTTGATTGCTTATATCCTTTTGGACAACGCTGCGAACATGATGGACATTCTCCCTTTGCGCTCGTTCTCCTCAAAGCACTTAGAGGAGAAGTTGACTTGAGTCAAGACGGTCTACTTACAGCAACAGAACTTTTTGTCTATTTACAGAGCGAGTTCTATAAGATAAACGCAAAACAAACCCCTAACTTGCGTCACCTTAAACACCATGATGATGGTGATTACATCTTTCCCATTCCTAGTTTTGACCGCAATCATTTAGCCCCAGCACCTGCAATTTCCAAAAATACTAATCCTTATCGGGGTTTAAAATCTTTTGAAGAAGAACACAGTCAGCTATTTTTCGGCAGAAATAAATTAATTTCCAAACTGGCAGAATTCATGATCGATCGCCCCTTGACGGTAGTGCTGGGTGCTTCTGGTTCGGGAAAATCTAGTTTGGTAAAAGCCGGATTAATTCCATATTTGAAGCTGGGGACTAGCCACCAAGAATGGCGCATTTTGGCTCCAGTGCGTCCGGGAGAATCGCCTTTTGTGGCTTTAAACAAAACGCTGATCAAGGAAAATTTGCCAATTTTTGCGGAACCAAACAAAGCTTTTGAGCAAGAATTACAGAATTTGTATCAGAGTGTAGGTGAATGGTATCGTTTGAATCCTCAGGCAAAATTCCTATTGGTAATTGACGAGTTTGAAGAATTAGTTACCGTTTGCCAAGATGAAACTGAAAGTCAAAAATTCTTTGAAGGATTGGCAAGAGCAATAAAAGCTTTTCCCGAGCAGTTAAGAATTGTGGTGACACTCAGAAATGACTTTGAACCACAATTTCGCAATACACCTTTAGAACCTTACTGGGAATCGGGACGATTTGTGATGCCAAAGATATCGCGTCAAGAATTGCGATCGTGCATTGTCGAACCAGCCGCTGCCAAGGTAATGTATTTTGATCCGCCAAGTTTAGTAGACGAAGTAATTGATGAAGTGGTACAGATGCCGGGAGCTTTACCGCTACTTTCTTTTACTTTGAGTGAACTGTATCTGAAATATATTCAGAGTGTCAAAGAAGGTAAAAGAAATAATCGGGCAATTACTCAATCTGATTATGCAGAATTAGGGGGAGTGACGCGCAGTCTTACTAAAAGAGCAGACTTTGAATATGACGAGTTAGTTAAACTTGACCCCGCTTACTCCCAAACTATCAAGCACGTAATGCTGCGGATGGTAGCGGTGGGTAGCAGCGATTTGACACGCAGACGTGTGCTATGCAAGGAACTGGAATATCCACAAGCCGAAAATACACGGGTAAAGTTGGTGATTTCGCGCTTTGTGGCGGCGCGGTTGTTGGTGAAAGGACGCGATATAGAGAATAATGAATATGTAGAGCCGGCTCATGATGCTTTAATCCGGGAATGGCAAAAGCTGCTGAACTGGAAAAAACAAGAGTTAGCTTCTTTAGTATTGCAAACAGAGTTAAGACCGACTGCAAATAAATGGGCAACTCAAAAACACGATAAAAAGGCTGTTGGTCTTCTATGGTATAACGATCCTCGCTTGCCGTTAGTACAGCAATTACTTAAGTCTGATATTGGCTGGTTGAATTTAACAGAGTTGGAGTTTGTCAAGCGTAGCATCCAAAAAAGACGCAACAAGCACTTAAAGGCGATCGCTATACTTAGTGCAGTGATGATATTGCTGTCGCAACTTACCGCTTTTGGGTTTATTCAACTTCGTTTTTCGATTGTCAATAACAGTGTAGAGGAAATTAGGCAATCTTCTTTGCAGTCTACATGTTTCCAATTACACAATTTTAGTAAGAAAATACCGCAAACAACAGAGGCAGATATAGCTGAAGATAAATGATTTACACTCCTCAGCGATGCTGCCAATAAAGAGCCGTTTAGACAAAAAACTTGAGAAAATATTTTTTAATCACTTTAATTTATAAATCTGAATAAAAATAATGTTTGATTTAATCTATGAGCTTACTTTAAAGTGAAAACTATGCACTTTACTGATGGCTTCTGTAAAAGCAAAGCCACAAATTTAAAATGATTAAATCAATTGCAAAAAAATTAACTTCCTGGGTCGTCTCGGCAGTATTTATTGTATTTGTAGCCGGATTTTCTTTGCTTGACCAGCCTAGCGCTTTAGCTCAATCAGAAACAACATCTACACCCGCTCCCATAATATCCCCGATTGCATCGCCAATACAGTCTGTAAGCGCAAATGTGAAACGTTTGTTACAAACCAAAGAATGTGTCGGGTGTAACCTGAATGGAGCAGACTTGAGTTCGGCTAACTTGCAAGCAGCAAACTTGCAAAATGCGAACTTGGCAAATGCAGATTTCGAGAAGGCAAATTTACAAGGAGCAAATTTGTTAGGAGCAAATTTACAGGGAGCAGATTTAGGTAAAGCAAACATAGCAGGAGCAAACTTAGAGAATGCAAATTTGTTTGATGCAGACCTAGAGAAGGCAAACCTACAAGGAGCGAATCTGTTAGGAGCGAACTTACAAAAAGCAGACTTGGAGAAAACAAATCTAATAGATGCGAAAATAGAAGGGGCAAACCTGCTAGGGGCTGATTTGGAAGATGCGATCGCACCTCCAGGATTCACAGTTCAATGATAACAAGTGCCTAATAGCGCTAATTCTTAATCTTCTAAGAAACACATTCCCTGGCTGTGATACCAATTCTGTGTAAGGCTGCGCTTAATAAATATATTCGGTAACGATTATAAACCTTGTAGAGACGTTCCGGACCGAACGTCTCTACGTCGATTCGCGCAAGAAATGGTATGAGCTGAGGAATGTGTTTCTTATATAGTGAGCAAATTATCGCCGATCGCTACATCACCATTACTAATAACTTTGGCTAAAACTCCTGTTTGGGTGTGGTGAAATTGCTTTTGTAGTAAAGTCAGCAATCCAATATCTCGTTCTCCGGTTTCTGGATGCACGTCTATATTTAAACAGCGATTAATTCTGGCACTTATCTCAATTCTCGCACTACCAAGTTGCATTTCTTGCCCTACCCAATCAAATTCTTTCCATGCGGGTACACCTTCTACAACTATATTCGGACGAAAACGCCGGACATCGATTTCTTGTTTGGCTAATTGACTTAAATTATCTATAGTTGCTTGACTAACTAAAGAAATATGCACTGCTTCTCTGTCAGGATAGCGAGTTTCTTTGAACATCCCCACAAATTGTAAGGGTGCGCGTTTGCCGTTTCTAGCAGCAAGACTGGGATAAATTCCTGCTAGATAGCCGGTGAAAAATGTGGAAATGCGATCGCGTCCGATTTCTGTATTCGTATCGCCAATCAATAATTCTACACCTTTACGCTTGACTCTGAGAATACCGCTAGTTTCTTCATACTCGCAATCTAAAGCTGCAAGTCCGTGCCAATCGTTTTGCATGATGAAGTTGTGCTTCTTCATCCACGGCACAATAGTAGAGTCTACGTCTATTTCATCTTGCTTGTACATTAACGCAAAAGAGCGATCGCCTGGTATCCCATATCCAACTTTTAAGGTTACACATTCCTGTGCTAATGGTGTTAAACCCTTCACTGGATGGATAAATAACTGTTTAACCTCTGCTTGTTTCATTAGTCAAAGAACTTTAAACAAAAACCCAAATTCTGATTTTATATTGAAAGCTTCAGAAGTCGGCTTTCTTTAAGAAACCCGACTTCTCGTTTGCAGACTTTTTTAATCAGAACTGGAACTCATAGATTTTTGTTTACCTGGCTGATTTTTCCCGCTCTTGCCACCTGTAATACTACGCAAATATGTCCCGCCAATAGTCACTAAAAATACTACATAACCTACTGCTTGCACGAGATAAAGACGATCTCTGTAGCCAAATAATGATTTGAGAATAATGCCTGGGAATTGTTCATCAGGTAAGATTTTCGAGGTATTTGAAACCATCGGACCCAAAATGCAAGAATGGACTTTGGTAAACCTTTCGTAATAAAAACAAAGGCTTTGGGAAGCGCGATCGCTTAATGCCAAAGCAGCGGCAGCTTCATCAAAGCGTTGCAGTGCCGTCACTACCAACCCGGCAACAATCAATACCAAAAAAATGCCCATCACCTGGAAAAATTGCCGAATGTTAATTTTGACACCCCATTTAAACATCAGCACACCAATACCAATTGCCGTTAGTAAACCGCTAATAGCACCGAAAGCTGGCATGAATCCTTGTTGAAAATTGGCAGCGAGAAAGAAAACTGTTTCAAAACCTTCGCGAAGAACGGCAATTAAAATTAACCAAAAAACGCCCCACCCGGCATTCTTATCTGCTTTGAGAGCGCTTGTGACAGCTCCCTCAACTTGAGCTTTCATAAATCTGGCTTGTTTGGTCATCCAGATGAGCATCCAACTGAGCATAGCGATCGCTAATACGCAGAAAAATCCCTCTAGCAAAACCTCTGTCACAGATGCGTATTGCGGATTTGCCGCACTTAGCGCGATCGTTACCCAACTCAACAACACACCTACCAGCGCACTCAGGGCAATACCAACACCCACACCAGCATACACCCAAGAGTTGAGTTGAGATTGCTTGGCTTTTTTTAGCAAAGCTAGCACAATCCCGACAACAAGGGCAGCTTCTACTCCTTCTCGGAGTGTAATTACAAAAGTCGGTAAGGCAGTACTAAAATTCATTATCAATAGTCCAAAGTCAATAGTCTAGAGTCAATAGTCTAGAGTCAATAGTCTAGAGTCAATAGTTCAGAGTTAATAGTCTAAAGTCACTCATATTGACCGTTGACCGTTGACTCTTGACTCTTGACTCTTGACCATTGACTCTTAACTCTTAGCTAAAATCGCGTAACATTTTTTTCAGTTCGAGATTATGCATCTCTTCCTGTCCTATCATATTACGGGCGAATTCTTCTAAGTAAATGCTGGCATTAGTGACGGTTTCCAGCAGACTTTTATACAAATCCAGAGCCTTTTTTTCGTGGGATAAGCTTTCTGTCAAAATATCCTTAACTGAATGCTTGTAAGTTTCTTCCATCGGCGCAATTTTTAGGCTGGGGTGTCCATCTAAACCTGTGAGTATTTCTCCGACTTGTTCAGCATGAAGTAGAGACTCGCTAGCCTGCGCTTTGAAAAAACCCACAATCGGAATGCGGTTGGGACCTGTTACCATCAGAGAATAATGAGTGTAGCGGACTACTCCGGCTAGTTCAAATTCCATGATGGCGTTGAGTAAGTCGATGGTCTTTTTCTGGTCAAGCTCTTGCATTTTGCGTTAATTGAAGTTACGTGTGGAGAGTAATGAGAATTAGTTAGGAGTTAGAAATTAGGAGTTATGAGTATAATTCCTAACTTTTGTACAGACGTTCCACCGGAACGTCTCTACATAACTTCTAAGCTAATTTTAAACTCCTCAATTTTGCTATTAAGAATTAAGTAAAACTGCTATCGCTGCGCTTGGGTGCTTGATTTATCAATCACGGTTTGAGAGTTTTGCTCAATAGTTTTCACTAGCTTGGTAACATCATCGGGAGTTTTCACCGGTGCAGCTGGAGGAATAGCGGAGGGCCAAACTTTTACTAGTTCAGCCATACTTGTTTCAATGCCTTTATGTGCTTCGGGAAAGTCTTTCGCCATTTGGCTAGAAATACCTTTGTATAATTCGTTGGCGTAGATGACAAAACCACGAGAATCTTGATATTCTATTGCCGCAGATATTTTGTTATTAGCGATCGCTGCACCATATTCTGAGTTTGCCGCATCTAATAGCTCATTAATGCTTTGTAGTACAAATCCGGTTTTTGAGCGTTGCGCTTCTGGTAAAGCGGCGATCGCACCATCTACTGCTTGCATTGATGAGGCAAAATCAGTTTTTAGTTTAGCTGCTTTCGGATTCGATTTTACTAAATCTTGCAAACTTACTAAAGTTGTTTTAAATTCTTTGACTTTACGTTCGTTTAGTTGGTCTTCAACATCAACATAAATCTCTTCAACTGGATGTCCTATATGAGGTTCTGCTTGTTTGGGCTGATTTTGATCTAGCAATTCTTTTGCTACTATAAGATGCCCTTTCATCAATCCCAATTTACTCATATAGTCAACATCTTTTGCCTCACCCGTGAGTACTACCTCTTGAACAGTCACCAAATCTTTAATTTGATTAAACTGCTCTTGATTAATCACCTTTTTGGATACTAATTCCTCAGGTGAAGCATAAGGACGATTTGCTTGAATTTTGTTTGATAATGCTGGTATTGCTAGCTTGGCTTCAAACTTATCCAATTCGGACAATATCGCAGTGTTGATATTTATTTGATTTTTGCTGCCGTGACCGCTGTGATTATTATTACTTACTGCCTCGCTTGCCTGGGGGCTATTGGCAACAGGGGCTCCTGTATTCTCTGCGGTTGGTGTGCCTGCATTACACGAACTCAGGGAAACTATGGCACAAGCAGCAACAGCCAAAAAAATGTAACGAACTTTGATCATTTTTGCTCCAAAACACGTTTGCTCATGTATTAATTAAAACTTTGTCAGCTAGCAACAGCATGTTAGTTTGACATTTAGTCGTAGAATTTACTTTTGCATATAATGATATTTTTTATCAACTAATTCAAAAAAATTAACTGTAACTTCAATAATTTTTTTCAAATAATTTCGGCTCTGCCCTAATTTGATGCAGAGTATAATGCAACACATTTAATTTGATAAATTGGGAATTGGGAATTGGGAATTGGGCATAGGTAATTGGGAACGTGGTCATTACCCATTACCCATTACCCATTACCCATTACCCATTCCCCTTAAGAATTTTTCTGAGTTGAAAGTGGCTTTTTACTGTCCGCGACTACTTCAAAATTACCCATGCAACCGTTTTCGGCGATCGCATCTTGATGCGGATGAAACATATACTTACCCGGATAGCGAAAGCTGAATTCTAAAATGTGTCGTTCCGCTATACCCATCGTAATTACATCTGCTTTGTGGGTGGGAGTAAGAGTCATTCCCGTGGGATAAACATCAAAAAAGTTGGCGTGGAGGTGAAACGTAACCGCTGGATCGAATTCAATAATGTTGAGGACGTACAGCCGAATCAACTGATTTTGATAAATCCTAATCGGATTATCCATGTAATAATGCGGCTGACCGTTGAAGGCGTAAAACTCATTGCGGTTATCATCATTAACATCATACCCAGCCATAATTAAGGCTATTTCATCCGCCGGCGGACGTGGTTTGGGTGGGTCAATGATAAACATTCCGTATAACCCTTTGGCAATGTGACGGGTTACTGGTTCAATATGGCAGTGGTACAAATGAACGCCATAAGGTTCCGCGTCAAATTCATAAATTGTGGCGCTACCGTTGCTAACTGGACGAATACCATCCATTTCTGCTGGGTGGACACCATGAAAATGTAAAGAGTGCGAATGTCCGGCTTGATTGTGGAACAATACGCGCACGCGATCGCCTTGTTTTGCCCTCAGTGTTGGTCCTGGAATCCGACCATTTAAATCCCAGATGTTGTAAGACACAACACTATTTAGCTGGATGATGGAAGTCCCGGCAGTTAAGCGAAATTCGCGGATAGTGCGTCCATTTTCTTGCTTTACCGTGCCATAATCAAAATTCCGGAGTACCTGCATCGGGTTAGCTGCGTTTTTTAGTGCAGTAGTTTGGGCGATCGCCTCCATCGGCGGTATTTTGACAATTGACTTACTTTGTGCATTCAACATATGCCAAAGCGCCGTCGCCCCAGTCACACCCGCACCAGCTAATCCCAGCTTCAACAGTTGACGACGGCTCCAAAGGTTTTCTTGCCCCAAAGCAAAATTGTTAGGCATGGAATTTCCAATTAGCGCCCAAATAAATAAGTTTGCAAATTTTTTGCAATTGACCTATGTATATTATCGAAATCAATAATTTTTGTCAATAATTTTCTCAGGTTGCTATTTCAGGCAATAAGTCTAGCCTATCAAAGAATGCAATCTGAAAAAGTCATAATTAATTTAGTTTTGGCTGAATTAATTTACGTATATTTTGGAACTAAAAAGCAACATAAATTACTATAGCTTTGCATATGTTGATAGTTTTGTTGCCACAAGCGAATGATAAACTGTTATGAATTTAACAAAGGAACTTAAATATGTGAAGATGCGTCCTTCTCACCTTGATAAAAAATTGCCACGGATTGTTGATTTTTAATTTAGAAGAGTGCGATCGCGGCATTAGTTGATTTAAACTGACTGATTGACATACATCTGCGGGTAAAAATGTCGAGAATTATTCTCAAGTCAAAACGCACAACACTAGTTATCATCGGAGTTCTCAGCTTCTACCTGATCGTCAGCGCATCCGCACCAGCTTACGCGATGCACATTATGGAAGGCTTTTTACCACCGAAGTGGGCGATTTTTTGGTGGGTAGTAGCGTTACCATTTTTTGTATTGGGATTGCGATCGCTGACTCGCATCACCCAAACCAACCCAGAACTAAAATTACTTTTAGCGCTGTCAGGTGCTTTTACCTTTGTGCTATCAGCGTTGAAAATGCCTTCAGTCACGGGTAGTTGCGCTCATCCTACAGGAACAGGATTAGGTGCAGTGCTGTTTGGACCTTTAGCAATGTCGGTGCTGGGTAGTTTAGTATTGTTATTTCAAGCCTTACTGTTAGCGCACGGTGGTTTGACAACATTGGGAGCAAATGCTTTTTCGATGGCGATCGCCGGACCATTTGCCGCTTACTGGATATATAATCTCACCATGCGGTTAAGTGGTAAGCAAAGAATCGCCATCTTTTTAGCCGCAGCTTTAGCAGATTTACTCACATACATCATTACATCCATCCAACTCGCTTTAGCTTTTCCCGCACCGATTGGGGGATTTATCGCTTCATTTATCAAGTTTGCCGGAATTTTTGCGATAACTCAAATTCCTTTAGCAATTAGTGAAGGATTGCTAACTGTGCTGGTATGGAACTGGTTACAATCTTACACCCCGCAAGAATTGGAATTACTGAAATTAATCAAACAGGAACCTCAAAGCAATGAACCAATCTAAAAAAAAATTGAGTAATTGGTTGTTACTGGGCGGAGTAGTAATTTTAGCAGGCGCACCATTCATCTTTGCACGTAATGCAGAATTTGCCGGTGCAGATGACAGAGCTGCCAAAGCCGTTACTGAAGTGCAGCCTGGATATCAACCTTGGTTTAAACCACTAATGAATGTAGCCAGTTGCGAAGTGCAAACCTTTTTATTTGCAACTCAGGCTGCTATAGGTGCAGGGACACTGGGCTTTTTAATTGGTTTGTACAAAGGGCGCTCCGAACAGCAAAAGAGTAATAATGAACATTCAGATTGACACGCTTGCTTATACTAATAAGTTGCGGTGGTTAGCCCCAGAGCAGAAATTATTGTTAGCGATCGCGCTATTAATCATCATTGCCTTTGCTCATCCACAAATACAAATTTTAATTGCTATCTGGATGAGCATTTGGACAGTTGTTTATGCTGGGATTTCTGCCAAAATCTATCTGAAATTGATTTATGTTGCTACTTTATTCTGGTTAACCAGTTTACCAGCTTTAGCCATCAACGCCATAGATATTTCTCATCTAAATTTAGTGCAAAATGACTCAATAAAAGGGTTGACAATTAGCGGGTATTATGTATATCTAAGCAGTCATGGTATAGAGCAGGGATTGACAATTTTAACGAGAGCGATCGCTTCACTTTCCTGCTTATATTTTGTCATGCTAACTATCCCTTTTACTGAACTTTTGCAAACTTTGCGGCGTGTTGGTTTTCCCGTGCTTTTAACAGACCTTTTATTATTAATGTATCGCTTTATTTTCGTTCTGTTAAATGCCGCCGCCGAGTTATGGACTGCTCAACAATCTCGTGGTGGTTATCGCACTTTTTCTACAAGTATGAAAAGTTTAGCTTTATTAATTGGACAATTACTCAAGCGTACCATAGAAAACTATCGTCAAGTCTCCTTAAGTTTAGAATCACGCGGATTTAATGGAGAATTTCGAGTTTGGCATCCGCACCGATATCATCACTCACAACGGTATGCGATCGAAGCAATTTTTGGTTGTACGTTATTAATAATATTAGAATGCAGCATATCTGTTTTCTGACCAGAGTATCCCAATACGGTCATTTGCGGGCATCTGCGTGCCTTTATTTTAATATCATATTATGCAGCAATATTTACTTGAATTTGAACAAGTACATTACACATATCCGGGCGCACAACAATCTGCACTCAATAATTTAACACTACAAATACCCGCGAATAAAAGATGTGCTTTGATTGGTCAAAATGGATGCGGAAAAACTACATTATTCTTGTTAGCTAACGGTCTATACAAACCTCATAAAGGTAATGTTAAATGGCAAGGAGAGGCACTAAAGTATGACCGAAAATATTTACTACAATTACGCCAAAAAGTCGGACTTATATTTCAAGATCCAGAGCAACAACTTGTAGCCTCCACGGTTGAAGAAGATATATCTTACGGATTATGTAACTTAGGATTACCAGACACAGAAATTAAACAACGAGTAGAACAAGCATTAGAGGAATTTGGATTAACTACTTTAGCAGAAAGACCAGTACATCATCTGAGTTTAGGGCAAAAAAAGCGAGTTTCTATTGCAGATGTGATGGTGCTACGACCTCAACTGTTGTTATTAGATGAACCTACAGCATATTTGGATCGTTTGCATACTCGTAACCTGATGGCAACTCTAAAAAAGATTCATGCATCTGGGACAACAATACTCATGGCAACTCATGACCTAGATTTAGTTTATCGCTGGGCAGACTGGATTTTTGTCATGGATAAAGGGCAACTCGTGTTAGAAGGAGAGCCAGAATATGTGTTTAAACAACGTCAAATTCTGGAAGATTTACAGTTAGGAGTACCGCTAATATATGAGATGTTATTTTCTGAAGAATTGGCAGAAGAACCTGTTTTAGAACGGGTACGGCAAAAAATATTGAATTTATTTCGTTATTTTTAATGTTAGTCGTAGAGACGTTCCATTGGAACGTCTCTACAAATGGGTGCATGTTCAATTAAACAATAAGGACGACTGTAGCTGAGTGGAGGTTCTAAAGCGTGAGCTAGCAAAAATTCTGAATCGTTCATTACCTGCTCAGTCTGACCATCAAAAACAATTTGTCCTTGACTTAATACAATAGTGCGGGAACAAAGTTCCAAAGCTAAATCTAAATCGTGGGTAGCAATCAGTTGAGTAAAAGGCAAAGTTTGTAACAAATCAATTAACTGACGACGCGATCGCGGATCTAATTGAGCAGAAGGTTCATCCAATACCAAAACCTGCGGATTCATCGCTAAAACCCCTGCGATCGCAATCCGTTTTTTTTCCCCTCCAGACAAATTATCAGTATTGCGTTGCCCAAACCATTCTGGGTCGATATCAACCGCAGTCATAGCTTGAAGAACGCGATTTTTCAGTTCTTCGTCTCGCAAACCCAAATTCATCGGACCAAAAGCAACATCTTCCCATACTGTGGGCATAAATAGCTGATTATCTGGATTTTGAAAAACCAATCCCACAAAATTCCGAATTTCTCGCAAATTCTCCGGAACTACTAACCATTCACCAATAATTACTTCTCCTTCTTGAGGTAAAGTAATTCCATTTAAGTGAAACTGCAACGTAGATTTTCCTGAACCATTTGCCCCAATTAATGCTACCCGCTCCCCAGCTTCTATAGATAGATTAATTTTTTTTAAAGCCTGAGTTCCATCAGGGTAGGTATAGCTAAGATTTTTGATTCTTATCGGATTATGATGCATTAATATAATCTGATATTAGTTAGTGGATAATGGATAGTTGATAGTGGATAGTGGATAGTGGATGGTGGATGGTGGTTAGTCGATAGTGGTTAGTAGACAACCAACAACCAACAACTAACCACTAACCACCAACAACTAACAACTAACAAATTACAAATTACAAATTACAAAATCAAATAAACAGCTTGTCCAAGTAGTGCTAAAATGAGCGTCAAAGTTAAAGCGATCGCATCATTTCGTCCTGCTTGTGGTAATTTTTCTATCGGTAATACTCCTTGATAACCCCGCGACAGCATCGCTTGATGAACGCGGTTTCCTCGCTCGTAAGTGCGGATAAATAGCCCTCCGATCATATTGCCAACTACCAAACGAATACTACGATTGCTGTTCATCAAATTGCGCGATGCTGCTGCTCGTCGCATAATGTTAAACTCACCGATCAACACACCAATATAGCGATACATTGAAGCCAAAATTGCCACTAACAAAGGTGGGGTTCGCAGTTCGATTAAAGCATTAAGCAACGCCGATACCGAAGTTGTTAAAGTTAACAAATTCAACATCAGTAAAGATAGCAACGCCTTAGTAGTGACACTAGCTAAAACAGTTAGCCCAACTGTAGTAATTTGCAGCGGACCCCAAGCCCAAAGCACTGTACCACCACCTCGAAACAAAGTACCCAAAAGCACAACACCGACAAAACCCAACTCAACTGCTAAACGTTTTAGCAGCACGCTGAAGGTGACTTTACTGAGTAATAAAATGCTTGCCACAGCCAAGCCATAAATCGCCCAAGTCCACCAATGTCCATTTGGTGTCAGGGCAATAGCAAATACAAGCAGCAATGTACATAGTATCCGGGTGCGGGGAGCGAGTTTGTGCCAGGGAGTAATCTGTTTACTATTAACATCAAGAGCCAATGCCCCAATATGCAGCAGCATCTAATAATTTTGGATTTGAGATTTTGGATTGATAAAAAGAAGAGGTAAGGGTAAAAATTAAAAGTTAAAAGGGAATTTTCTTTTCTTCCCTTTCCCCCTCTTTTTTCATGTGGTTTATTCTGAATCATCCGTATACCGGGATTCATCATACTCAGGATTAGATGAAGTTGAACCACGTACAACTAATTTGCCAATTCCCCAAGCCAAGCCAAAAACGGCTAAAGTTCCGACTAAGCCAGCGATGGGAGTAGCTACAGCTTCGGGTACACCTCTGAGAGCATATTCATCAAAAACAGCGTAGAAAGGTAGCTTTTTAGCTGGTGCATCTTCATGTGCTTTATCCTCAAATTTGAGATCCTGGGAGACTCGATCCAAGCCATCAGGGTTTTTACTGGCAAAGGGAGAAAGAAAAATTGCAATTAGCAAAGCAATACCCAAACCAGCTATTACAAAAGCACGATTGCGCGATCGCGTATCATTACTCATAGTTGAATCCCTATTAATAACGCGACAGAGGACGAGAAACAACAGCCTTGCGTGGCGGATCGTAAAATAAATCCGGTCGAGTCCGCCAAATAAACGAAAGAGCTACTACGGTGATTGCAGCTTCACCAATAGCGATTATTACGTGCCATGATGCCATCGCAGCCAAAGCCACCGTTAACGGAACTGTTCCAGATATAGCTAGTTCTACAGCACATACAACAGAGGCAACCACTACACTTGTCCAAGCTGCAACAGCAGCGGCAATTACCATTCCTGACAATTTATTACCACCTATGGCAAAGCGAATTGCTTTGTATAAGTAATAACCACCAAACGTGCCAATCAACCCCATATTAAAAATGTTGGCGCCCAGCACAGTCAAGCCGCCATCTTGGAATATTACGCTTTGGACGATAAACACCGCCACCATGACCAAAGAGCCAGCCCAAGGACCCAACAAAGCACCTGCCAGCGTTCCACCTAAAAGGTGTCCGGAAGTGCCTCCAGGAATAGGGAAATTTATCATTTGAGCCGCAAAGATAAAAGCCCCACATACACCCATTAGAGGTACAGCTCGTTCTTGGTATTCTGCCTGCGCTCTGTTAAGTGCGAGTGCAATCAAAGCGATCGCAATTACCCATGTAATAGCGATAATAGGTAAGCTCAGAAAGCCATCGGGGATGTGCATAGCTAACTGCGGCTGAGTTATCCAGTGCAGCCAGCTTGAATATGTAATAAAAGCAAACACAATTATTTCCGTAATCTAAAGACTTTTTTAGTCAGGTTAAGCAATATACGCAACATTCGACATTAACTGAGAATTTCCCCATAATTCAATCCTATGGGGGGGCATTTTTACTTAAGTGAGGGATGGGGGGATGGGGAGATGGGGGGATGAGGAGACAAGGAGATGAGGAGACAAACTCCCCCTGCCCCCTGCCCCCTGCCCCCTGCCCCCTGCCCCCTGCCCCCCACTCCCCATGCCAGGGATTGACCGGAAAACTGATAAAAATTACAGAATCAATGGGTATTATTAGTTGGGTTTAAGTAAGTGGTGGGGTATTAATGTTGGTTTGGCGTAAACATATTGTTATTATTCCTGTTAGTCTGAGCATCGCTTTGTTGCTCAGTGGTTGCGATAACAGCAAAGTTGCTCAGTGCGATCGCCTGATATCCGCTGTTAGTGAAGGAAATGCTCTGATTGAAAAAAACAAAGGTCAGCAGGTGACAACCAGTTTGAAACTCGCGTCCGATCTCGAAGCTGTCACCAAATCGCTCAAGCAAATGAACCTACCAGACCCCTCCTTGAAAAAATATCAAGACAAATTTGTGAAAGTGTTTGACACTCTCGGCAAACAGATAACCAAAGCAGGTAAAGCTCTTGGTTCAGCTAAAACAGCACAAGCTTCAGAATCTGGTAGAGAAAAAATACAAAAAGCCAGAACAGATATCGATACCGCATTGACATCCGCCGCAACCACAGCTAAACAGTCTGATGCTTTAGAAGCTGAGGTGAAAAAGTACTGTAGCCAACCGGAGTAATTTATCTAGGTAATCGGTCATTGATGAAAAAGAGGGGGAAGGGGAAAGGGGAAAGGTTTTTTAAGAGGGGAAAAGGCTAATGGCTAATGGCAAGAAAGCAGTTACATGCTGAGATATTAGTAACTTATATTACTTTAATAACCGAAATATTCCTGAATAAGACAAATTTTTCTGTCAAGAGAAATATTGGTGTTAGTAAAGTGAAATACAATGAGCGATATCGGTCTGCTGATGGCGGGCATGTTAACTGCTGGGCAAGCATCTCCGCCCAAATTACCTGAACAGCCACCACTTCCGTCAGATAATGTGGTGCAGCAGTCAAAACAGAGTGAGGCAAAGAAAATTGTCCCACCGACCCAAATCACACCACCTGAATTGATACAAGCGGATGCAAATCTCCAACCCGTCCAGTCAGCGCTAAAACCAGAGCATCAAAATATACTTAATAAAATTAGAGAAAAAATTCCCTCTCAAGGCTCCTTTGCTCAAGTAGGGGATAAGGGGGATGAGGGAGACAAGGGAGACAAGGGGGACAAGGGAGACAAGGGGGACAAGGAAGACAAGGAAGAATTCGCTCCCCCTGCCTCCCCTGCCTCCCCTGCTCCCCCTGCCTCCCCTGCCTCCCCTGCCTCCCCTGCTCCAGAAATAGCTCCCCCTCCCCCCCTCTCCCCCTCCCCCCCTCCTCCACTCCCTCCATCCCCCGAAATGTCTCAAGTCACATCGGTGTCGCAACTGGACGATGTACAACCGCAAGACTGGGCAATTGGAGCTTTGCAATCTCTGGTAGAACGCTATGGCTGCATTGCTGGATATCCAAATAAAACTTATCTAGGCAACACCGCTATCAATCGTTATGAATTTGCAGCTGGTTTACAGCATTGTCTGGAGCAGATTAATAAATTAATAACTAACAATACAGCTAATACTGTTAAAGATGAGGATTTAATCGCGTTGCAACGCTTGCAAACTCAGTTTCAAGCAGAGTTAAAGCAAGTTGAGCAGCGGGTAGACAATTTAGAAAGCCACACAAGCGAAATACAAGCAAATCAGTTTTCCACCACGACGCGACTATTTGGGCAAGCTATTTTTAGCCTCCAGGGAACGAATAGCGCTGATGTCGATTTGTTTCCTAGAGATAAAGTACCAGAACGCAAGGCAGAAACGAATCTGACTTTTGCCAATAGCGTGCAACTAACCCTCGCTACTTCCTTTACAGGGCAAGATTTACTGTTAACTGGGCTGAGTTCGGGAAATTTAAATTCTTCTGCGTCTTCAGTATTTAACAATATGGGGCGGTTGGGTTTTGAGTCAAATACAAATAACGATTTATATATCAGTGATTTATCTTATCGATTTCCGGTTTCAGACAACTTAGGAATTATTGTTGGTACGGTGGGTGTTAATCCTACGAACACCTTTCGCGGTATTAACCCTCTAGAAGGGAATGGAGAGGGAGCAATTTCTTTATTAGGTCAGCGTAACCCGATTTTGGCAATTGGTAACGGTACTGGCGGTGTTGGCTTCGATTGGCAAATAAGCGATCGCCTGAGTTTACAAGGCGTTTACAGTGCCGAAATTCCCAGTTTTCCCGGTGATATCCAAGCTGGCGGACTTTTTGGCGGCAGATATACCGCCGGCGCTCAACTAACTGTAGCACCCACCAATAACATCGATGTCGGGCTGCATTATCTTTTCTCCCACTCTCCCGATGGCTTACTAGGAACCGGTATCGGCGATGCTCAGTTAATTTCCCCTTTTGCACCTGCGACAGCTTTTGATACCCATGCTGTCGGCGCTACCGTCACATGGCGCATTAATCCTAATTTTAACTTAGGCGGTTGGGGAGGTTGGACTCACTCAAATCCAGTCAATCTCTCTGGAAGCGTGGAAACTACAAACTGGATGGTATTCGCTGCTTTTCCCAATTTACTGCGTTCCGGCAATTTGGGCGGCATTCTCGTCGGACAACCCCCGAAAATTACTTCTAGTTCTTTACCTGAAGGATTCAATTTTCCCAACTTTTCTGAAGGAGGTACACCGGGTGGACGCGACGACACATCACTGCACGTAGAACTTTTTTATCGCGCCCAACTCAATGACAATATCTCTCTCACTCCGGGCATTTTTGTGATTTTCAATCCAGATCACAACGCTGCTAACGATCCCTTGGTAGTAGGGGCATTAAGAGCAACATTCCGGTTTTAAATCTGTACGGATGTAAATGTAAATAAATGCACTAATTGCATACGGGTGTAGTCAGTTTTTCATTTTCACGCGCGTAATTAAAGCAGAGATTCCCCTGCTGTAAAAACATGCGTGATTTTTTTTGCATATTAATCAAGGAAGTTTTCAATGCAATTAAAATCGTCAGCAATTAAAACCAAATCCAACTCCCAAGTTAAGAGTTTCGTAGTGAGCGCTTCAGCGCTCAAATCAAGGACTAAAGTCCTTACTACATTATTCACCCATCAAAATTCCTTTAGTGGACTACTAGTTATTACTAGCAGTCTAGCCGCAGCCATTATCGGTTTCGGGGCAGAATCTGCTTTTGCTCAAATTACAATTCAAAGCACTGGCACTTTATCAGGTACTATCCAACTTCCCAAATTTAATCCGAACTTCAACCGGGTAGTTACTCGTGTAGATACAAATTCCAAAGGTACTTATTACCGCCAAGGAGTACCCTTGTATACCTCTAACTATGTGAAGGTACAAACTCGCGCCGATGGCAGTCTGCATTACTTCGTTGACTTTAAAGGCATTCCGGTTGTCTCATTTGATGGCTTGCTGACTTCGCCAGCACTTTCAAGCGGTGACTTGACATCCTATAATTATCAAGGAAAATTGCCCGGAACCAAATTTGAAGCTGTAGTTCAAGATGAGTTTGGGTTAAAAAAAGCGCTTTACACCGGCATTGTCACCGATCCAAAAACGGGACAGCAGTATCAAGGTACTTTTAGAGTAACTGGACAAGGACCGCGATATAGCCAAAGCAATGGTAGTGCTACCCCTACAGTCTTTGATTTCAAGTCTGATATACCAGGTAAGCCAACCGTCACCTCCTTGAAAATGACTAATGCACCCCTGATAAAATTGTTCATCACTATTCCCGCAGGTGCAACTCCCATCACTCCCCGTAGTGATGCTGGTGGTGGTACACCGATTGCTGCTGGTGTTACACCGATTGATGCTGGTGCTACACCGATTGATGCTGGTGCTACACCGATTAATGGTGGTGCTACACCGATTGTCAGTGGTACGCCGATTGGTGCTGGTACACCGATTGGTGGTGGTAGTACACCAATTGATGCTGGTGGTGGTACACCAATTGATGCTGGTGGTGGTACACCAATTGATATTGGTGGTGGTACACCAATTGATATTGGTGGTGGTACACCGATCGCTGGTGAAATTATATCGCCGATACAAAGCGCGATCGCAACATCAAATTCTCCCTCACCCTCTGTTGAACCCAATGTAGAATTCAGTAACGGTAATTCTTTGGCACTCCATCCTTTAAGTCTTGCCTCAAGTATTTGTTCGCGCAAAGATGTAAATTGCCCCACAAAACCATCTGCACCCAAGCAAACTATTGGTCCGCGCAGTCGAGTGTTGCTGCGTTAGGAAAATTGGGAATTGGGAATTGGGAATTGGGAATTGGGAATTGGGAATTGGGAATTGGTAATTGGTAATTGGTAATGAGAAAAGTTATTACCCCATTCCCCATTACCCATTACCCATTCCCCACTCCCCATTACCCACTCCCCACTCGCTACTAGAACTCTGGAAATCCCGAATACGCACAGTTTGGCAAGAAAAACAACACACTAGCTAATTGCACCCCTTAAAATAGTGTCAATCACACCTTTTCTTCGGAAATGTATATGAAAGAACATCTTTTTGAGTTAATCGCCACAGTCATGCAAGTCTTGCAAAGAAATGTGGGTTGGATGACTTGGAACTTATTTCTGGCTTTTATACCCTTGGCTTTGAGTGTTTGGTTGTTTCGCACTCGTCGCGGACGTTCTTGGGTTTGGTGGTTCGGATTCCTGGTGTTCTTCGCTTTTTTACCGAATGCGCCTTATTTATTAACTGATGTCATTCACCTCATACATGATATCCGCTCAGTTCCATCGGTATGGATGATTACTCTAGTGATAATTCCGGTATATTTGCTGGTGATTTCGGCTGGATTTGGAGCTTATGTAATATCTTTAATTAATTGGGGTTACTACTTACACCGCATTGGCAAAAGCCAGTGGATTTTGGGGGTTGAGTTAATTACCCATGCTTTCAATGCCGTTGGTATTTATTGGGGACGGTTTTTGCGTTTCAACAGTTGGGATTTTATTACGCAACCAGATGCCATAATCACCAAAGGCATAGAGGAAATTCTTGGAAAACAGCCTTTGGTGATTATCACCATCACTTTTGTCATACTAACAGCCTTGCACTGGCTGATGAAAAAAGTGATTTTGAGTTTTCTTAGGCAACCGCACAATGGGGTAGATATTAAGTCACGATCATCCAATCCTAACACCCACAACGCTGGATAAGTTTGCTGATTTGAGATTTTTAGATTGGATGGAGACAAACAGGCAAATTTGCAATTGACAATTTTCGATTACTAATTACCCTTTGGGTTCGCAGTTCCTTCTTTTGTCACAGACCAAGGCGAACAAGTCGCTTACCCAATTATCATGAATATTATCTGATTAAAAAAATCAAATAAAACTGTTAGTAAATGAAAATGGTTTTATTTGAACCGCTGTTATTTGAGAAAAATCTGCGATGTCTTTTGACAAGAAGCAGAGCTTCTACGCACTTTTTCATATCGGTAGTAAGCAATAACAGAATATTAAATAAAAACTCATTCACCTCTGTACCCGTCATGTCCTCCATCTAAAGAAGGGGGATGCGACGGGTAATTTCTTATCAAAAGAAGGATGCAGCAAAGCACATCTAGATTTGAAATGAATCTAGATTGTTCAGATGAAGATTAACTATCATCGGAGTTTAATATGGCGCTATTGTCTATTGATGAACTAAAAAGTTTAGTAGAAAACCCCCAAATTCCATGTGTATCTCTATACATGCCTATGGTAAAAGCCGGACCAGAAGTTCGACAAAACCCAATTCGCTTCAAAAATTTAATCCGTGAAGCCGAAGCACGCTTAGATACAATGGAGTCTCGTCACACTGAGGCTGTAGATTTTCTCCAGCCAGCCAAGGAACTTGATACGGTTGAGTTTTGGGAAAATCAAGACCACGGATTGGTAATTTTTGTTTCTCCAAATGTATTTCGCTACTACCAACTGCCGATGGAGTTTCAAGAATTAGTGGTTGTTAGCGACCAATTCCACCTCAAGCCATTGCTACATCTGGTCAACAACGATGGACGCTTTTATGTCCTAGCTTTGAGCCAAAAGGATGTTAAGTTTTTTGAGGGAACACGCTACAGCATCAAAGAGGTAGAGGTAAAAAATATGCCTAAGAGCCTCGATGAAGCCCTTCAATATGACGAAACTGCTAAAGAAGGTCAATTTCGGATCGCTACATCAAAAGGGGGAACCTCAAATTCTTTTACCCAGCCTGGTTCGTTTCACGGGCAGGGAAGTCCCGACAGGGATGAGCATCAAAAAGACATCCTCCAATTCTTTCACGCTATTGATGCCCCGTTGCACGAGAAACTGCGAAATCAAAAAGCACCTTTAGTTTTGGCAGGAGTTGAGTATCTCCATCCGATTTACCGTGAGGCAAATACTTATCCGCATTTGGTAGAAGAAGGCATTACTCGCAGACCAGAAGTCTTCCAGGCAGAAGAATTGCACGAAGATGCTTGGCAAATCGTAGAAC
This sequence comes from Hassallia byssoidea VB512170, assembly GCF_000817785.2. Taxonomy (GTDB): domain Bacteria; phylum Cyanobacteriota; class Cyanobacteriia; order Cyanobacteriales; family Nostocaceae; genus Hassallia; species Hassallia carrinoi. The sequence goes on along the minus strand of NZ_JTCM02000027.1, from coordinate 53,467 downwards.
CTATGTTTTCTCAGGCAGAAAAGGATGCAATGGAGCTTTATCAGCAACTAGCAGGGGAGGGAACTGGTAAAGCTTCTAGTGATATCAAAGAAATCATTTCAGCTGCTTATTACCAAAGAGTTGATTCTTTGTTTGTACCTGTAGGGCAGCAAATATGGGGTAAGTTCGATCCAGAAAACATGAGTGTGGATTTACACCCAGAAGCAGAGCCAGACGACGAGGATATGTTAGATTTTGCCGCGATTCATACGCTTTTAAATAGTGGTACGGTTTACACCGTTGAGCCAGAAGAAGTGCCAAATGGCGCACACGCGGCGGCAATTTTCCGATATTGATTAATTGTGTTTATGGTGTTGTATAAAGATAAACAAGCTATATACAACACCATTTATGAATAATATTCGTTGCTTTATCAATCAATCTCTGATCGCTTTAACTCTTTTGAATGTGGCAATGTTTGCCAAAGGAGCGATCGCAGAAACTATCACAGGACTTTCAGGCAATGTGCGGGCAGAAATATCTTACGACAAACCCCAGGAATACCAGTATAAAAATGTTCGGTTGAAAATTATCCGGGCAGGTAAAACAATTTTGGATAAAAAATTGCCGCAAGAAAGTGAATCCGATCGCCCTTCAAGCAGTCTGGCTGAAAAACTAAAGTTGCCTGTGGTAGACTTAGACGGCAACAAAGAACCAGAAGTAATCGCCGATTTCTTTACAGGCGGAGCGCACTGTTGTGTTTATTCATTAATTTATCGTTACAACGGCACATCTAAGCAATACACTCAAATACGCCATGAATGGGGCAATGCTGGCTATCAACTCAAAGATTTAGACCAAGACGGACTATCAGAATTTGAAAGTCGAGACGATCGCTTTGCCTATGCTTTTACATCTTATGCCGCTTCGGGCTATCCACTGCAAATTTGGCAATATCGCCAAGGTAAAATGATTGATGTTACCAGACGCTTTCCAAAATCTATCGCCAAACATGCTTCTGAGAATTGGCAAACTTATCTGGAAGCCAAAAAAGAAGGTGATGACGGCAAGGGATTTTTAGCAGCATATTTGGCAGATAAATATATGTTGGGACAACAAAAGGAAGCTTGGCAGCAGGTAGAGCAAGTTTATCAAGGAAGCGATCGCTCTAAATACTTTGCCCAAGTGCGTCAGTTTTTGCGTGAAACTGGTTACAGCAATTGATGTATTAGCTGCTTTGCGGTTGAATCAATGTGTCGTTTCAGTAGCCTGACAGCAGCTTTTGTATCTCGCTCTCGACAAGCATTTAACAGTTGATAGTGTTCTTTTTGCGATCGCTCCCAATCATCCATCTCAGCTATTTGTAAATTAACATAACGTTCGAGATTCGAGATTAATGTGCGATTGTCCTGGCTGAAAAATTCCGCTGAGAATCGCTTGGTGTTTTTTGTAGTCAGCGCGAAGAGCGCTTAAACAAAGGGTTTCAAGGGCGATCGCCGCTTACTACAAATTGAAGTATTTTGCCGATCGCCGAGTAACTACCCTAGATTCCCTATTTTCCAATTTGTCGCCGTGCTGCTTCTAAAATTATTCTTTGTTCGGCACGAGCGATCGCTTGATATGTCCTCGATACCGCTTCTGGTTCCACAGATATAGACGTAATCCCCCATTCTACCAACTTCTCAATAATTTCTGGATACAGCGCTGGTGCTTGTCCGCAGATTGAGCAAGGAATTCCCGCAGATTTTGCCATCTTAATTAGTTGAGCTACTGCCCTCATCACCGCTGGATGTCGTTCATCAAATGAAGACGCTAATCCTTGTTCTCGATCTACTCCTAAGAGTAGTTGAGTTAGGTCATTTGTACCAATCGAAATTCCTTGTACACCTGCTTTCACATATTCTGGCAGTAAAAATAGCACGCTTGGCACTTCTGCCATAATCCAAAGTTGAAATTGTGGCTTTTGAGTTAACCCTGCTGACTCAACTTTTTGACGACAAAAAGAAAACTCTTCCACAGTGCGAACAAAAGGCAATATTAAATGGATATTGTTGTAGTCTGCTTGCTGTATTGCAGCTATTGCTTCAAGTTCCAACTCAAAAACTGCGGAATTTTGCAAATAAGCAAAAGTGCCACGCTCACCTAACATCGACTGTGGGGAAGATGGTACATTAGAACTAAATGATGTCAATTCGTGCGATCGCCAATCTAAAGAGCGATAAAAAACTGGTCGTGGTGCAAAAGCACGAACAAACTGCATCATTTGCTCAGACCAACGCTCTAATAATTCTGCCTTCCGTCCGTTAGAAAGCCAACTCGACGGATGTTGCCCCTCCAGTATTGTTAACACCATCAATTCTGAGCGTATCAATCCTACCCCATCTAGAGGCAAACTTTGCACCTGCTCTATCAGGCTGGGCTGACTTAAATTAACCAGCAACTGTGTAGTAATCATGGGTAGGTGCGCTGACAAAAGGATAGGGGAATCAGAGACTAAAGGTTCGGTTGTGAAGTTGCCCAGTTGAGATTGCGCTTTGTGCTTTGGTGTCGCTTGGGTAATAAGGGGAACTTCCTGACTTTCTCCATCTTCTTTTCTCACACGATAAACTTCTCCTCTGTCACCATCCAAAAGTAGACTCGCACCTGTTTGAATTAAAGCGGTGGCATCTTTTGCGCTGACTACTGCTGGGATGCCCAACTCTCTGGCAAGAATTGCCGCATGGCTAGTCAATCCCCCTTTTTCAGTGATAATACCGACGACTTGTTGCATTAACGGTAGCCAATCTGGAGCGATCGCTTGTGCGACTAAAATCACTCCTTTGGGTAGTTGTTCCGATGATAAAAGCGAATTTACTACATAAGCAGTCGCTGTCACACGACCGGTCCCCGCTCCTATTCCCTTGAGAAAGTGTGTATTGGAAACCGCAAATTGAGGGGCGCTAACTTTTGTCAGATAAAGCTTTGGGGTTGGAAATTCCTCAGAAATAGTCCACTCAACGGTATAATTTGTACCGAGGTCATTTTCAAGTAGATTCGCCAGTTGAATTAATTGTTGCAAATATTCTTCTTGTAAAGCGTACTGTTTTTGTTGAGATGACTCAAGCAAATCTGCCACCAAACAAGTATTATCTAGCGCCAAAGAATCGGGTGGTGTATCATCAAGACGTAAGGCGTGCATTTTATTGCCCAGTTGTCGTTCTGTGACAACGCCGGTTTCCCGTTGAATGTAGTAGACATCCGGCTGAACTTCCCCCTGTTGCAGTGATATTCCCAATCCCCAGGTTGCTTCAATATCCCATCCTCTTGAGTTGGAATTGAGTAACCCGCTAGCGAGTGCATTTTCAATTGGTTGCACCAAAACTGCTAAATTAATTTGTCGCAGGTCAATTCCGGTTCGTTGCCAATATAGTAAACTTTTGGCACGAAATAATTGACTCCAAGTGGTTTTTAATGCCAAAGCGATCGCTTCATAGTCACAACGGCAAATTTGCGACTCCAGCAACCCAGATATATTCCCTACTTGATGCGTTGCAGTCGGTATTGCCACACTAGGTCGAAAAATTAAACAGGCACTTTTCCATTCTCTAGCTGCTTCGAGAATTTTATTCACCCACTTTGATGGTACAGTCGCCGCGATAATTTCCTGATGTAAGTGACCAGCCACCTGTTGCAATTGACGCCAATTATCCACATCTAGGTGTAACGAAGAATAAGGCAAATCAGCGACTAATGCCTCTGAACTATTGAGAGTTTCCAGAAATTGTCGCAAAACTGACGCACCCACTATAAAACCAGGCTTCACGGGGTAGCCACGCTGCATAATTCTGCCCAAGTGAAACGCTTTATCACCAACTTTGGCACGGTCTTGCAGTTTAATTTGGTCAAGCCAGTAGAGTTTATCCACTCAAATTGCTAATTGTCAGTTGTTAAAAGTCAGTTGTCATGTAACTACGGGTGTCATCTCCTGGTAGTTCGTCAGATCCGATCTACTTATTACCTTCGCTCTTCCTCCTGAACGTTCCAGAAAAAGCGGGATGATTTGACATACAACGTCGATAAATTCGACATATTGTAGAGACGTTTCGACGGAACGTCTCTACTCCTGTACCCCGGCAAAAGGGGGTTTAGTTAATTTATATAGTTGCACATGCGAGTATATTAATAATTAAAGTAGAATATAAGATTATTTTTTCTCTAAAAATATAAGCATTGTTAAGCACTAACTACCTTTTGCCCGATGATTGGCTAAATATCACTTTCCGGCTATGCCTCGCTTTGCTTTTTGGGGCAGTTATCGGCTTAGAACGCCAACTCAAGCGCAAACCCGCCGGTTTAAGAACTCATATGTTGGTATGTTTTGGTTCAGCGGTGTTTACTCTCATACCTCTGCTCACAAATGCCACTCAACCAGATAATAATTCTCTTAGTCGCACCATTCAAGGAATTACAGCTGGTGTAGGATTTATTGGTGGAGGAGAAATTTTACGTGAATCTTCCGAAAAATCACAGCGTTCTGAAGTTCACGGATTGACATCGGCAGCAGCTATTTGGGTTTCCGCTGCTTTGGGAATTGTCGCTGGCTGTGGTTTATGGCAGTTAGGATTAATTGCTGTTGTCCTGACTTTTTTGGTTCTCAACCTTTTTAAAAGATTAGAAAAACGTTATTACTTAAAAACCAACCGTGAACAAAAAGATACTTCTATATTGCAAATTCCCCCAACAGAGGAAAATATTTCTACAGACACAAATCAAGATAATAACTTTATACCGCCTAAGTCTTAATTAAACAAAGCGAGTGCTTTAGCAAAAACAGTTTCTTCTGCCCTAGTTTCCAGAATTGACTGTACTAAATTGATAAACTCACTGTCGAGTTTAGTATCATTTTCAATGGTTTTACTAGCTGCATAAAAACTCACATCATCTATTTTTAATTCATTGGTAGTGCCTGTTTGCCAGCCTGGTGTTTTGCTATCCCAAGAAAGCGATCTGCCGCGTAAAGTAAATTGAAACCAGGCTATTTCATCGTTTTTTAATTCAAAAAAAACATCAAAATAGGGTTCTTCTCCTTGGAACCAAACTCTGCTAATATCTCCTTCTTTACTTTGTTTAAGTATCTTTTGCTCAATTCTTCGCAATGATGCACCTAAGGATGCAATTTCATTTTTTTCGACAAAATAATTGCTTTTAGGCATGTTTTGAACCGTCAGTAAATTTCAAGTAAAAAATAATACTTTTTTACTTATCATATACATATTACTACAGCAATTTCTAAGTTACTTCGGAAAATATACCTTAGTCGGGCATTGTGCATTCGTAGTGAGCGGTTTACCGCTCGTAACTTTGATTTTAAGCGCAAAGAGCGCTTACTACGAAAGAATATTTATTATTTTCACGCTTTTAAAAAGCGGGTGCTGATGATATTTCTCCTGCTTTAACGAAAAGAATTTGCGAGGAATTTAACCATTGAGAATCAAAAGAACCGAGGTGAGTTGTAGTAATTAAAGTTTGAAAACGGTCTTGAATGGCATCAAGTAATTGATTTTGCCGGGATGGATCTAACTCAGCAAGAACATCATCAAGTAATAACAGTGGTGGTTCTCCAACGACTTCTTCAATTAGTTGTAATTCTGCTAGTTTTAAAGCTAGTACTAGCGTTCTTTGTTGACCTTGAGAACCGTATTGACGAGCGGGTGTTTGATTGATAGTTAATTCTACTTCGTCGCGGTGGGGACCGACAAGGGTTGTGCCTTGACGAAGTTCAGCGATCGCTCGAAGCTGAATTTTTTCTAAAAAAGCTTGCTGTATTTGTTCTGGATGGTTTTGTTCTAAAGCAACGCTAGGAACGTAATTAATTTGTAAAATTTCTGTACTACCGCTAATGCTAGCGTGCCAAGCTTGAGCAATCGGTGCTAATCGTTGTAAAGCGCGATCGCGTCTTCTAATTACTCGTGTCCCCGTGGTAGCTAATTGTGCATCCCACAAAGCAAGTTCTGAGTCTTGAGTGCTAAGTGCTGAGTCTTGATTTTGTTTCAAAAAAGCATTCCGCTGTCGCAACACCTGATTATATTGCTGCAAAATAAAAGCGTAAATCGGCTCAAGTTGAATTAAAAGCGTATCTAACCAGTTTCGCCGGTTTTCCGGACCACCGCGCACCAGTTCCAAATCTAAGCTAGAAAACTGCACCGCATTCAACACACCGAGAAAATCCATCTGACGCCGCAAATTCTCGCTATTCAGAGCTACCGTGCGGCGACCATTGCGACGTAAAGTTAAAGTTAGATCGGTTACACCAGTTTGTCGTTGTAGAGTGGCGTTAATTTGAGATGCAACTTCCCCATCTTGAATTAAATCACGATCGCGTGCCATTCGATGCGATCGCAATGTCGCTAACAACTCCACCGCTTCCAACAAATTCGACTTTCCCTGAGCATTATTGCCCACCAAAATCGTTTTCGCAGCAGTAAAATCAACCTGCTGCTGTTTATAATTACGAAACTGTCTCAGGTGAATCGATTTGAGGTACATAGGGGAGAGGGGAGTAGGGAATGGTGAGTGGGGAGTGGGGGGGAGAGGGAGAGGGGGGGAGTGGTGAGTGGTGAGTGGTGAGAAAATTCCTTACTCCCTACTCCCTATTTTCTACTCCCTATTCCCTACTCCCTATTCCCTACTCCCTACTCCCTACTCCCTAGACGGTTTTCTTCCCCATCAATCTAAAGAAAATTTTCTCTGCTTCAATCCAGACAAACATTAACGCGCTAAAACCGATGCAAACCCCCAATTCTTGTAAATTGAGATAGTGAGTACCAAAGAAAGCTCGCAGGGGTGGAACGTAAACTAGCATCAACTGCAAAATTGTGGTTACAACCACCGCTCCCAATACAAAGATATTAGAAAAGGGATTCATCTCTATCGTCAGTCGATTGTTAGAGCGAATAGCGATCGCATGACCCATCTGAGCGATACACAATGTTGTAAATACCATTGTTTTCCAAGCTTCGCGATCGCCTTGATACCCAGGTGCATTGGTATGATTGTAAGCCCACCACATCAAAGCAATCGAGATTATAGCAAAGATAATCCCAATGCGAATCATATAAGAACCCAATCCCCTAGCAAAAATACTTTCGCGAGGACTAAATGGTGGACGTTGCATTACGTCTGGTTCTGGAGGTTCTACAGCTAATGCTAAAGCTGGTAAACCGTCTGTTACCAAGTTCATCCATAAGATTTGTAAAGGTGTCAGGGGAACTCCACCCAAACCGAGTAACGGTGAAGCGGCAATCGTCAGAACTTCGCCAATGTTACTACCTAAGATGTATTTGATAAAGCGGCGAATGTTGGTATATACAACTCTACCTTCTTTGGTGGCAGCGACAATTGTGGCAAAATTGTCATCGAGTAATACCATGTCGCTGGCTTCTTTACTCACATCAGTGCCTGTGATGCCCATCGCGATACCGATATCAGCTTGTTTGAGGGCGGGGGCATCGTTGACACCATCGCCTGTCATAGCCACAAATCGACCCCGACGCTGCAATGCTTGCACAATTCGCAGTTTGTGTTCTGGGGCTACTCGTGCGTAGATGCTTACCAAGTCTACGTTTTGCTCTAGTTCTTGGTCGCTCATGCGTTGCAATTCTTGACCGATGAGGACTCTATCCCCTTCTTTTGCAATTCCTAAATCGGTGGCGATCGCTCTTGCTGTTAACTGGTGATCGCCGGTGATCATTACCGGACGTATTCCCGCATCTCGACATTCTTGCACGGCAGCTCTCACTTCTGGGCGTGGTGCATCCAGCATTCCCACCAATCCCAGCCAAATTAATTGTTGCTCGGATGTCTCATCTGAGTTTTCCGGCGGTACTTCTGTCAACGGTTTGTAGGCAAAACCTAACACCCGCAAACCTTTACTCGCCATGTTATCATTTTCGGCGAGAATTTGTTTGCGTTGCGCGTCGGTTAAAGCAGCTGATTTATCGCCTAAATAAATTTGGGTGCAACGTGCCAAAATTAACTCTGGTGAGCCTTTGGTGAACATTAAGTAACGTTCTTGATTTAACATGTGAGCGATCGCTGGATCGACCGCTGTCATCGGTGATACTCCTGTTGACACTTCCTCAACTTGAGTAATTACGCTCATCCGCTTGCGTTCTGAAGAAAAGGGAAACTCTGCTACTCGCGGTAATTTACTACTCCATTGGTCTTTTTCAATACCTGCTTTTCCCGCAAGCGTGACTAATGCGCCTTCTGTCGGGTCGCCTAAAATTGTCCATTGCCCTTTTTCTTGTTGCAGCACCGAATCATTACAAACGGCACAAGCGACAAGCAAAGCCGGGATTTCCGGATGTTGGTCAACAGAAACATTTTGACCATTTAACTGAAAATCGCCTGTAGGGGCGTATCCTTCACCGGTGACGCGAAAAGACGAGTTATTGGTATAAACTGATTGCACCACCATTTTATTTTGAGTTAGGGTGCCAGTTTTATCAGAGCAAATTGTGGTGACACTGCCTAAAGTTTCCACCGCTGGCAATTTGCGAATCAAAGCATTTCGCTTCACCATCCGCTGAGTTCCTAATGCCAAAGTGACGGTAATTACAGCGGGTAAACCTTCGGGAACTACCGCGACTGCCATACTTAAAGAAACTTCAACAAGTTCTTGGAGGTTGCTAAAACCTCTGGCGGCGATGACACCACCGACAATGACGATCGCGACTAAAATTAAAGAACCAGTAACTAAAACGTTACCTAATTGAGTCATCCGTTGCTGCAAAGGCGTCGGTTCACTTTCTACCGACTGCAACAAAGCGGCAATTTTTCCCAGTTCTGTTGTCATTCCGGTATTCGTTACCAGAACTTTGGCACGTCCTTGGACAACTTCTGTACCTTGAAAGACTAAATTCAGGCGATCGCCTAATGATGTTTCTTCCGGTAAAGTTAATACAGCTTGTTTATTTACAGCTTCTGCTTCGCCCGTTAGTGCCGACTCTCGAATTTGCAAATTAGACTGTTCGATTAAGCGTCCATCTGCGGCTATTTGCACCCCGGCTTCTAGGAGAATCACATCTCCAGGTACAATATCCTTGCCGGCGACATCTAGGAGTTTGCGATCGCGGATAACTCGCACGTTTGGAGAAGAAAGTTTTTTCAGAGCTGCCAGCGCTTTTTCGGCACGACTTTCTTGAACGTAGCCGAGTATGCCATTGAGAATGACAATCGCTAAAATAGCGATCGTGTCTTTAAATGGTACTTCACCAGGCTTAAGCTGTCCCGATTGCCAAGACAGGAAATCTAAACCTCCAGAAATCAAGGCTACGGCAATCAGCATCAACAACATAATGTTCTTGAACTGATCGAGTAGAATTTCCCAGGCACTACGACCACCAGTTTCTTCTAGTTCGTTGGTGCCGTATTTTTGCAATCGCTGTTCTACTTCTTGGGGCGTCAAGCCAGAGTCTGCGTTACTATCGAGCAGGTCTAACGCTTTATTAACTTCTAAACTATGCCAAACGGGGGCACCTTCGGGCGAAGAATTAGCAGACATCGTGTTGGTCACAGGAAATGGTTACAAAATTCGATCATAATCTTAGTGATGGCGATAAAACCATTAACCAAGGTTACATTCAGGCTGTTGGTTAGTTGTCATAGTATAAGTGTAATTCCTGAAATTTAGTGATTTTTACTGTGAAAACATATTACGTGTTATTGCTGATAAGAAAGTTTGACTAAACACCTTATACAAAAGTGCAAAAGTTTGTTTTGCACTCTACTTGAGAAAGGGTAAAAGTTTTTTATTACACCTTTCCCCCCCTCTCCCCATCCCCCCCTCCCCCTTAAATGTTTAGCCAAAGAACAATTCGACCGCTTAGTGCTGCTGCCTTATGTGGCATAGCCTTTATCGAGGATACACTCATCGCGATTGACACCCCCAAAGGGCATCTACTGCAAATCGATCCGATTTCCGACAATACCAAAATTCTTAATTCCCACCAAGTCAGGGAATTTAGGGATGTGACAGGTCTTGCTGTGTGGTCAGATACCCTGTGGGTAACGCGGGATAACAGTGTTTATTTGTGTAACCTGAATTCTTTAGGTTTAGAGCATTTTGCTACATTACCCTATCCCGCTGACGGCGTTGCTGTTTGGGAATCAACCGTTTATGTCAGCTGCCAAAAGTTAGGCTGTATTCTGATTTTTGACCGAGATACGCGCAAAGAGATTACCAGATTTTATGCTCCTGGTGTGGGAGTGGAAAATTTGGTAGTAAGTGAAGAAACTCTTTGGGTTAGCGACACGATAGAGCAAACAGTTTACTGCATCGACAGAGCTACCGGAGAAGTTCAATTTAGCGTGCTAACGCCGTTTGCATGTCCTACAGGCATCGCTTTACATAAAAATGGCGAAACAGGCGAAGAAACGCTTTTTGTCGCTTATGCTTCAGAGGAGCCGTATATTCGGGATAATCCAAATGCTGACCCGAATTATGAATTGACGTATCGCGATCGCACTTTTATTCACCCGCTGTATTATCATTACGACCCCGATAAGCGTTGCGCCCTCTCTAACGGTTATCTGATAGAAATGTCTTATGCTGAAGAAATTTCTCCTTTAGAAGAGGTGTACTTACAAGATGTAGAATGGCGAATTGCTTTACCCTCAGAAACTGACCGTCAAAAGGTAAAACACATTGAACCGATTGGTCTGCCTTTCACAGAAGAAGAGAAAGACGGACAACGTGTGGCAGTATTTAAACTTGATACCCTCACTCCAGGTGAACGACATATATTTGGCTGGAAAGCACTTTTAGAAGTTCGGGGCATTAAGTATCGCATCACACCCAAAGATGTAGAAGATATTCCGGAAGAATTACCATTTCAAGGTCGTTACTTAGTAGATGATGACGACTTAGCAATGGATACTACCATAGTCCGCCGCGCCGCCCGTGATGCAGTTGCTTCAGAAACCAATTTGCTGCGGAAAATGTACAATATCCGCAATTACGTTTACGACGAATTATCATATGGCATCAAACCATACATTGACACGCCAGATATAGTTTTAGAACGCGGTGTTGGTTCTTGTGGGGAATATGTCGGCGTATTGCTTGCTTTATGCCGTTTAAATGATATTCCCTGTCGCACTGTCGGGCGCTATAAATGCCCTCCCTTGGGCGAACATAAAGATGTCCCGCTACAACCTGACTTTAATCACGTTTGGTTAGAATTCTACATCCCGAATTTTGGCTGGTTGCCAATGGAATCAAATCCTGATGATATTGGCGATCGCGGTCCTTATCCCACACGCTTTTTTATGGGTTTATGTTGGTATCATATCGAAATTGGCAAAGGTATCACCTTTGAAAGTTTGAGCAGTAAAGGTACACGCTTAACTAAAGAAGATGTGGCGATCGGTGATTTGGCGATTAATCATATTCAGTTTACGATTCTTGAAGAATTACCGCCTTTTTAGCAACCTATAACTATTTATTACCTTCGCGTTCTTCGCGAAGTCCGTAGAAGTCCGTAGGGTGCGTTAACGTAGTAACGCACCCTACATCTATAACTTTACAGGAACATAGCAAAAACCTGCTTACTCAATATTTTCCCTCAGCAAAGCCGAGAGCGTGACTTATTCAGAGATGCTAAATTTTCAGAGGTTGTTTGAAGCGATACCAGGGTTGTATTTTGTCTTAACACCCGATTTTGCGATTGTGGCAGCAAGCGATGCTTACTTGCAGGCAACCAAGAGAAAACGAGAAGAGATTATCGGACGTAAGTTGTTCGATGTTTTTCCAGATAATCCCAACGATCCGAACGCGACAGGGGTGCAGAATTTGCGTGCGTCAATAGAAAACGTATTGAAGCATCGAAAGCCCCATACAATGGCTGTGCAAAAATATGACATTCCTCGACCCGAATCGCAAGGTGGCGGATTTGAGGAGCGCTACTGGAGTGCATTAAATTCGCCTCTCTTCGGCGAAAACGGCGAGCTTACCCACATTATCCATCGAACCGAGGATGTAACAGAGTTTGTGTTGGTGCAGCAGCAGAGAAATGAGCAGCGCCAAATTAATCAAGACTTACAGACTCGTTCTCAGCAGATGGAAATGGATATCTATCTGCGATCGCAAGAGTTACAAAAACTCAACGAACAACTACAAACCGCGAATGAAGCACTTTCAGAATTAGATCGCGCGAAAACTGAATTTTTCAGCAATGTCTCTCACGAGTTTCGCACGCCCTTAACACTAATGTTAAGTCCTATCGAGGATGCGTTATTTGATATTGATTCTCCATTACCCGCTGTGCAACGAGAACGAATTGAAGTAGTACAGCGCAACGGACTTCGCTTGCTGAAATTGGTTAACACCTTGCTCGATTTTTCCCGCATTCAAGCTGGACGCATTCAAGCAACTTATGAACCTACAGATTTAGCTACGCTGACAACTGAACTTGCCAGTGTGTTTCGTTCGCTGATCGAACAAGCTGGAATGCAGTTGATAGTCGAGTGTTCTGCATTACCAGAAGCGATTTATATCGATCGCCAAATGTGGGAAAAAATTATTTTTAATTTATTATCAAACGCCTTTAAGTTTACTTTCGCAGGCAGAATTACAGTTCGCTTGCAAAACCTTGAAACTGATATAGAGTTAACAATTGAAGATACTGGTATCGGCATTCCCCCAGAAGAATTGCCGCATTTATTTGAGCGATTTCATCGCGTGAAAGACGCACAGGGACGCAGCTTTGAAGGCTCAGGCATTGGTTTGGCGCTGGTACAGGAATTGGTGAAATTACACGGTGGCACAGTTAGCGTGACGAGTGTACTGGGGCAAGGTAGTTGCTTTAAAGTAACAATTCCTAAGAAAGGGACTAGGGACTGGGGACTAGGGACTGGGGACTGGAAAAAGAATTATTACCCATTACCCATTACCAATGCCCCATGCCCAATGCCCATTGCCCAATCGCCAATTGCTTATGTGGAAGAAGCGCAACGCTGGCTATTTGCAAAAGAGGGGGAAGATAAAGAAGCAAATTCTACTTTGTCGAGTGTTTCCTCGCGATCGCGCATTTTGTTGGCTGACGATAATGCGGATATGCGCGATTATGTTCAGCGGCTGTTGAGTGAGCATTATATAGTTGAGGCAGTCGCAGATGGAATGGCAGCGTTAAATGCTATTCGGGAAAATCCACCGGATTTGGTGTTAAGCGATGTGATGATGCCGAAAATGGATGGCTTTGAATTGTTGCGATCGCTGCGAAGCGATCCGAAAACTCAAGAAATCCCGATTATTCTCTTATCAGCGCGAGCCGGGGAAGAATCGCGCATTGAAGGACTTACAGCCGGAGCGGATGATTATTTAATTAAACCATTTTCCGCACGCGAATTACTTGCCAGAGTCGAATCAAATTTAAAGTTAGCTAAACTGCGACAAACCACACAAACGTTACATACCGAAGCCGAAACCGCTAAAGCAAATCTAGAAAGCGTTTTAGCAAACCTTGAAGATGGATTTGTCACTCTCGATCGCAATTGGTGTTTCACCTATATCAACGATCGCAAAGCCCAAATTTGGGGAATACGTCGTGAAGATGCGATCGGCAAAAATATTTGGGAATTATTGCCCGATCTCGTTGGAGGTGAACTTTACGGAAGACTACATCAAGTCATGCGCGAGCGAACTCCGATGCAGTTTGAGCATCGCGACGCCAATTCAAATCGCTGGTTTGACAATCGAGTTTATCCGACAGCGGATGGTTTGGCGATTATTTGTACTGATATTAGCGATCGCAAACGCTCACAATCAGCTCTTGAAGAAAGTCAGCGCCGCTTCCGGCGACTGGTAGAATCTAACTTGTTTGGCGTCGTCTTCGGCGATTGTTTTGGTGGACTGCACTACGCCAATGAGTATCTCTTAAATTTGGTAGGCTACACCTTAGAAGAAATGCAGTCTGGGCAAGCGCGATGGGATCAACTTACCCCTAAAGAATTTGCTGCGTTGGATGCCAAAGCGGTTGAGCAATTAAGCACGCAGGGAATTTGTGCGCCTTATGAAAAGGTGTACCTCCATAAAAACGGTCGGCGGATTCCGATTTTAATTGCTGCTGCGTTGCTTCAAGAACCGTTTAACGAAAATCAAGAAGTCGTTGCCTTAATACTGGATCTTACCGAATTGCAGCGAGTGAGGGAGGAGCGCGATCGCTTTTTTAGCTTATCCCTAGATATGTTAGCGATCGGCAACTTCCAGGGCTACTTTATGCAATTCAATCCAGCTTGGGAACGAACGCTAGGATTTAGCGAAACTGAACTGAAAGCAAAGCCTTATATTGAGTTTGTGCATCCAGATGACCGAGCCGCAACGCTCTTGGAAGCGCAAAAAATCGCACAGGGACATGAAACGATTGGGTTTGAAAACCGTTACCGTACAAAAGAGGGTTTTTACCGATGGTTTTCGTGGGACGTTGTGTCCTTAGCTGGACAGAATATTTTTTACGCAGCTGCTCATGATATTACCGATCGCAAACTTGCAGAACAAGCGCGAGAACAATTACTAGTGCGCGAACAAGCTGCACGAGAAGCTGCCGAAAACGCCAACCGCGTCAAAGATGAATTTTTGGCGGTTCTTTCTCACGAGTTACGCACTCCGCTGAATCCGATACTCGGTTGGTCGAAACTGCTACAAATGGGTAAGCTGAATGCGGCGAAATCTATTGAAGCGATCAATATTATCGAACGCAACGCCAGACTACAAGTACAACTGATTGACGATTTGCTTGACATTTCGCGCATTTTACGCGGCAAAATGAGCTTAACCGTGATGCCTGTCGATTTGAGTACGGTGATTGCAGCCGCTTTGGAAACAGTGCGATTAGCCGCAGAAGCCAAATCTTTGCAAATTGAATGTGCGATCGCTCCTGTCGGTACAGTCAACGGCGATTCAGGACGATTGCAGCAAGTTGTCTGGAATCTCTTATCGAATGCGGTTAAATTTACACCAGCAGGCGGACAGATTGCAATTAACTTGGCACAAGTGAAAACAAACGTGCAAATCCAAGTCAAAGACACCGGCAAAGGAATTAATCCCGACTTTCTGCCCTATGTATTTGAGCATTTCCGGCAAGAAGATGGTGCAACAACGCGCCAATTTGGGGGGTTAGGATTGGGATTAGCGATCGCACGTCAAATCGTGGAAATGCACGGCGGTACAGTAATGGCAGATAGCGCAGGTGAAGGACTGGGAGCTACTTTTACAGTACAAATTCCTTTATTTCGACCGGCTGAGGAGATAAAAAAAGAGGAATCACCCAAATCAGCAGCTAATTTAAGCGGCGTTAAGATTTTAGTAGTCGATGATGATGCTGATTCGCGGGAGTTTATCAGCTTTATTTTAGAGCAAGAACAGGCGATTGTTACAACCGTGGCATCGGGGTTTGAAGCGCTACAAGTAATTGAGCAAGCAATTCCTGATATCGTCGTCAGCGATATTGGAATGCCAGAAATGAACGGATATATGCTCATGCGTCAACTACGTATGCGTACAGCATCAATTGGAGGCATCAAAGCGATCGCTCTGACGGCTTATGCCGGAGAATTAAATCAACAACAAGCACTCGCAGCCGGCTTTCAACGACATTTAGCTAAACCTGTTGAAATCGATGAATTAATTCAGGCGATCGCTACATTAGCAGGCATTGGGCATGGGGCATAGGGCATGAGGCATCGGGCATGGGGCATGGGGCATTGGGCATGGGGCATTGGTTTTGGCTGAGTCAGTCCTCTAGTAATTGCGGAAGCGATCGCCTTTTAAGCACCAGAAATAGACTAAATTAGAGTTATCGTGAGCCAAAAAAGCATGATGTCTTCGCTTAGAGTCAACGACGCTCAAAATAATTTACAAGAGTTGATCGACCAAGTTGTAGAGCAGGGTAAACGTGTGACCATTCAGAGCGATCGTGGTAATGCGATTTTGCTTGCGGAAAAAGACTGGTCTGCAATTCAGGAGACTCTTTACTTGCTATCTGTACCTGGAATGCGAGAATCTATAAAAGAAGGACTGGCAAGCCCGATCCAAGAATGCGATGAGGAGTTGGATTGGTGAGTGATGGCGGTAATGAAGAGCCACTTCCGAATTTTGAAGAAATAAGTTGGAGGTTGGTTTACACAAAACAAGCGCAAAAAGACGCGAAGAAATTAGCTTCTAGCAACTTAAAGGAGAAAGCCGAGGAGTTGCTTGTAGTTCTTAAAAAAAATCCCTTTCAAAATCCTCCACCTTATGAAAAGCTGGTTGGTGACTTATCAGGTGCGTATTCTCGTAGGATAAACATACAGCATCGTTTGGTATATGAAGTCATCGAATCCGAACAAGTAATCAAGATAATTCGGATGTGGACGCATTACGAGTAAGTTTTAAGTAGTTTATGACAATATTAAATGTTGGGGTTGACCCGAACTTGATATTAATTGTGGTTGACTCTTAATAATCGCCTTTCATTCACCCTTGGATCTCGGTTGTTGCAGTTCTGCAAATTATTTATACTGTCCAATTTTGTGTCACCAAACCTGGTACTTGACTAAAATCACGATTATTTCGGGTCAAAAGTACCAAATTTTGTGAAATAGCAATTGATGCAATTCGCAAATCCATTGTAGCGATACGAACTCGCTGCGCTTTCAGTCCATCGAAAACTGTTGCTGCACTAGTATCGAATGGTAGAACTGGAGCAACTGAGAAACCTTGAAGAATCTCCAGCAGTATCATGTATCCTCGAATTGTATCAGCCGATGTTTGGGCACGATTGATAAAGGTATTAGCACCAAGAACTTGTTCGTGAAGACTAATAATGGAAAATGCAAAATCTCCGGGTGAGTGTTGAGCAATTCGAGCCGTTAAGTTTGCGTATTCCGAAGCCGAACGCCGTTGTAAGAAACTTATATGGTCGGTATCCAAGAGATACTTCACGTTTGGTCACTGGTTTCGTCTGTGGGTCTATCAGCGTGGCGCAAAGACTCACCATACTCCAGAACTTTGAGGAAAACTTGCTCATCCGAAATTGAACCCGTCACTTTCTCAAGCCAATTGCTAGGAGTGGGAGCAGCGATAAGCAAACGTTTAAGTTCGGCAACTGTCTGCTCAAGATTTACCAAACGTTGCTCAATGGTAGTTTCATCTAGCATAATTTTCTAATGATGCAAAAAATCAACGGCTGGCATTATGTCAATCATAGCTGACTATGGATCTGCAATAATTTTCAGATATTTATCCTAAGTGGTTGTAATCCATGTGTCTGTTAATTATGGTTGACTATTAATAATCGCCTTTCACTCACCATAATTGTCCCTTGGATCTCGGATGTTCGTGTTCAGAACACAAAGTTCCGAGTTCAGAACACGAAGTTTCGAGTTCCGAACACGAAGTTCCGAGTTCTGAACACGAAGTTTCGAGTTCCAAGCACGAAGTTTCGAGTTCCAAGCACGAAGTTTCGAGTTCCAAGCACGAAGTTTCGAGTTCTGAGCATGAAGTTCCGAGTTCTGAAGGTGAAAAGTGGAGTTCTGAGCCTCAACATTGAAGATTAGAGGTTTATTTCTCCTGTTTTCTTCTCATTAATCCCCGCTTTTAACTTCTTCTTTACTCCAAACATATTTACGGCAGACTTCGCAAGCGGCTTTTGCTTCCTCTGTTGGCGGATTGGTGAAGATGGGATGGTAACGCAACCTGTCACAGCAGACTTGCAACCATCCACGCCAACCACCCCGCCACAACCGCACTGTGCCGTCACTACCGCCACTGACAATCGTCTGCCCATCCGCGCTAATGGCGACAGACCTGACCCCACCCTGATGACCACCGAAGGGTTCAGCCAAGGGCAGACCTTGGAAATTCCACAACCGCACTGTGCCGTCACTACCCCCACTGACAATCGTCTGCCCATCCGGGCTAATGGCGACAGAATAGACCCCACCCTGATGACCACCGAAGGGTTCAGCCAAGGGCAGACCTTGGAAATTCCACAACCGCACTGTGCCGTCTTCACCCCCACTGACAATCGTCTGCCCA
>NZ_JTCM02000027.1:0-35362 GCF_000817785.2 Hassallia byssoidea VB512170 | reverse complement strand
GAAATTCCACAACCGCACTGTGCCGTCACCACCCCCACTGACAATCGTCTGCCCATCCGGGCTAATGGCGACAGACCTGACCCTACCCTGATGACCACCGAAGGGTTCAGCCAAGGGCAGACCTTGGAAATTCCACAACCGCACTGTGCCGTCACTACTGCCACTGACAATCGTCTGCCCATCCGGGCTAATGGCGACAGACCAGACCCTACCCTGATGACCACCGAAGGGTTCAGCCAAAAGCTGACCTTGGAAATTCCACAACCGCACTGTGCCGTCTTCACCCCCACTGACAATCGTCTGCCCATCCGGGCTAATGGCGACAGACCAGACCCCACCCTCATGACCACGGAAAGGAGTTAAGACCTCCATCGCTTGTTGCAGGCTATTCTGAACTGGGGTGAAAATTTGCTCTGGCATTTTCTCCAGATTCTCACCTATTGCTTGTATTGCCATAACCGAAGCTGTAAGGGGTTGGACAGGGAGTATTTTCTTGATAGTTGCTGTTTTCTTTTGCAAAAAGTCTTCAATGCTGACTCTGAGAGCAACTTGCCGTTCAACACTCCGTTCTTCTTCATAAGCAAGGCTGCGGTGATAAAATTTCTGGGCTTGAGATGATAAATCAGGCTTTAACTTTTCCCAATTGTTCTGCACCTCTGCTAACAATCCTCTTGGCATGAGGTATTTTTCATCTTCTTCCTTGTGCAACCATTCTCGCAAAGCATCGGCTAATTTATCATGTAACCGCCGCAAATCTCGGTCTTGTTGTCGCCATTGGGCAAACCGCTCCCAACCCTCAATTAAGGCTTCATGGGCTAAATCAATCCACGCTTTTCCTTGTTCATCTTTGCCAGCAACCAGCAAACGTCCTTTCACCAATCCTTCATCTAGCAATTCACTTAATGCTTCCTGCTTTTCTTGCTCATTACCAGCAATGGCTAACAGTTCAGCTTTTGGTTGGCGCTGTCGCGTGTCCTTTTCTCCCTCTCCCGTTCGCACTAATCGCAGGAAAATTTGCTTAATCCAGTCCTTGTGTTGTTCATTTCGTTCATGAGTCGGGGAATCTTGCTGATAATCTTCATAAAAATAAACATTTTCTGCATGAAAATTCAGCGCCCCTGTCAATCCTTGGAAGTTTTCATACTGTTCTAAGGTGAGTTGATGCTTTTGTCGATCGCGTTTTTCCCAGAGTCTAGTTAAAGCAAACTCCATCAACGGCAAGTATCCCGGTTCTTTACCAACATCTTCTAAAATTTTCAGTACTAATGTTTCTTCAACACTATGACCTTGAAGTTTAGCAGGTTCGGTTATTGTCTCTTTTAAATCAACTCCAGTGATACGCGGCATCAAAACAAGCTGATTTTCAATTAATTTATTTAAAGACGGATAATCTGAACATGGTTCGAGAAAATCCGATCGCATGGTAATTATAACTGCCAACCGCGAATCGGTCATCTCTACTACCTGAGTCAGCAATTCAATAAATCTCTGCTTTTCTTCAGCAATAGAGACAGTAAATAGTTCCTCAAACTGATCTACTACCAATAAAAATTTGTCTGCACCTGTGAGATGATCCAAAATTACAGGTAAAGGATTCGCTTCTTTAGTAATCAACTCCCAAAGCAATCTTTCTTTTTTCGCCCCTGGAAAAAATGCTTTCAGAACTCCTCTCAATTCCTGCAAAGGGTGAAATCCTGGCTTGATTGGCGGTAAAATTTGCCAGACACTACGATCTAATTCTGGAATCAAACCCGCCTGAACTACAGAAGATTTACCACTCCCGGAAGCGCCAATAATCGGAACAAAGGGCTTTTGTGTTAGTTTCCCCAGAATGTTCCTCACAACCTGCTTGCGCCCAAAGAAAAACTGTTTTTGTTCCGTTTCAAACGCTTTTAAACCTTGGTAAGGACATTCTTCCTTTACCTCAAAGGTTTGAGCTTGTGTTTGATTTTTGTGGGTAACTAGAGTAATCGAACGCCCCCAACCCATGCGGATTGGTTCTTGACCACTGCTTTTAAGTTCTGTAGCAAGTATATCGAAAAGGCGATCGCCTGTCACCTGTCCGCGATCGTTAGTGTTCTCTGGTGACAAACCTGCCAGCAAAGCAGTTGTAAAAATACTGTGTTGTGCGCTTTTTTTCGCATAGGCTTGTTGAAAACCTCTGCAAGCAGCAATAAAGTAGTAATCGCGCTGTGAAATAAAGGCAGTAAGAGTTTTTTCGATGAGATTGCGTTCTAAAAATTCACCGCTATGACAGCAATCTAACAGCACTACTAGACTACTCAGGTCGGAATCTCTAATTAAATTGTTCAGACTCCCAAGACTAATCCCGCCTGTTTGTTCAATAATTTGCTTGCCTTGAGTGACAATTGTCAAGTCAGAGGTTGCTAGATATGTTTGTTGTGTTCCTAAGCTGTCAGATACGGTGATGCCATGCCCTGTAAAGTAAATTAGGGCTTCGTTTTTAACTGCTTGTTGTTGCAAAAGTGTTTTTAAAGCTTCAGCCAACTTAGTTGTACTAACTTTCCCTTTGAGAACAGCGATATCCTCAAAATCACCATGCGCTTTTAGTACCTGTTCTACCGCTTCTGCATCCGTAGCTGGTTTTGTCAGGTTGTTAATCGGACTTTTGTAATCTGTAATGCCAACAACAAGCGCGTAACGAGCCATCTATACATATTTAAGTTGTCTGTTACAGAATAAGATAACTTAAATACACCTAAAATCTGAGGGCTTGATGTCGAACATAGAACGTTTAGTCTTTGAAGAAGACGGGGAAATCTATACAATTCTGTTCGAGTCAAAGGAGACGTCAACTGTTCCAGAAGTAGTCACACCGGAGGTTGATGACGATAAAGAATCCTACGGCTGGCGAGAAGAGGCATTTGTCAAGATTGAGGAAGTTCACCATCAAATACGAGCTTATACCAAATATGCCATTGGTGCGTTTAAAAATTTAGCTGTAGCTGAAGTTGAAGAGGTGACTCTGAAGTTTGGCTTAAAGATAGGCGGAAAAAGTGGTATCCCCTTCGTCACTGAAGGTTCAGCAGAGAGTAATTTTGAAATCGAGGTGAAGTGTAAGTTTCCTGAGAAGAAGCAAAATCCCAGTACTTAAGGTTGTGCTTGGGCAGGGATGAGCTTTATACATTCAGTTCTGCTAGGAATTGCGGAAGCGATCGCCTTTTACTCACCATCATTCACCTTTGGATCTCGGTTGTTGCAGTTCCAAGCACGAACTTTCGAGTTCCAAGCACGAAGCTTCGAGTTCCAAGCACGAACTTTCGAGTTCCAAGCACGAAGTTTCGAGTTCCAAGCACGAAGTTTCGAGTTCCAAGCACGAACTTTCGAGTTCTGAACACGAACTTTCGAGTTCTGAACACGAAGTTTCGAGTTCCAAGCACGAAGTTTCGAGTTCCAAGCACGAACTTTCGAGTTCCAAGCACGAAGCTTCAGCTTCTAATGCCCCCTTGTCCCCCTTGTCCCCCTTGTCCCCCTTGTCCCCTTGTCCCCCTGTCCCCCCCTCCCCCCCTGCCCCCCTCTCTCCTCAACGTGGCAAATGCACCTTAGCCGGCTTTAAAGAGGAAAAATCACAGATTGAGTTAAACGGACAAAATCGACAGTGATATCCTGGATTTGGCGGAAAAATTTTACTAAAGCTATTATTAGTTAGTTGATATCTTTGTAAATCTCGCTGATGTTTTTGAGCAATGCTAGCTAACTCAAATTCTAAAGATTCTAATTCGCCTTTTGTAATGCTAATTAACTCAGATTTTTTACTAAACTCTAAATTATAAAATGAAGCAACCGCTTGATATTGCGGATAAAGATAACGAGCAGCTAACAAATAAACTAATGCCTGTCTTGTATCAAAAGCAGATTTACCAGTTTTGAAATCTAAAATATGTAAAGTGTCAGAAGAATCAGAAAAAACACAGTCCATCGTCGCATATAAGCGGAAGGAATAATTTTCCCGTTCAATCAAAATAGGTTTGGGAAAGCCTTCATCACCGCGAGTTAATTGAATGATGCGCTTACCCGAAAGTAATGGTTCTTCATGATATTTCTTTAAAATTTGCAATACGCGCTGCTGAACTTCGTCACTTGAGTAATTTAATTTCAGTAGCTGTGCAACTTTTTCTACACCGTCTTCCGAGTTCAACAAGTGTCGATTGTGATGAAACTCATAAACGCCTTTTTGGGCAAGTAGCCCAATGCGCTGGGGTGCGGTGGCTGTTTTCAACAGTGCTTTGACTAGCGGATCGTGTTGACGCGCTTTGATAAACCCCCGTCTCATCTGGCAATGCCAGCGTTCTTGCCCGGAAGCTGGGGCAATTAAAGACCAGAGGTGATAACTGGCAAAAGGTTGATCGGGGGTTGACATTGCTCAGAAACAGTGAGAAAAAATACGGTGGGGAGAAGTACGATCGCAGAAAACCGCAATTCATAACTTCGGTAGATAGTTGCAGCTACACACGCTTTGCGGGAAGCTTCATATAGTATTCATCATGGACTCAATGGAAGTAGCAATATGAGCGCGAGTAGCAATGACGGTAAAATCAAGTTTGGTACTGACGGATGGCGAGGAATTATCGCTGATGACTTTACTTTCCCAAATGTGCGGAAAGTAACAAGAGCGATCGCTAGTTATCTGGAAACGGCTTATACAAAAGACCGACCAGTTCTCATAGCCTACGATACTCGCTTTTTAGCTGACCAGTTTGCCCAGACAGCAGCCCAAGTATTGGCTGACTTGGGTTGGACGGTAAAAATTACTGACAGGGATTGTCCCACACCAGTAATCGCTTACAATGCCCGTCACTTAAATTCAGCCGGGGCACTGATGTTTACTGCCAGCCATAATCCTGCACCCTATTGTGGGATTAAATACATCCCTGACTATGCAGGTCCTGCCACTCCAGAGATTACTGATACTATTGTGGCAAATATTGAAGGAGCATCGGATGAATTGCCCAAAACCAATTCAAGTGAGAAAATCTCCACTTTTGACCCAAAACCAGAGTATATGAAGTTTATCTACACTTTATTGGATGTAGATAAAATCAAGAGCGCTCAGTTAAAGGTCAAGTACGATGCTTTATATTCCACATCTCGCGGCTATTTAGATGAAGTTTTGCAACATTGTGGCTGTGAGTTAGAAAGTTTTCACACCTACCGCGATGTTCTTTTTGGTGGCGGAATGCCAGAACCAAAAGGTGAACAACTGGTAGAGTTAGTAGAAGCAGTACGCAGCGGTAAAGCAGATTTAGGTTTGGCAACGGATGGAGATAGCGATCGCTTTGGCATTGTCGATGAACAAGGCAACGTCCTCACCCCGAATACTGTGCTACTACTGCTAGCACGCCATTTAATTAAGAATAAAGGTAAAAAAGGCGCGATCGTCCGCACGGTAGCAACAACTCATCTTTTGGACAATTTTGCTGCTAAATACGGGGTGGAACTTTATGAGACAGCAGTCGGGTTTAAATACATCGGCGAAAAAATGCGCGAAACCACCGTTTTGATTGGTGGAGAAGAATCAGGTGGTTTAAGCATCATCGGACATATCCCCGAAAAAGACGGCGTATTAGCCGATATGCTAGTGGCAGAAGCGATCGCCTACGAAGGCAAACCGCTGAGTCAAATGGTAACTGAAGCGATCGCCGAAGCAAATGGTCCGCTTGACAACAAACGTCTTGATTTGCACCTCGACGATGCCCATAAAGCCGCTGTTATCGACTCTTTTACCAAAAACCCCCCCGCAGAAGTTGCAGGCATTAAAGTCAAAGAAATAGGGCGCAAAGACGGCATTAAACTTTACTTAGAAGAAGGTAGCTGGGTGCTGCTGCGTCCTTCCGGTACAGAACCCTTGATGCGCGTTTATCTAGAAACCAACTCCCCAGAAAAGCTAGCGAAAATCGCCCAAGAGATGGAAAGCGTAATTGCTAAACTAGAGCCAGTAAAAGTTTAATCGGTAATGGGGAATTGGTAATTGGTAATAGGTAATTGGTAATTGTTAGTGGTTAGTGGTTAGTGGTTGGTAGATAAATATTGACTGTTAACTGTTAACCATCAATTACCCATTCCCTATTTTCCATTACCCATTACCCATTACCCATTCCCCATTCCCCATTCCCCATTCCCAACTAAAATGAAAACTCTAGCTAATCTGGTGATATCGTTAGTTGTAGCTATTTGGGTAGTGGCGATCGCTATTATTTCAGTTCAAAACGCTACGCCAGTATCTTTAAAATTCTTTACTTTTCAGTCGATTCAAATCCCAGTCGGTTTAGTACTAGCTTTTAGTGCTGGTGTCGGGATAATTGGCGTTGCACTGTTGCAACCTTTGTGGGGTCTTTCTGCTCCCCAGCGTAAGTATAGATCCGAAGACGACGCCGAGTTTTTTGTAGACGACGATTTTTGATACTTATCCGCTTTCTTAAAATAAATTTATACAAGACAAGCTTTTTGCTTAAGAAAGCAGATTAATTATAATGTTTTTCGCGGTCGTCCTCCTCGCTTGCCGTTTTCACGCGCCGCTTTAGCTTTTGCCGTTGAGCTTACGGAACCTCCTCGGCTGCCTAATTCAGCCATCCAAGCCTTAGTACCGAATATCCCCAGCATCAAAGCTGGAATGCTCATATCAACATCCAGCTGTTCCCAGTGCAGCCCCTCGCCGGAAGGAGTGACTTCGACATTATTAAGGTTATCTGGAGATGCACCCGCCAATCCCTGAACCAATTCAGGGGGAAACAAGAAAGTAGCCCCTGAGCGCAGTTCAACGACGATGCGATTCAAATCTAAATCGTAATGGGCAGCTTGAGCGCGTGGTTCAGAGGCATCTGCCATAGCTGCGGCTGCTCTTGCCTGGGCTATTTCATTATTTAAGGTTTCCTCCGTCGTAAAATCTAGGTTATTCATGAATTTCTCTCCATTTTTCTAATAGTTCCGCTTGATGTTCGATCACCAAGTTTAGGGCTTTGGTTGCATCTTTATTGCTCATGTTCCAGACTGCGAGGAATGTAGGACGCTCAGTTTCACTTCCCAGGTTAATTTTGGCTTCTCCCTCAGCTTTAAAAACATGAACATGGGATGGAAGATGATCGTTAAAGTAAATACGAACACTAAAGCCATCTTTATTAAATACAGTTGCCATTAAAAAATACTAATAACTTTTCTTATATATTTCCAGAATAACCCAAGCGCTTGGGTTATGTCAAGCAATAAAAAAACCTTGCAAGTCTTGACAAGGTTAAAGGTGATACCGCTGTAGCGTTTGCAGGCTATTTCTACTTTGTCTCCATCCAATTTTCACCCGCACGCACATCTACAACTAACGGCACACTCAACTTTACAGCATTTTCCATCACCGACTTGATTTGTATTTGTAATTCTGACCACTCACTTGGGAGAACTTCAAAAACTAATTCATCGTGAACTTGTAGCAACAAACGCGACTGATAATTCTGCAAAACCTCATGCATTTTCACCATCGCAATTTTGATAATATCAGCACTGGAACCTTGAATTGGGGCATTGGCAGCAGCACGTAATAATCCGGCATCGGAAGCACCCAAATTACCCAATTTTTTCAAGTCAATATCTTCTAGTTTGTTGCCTTTGTACTTGCGGATGCTATTGCTGGTAAAATCAAAATAACGACGCCGACCGAGAATTGTTTCGACATAATTTTGAGCGATCGCTTGTTTTTTCACATTCTCCAAATACTCAAAAACTTTCGGATAGCGACTGTAAAAACGTTGAATAAACTCGTTAGCCAAGGTTTTATCTACACCAGTTGAACGCGAAAACCTCAAAGAACCCATTCCATAAATCACGCCAAAATTAATCGTTTTCGCCAATCTTCTTTCATCTGATGTTACATCTTCTTTTTCAAACACCAACCGGGCTGTAACATTATGAATATCTTGATTGTTTTGATATGCTTCAACTAAAACTGGTTCTTGACTCAAATGCGCCAAAATTCTTAACTCAATTTGCGAATAATCAGCAGCTACCATTAACCAACCCGATTGTGGCACAAAAGCCTTACGAATCTGGCGACTAAAAGCAGTCCGAATCGGGATATTTTGCAAATTTGGATTAGAAGAAGATAACCTTCCTGTAGATGTCACCGTTTGGTTAAAATCGGTATGTACCCGCTGAGTATCCGGACGTACCAATGTTGGCAGTGCATCTACATAAGTAGACTTTAATTTAGATAAAGTGCGATACTCCATAATCGCATCAACAAAGCCGGTTTCATCTACTTCTTGTAGTTTTTCTAGTGTCGCTGCATCAGTAGAGTAACCCGTTTGAATTTTGCGGGAATACTTCGTGCTTAATCCCAATTTATCAAACAATATCTCACTTAATTTTTTCGGAGAACCCAAGTTAAACTTTTCTCCAGCTATTTCAATAGCTTGTTCTTCCAACTTAGCTAAATCTGTTTCTAACTGTTCGGAAAGTTCTTTTAAATAATCTGTATTAATGCGGAAACCTGTATATTCAATTTCCGCTAAAACTGGTTCTAGCGGTTGTTCAACTTTCAGCAAAAGCTTATGCAAAGTCGGAATTTTTTCTAATTCCTCACGCAATTTTGGTACTAACCCAAATGTACAATAGACATCCATACCGCAATAATTTGCTACTGCGGGAATGTCAATATCAGCAATAGTTTTGCCTTTAGGAACTAATTCTGAGTAACTTTTTGCTGTCAAATCCAAATATTTTTTAGACAAATCAGCCAAATTATGGCTGCGATCTGGATTCAACACATAACTTGCCAACATTGAGTCAAATACTACTCCAGCCAATTTAATTCCTTGACAGCGTAAAACTAAGCGGTCAAATTTAGCATTCTGCAACGCTTTCGGATATTCAGTACTTTCTAAAATTGGACGTAGTGCTTTTAGAGCAATTTCTTGATTCAGATTATCCCCTGTTTTATGATTAAGAGGAATATAAGCCATTTCATCCAGTTCCGTTCCCCAGCAACAGCCAATTCCTACTAAAGAAGCGTCACGCGGTTCTAAATCGGTGGTTTCTGTGTCCCAAGCAACGGGTGTTTCTGCGTTGGTAAATTTTTCTAAAAGCTTGACTAACTCGTTTAGTTTGGCTTCCGTGTCGATGATGCGTGGTTGAATTGGGGAAGCTGATTGCTTTTGTGCTGCTGCTGTATCCTCAGCAGTGAAAAACCACAAATCATTATCTTCATTTGCGTGAATTTGTTTTGATGTTTCGGGTTTTGGTGCTTCTTCAATTGTCCCACCAAAACGTTGCTGAAGTTCGTTTATTTTGCCTAAAAAAGTCTTAAATTCTAACTTTTCTAAAAGCGGTGTGAGGACGCTGGTATCAAATCCGGTTAATTTACAATCTTCTAAGTTAACTTCTATCGGCACATCAAGTTTTATACTTGCCAAAAAGTGAGAATGTTCGGCATCTTGTTTACCATCTGCAAGTTTTTTCTGAGTTGCGCCTTTAATTTCATCCAAAGCAGCATAAATATTATCAAGAGTACCGTAGGTATTTAGCAGTTGCACTGCTGTTTTGTCTCCGATTCCCTTAACACCAGGAATATTATCTGATTTATCGCCACAAAGAGCTTTATAATCGACAACTTGTGATGGTAAAATGCCTAACTTTAGTTTAACTTGTTCTGGTTTAAATTCGGTGATAGTACTTGTAGAGCGCTTTAAGGCGTCTGGACTAAAATATAAAACAGTAATTTCTTTATCTAAGTCGATGAGTTGATATAAGTCACGATCGCCTGTCAGAATTTTCACTTTATACCCAGCGGCAGTTGCTTTTTGTGCTAAAGTTCCCAACACATCATCTGCTTCGTAACCTGGAGCGGTGAAAATTGGCAAATTGAAACCATCAAGTAACTCGTGCAGATTTTTTAAGTCAGGAACAAAGTCTTCTGGTGTTCCGGGGCGATCGGCTTTATAAGTATCGTCAGCTTCGTGACGGAAGGTTGGTAAACCCAAATCAAAAGCAACAGCCATCGCTTGTGGCTGTTCGGTTCCCATTACTTCCAGCAAAGACTTGAGAAAGCCAAAACATACACTGGTGGGAATCCCCGTTTTTGTACGCAGTCCTCCATCTCGTCCTTTAGCGAAAGCGAAGTAAGAACGAAAAGCGAGGGAGTGTCCATCAACTAAGATGAACACCGGACGTGTGAGGAGTGCAGAGTCGGAAGTCAACTGATTTGAGGATGTTTGAGACATAGCCCTATTTTAGCTTGAAGCAAAAAAAGCCTCACAATGTACCTTTACAATGGGTTTATCTGTTGTGAGAAAATCAATTTTATGGAATATTCCATTGTCCTACCGCCGCTTCCAACGGCGGCAGAACTTCCCGACTCTGACGATACGCCTGTGGATAACGAACTGCAAAACCTGATTCCTAATTTACTCTTGGCTATTTTATCTGCTGTTTGGGGCGATCGCCAAGATTGGTTCTTTGGTGTAGACATGGGCATCTACTACCTGCCGACTGCACCCCGGAAACCCGTCATACCCGATGGTTTTTTAAGCTTGGGTGTGGAACGGCGACGGCGAGTGCCGAATGGAAGACTCAGTTACGTACTTTGGGAAGAGAATTGGACACCACCGATTTTGGTTGTGGAAATCGTCTCTCAAACTTATGGTGGAGAATACGATATCAAAATGGAGAAATATCTGGATTTAGGGGTGTTGTATTACGTCATCTACAATCCAGACTACTGGCAGCGCGATAATCATGCTTTCTTTGAGGTGTACCAGCGGGTTGACGATGAGTTTATTTTGCAGTCGCAGGAGAGGTTTTGGATACCCCAGTTGCAATTGGGAATTGGGGTAGATTTGGGTATCTACAAGGGTTGGGAGCGAGACTGGTTATTTTGGTTTGATCAAGCTGGCGATCGCTTCCCTACCCCTGATGAACGCATAGAACAGGCACAACAACAAGCACAACAGGCACAACAACAAGCACAACAGGCACAACAAGCCTTACAAGACTTGCGAAATCGGCTCAAACAGCGAGGTATCGACCCAGATAGTTTTTAACTTCTATTTATTTGGGCAGTGAAATCACAAATGTTGTGCCTTTGTTGATCGCAGATTCCACAGCGATCGCCCCGCCATGTTTTTCTACCACAATAGACTTTGCGATCGCCAGTCCTAATCCCGTTCCTTGACCAACAGCTTTCGTAGTAAATAAATGGTCAAAAACCTTTTGTTGGACTGACTCTGCTATTCCCTTACCGTTATCTTTAATACTAATAATTACTTGTTGCTTGTTATCGCTAATTTTGGTACTAATTGTGATGCAATTAGGTTTGGTTTTAATCTCTTCAAAACTGCGTCCAATATTTGATTCATCCAGTGCATCAATCGCATTTGCCAGAATATTCATAAATACCTGATTCAACTGTCCGGCGAAGCATTCTATTAATGGTAACTGACTATACTCTTTGATAACTTGAATTTCCGGGCGAGTTTCCGTAGCTTTAAGGCGATGTTTGAGAATCAAAATGGTGCTGTCGATGCCATCATGAATGTTACAGGCAACGGGGCGATCGCTATCAGCACGGGAAAAAGTTCGTAAGGAAGTACTAATATCTTGAATTCTCTTCACACCCTCTCGCATAGAACCCACTAACTTAGGTAAGTCTTCGCGGATGTAATCGAGGTCAATTGCTTCGATTTCGTCTTGAATCACTGCACTGGGAGTAGAATATTCCTGTTGATACAAATCAATTAAGCCAAACACATCTTTGATGTAATCTAAAGCGGGTTGAATATTGCCCCCCAGGAAGCCGATAGGGTTATTAATTTCGTGTGCCACACCTGCAACGAGGTTGCCCAACGCTGACATTTTTTCACTCTGCACTAGTTGCATTTGGGTGCGCTGAAGTTCTACCAGTGCTTGTTCTAGATTTTGTTTTTGTTGTTTGAGTTGCTCTTGTGCTAGCTGACGTTCCGTAATGTCTTCTGTCACTAATAAAATGCCGAATATATTCCCGTTGGCATCGCGTAGAGGTATCTTGTTTGTATCCAACCAAATTTGCTGACCATCCGCCCGTCGCAATTGCTCAATAATATGGAGTTCTGCTTGACCAGACTCAATCGCAGGTGCGATCGCACCTGCGATACCAGTCTGCTTCTTCTTGGCTCCAGGGCAAATCATAGTCGTTTTTACCAATAATTTCATCGGGCGAACTTAAACCTGCTACCTTGGCAAAACCCTGGTTACAACCGAGATAGACTGAATTTAGATTTTTCCACGCCACCCACTGCGGGACAGTATCAAACATCAGACGCAATAATTGTTGAGTTTGCTTGAAGGCTTCAACTGATGTAAATAGTTCTTGAGTTCGTTTTGCGACTCGTTGCTCTAATTGTTCATTGAGTTGTTGCAGTTCTAAATTTCTAGCTTCGAGGGATTGGCTCAATTGATGGATCGCAAGATGAGTTCGCACCCGCGCTAAAACTTCACTTTGTTGAAATGGTTTGGTGATGTAGTCAACACCTCCGAGTTCAAAGCCTGTAACTTTGTTCACCGCATCAGTCAAGGCTGTGACAAAGATAATCGGAATATCTCTGGTTGTCGGATTCGCTTTGATTTGTTGACAGGTTTCAAAGCCATTCATCCCCGGCATCATCACATCCAGTAAAATTAATGACACCGGAGTATGTTGCAATTGTTGAAGCGCACCTTCACCACTCGTAGCGATCGCCACTTCAAAATTAGCATTGGCTAACGTGTCCGAAAGCACCTTCAAATTATTTGGCACATCATCCACAATAAGAATAATGCTATTTTCAGATAGGGTTGTAACGCAATTATTAAATGTAATGGAATTTTCAGATAGGCTTGTCATGAGGTAAATGGTGATGAGATGATAAAAGATTGCTCAAACTAACATCGGTGGATTAGCTTTTAGCATTAGCGAGATACTGTTCAATGAATGTTCGGATCTTTTCAGTCTGGAAATTATCTGCATATTGACGCACTTGTTGAATAAACGGCTGATACTTCTCATCTGCTTTTTCCAAGGTTTTTAGCTGTTGCTCTATCGCCATCAAGCGTCCCTGCAACGCCAATGTGTGTAACTGCGACAAAATCTCATCGGTTGGGGGAACGATCTCTTCTGGGGTGGATGAAGACTCCTCCTGTAAGTTAACTGTCATTAACTCAAAAGCAAGAGAATTTTCTTGATAAATCCATTCCAGATTTAGGTATTTCTCTACCAACTTCAGCAACGCTAGGGCATCTACAGGCTTGGGCAAAAAAGCATCAGCTCCTGCGGCAATACTCTGATTCTGGTTACTTTCAAACACATTAGCTGAAGAGGCGATCGCGGGAATATCCTTCAACTCAGGAATCTGTCGTAACTGTCGCAGCATCTCGTAGCCATCCATCTCTGGCATCCTCAAATCTGTAATAATCAGATCGGGACACATTTGGTTTGCCTTTGCCAATCCTTCTCGACCATTGCAAGCATCAATCACTGCAAAACCCAAAGGTTCCAGTAAACTGACAACAACTGACCGATTCTCCCAACGGTCATCCACTACCAAAACCCGGCGCTGGCTGCCTTCAAATCCGACAATCTTACCTTGCTTGGTTGTACGCAGACTTGTTGCCCATTCTTTGGCTTCTGTTAGTTCAACCACAAACCAAAAGGTGCTACCTTTTCCAATCTGGCTTTCCACGTTGATGGTGCTACCCATAAGGCTAACGATTTGCTGACTGATTGCTAATCCTAGTCCAGTGCCTTCTGCTTGTTTTTTTACATCACCTACTTGCTCAAAGGGTTGGAAAATTTTCTTGAGTCCGGTTGGCAATATACCGACCCCTGTATCTTCCACCTCAAAGCGAATTTGATAGGTTGCAGTTTCCAGTTTATGAATTTTAACGCGAAACGTAACTCCACCTTGCTCAGTAAACTTAATAGCATTGCCCAACAAATTAATCAATACTTGGCGCAAGCGTTTTTCATCAACTGTAATCCCAGTGGGTAAATCTAAATCAGGTTCATAGGTGAAGGGAATTCCTTTTTGGCTAGCGCGAACACGCATCATCTCCGCAATACCTTCGATAAACGCTGGGAAATAAACATCGCCAGGATATAATTCCAATTTGCGGGCTTCGATTTTAGCCAGGTCAAGCACATCATTGATCAGATTGAGCAAATGATTGCCGCACCCAGAGATGATATCTATACCTTTTTTACCTCGTTCTGTTAAGGGTTCGCCGTTTTGGAGAATTTGGGCATACCCAAGGATGCCATTGAGCGGTGTCCGCAGTTCATGGCTCATGTTAGCGAGAAACTCGCTCTTGGCTTGGTTTGCAGTATCGGCTTTCTCTTTTGCTTCTGCTAGTTCTAGCGTTCGTTCTTCTACCTTTTGTTCTAAGGTGGCAAAAGAGGTTTGCAACTGACTTGCCATGCTATTAAAGGATGCGGAAAGTTCTCCAAGTTCATCGGTGCGATCGCTCGGTAGAGTAGCATTCCAGTTCCCCGTTGCCAATTGTTTGGCGGCACTATTGAGTTGTAAGACAGGTCGCACGACAAGCGATCGCGACAGCCAACGCACTACAACTAGGGTCAGTAACAACACCGCGAAAAAAGTCACCATCGCAAATCCGGCAGCCCAAATTTCCTTTTTCACTACAGAACTTGCGTCCAGTTCAACCACCAAGAATCCATTAACCCGACTCTGGGGATTGATAATTGGGGCATAGCCGTAGAGAAGAGTTTCGCCATTTGCAGTTTGGTGAAATTCCTGCTAAACAAACGGTGCATTGCGGGCAACGGCTGCCTCCAAATCATCTAATAGCTTGATGTAATCCATGCCAATCAATACACTTTTGCCTTGATCGGAAGGGTCGTAGTTTAAGACATAGACAAACTTTTTATTGGGTTGCTGGCGTACCGTATAAATACGCTTGATATCTTGACTGGTGGCTTGAATGGCTACAAGTCTATCTTGATTAATTTTGTAAAACGCTGAGGTGCGATCGCCTTGTTTGACAATCAATCCGTGATAATCGCTGTCGATTTGTGGAACTGCCAGACTGACAATCGCCAAAAGACGATTACGGATTGCCTGCCGTTGACTAGAGTACAACTGCCAGTACATCCCCGAAGCCAATGTCCCAGCCATCACCGCGATTAGTACTGAATAAGAAGCAATAATTTTTGTGCTGAGGTTCCAATTTTGCATTGATGTGGCTCGTTTTACAGTCCTAAGCTACTGAGATGGGCGTGCATTGCGCGTCACACCCAAGGTCATTTTTGCCCTTGGAATGAACGTGGACACTCATTGACAGCCTTCTACACAGACTGTCTATGATGCTGCACGAACAACTAAGAACAAGGCTGTCAATTGTTTATAAATATCCAATGCTTTGGCAAAGGCGAGATTGTTCACCAGAGGCTTCATTGTGTCTGGGTCAAAAAATGCCCCTTGTACGGTTCCCTGAGATTGCAAAAAAGGAGTGGCAATGGATATCAACAGGCTTGTGTTATTATCAGGAGCGCCCTTAGAAATACAAGAGCCATAGTCCATTTCACCGTCACCATTCAAGTCTTTGCCGTGAAACCGTTTGGCGATCGCCAGATACTCATCCCAGGTTGTAGGAGGCGTTAACCCCGCTTGTTTTAACAAATCAGTACGGTAATAAACCATGTGATAGTCCCCATCCAACGGAATACTGTAGATGCGTCCTTTATAAGTCGCACTAAAATTCCGAAAGATCGGTGCAATATCTTCCCACTGTATGGCTGCATCAGACTTGACTCGCGCCGTTAAATCTTCCACAAACTCAGCATCGATAAAGTCAATCAGCCATGAAGGTAAAACAATTGCCATATCGTACTTTGAAGCACTGCTAGACCAGTTCTTTTGCAGTATGTTGTATAAATTTTTAAACAAGACGCCCGTCAGATTGACCTTCGCTCCAGTCAAGGCTTCAAACCCAGCAATCCATTTCTTAGTACCTGTATGAACGGTTTCATCTTGGGTGATGACGTTAATTGTTACACCGTCAAAGCGTTGAGCGGAAGCTGTAGCCTGGGAAGTTCTTTGTGTCGGTTGAGGTGATAAAGCAGTTGGAGTATTGGCAGAAAAGAATTTACAGCCGGTCGCCGCGATGCTGAACCATAACGCCGTTAGCAGCACGAGCCAATACTTGAGCCGTTTCATGCCAGGAGTAACCATACTGCTGAATCCTCACAATTTACAGATTTAGTTTTCCCAGATAAATGAAGTTATTAATAAACAATTACAAAAATTTACACCGGAATATCAATCAAAAATTCTGTACCTTGACCGAGAACAGAGTTAAAACTCAATTTTCCGCCGTGGGTTTCTTCGACGATAGACTTTGCGATCGCCAGCCCCAATCCCGTACCTTTCCCGACAGCTTTAGTAGTAAATAAGTGGTCAAAAATCTTTTGTTTGACTGATTCAGTCATCCCCTGACCGTTATCAGCAATGCTAATTTTCACGCCTTCATTTTCCACTGAAGTTGTAATTGTAATTCGGTTGGGATTAACTTGAATTTCCTCAAAAGTCCGCCCAGTATTTGATTCCTCTAACGCATCAATAGCATTTGCCATAATATTCATAAATACCTGATTCAATTGTCCAGGAAAACATTCAATCTTGGGCAAATTACCATATTCAGTTATCACTTCAATTGCGGGACGTTGTTCGTTAGCTTTCAGGCGATGTTTGAGAATTAAAATCGTGCTGTCGATACCTTCGTGGATGTTAAATGGCACTTTATAATCTTTATCAGCGCGGGAGAAAGTGCGGAGACTGGTGCTAATGTTGCGGAGGCGATCGCACGCCATCACCATTGAATCAATTATCTTGGGTAAGTCTTCTAAGCTATAATCCAAGTCAATTTCGACCGCATGGTCGATAATTTCATCACCTGGATTGGGTAAACTTTGTTGATATAGTTTCAAATGTTCAACAATATCCGCAAGGCTGGGTTTAGCTTGTTTGAGACTGGCAGCAATAAAGCCTAAAGGATTATTCATTTCATGGGCTACCCCAGCAACTAAATTACCTAGTGCAGACATTTTCTCACTTTGGACGATTTGTAATTGGGCTTGTTGTAAGTCTTGTAATGCTTGTTGCGCTTGTTGATACAGTCGAGCGTTTTCTAGAGATATTGCGGCTTGAGAAGACAATAAGTTAATTACGCTGAGGCGATCGCGAGTAAATACCCCTTGAGTCAGTTGATTTTCTAAATACAGAATCCCTACTAAATGCCCTTGATTAATAATCGGAGTACAACACACACTTTGGGGTTGATGTTCGAGCATATATTCCCCAATTAAACCAGGGATATCTGTTTTGCAATTATCTATCACAACTGTTTGTTGGGTATTTTTGACGTAATTGATAATTTTTACGGGAATATCTTGACAATTGAAGAGTGATTGTGGTTCGAGGATAGTTTGTATTTCCTCATGCTCAATCAAGGTAATTGCTCTAACTTGCCAAGTATTTTCTTGGGGAAGCAGCAGTACAGCTTTTTTCGCGCCGGAGTTTTCGAGGATAATGCGGGTGAGGCTGGCAATGAGTTGATCTAATTCTAGAGAACTGGAGATAGCTTGAGCGGCTTTTAGTACGCTTGTAAAATCCAGAACATCGAAAAGACTGGTGCTGCAAGTGCTATTCGTGCAAGTAGATGAGGAAGTGCCACGAAAGCTAATAGTTTCGTCGTGTTTGAGGGTAAGTCGTTGCTGTTCTAGAATAAGTTTGAGAAGTTGGGGATAGCGTTTTTCTAAGTCCGAGGTTTTGGCTTTTGCGCCCCAGCGGGTATAGCAATAGTAGGCTTCATGTATATAATCTGCGGCGACTTTTTCTTTGCCCCAGTCGAGGTAGAATTTAGCTGCAAGTTCGTTAGCGATCGCTTCTTCATAGCCATAACCTTGACGTTGAGCTTGAGCAATGGCTTGTTCGTAAAAATCGAGTGCCTCTGCTTTTTGTCCGTTTAGCCGTGCTTTTTCTGCTTGTATTAGCAGACACTTGTGGAGAATATTTTCCGGACAGGTCCGTGCCCAACTGTTTAAGCGTTCCTCTAAAGGAATGAGCGCTTGCCAATGGAACTGACGCTGTTGCTCGTCGCTAGCAATTTCAGCTAGAGACAGGTGCATTAATGCTACATAAAACACGCTAGAAGGGACTTTGGCATGACTGGAAATGGTGTTTTCAATTATGCTCAGTTGAAGAATTAAATCTGGGTATGCGGCTTTGTGGTCAAATAAATAAGCATGACGAATTTTGACAGAATATAACCAAGCCAGATGATAAGGGGTATTGCTATATTTTTGTAAATACTCAGCTTCACTGAAACTCTCGTCATCAAAGCTGAAGGGGGTTTTTGTTAAACCAAGAAGATTGCGAATTGGTTGAATAACTCCGACTATTAAAGCATCTAAATTCTCTAAACTTTTGATGTTACGGAGAAAATCTGCATTCGCTTGGGCGATCGCATATAGTTCATCGAGATTTTTACCATAGGTGAGGCGATCGGAACCACTTTGCATCATCGTAAAGCCAACGGTCAGCCAGTTCCCTGCTTCCATGCCATACTTGTAGGCGTTGTCGTAGTATGTATCCGCTTCTCTAATTGGACGACTCCAGCTATGCACATCGGCAGCAAAGAGAAAATTAGTCATTCCCCGGACATCTGCATTATCAAACTGTTCGCAAAGCTGCACTGCCATTTCTCCAAACTGATAAGCGATCGCAGAGTTTTTTAGCATCGCATTGGCAATTAAGCCATAGCCGACATAGCCAAAGGGGGACATATCGCTGTTACCATACTGCATACACAAAGTAGTCATTTTAGCAAGTGCAAGCAATGCTAAAGTCGATTGACCATCAAGCCATGCAGCATAAAAGAGAATTTGTAAAATTCGCAACATTTCTGCAATATTGGCATCTGACATTTTGGGAAAATTGAGAATGGATTCAACAGTCTGCTGTTCTAAAAATCTGTTAACTATGGCAATTTCTTCGTCCAGACTTTGTTGAATCAGTTCTTGTGCGGGCATTTCCCAGCCAAGTAATTGTAAACTCTGACGTTGAATGGCGATCGCTTCTGCATTGCGTCCCTGAAGCTGATATTGAGTCATCTGCACGCGATAAATCACCGCTTTGTCTAGGGGTGTTTGAGCATGGCTAAGTGCTTCCCCATAAAGGACTTCGGCTTGGTCAAAATTACCACACAGATAAGCTGCTTCTGAGCCATATCGGTGCAAACTGTACATTAATTCATAGTCAGTCTGCCAAGCGGTTGCGGGTAATAAATCAATCCCAGTTGTATAATAGCTCTGGGATGCTTGATAAGCTGCCGAGAGTTTTGCTTTTTGTCCTGCTTGCAGGTTTAAGCCAGCCAGTTGTTTTTTCTGCTCATCGATGGCGATCGCAGCTTGTCCCAGATTCAGTTGGTTTACTAGGTCAAAAATCCGTTCTTGTTGTTCCTGCTGGGATAATTCTTGCAATAACAATTGACCAATCCTCAAATGTGTCTTTTGTTTTTGAGCTTCTGGTATCAAGGAATAAGCTGCTTGTTGGACGCGATCGTGCAGAAATTTATATCCAATAATTTCCGAATTTTCTTGAGTAACAGCTTGATTTTCTGACCCAACAAAAAACTTATAAACCTCACTTTGGGGTAAAATCAAATCGTCCTGTAAGGCACTCCACAAACAAGCAGCCGTTTCTATTTTTGATTGTTTAGAAACAATCGCTAATGTTTCTAAATCAAACTGATTCCCGATACACGCAGCTAATTTTAAAACACCTTGAGTTGATTCTGGCAACTTTTGTAATTGCAATGCCATGAATTCTACAACATCATTTGTGAGCGATCGCTGATTTATTTGCGTGATATCACATTGCCAACACCCTGATGAGAAGTTAAATTCAATTAATCCATCTTGATGTAATGCTTTGAGAAACTGTGTAGCGAAAAACGGATTACCTTGAGTTTTATGAGATACAAGTTGAGAAAGAGGCAAGGCTAAATTTTCAGTCGATTTAAGTGTGTCAGCAACTAATTGATTTACTTGTCTTTGACTCAGTGGTGCTAAAGTAATCGTATTAATCGTGGTTGCTGTTTTTTGGATATCACTCAAAGTCAACATCAAAGGATGTGCTGGTTTGATTTCGTTATCACGATAGGCACCAATTAATAAAAGATGATTTGTATCAGCCATTAATAACTGCATTAACTTCAGCGATGCCGAATCTGCCCATTGCAAATCATCTAGAAACATCACTAATGGATGTTCTAAGCTGGTAAAGACTTGGGTAAACTTTTGGAATAATAAATTAAATCTATTTTCTGCCGCAGTTCCTGATAATTCCAGAACAGGTGGTTGGATACCAATAATTCTTGATAATTCCGGGATGACTTCAATAATTACCTGTCCGTTTTCACCTACAGCTGATAAAATCTTGCTTTTCCATTGCTGGATTTGTGCATCGTTTTCTGTTAACAATTGCCCGATTAAATCCCGGAATGCTTGCACAAATGCACTCAAGGGAATATTTCGTTGAAATTGGTCATACTTACCTTTAATAAAATAACCGCGTTGTTTGACAATCGGTTTATGAACAACGTTTACAACCGCAGTTTTACCAATACCCGAAAAACCAGCTACCAGCATCATTTGTGTTGCACCCTGGCTAACTCTTTCAAATGCTTGGAGTAGAATTTCTACTTCTGTTTCTCGTCCATAAAGTTTGTCGGGGATAATAAAGCGATCGCACACATCCCGTTGTGCAATTGGGAAACTCTCTATAATACCTGTTTCTTTAAGTTGATACAAACAAGTTTCTAAATCAAATTTTAGCCCGAATGCACTCTGATAGCGGTCTTCAGCATTTTTAGCCATCAATTTTCTGACAATATCTGACAACACTTGCGGAATCTCTTCACTTTTGAACGCCAGTTGCTTCAAGTCGGCAGAGCCGACGACAGTCGCCTCAAGTCGGGAAACCCGCCCACGGCGCTGTCTCCCCAACACACTGGCTCCTTTTGACTTTTGACTTTTGACTTCCCGAAGGGATGGCGGAAGTTTTGCAATATGACAATGTACCAACTCCATCGGGTCGTTTGACGTAAATGGTAATTCTCCCGTCAATAATTCGTACAAAGTGACACCAAGAGAATAAAAATCAGTACGGTAGTCAATCCCCCGATTCATCCTTCCCGTTTGTTCTGGAGAAATATAAGCGAGTGTCCCTTCTAACACATTTGGACTAATTAGGGTTTGAGTTTCTCTTGGCAGCAGAGATGCAATACTAAAGTCAATTAATTTAACTTGTTTGGTTAGAGGATTAATTAAAATATTGCTCGGTTTAATATCTTTATGAATAATGCGCGATCGGTAGAGAATATCTAAAGTATTAGAAAGGGCGATCGCTATCTGCAAAAACTCCATTAGAGATT
The DNA here is from genome assembly GCF_000817785.2 of Hassallia byssoidea VB512170. Classification (GTDB taxonomy): domain Bacteria; phylum Cyanobacteriota; class Cyanobacteriia; order Cyanobacteriales; family Nostocaceae; genus Hassallia; species Hassallia carrinoi. The sequence goes on along the minus strand of NZ_JTCM02000027.1, from coordinate 13,894 downwards.
CTAGAGTTCCCCCCACTCCCCACTCCCCACTCCCCACTCCCCATTCTTTTAGAGAAATCCCCCCAAAGTCTTCCATCACTAACATATAGCCATTTTGGTAGGGTTCTAAGCTGTAAGTTTGGATGATTAGGGGTGAGTTGAGATTTTTGGCAATGGTATACTGATTGCGAAACTGCACCAGTTCGCTGAAACTGGGATAAGGATTTTTCAGCAGTTTAATCACCACTGGTAAAAAGTCAGTTTCTCGATATCCCCGATAAACTACGGTTCTAGAACCGTTGTACAGTTCTTCACTGACTTGATATCCGGGAATACTCACTCTTATGTTAGCCATGTTATTTAATCGTTGAGGCTTCCGGATTTAGTATTCCCTGATGCGCGAATAAATTTCAAACCAACGTCAAAATATTTACACACCAATTCTCATTTGGAAACGAGTTTGCCTCATCTGAGGATTCGCGACGTTTGTTAATAATTATCAAGTCTCCTGCTAATCTCTAACTGTGACTTCAAAACTTAGGAAATTTATGCATAAAGCATCTGCCACTAACTCAGCGGCAACAGACATTAAACTACTAGTTGTAGATATTGATGGTACGATCGCCGGCGAATCTAACAACCTCACCTCAAAAGTTCTTCAAGCGATCGCAGCTGTCAAAGCAAAGAAAATCAAAGTAGCGATCGCTACTGGTAGAATGTATCGTTCTGCCTTGCGTTTCCACCAACAACTTAACTCTACCCTGCCATTATTAGCTTATCAAGGAGCCTGGATTCAAGATCCAATTACGCAAAAAATTCATCGCCATTTAACTGTTTCTAGAGAAATGGCAGAAAAACTACTAGATTATTTTGAACAACCAGAACTGCGATCGCTTTTATCTGTTCACTTCTACATCAACGATGAATTGTATGTGCGCGAATTAACAAGAGAAACTGAAATTTATGCCGAACGTTCTGGTATTGTCCCGATAGTTGTGGGTGACTTGCGTTCTTCTTTAAGCAATGAACCGACAAAGATTTTAGCTTTGTGCGATGACATAGATATTATCAAAGATTTGCTGGGGAATTTGCGATCGCTTTACACCCCCGCTGAATTGTATCTCACTACATCTGTGGCGACTTTTTTTGAAGCGACTAATCCTTTAGTCAATAAAGGAACTGCTGTACGTTACCTAGCTGAAGAAATGCTCGGATTACAAAGAACTAACGTCATGACTATTGGCGATAACTTCAATGATTTGGAAATGCTAGAGTACGCTGGTATTGGTGTAGCGATGGGCAATGCACCAGCAGAAGTTCAAGCGATCGCGACTTGGGTAGCTCCTAGCGTCGAACAAGATGGAGCTGCCACAGCAATTGAAAAGTTTTTGCTGTAAACGTTAGTTATTCGTTATTAATTATTAGTAACGAATAACTAACCAAAAAATCAGAAAGGACACCGACGACTGGCCGTGTTTCGTCTCGGTGCCCTTGCTGGTTCGCTCCTCACACACCAGATAATATAGCCTGAGATATTCTAATAGTCAATATCTGTTACAAAACTTTTTAATTTTGTCTTTATACTCATAATTCAACTAAAGCAAAGATGGCTAATTTTTCTTCTAACAAAAACCTTAATACAGACTGAGTAGCTATAACTAATCCTAATCTGGCTTGAGAAAGCTCTGGTGAGGTAATTTTCACCTCACCCCAAATTCTACAGTTGCACCAGAAAACTTCAAAAGCTTGGCTCAAATTGATCGCTGCTTTTTCCCAGTTAACCGAACCAGCTTGATCGGGACATTCTAAATCATCTACCACTTGTACTAACTGAGAAATTAGCCGAAAAGAAGCAGAATGACAAGAGCGAAGTTTGCGATCGCAGTTGAGCCAAGCTATCGAAGAAGGAGAAATTACACAGAACATACCTGAACTAGTATTTGGTTCATTAAGTTGAATCAACCCCTCTTGTTCAGCCAGCCGCATCAGCGAGCAGCAGCGAGCATGAGCGTATTGAACTGCAAATAAATGTGAAGAATTTTCGATTAAGGTTTCTCCTTGTCCCCCCCTTTCCCCCATCCCCCCCTCTCCTTGTCCCCCCCTCTCCCCCTCCGGGTTCGCCAGTCGCACGCCAGGTGCTACAACGGGGCGGCACGTTTTGGGGGGAAGCTTCCCCCCAAAAGCTGCCTTGGGAACCCCCGCAACGCACTGGCTCCTCAACGCGGGGAACCCGCGCACGGCGCTGGACTCACCATCTCCCCCTCTCCCCCTCTCCCCCTCTCCCCACCTCCCCTCAACCAGCCGCTGCAACCAAGCAGCTAAAATAGGATCGGTTAAGACGAAATGAATGTAACCTGGGGGAACAATTTCGATGATAAATTCGTCGCCACAATTCGCTGATAAATGAGAGGCGATCGCACAAGCAATCTCAATTGCGTTACGATTCTGAGATTTTGACAGCTGTAAAGCCACCCCGGATATATATAAAATTCTATTAATATCTCTACTTTTATATAGAGGAATTTTATGATTCTCTCTACTAAGTATGCTGTCTGTATTAGTATAAATACTCAATGCTGATAGCAGATGACTGTAAATTAACTGTTTAATTGCTGTATTATTACTTACTTGTAGCTTTTTATGCACAGATGACTACCATTTAACCCTTAACCCTTCAGATTATTGCTATAATGTCATCTATCTTTAGACAGAACTTTAATTTAGATAGAGAAAAATGAGAATTGTGCAAAATTTGATTAATAGTAAGTAAACTTTACTACCATCATAGTACAGTAAAGTTATAACAAAAGTGTAGAGAGCAAATTGCTTTCTATCCTTAAAGATGGCTGGCGCTGTTAGGCGTTAAGCCTACATCACCAACGCAAAGACACTCCTTGCACCTTTTTATGACGTCTTTGTCTTCAGCCGAACGCTCTTTGTTACCTATGCAATCTCCATCCTCCTTTTCTGAGGCATCACGCCCTTTTCTGACTTGGCAACGAATTATTGATTGGGCTCAAGAACACTATCGCTGCCGTACCTTTAGCAAAGATGAGCGCATTCCAGCTAGACCTGGATTGCTATATTTGGTGCAAAGGGGTGCGATCCGCATGGTAGGCACCGCCCAGGTTAGCGCGACTGCAAGTCAGCTAACGTCTCGACGAATCAACAGAACCCCTGAAGAAGCTTTCTTGGGTTTTGTCGGGGCAGGACAGCCATTTGAAATTGTTGCCCAATCACCATTTACACTCCAGTCCTACGCCCATGTTGACCAAACTGCCGTGCTTTGGATGTACTGGCACGACCTAGACAACTGGCCCCATTTCCGCCGCGAAGTTATGGATGCCTTTAGGTATCAGCACCAGCGCAAGCTGCTGTGGCTGAGTGCCTTGGGACAACGACGCACAATTGATCGACTTTTAGGATTCCTCACATTATTGATTGAGGAATATGGTGAGCCGTCAATGAGCGAAACAGACCCCGATGTAATTCGCGGCTATTGTCTGCCGTTCCCCCTCACCCATGCCCAAATTGGCAGCGCGATCGGTTCGACTCGTGTCACCGTCACCCGCTTGATGGGTAAGTTGCGTCAGCGCGGTTTAATCCTCACCCAAGGGGATAATCTCATTTGCTTGCCAGCAGAGTCTATTAATAGAGTCGGCTAAAGCGCACCAAGAGCGCCTACTACCAGCTGGGGGAGAGCGAATTTTGACAAACCCAGCCTGGGTAATCAGTTCCTGTCCCTGCTCGGTCAGCAGCAAGTTGGCGTAAGCAACACCTGCTTGCTGCTTGATTTGACCATTTTGTTTGACTACCACAAACAGATTGCCAGTAATCGGGTAACTTCCTGACTGGAAAGCCTCAATGTTCAGCTTGTTCCGTTTATTAGGACATAATGACGCGGTTACAAATGGTTCTTGGTAGAAAGCTAACTCTTGAGCTTCAACTGGTCGAGAAGACTGGGCAAATGTCAGTTGACCGTCAATTAAAGATTTTATACCACTACCACAAAGCGCGATCGCCACTGCGTTGCATTGCTGTATCAGCGAATCGTGACAAATCCAGCTTTTGTGATTAATTCTTTACCTTGAGCCGTCTGGAGCAAGTTGACGTAGGCTTCTCCAGCTTGCTGGTCGCTTTGACCATTTTGCTTAACAATCACAAATAACCGTCTGGTGATGGGGTATTCACCACTTTGAAAGGCAGCTGCATTTATTTGGTTACGCTGTTGCGGACATTGTTTTAGGGAAACGAAAGGCTCTTTGTAAGGTGGAATGACACGATCTGATTGATGACCAACTGGCAAGGGTTTAACAGTACATTGTCCGACTATTTCCGGGGCAGAGGCATAGTAAATGCCACCTGGATTTTTCGCCACTTCTTGTAAAGCTTGAGTTGTCCTGGGGATAAACTGCACATTTGCTGCAAACTTTTCTTTCTCTAAGACATTTTCCTCAAAGAATTGGATAGTGCCTCCGTCTTCGAGATGCCGAGAGTACGGTATAATTGCTAATTCTGGACCCCCTACCTGTTTCCAGTTAGTAATTTTGCCTGTGTAAATGTCTTTTAGCTGGGCGAGGGTTAAACCAGGGATATTAAGATTGGGATTAACTGCGATCGCAATGGCATCAATCGCCACCGGAATTTCTTTTAAGGTAATATTCAGATGTTGTGCCTGCTGGTATTCCTCTTGTTTAATTGAACGAGAGGATTCAGAGAAAGCCAATTGGTTACTCAACAACATCTTGATCCCAGAAGTAGTACCAGGGGCACCTGTGGTGGGATCTGTGTAGCGTAACCGAAATTGCGGTTGGGCAGTTTGAATCAGTGGTTCAACTTCTCTTCGGATAGATGCCCAAGTAGTGCTACCCCCATAGCTAAATAATCCAGAGGGAACGTTTGGCACTTGGGCAAAAGTATTACTTTCACGATTTGACTGTACGACTTGCAACGATGAATTATTGGGAAAGTTGTTAGCCAACCACCAAAGCACACACCCCACCAATCCGAGTGTGATCGTTAAAGCTAAAACTAAAACTGTTGTTTCATTAGCTTGATGTTTTTGGGACATAATATTTGTTTTAATTTTTGTCCATAAACGCAATGTGACATTTTGCTGATGGTTATAGGTTAACGATTGGTTAATTTTTAATTTTTTATTGCAGATTGTGGTATTGGCACAAAGTCATACCCAGTACGAGAACGAGTACCGGGAGCGATTTTCACAAGTTGAACTGGTGCATTGCGATCGCCTGATGCTAAAAACCGAATCGCACCCGAAGCACCGGTTGCAGAAAAGTTAGACGAGGTAAGTGCTTGCTGTACCCCCTCGCGGTTTGGATTAAGTTCTATGGCGGCAATCAATGCTTTTGTCGCGTCATATGATAAAGCAGTTCGCCAACTCACATCAGCACCCCACAATTGGCGAGACTTTTGAGGAAAGTCTGAAGAAAGATTGCCATCAATATGCCAAGGAACTGCTACCACCATTCCTACAGCTTTTTCACGCCCAAGTTCTAAAGTTTTCAACATGTAAACATCATCTCCCCCCAGCAAAGCTAACCGTTTATCGTTAACTTGAACTACTTGCAATGCTTTGTCGAGAGTATTAGCGTTAGAAGCTAACATCAAAACTTCTGCACCTTGCTTAATGGCTTGTTCTACACTTCTAGCCGCACTAAAATTTGCTTGGGATAAGTCAAATTCATTCGATACTTGTCCACCATTCAAAGACACAGATGAGACAAACTCAGATTTGAGCGATTGGCTGTAGTTACTTTGGGAATTGAAAAAAACCGCTGCATTTCTTTTCTGCAACTTGTTTACCATGTAGTTGGCTAAACTTCTCGCAGCAATGAAATCACTGGGAACTGTACGAAAAACGTAAGGACTCAAGTTAGAAATCTTAACAGAAGTACTCGTGGGAGTGATGGCTACAAGTTTCCCGGAAGTATAAACAGTGCCTGCGGCTAAAGTTGCATCGCTGGTATTAGGACCAATTACACCTAATACTTCGGGATTTTTAACTAAGGTTGTAGCGATTTGCTTGGATATTTCCGGATTGTCATCGTCGTTGGCTATCCCTACCTTCAAAAAAACTCCCTTAATACCTCCAGAGGCATTTATTTCATTTTGAGCCTGAGCGATACCGCGTAAAATTTCTAAAGAGGTATTTGGATCGTTACCAATAGGCAAAGATGTTGCAATTGTGTAGTTTTTTGCCGAGCCAATTCGGGCATTATTAAGAAATATCAACGCCTCTGGGTCGTTAGGGTTTAGTTTTAAAGCTGCTGTCAAAGGAGCGATCGCTTTTTCATAACTTCCCCGTGCGATCGCTTCTACACCTTCTTTTTTCGCTGGGGTTACTTCAAGAGCTATTAAAGTTTTTTCCCCAAAACTAATTCGGTCTTTAATTGATTCTTGATTTTTATTTGACTGCGAATTAGGATTAGGTTGATTTTGTGATATAATATTGTCTTTAAATAACCACAAACCACCTCCGACAACTCCCAATGTAATTAACAGAGCCAAAACAAGAACAGTAGTTTCGTTCTTTTGGGACATAATATTTTTTTAAAGTAGTTAACTGTATTTAAAATATCAAAGATAATAATTTATATATCAGACGAAATATTGCTGTAACTGCAATGGCTATTAACCCAGCTGCAACTGCGAAAATTAGCACTTCCTTAGAGCTTAGAGAAGCATGTAAAATGGGGATAAAATAGATAGGTACAAAAGTAATTACAGCAATAATTAACAAATCAAGCTTTTCAATCCATCGCCGTGTTTGGGCAAAAATCAGTATCCCTAAAATTACACAGGAAACAGCTAGAGTAATTTCTGGCGATTTGAGTAGACTTAAAAGAGCGATCGCTATCAATGCACCCTCAAATCCACTAAACGCTGCACCACTCAATAACTCAATTGTCGAAAATACTGGTTTAGCTGGTGGGGGAACAATAGGTGCTTGTGGTGGTTGTGTTTGTGACGATAACTTTGGTACAGTTGCTTTTGAGGGACGCAGTTGTGTTGGGGGTATAGAAAGTGAATCTAACGCTGAAAGAACCTCTTGTGCCGACTGAAAGCGTTGATTTGCGGCTGGCAATAGCATTTTATCTAAAATATCAGCCAAGCCTGAATTGATAGATACAAGCGATCGCCATTTCCACTGGTTGCTATAACCATCAAATAGCTGATTTGCTTCCTTCTTTGTCAGTAAGGTGAGAATTGTTACAGCTAAAGCATATAAATCTGTAGAGGGATATACTTGACCTCCAGACATTTGTTCGGGAGGTGCAAATCCCATAGAATATATTCCGGTAGAACCACCAAACCCAGTTGGGGCATTAGTTACTTGCTTAACTGCGCCAAAATCCAGCAAGTATAATTTGCCGTGGCGATCGCGCATAATATTAGAGGGTTTAATGTCTCTGTGAATAATGCCTTCATTATGGACAAACTTTAGCACTTTGAGAATTTCTCGCAGCACTTCTAAGGCTTCTTCTTCAGTGAATTGATTTCTTTGAGCTAATTCTTCCTCTAAATTTTGTCCATCAATATATTCTTGTACCAGATAAAAAAATTGCTCTTGCTGTTCTGATTGCCAGCTTTTAACTGTTATTTCAAAATAAGCAAATAAGTCAGGAATTTGCTCGCTTTGGTTGCCTATTTGCGCTAAAACATCTGCTTCTCGTTCAAACAACTGTTGTGCTAGTTGCAGTTGAATAGAAGTTAAATTTCCTGCGGGTTGGAATTGCTTAACTACACATTGACGCATTCCGGGAATTCGGCGATCGCGTGCCAAAAAAGCGGCTCCAAACCCTCCTCTACCCAGCAACTTCAGCGGTACATATCGTCCATCCAGTAACAGCGGCATTCCACAAGTAGTGCAGTATTTTTGCTGTACTGTTTTCAAAGTTGTGTTATCGTCTAAATCCGTAAAATAATTTTGTGGGCGAGGGCAGCGTGGACGAGTGCAGTAAACTTCCATTTTTTTGGTTTGTTGTCCTTTGTCCAAAGTCAATAGTCCAAAGTCAATAGTCCAAAGATATTAAAAGAGCGAATATTTACCTTTAAAAGGACACGGGAAAAAGCGGTGGAAATCATCCACCTAACAGTTGCGCCACTATTTTTGTACACGGTTTTGCCCGAAGCGAATTTTCCTTCAAGATACGCATCTACATCAGTGTTCTAGTTTTGACTTTTGACCCTTGACTTTTGACTTTTGACCCTTGAATGAGTGACTATTGACAAAATCTTAGCTTTAATCAGAGCTTGGCATCGCTATATCTAATGTAGTTACGACGATGTTTTTTGGTGATGATTTTAACACATCTTGATTCCATCCAGGGGTAGCGAACTGAGGCAAAATTTCTCGGCTAAAGGCTTCAGCCGCCTTGGATCTGTACCGATTGGGATTAAAAATTAACCACAGTGTACGCTTGACAACAACGCCTTCAATTGGAGCGCGGTGTAGGACACCCATTTGTAATTCTTTAGCGATCGCGCTAGTAGAAACAAAGGCAGCCCCCAAGCCAGATTGCACGGCATTTTTAATTGCTTCTATGGAATTGAGTTCCATTTCAAATTTAAAACGCCTTGCATCAATATCGCAGCGTGCTAGCACTTGGTCGATTACCTTGCGAATAGTAGATTGAGAATCGAGAGCAATGAATTGTAATTTATATAGGTCTTCTTTTTGAATCGTTTCTAGTTTGGCAAAAGGATGCAAAACAGGTAAAATCAGCGCTAGCTCATCCTCGGCGTAAGGAATAATTTCCAAAGATTCTGCCAGTTCGCCCGGAATCTCGCCGCCGATGATTGCCAAATCTACCTGTCCGTTAGCGACACTCCAGGCAGTCCGACGGGTAGAGTGGACATGCAATTGCACCGCCACATCTGAATATTTTTGTCGGAACATGCCAATCATTCTCGGCAACAGATAAGTGCCAGTAGTTTGAGAAGCACCAACAATTAAAGTTCCGCCTTGGAGATTTTGTAAATCTTCAATAGCGCGGCAAGTTTCTTGACATAGGGTGAGAATTTTTTCACCGTAACTCAGAAGTAAGTGCCCCGCCTCGGTTAATTGTGCGCGACGTCCTCCACGGTCGAATAAAGGTACATCTAGTTGCCGTTCTAGGTTTTGAACTTGTAAACTCACAGCGGGCTGAGAGACGTAGAGGCTATCAGCGGCACGCTTAAAGCTTCCTTCGACGGCGATCGCTTTGAGAATACGCAATTGATCTAAAGTGAAAGGAAGGTCAGACATAAGGCTAAACCCACAAAACGCATGAGCATGAGCAGCAGTTGCAACAAAAAAGTAGCATTTTACCAAAAAACGGCGAATGCAATTTATTGCATCTTAAACTTTGAGCTTTAATCGAAAAAGACAGTAGCACAACATCTTGACGAAAGTCCCCTTTTGAATACTTTGTGGTATTGGTTGTACTTAATGGGCGTTTTCTTTAAATTACTTCACCTGTGTATATGATGTTGAGCAATTGGTTAACCAACAGTCATTTTGTCATGTTGGGGTTACAACTAGTTTTTGCGATCGCCCACAGTGGAGGAGCTGCCTTGCGTCCGTTTGCCGAAAAACAAATTGGACCTAGGCTCTATCGCGTTTTTTTCGCGTTACTCAGCCTGCCTTTAGCTGTAATCTTAATCGTTTACTTTATTAACCACCGTTATGATGGCTGGCAACTTTGGCAAGTCCAAGGTGTGCCGGGAGTAAAAACAGTAGTTTGGGTGCTTTCAGCGATTTCGTTTTTGTTTTTGTATCCGGCTACATTCAATCTACTAGAAATTGCTGCTATTCAAAAGCCCTCCGTCCACCTCTACGAAACGGGCATTATTCGGATTACTCGTCATCCGCAGATGGTGGGGCAGATAATTTGGTGTGTCGCTCATACCCTTTGGCTCGGTACCAGCTTTACTCTTGTTACTTCGGTGGGGTTAGTGCTGCATCACTTATTTGGAGTTTGGCATGGCGATCGCCGTTTAGCATCGCGTTACGGCGAAGCCTTTGAAATCGTCAAACAGCGAACTTCAATTATTCCTTTTCTAGCTGTTCTCGACCGCCGTCAATCTCTTAAGTGGCAGGAATTTCTCCGCCCCGCTTACCTGGGAGTCGCTGCTTTTATCGGTCTACTTTGGTGGTCACACCCCCTATTGATTCAGGCGAGTAGTAAGGTACAATGGTTATTTTAGGTAGACCCCAATAGCAGTAACCAGCAATTGAAAGTAAATAGATGAAGATATCATCTTCTCAATTGCTAGCCAATTCCCTGTAGGATTGGTTAAAACATCTGTCAGTGGGGGACGCGATGAGATGAGCGAGATTTGAGATTGGTAATTGCAAGTCTTTTACCAAAGTAAAAACTAGATGAGAAAACAGTTTAAAATCTCTCCCCAGAGGCAGTCAGGAGTTGAAAATCTAAAAAAGCCACCGTGAGAGCTTCGCGCTGGCTTTTTTATCAGCGCAAAATAAACGCGCTTGTTTTTCGCATAATTATTTGTGCTCTGGAACAGTCTATTTGCAGAACCGTATTGAAGCGCCAAATCTTTCTGCTGATGGCTAGTTTGATATAAAAACCCTGTAATTGTAGAGGCATCATGGTGTTGTTGGTCAGTGAGCGGACATTTAATCAAGAAGTTTTAGAATCTCCAATTCCTGTTTTAGTAAATTTTGAAGCGCCTTGGTGCGGCTTATGTCGTATAATCCAACCGCTGTTGTTGCAGTTTAAAACTCAATGTGGCGAAGAAATAAAATTGGTTGGAGTTAACGCCGATCAAAATTTTAAACTTTCTACCACTTATCGGCTAAAATCACTGCCAACTTTACTGTTGATAGAAAATGGGATTGTCCGGGAACGTCTAGACTGTTTTCGTGGACGAGAGGATTTACGCCAAGCGTTAGAAGAAATAAAAGTTAGTTATACTAATCGCCCTAAAACCTACAGCACCGCAAAAACAGCCGATTTAGGTTGTCGGACGGCATAAAGACAAGGGGACAAGGGCGACGGGCGTGGGGACAAGGAGGACAAGGAGGACAAGGAGGACAAGGAGGACAAGATAAATTTTTTTCTCCCTTGTCTCCCTTGTCTCCCTTGTCTCCCCATCCCCCCATCCCCCCCTCTCCTTGTCTCCCCATTGCCCCAAATCTAAAACCATGCTTAATTACCTCACCTAACAACCGTCGGGTGGGGTATTTTATGCTAAAAGGTGTGTGTCACAATTATTAACAGTTGCGACCTGGACAGATGCCTTTGGGCAAAACTGTCAAACGCGAACGTGAAGAATTATAAATGTAGGCGTCAGTGATGGAAGTTATCTATCAGTATGCCTGGCTGATTCCGGTATTACCTCTTTTAGGGGCGATGCTGGTCGGTCTAGGGTTAATCTCGATGAATCAGGTGACAAACGCAGCCAGAAAGCTAAACGCGGCGTTTATTATTTCCCTGGTGGGGATAGCAATGGGGCTGTCGTTTGCCTTGCTGTGGAGTCAACTTCAAGGACATGCGCCTTATATCCGCACTATAGAATGGGCGGCTGCTGGCAATTTTCACCTGAACATGGGCTACACTATTGACCACCTAACAGCCCTGATGCTGGTGATTGTGACAACGGTAGCCTTCTTGGTCATGGTGTACACCGATGGCTACATGGCTCACGACCCAGGATATGTAAGGTTTTACGCTTATCTCAGCTTGTTTGGCTCTTCAATGCTGGGTTTGGTGGTCAGCCCCAACTTAGTACAGATTTACATATTCTGGGAACTAGTCGGGATGTGTTCTTACTTGCTGGTCGGGTTTTGGTACGATCGCAAGTCAGCAGCAGATGCAGCTCAAAAAGCATTTGTTACCAACCGCGTGGGTGACTTTGGTTTGCTGTTGGGTATTTTAGGGCTTTTTTGGGCGACAGGAAGCTTTGATTTTCAGGTAATGGGCGATCGCCTCGCACAACTTGTAGAATCAGGTTCGATCAGCAATGCCCTCGCCATTCTGTTTGCGATTTTAGTATTTTTGGGTCCGGTAGCCAAATCAGCCCAATTCCCGTTGCATGTGTGGCTGCCAGATGCGATGGAAGGTCCCACCCCCATTTCTGCCTTAATCCACGCAGCAACAATGGTCGCGGCGGGTGTTTTCCTCATCGCCCGGATGTACCCAGTCTTTGAACACGTCCCAGCGGCAATGAACGTCATCGCCTATACTGGGGCATTCACCGCCTTTTTGGGGGCGACAATTGCCATAACCCAAAACGACATCAAAAAGGGTTTAGCTTACTCTACCATCTCCCAACTCGGTTACATGGTGATGGCGATGGGAGTAGGCGCTTACTCTGCCGGACTTTTCCACCTGATGACTCACGCCTACTTTAAGGCAATGCTGTTCTTAGGTTCTGGTTCGGTAATTCATGGGATGGAAGGTGTCGTTGGGCACGACCCCGTTTTGGCGCAGGATATGCGCTTGATGGGAGGACTGCGGAAGTATATGCCATATACCGCAATTACCTTCTTTATCGGTTGCTTGGCAATTTCCGGTATCCCACCTTTTGCAGGTTTCTGGTCAAAAGATGAAATTTTGGGACAAGCTTTTCAAGCTAGCCCATTTCTTTGGTTTGTCGGCTGGTTAACTGCCGGCATTACTGCTTTTTACATGTTTAGAATGTATTTCTCGACATTTGAAGGCAACTTTAGAGGCAATGACCAGAAAATTAAGCAAAAACTGAAGAAAGCAGCCACAATCGTTCTGGAATTAGAGACAGAAGAGGCAGCAACCCCTGTTTTTGGTCCTGGGGCGATGAAACATGGCGAATTAGAGGCACATGATTCTCACGGACATCATAGTGATTCTCCTCACGAATCGCCGTGGACAATGACTTTGCCTTTAGTGGTGCTGGCGATTCCTTCGATGTTGATTGGTTTGGTGGGAACACCTTACGCCAACTACTTTGAGGAATTTATCTTTCCTCCCAGCGAAACCCTCGCCGAAGTAATGGAAAAAACCGCCGAGTTCAACCCGACGGAATTTTACATTATGGCGGGAAATTCAGTAGGAATCGCTTTGATTGGGATTACATTGGCATCTTTTATGTATCTGTGGCGCAAGATTGATGCTAGTGCGATCGCCGAAAAAATCAAACCGCTTTACGAGCTATCTCTTAACAAGTGGTATTTTGATGACATTTACCATCGTGTCTTTGTCCTGGGCTTGCGTCGCGTAGCCAGACAAGTCATGGAAGTTGACTTCCGCGTTGTCGATGGTGCTGTTAACCTCACAGGCTTTTTCACCCTAGTTAGTGGTGAAGGTCTGAAATACCTAGAAAACGGTCGCGCTCAATTCTATGCCTTGATTGTGTTTGGGGCAGTTTTGGGCTTAGTGATTGTCTTTGGTGTCACCTGATTTTAATAGGGGCGGACGAATGTCCGCCCCTAAGTTTTTTCAGAGTCTAAATTAGACTCTTTTTTTTTGCTGATAGTTTAGTAATTTAATATACAGTTTCCTGCGGGTTTTGCCGATAAGAATCACACCATCCTCATTTGCTGAGAATCAGTTTCAGCCACAATTGCCAGGGTCACAAGCATCTTCAAATTAGCTGCCTTGATAGTAGCAAATTCTCGTCTGTCTCAGAGGTTATGTTAGACCGGAGACTTTGATTATATCGATATCAACGCTAAGAGTAAAACACTACGATTCTGATTATAAAACTCACAAGCTTTTCCAATTCACTTGAACTGGTTTGCACTGTCGTTTCCATGTCACCAGTACTCAATATTTGTGCAACAGGCTTTCCCGTATTGCGCTGCCAAACTTCTCCCCTTGGGCTAATCCCGGACAAATGTGGACAGCCTTGTATTAAAGATCCTCAACACCCAACCAGTCACTCGGAAGAAGGCTGTCCACATTTGTCT
>NZ_JTCM02000171.1 GCF_000817785.2 Hassallia byssoidea VB512170 | reverse complement strand
TAGACAAAAATGGACAGGCTTGTTTTAAAGATCCTCAACACGATAGCGAGTCACAAAGGATGAAGCCTGTCCATTTTTGTCCGGGTTCAGTCCAAGGCTAATTTTTCAGGGCGATCGCATTGATTTTCTGGTTAAGTTCTCGAATGCGACAAGATAGTTCACGAATAATATTTACAGCTATTTCTGGAGTTTCTTCAATCGCGTCGTATAGTTGCTCTTGCGTTAGTTCTAAACATTCACAAGGTTCTAAAGTAGTTGCGGAGGCAGAACGAGGTTCGGTATCAAATACTGCCATTTCGCCAAAGTATTTTCCCTTAGGGACTTCTGCCAGAAGTTTATCACCGATATGAACTTTAACTTTACCGGAAACAACAATGTAAAGCGATCGCCCTTCTTCTCCCTGTTTAAAAATGCCATAATTAGCTGGAAACGAAAGTTCATCCATCACCGAAGCCAATCTAACAATAAAATCATCCCGCAGTTTCTCAAAAATCGGGACTTGACGAACAAATAATAAACGGTCAACGCTAGTTAGCATAATTATTTTCAATCAACTTTTTAACTTGAGCAATTACTAGAGGGTGTGGATCGTTTTTTAACTGAGGTAGAAGTTCTAAAAGGACGCGGGGTGAAACTACACTTAAATACGCGATCGCTGCTTCTCGCACAAATCCGGTAGGATGACGCAAAGTTGCGATAATTTCCGGAATTGTCAATCGAATACAAGCAACTTGGGCAAAATGAAAACAGCAAGCCAAGCACCAATCGGAAAGTAAATTTCCCAAGCTGATCAATCTGCGAGTGCGATCGCTTAATAACATTTGTTGATATTCAGCCATTCCTTTAGACACCAAATGCTGTAGTTTTTCTTCAGGCGATCGCCGATCAAAAATATTCACCAACACAGATTTACTCGGCAAATTGACTGTATGCTCTAAAATTTCTAACCCCCGTGCTAAGTTTACCGCTGATTGAGACCGAAGATTAAACGCCGCTGCCTGAACATTGTCCTGAGAGTAAAGCAGTTTCAGCAACATCAGCAATCGCTCTTTCACATCAATTTCTAATTCTAAAAGTGCGTGTTCCATCAACGATAGTATAGTAATTACTCTTTCACTTTTTGGTGATTTTTCCAGAGTATTTTGTATTTTAAAATCTATATAAGCGGCGTAGACTTCGCCTTGAGTTTTAAAATCTATATAAGCAGCGTAAATTTCCGCTAAAAAGGTTAATTCCTGCTCAATTAACCTTTCAACTTTACTTTGATGTAACGCATCCACTAAACTGACAATTCCTTCTTGTTTATGCCTTTTAAGTAAAATGTTAAGGATATGATCTCTACTTGTACCCCGAAATATTTCTAATTGCTCCCATAAAATATCCATTGCTTCCAGGGTGGGAATTTGACCAATAGTGCGCCAAGCGTACATTCGCACTACATCCGGTTTATAAATATTAGTAGCAAGGCTCAACAACATCGGTAAAGCTTCGTTTTCTAATTGCACTAAGGCAAGCATTGCTGTATTGCGAGTTGATTTATAGCAAAGCCCTGCTAATAATGCTGAATAATATTCCTCTAATTGGTTTGCGACAATCATTTCTAATACAGCACGACGCACCCGTAAAGAGTCATCTTGCAATAAATTGGGAATGTGAATTCGCAGCGCTTGTAAATAAACAGATCCTCTTAATACTTTGACTCCATTCATCCGTTCAAGTTCAAGTTTGTGAGTCAGCATTTTTCGCAGAGTATGCATTGCTGCTACTTTTTGCATTGGTGTTCCTTGACGTAACAGCAAGGCAGCAGCAGTACCTCGGATAAGTGAATTTTCTTGCGGGTGCAGATACTCTTCTAATTTCCCTAAATCTGGATTTTGTTCAGCTAGCCAAATGTAGCGTAAGCTAAGAGCAAAAACTTCTGGGGTAATTTCTTGACGCTGTGCTAATAAAGTGCGAATTTCAGGTAAATAAGCTGCATTTGCACCTGCATTCAGCATCACCTCCAAACTCGACTTCTGTAAATCTGGGGATAGCTTCACTAACAAGGATGCTAAAACTTCTGCGGCGCCTTGAAGGTCAAATTGAGATAAAAGTTCAATGCAAGAGCGTTTATCTGTTTCTGTGCCTTTTTCTGCTAAAGTTTTTACTACCACCTGCTTGAATAGTGGCAAATCTATATTTGAAGCACTAATTTGACCTTGTTCTGCACTTGAGACTAACAGTTCAACATAGCCTTTTTGCAGCAACCAAATTACACCAAGACAAATCACACCAGCGATCGCTGTTAAGAGCAATAACACTAAATCGTGTCCGGTCATAGGCATAAACCGCGTACACAGCCACAAAGTAACTAAAATCACTACACCTGCCGTCCCAGCACCAAACGCTTCCGCAACCCCACCGGAAAATGTTTGTACTCGGCTACGAATTTTCGCGGGTATTGGTTGAAACAGCAATGGTCCGCTACTAGCGACAAAGGTATAGCGCAGAAGTTCGTCTAGAAACTTGATAATCACTAAACCCCAGAAAAAGTTTTCCCCTTGCATCACCACAAATAAACCGAGTATCGGAATAATTATTGGTATCAAAACTGTTACGCTAGCTGGTAATGTGGCAACGGCAACAAACACCCCAGAACGTTCAAGCAATCGGCTGGAGATAAACCACTGCATAATCAATTCGCACAGTCCGGTAATTCCACCAAATATCCCTAGAAAGCTGGCGATTTGTTTGTCGTTATAATTTAACTTCAGTTGAGTGAGATACTGAAAGTCGATTAAAACCCCCATGACTTGCAGCAACGCAAAAAACGCAAACAACAGCAATGCATAGCGCTTCACAGGACCTGTGAGACGGCTTCTTGTAGAACGTGATGCTGTGGGAATCAGTCGTTGTGGAGCATTGGGAAAAGCTTGACGGTAGTTGTGAGTGAGATACCAGAGAATTAGAGTTCCCAAAACGATGAACCCAGCAGCGAAGGGAACGATGACGTTATGCAATCCGACAAATAGCAGCAGTAAAGGTAAACTAAAACCACTGAGGACATCAGCAACTAAAATACCACTGCTGATTAATGGGTAGGTGCGCTTAATCTCGCGAATATTAAATAGTTGATTGGCAGCGATTGAGGTATTGAGGTCATTGACAATGTAAAAGGCATCTACCCACAAGCGCAGTAGAAATATGCTAATGACTTGAAACGGTGAAACTTGCAAACCAAAAGGTAGTAAAATTAGTGGCACGACCATAAAAGGTGCGATCGCCACAATTACCAAGCGCAAGGGAAAAATCTTTTGCAGCCAAGAATAAAAAAAAACCAGTATAGAACCAAGCGCTGCACTAGCAATATAAATCCAAGGCAGGGACTTTGCGCCATATTGATCTAAAAAAAGCGCTACCGTACTATCCTCAGACCAGCGCAATCCTATAGATGTAATTGTATAAAAAGCAAACATTAACAATGTGCGATCGCTCTCCTCCGGTCGGAGATTCACCCACTTGAGCAATCGCAGCAGAACACCTTTATTTTTCGCAACAAAAGAGAGATTTTTTAGTTCCATGCAAGTTGTATTTTCTAGGGAGTGGGGAGTGGGGAGTAGGGAGTAGGGAGGATGGGGGAGATGGGGAGATGGGAGACAAGGGAGACAAGGGAGAGGGAGGAGACAAGGAAGACGAAAAGACAAACTCTCCCTGCCCCCTGCCCCCTGCCCCACTCCCCATTCCCCAAAAATGGCAAAAGTCCTGAGCAACTGAGTATTATCTTTCCCACTCAGCGTTCAGGACTATCGTTTGTTAATTTATTTAAACGACCTATAAGTCGATTTTATTTATGTTTTAGAGAAAAAGTCTTCTCTAAAACAATCGGATCGTTATTTCTTAGGCGATATGAGCATCATCATATTTCGCCCTTCTTTTTTGGGCATTTGCTGTACCTCACCAAATGGCTCTAAGTCAGTAGCCATTCGCTTGAGCAAAGTTTCTGCTAGGTCGCTGTGTTGAATTTCCCGACCTCGGAACATCACAGTGGCTTTGACTTTATCACCATCTTTCAAAAAGCGCTCTGCTTGCTTGACACGCACGTTGTAGTCATGTTCTTCTATCTTGTAGCGCATCTTCACTTCTTTGACATCAGCGGTGTGCTGCTTTTTCCGGGCTTCCCGCGCCTTCTTCTCCTGCTCAAATTTGTATTTACCATAGTCCATAATCCGACAAACCGGGGGGTCAGCCTTGTCACTGAGTAGCACCAGATCAAGCTCTTTTTCTTCTGCTAGTTGCAGTGCTTCCTGAGGAGTGATAATTCCTAGTTGGGCGCCATCAGTATCAATGACCCGAATTTTCGGGAAGCGAATTCTTTCGTTAATTTGAGGCAGATCGCGAGTTCTTTTTTTCTCAATCACAGGCGTCATGTATGATTTTTGGGGGCTGTTTGGTTGTAAAGAATTGGACTTGGTGTTGAGTTGTACGCCTCAACAAGCAATAAGCGCGATCGCGCTTCTTGAGGACTGAAACTCAAAAAATAAGCTATAGTTCTATGGTAGCTAATCCATAAAGTAGTTTATTGGTTGTGGTATATGTCATTCTACTCACTGTGAGAGAATTTCTGCCCAATAGTTAATCTAAATTACACAACAGTTATAAACTTTAACTATTGTAACATTTTTGTCAATTAATTTATATTGTTATTTTTCAGTATATTTTCATGTAAATATCACAATCAGCTGATAAATTGGAGGTAAGTGTGACCGCTCAGGTACACTGGCAGCAAAGAGTTGGTAATCAAAGAGACTGGGTTTGGCGGGGTAGGCAAATCCGCTATACGTATATTCGCCCTACCGAAAATAACCACTCAGACACACCTTTAATTTTGCTGCATGGATTTGGCGCTTCAATTGGTCATTGGCGACACAATTTAGAAGTGTTAGGCTCGCGCCATACAGTATATGCTTTAGATATGCTGGGTTTTGGCGCTTCGGAAAAAGCACCTGTGAATTACAGCGTCGAACTATGGGCAGAGCAAGTTTACGATTTTTGGAAAGCATTTATCCGTCAACCAGTGGTATTAATCGGTAATTCCAATGGTTCGCTGATTTCGTTAGCGATCGCTGCCGCTCATTCAGAAATGGTGCAAGGAATCGTTATGATGAGTTTACCCGATCCGTCATTAGAGCAAGAAGCGATCCCGGCTTTCCTCAGATCGGCAGTCATGACAATCAAAAAGCTTGTCGCTTCCCCGTTAATCCTCAAACCGATATTTCACTTTGTCCGGCAGCCTAGTATTTTGCGTCGTTGGGCAAGTATAGCCTATGCTAACCCAGAAGCGATCACCGATGAACTGATAGAAATTTTAGCAGGTCCGCCTCAAGACCGGGGTTCGGCGCGTGCTTTTAGTGCTTTATTTAAAGCAGCGATCGGTGTTAACTTTAGTCCTAATGTCAAGACAGTGTTACCAACCTTAACAATTCCCATGTTGTTAATTTGGGGACAAAAAGACCGATTTGTTCCCCCAGTACTTGCGAATCGATTTACTCAGTACAACGATAAATTGCAACTGTTAAACCTAGAAGATGTGGGTCATTGTCCCCATGACGAATGTCCAGAACGAGTCAACCAAGCTATTTTAGATTGGATTGAGACATGTAGTGAGCCAGCGCGGTCTTGGTCCTGCAGTGCGGTGGACGGGTTCCCCGGCATAAAGCACCTGCCGTGGTTTCCCCCATGAGCGACTTCAGAACCCGAAGGGTAAGCACGAAGAGTGCTATTCAAGCAGAGGACTAAAGTCCTCACTACGAGTTGCTAACCAATTGTCACTTGAGTAGTATCAACACCAGTAGCACCACTAACCGATCGCGCTACAGAAACCATTTTGTTTAAAATATCTTGGCTGGGAACTTTGCCTTTTAAGACTACAGTTCCGCTAGTTTGAGCAACCCAGAGTGTATCAACATCATCGAGTTGGGCATCTTGATCGAACGCTAAAGCAACCCGCTTTGCCAAACCACTTTGATCGTACTCTCCATTCAACCCTACGCGCTCTGGGGGAATTGATTGAGTAGCAGCTGGAGCAGCAGTACTAACAGCTTGTGGTACTGGCTGCGGCTCAGGATTTACTTCTGCATTTTGGGGTTTTTCCATGCCAAAAAGTCTTTTTAACCAACCCATAAACGCTTTTCTCCTATTAAAAATTCATGACAATTTGAGTATAAAAGCTGTCACAGAAAATCGACATCTACCTATGAAAAGAGAATAATCTAGTTGGCGGTATGATTTCCGCAAAACTTCCCAAAAAAACTGTACAAAATACATGTCTTTGGTTTAGAATGAAAGATTAGACGAAAAATTTAGTAGTTACGTATAACGTAAGATAGCAGATGATGTCTGCGTTACCTTGATGTCGGCAGAAGGCTCCCACCTGATTGCCCAAGGCAATAAAACCGAACAGATGAATGCCGACCAATAATCAATAGACCACAGCGACTAGCGCGGATGGGACTTCATCGCGTTCACGAAGTGTAGCGAAGCGTTAGCATCCTTAGAAAATATATACTCATTTTCTAAAGTATGATATTGTATTTGTATGATAACACTGACCTACGAGTACAAATTAGCTCCCACGCTTGAACAAATACAGGTTTTTGACCGATGGTTGTCAATCTGTCGTTCGATGTGGAATTTTGCATTAAGAGAACGCAAAGACTGGGCTAACTCTAGGAAGTGCGATATCAATGCTTGTAGTATCGTCTCGGAATATATAATTCCACCGGATACCAAGCGACCTACCTATGCTAGTCAGTGCAAAGCACTAACCGCAGCCAAGAAAGAATATCCCCACCTGAAAATAGTTCATTCGCAAGTGTTGCAACAAGTTCTAAAGCAACTTGAAACAGCATTTGTGTCGATGTGGTCAAGAGGGTTTGGGTTTCCCCGTTTTAAGAAGAAGATGCGTTCATTTGTATTTCCGCAAATGAATGAAAAAGATATAGTAGGGGATATCATTAAACTGCCTAGTATTGGTATGGTCAAGATGCATTTATCTCGTCCGATACCTGACGGGTTTTCCTTAAAACAGGCTCGGATTGTTAAACGTGCATCTGGTTATTACGTGATGCTTTCATTGCAATGCGACGTGAATGTACCTGATATACCTCCTCATGGGGAACCATTAGGAATTGATGTCGGATTGCTCGCTTTTGTTGCTACATCGTCAGGGGAATTGGTTGAAAGACCTCGTTTCTTCGTGGATACCCAGAGTAAGCTGAAATTGCTACAAAGACGGTTAAAACGTAAGAAAAAAGGTAGTAAGAATTGGCGCAAGCTCAACCAAAAAATAGCTCTATTGCACGAACATATTTCCAATTCAAGGAAGGACTGGCATTTTCAACTTAGCCATCATCTCTGTAATCAAGCAGGGATGATTTTTGCTCTTGACTTAAACCTAAAAGCAATGTCGAGAGGAATGCTATGTAAGCATACCTTGGATGCTGGTTTCGGTCAGTTTCTAAATATTTTGAGTTGGGTATGTTGTCAGCGCGACGTGTACTTTGCCAGAGTCGATTGCAATGGCACATCTCAAACCTGTCCGATGTGTGATACTCACACTCCAAAAGATTTAAGTGTCTCTTTACACGATTGTGTTTGTGGATATCGAACCGATAGGGATGTAGCAGCAGCCCAAGTAGTGAAAAAGCGAGGACTTTTAAGCCTGGACGCCGATGGACAAGCGGTGTTTCAAAACGTCTGTGGAGACGGTCTGGCGGGGATAGAAATATCTAGTCAAGAGTCAAAGAAGCAGAAAACCCAGACTGTGAAGTTTGGAATCCCCCGCCTGACCTCGAAGAGGTAGGCGGCGGGAGGATGTCAAAAAAATGTCGCCCTAGCCAAAACAGCCGCGAAGATGAAACACACTCTTTCTGTTCTTGTAGAAGATGAAGCGGGAGTTCTTTCCCGAATTTCTAGTTTATTTGCCCGTCGCGGTTTTAATATTGAAAGCCTTGCCGTAGGTCCTGCCGAGCAGGGAGGAGTCTCGCGGATTACAATGGTTGTACCAGGTGACGATCGCGTAATCGAGCAACTCACCAAGCAATTATACAAGCTAGTGAATGTCCTCAAGGTGCAAGACATTACCGAGACTCCTTGTGTAGAGCGAGAATTGATGCTGTTGAAGGTAAATGCAAATAGCAACAACCGTGGAGAAATTATCGAATTATCTCAGATTTTTCGCTCGCGAGTCGTAGATGTGGCAGAAGATTCCCTAACTTTGGAAGTTGTGGGCGATCCAGGTAAAATAGTAGCGATCGTGCAAGTGTTGCAAAAATTTGGTTTAAAGGAAATAGCCAGAACAGGCAAAATTGCTTTAATTCGCGAGTCAGGTGTTAATACAGAATTGCTCAAGTCTTTGGAAGCAAAAGTTTAGATAATGGTAATTGGGCATGGGGCATGGGGCATTGGGAATTGGGAAAAAGGTAATTGGTAATTGGTAGTTCCCCATTACCCATTACCCATTACCCATGCCCTATTCCCCATGCCCGATGCCCAACATCTAAACCAAGAACTGCTAGCGCTTTTACCAACTGCTGAAGATGTTGCTTTTTATGAGGAACACGGGTGGTATATCTCTCAAAAAGTGCTTGCTGAGGAAATTATTGATGAGGCAATTAAAGGTAGTGAAAGATACTACCGAGGACAGCGAGATACACTACTTTCTATCAGCAGCGGTTATAGCGATTGGCAGCCTAAAGATGGGTACGATGTTATTCGTAATAACGAATTTGTTTCTTGGCAAAACAAGCAATTGCGCTTTTTGGCATTGCAACCAATCATCGGTGCGATCGCTTCACGATTAGCCAAAACTAAGCAAATTCGGGCGTTGCATAATTGAAGTATGAATTCAAGCGATCGTTATGCAATGTCCAAGGTGTGAATCAACTCATATTCGTAAGAATGGTAAAAAGGCAAGTA
>NZ_JTCM02000170.1 GCF_000817785.2 Hassallia byssoidea VB512170 | reverse complement strand
CCCTTTGAAGAGGGGGAAAGGGGAAAGGGGAAAGGGAAAATGTTGAAATATTTTCACTTCTCTTCGACTGATTTTATATGACTCCATCCCCCTTTCCACTTTTTTCCTTTACCCTTTGACCCAAATTAAAAATGCCCAATGCCCAATGCCCAATGACGGCAGGTGCTTCAACGCGGGGAACCCGCGCAACGCACAGCCAAACCTATGCCCACTATCCCCTAACAACTAATTATTTTCCCAATTTATTAGGAATGCCTTCACAACCACCGGGAATTGTACCTCTACTTTTTTCGCCACACCAAGCGCAGCAGTAGTAACGATTAGCCTCAGACATCCGCTGGACATCGGTAAAATCGGCATTTTCTACCACAGCGCCGGTATGTTCGCCAGTTTCGTATTTTGGGGCTTCGCTGCGACTGCGAGGGGATGCGGTTTCTGCTGAACCATAAAACAGCCGAGTGCTGTTCAGGTCGGCTTGATTGAGATTGGCATCATATAAAATAGTGCGGCTCATATTTGCCTTTACTAAGTCACATTCGCTGAGATTAGCGCGGACAAGATTAGCTTCACTCAAGTCTGTCCAACGTAAATCTGTACCCGAAAGGTCTGCACCTGCAAGCATCACGCCTAAATCTATGACACGCAAACCAAAAAGGCGATCTTCAGCGTAACCACCGCTACCATCAAGAATCGCTCGACCGAGGTGACGATCGCGTTTTAGCGGTGTAAGCAATTTCGACCGCGAGAGAAAGCGGAGAATTTTCGCTTTGCCGCTGCCATCTACACTACTAAATATTGCCGCAGTTCGTCCTTCTGCGATCGCTCTTTCTTGGGGCCAATCTTCTAATAGTCCTTGTTCATCTAATACTAAGTCGGAGATGCCTTGAAAATACGAATCTATTGTCTGCTGCTGGGTGATGACATTTTGCTGCACTGTAAGCAGATTTTGCTGAATTGTCAAGTCTTTGGATATAACGTATTGTCGCCAAGCAACATAAACGGCGATGATGGCGATGAGAATTTGCCCCAATGCACCAAACCAGTCTGCTAATGTTCCGGAAGCTTCCCAGTTAATTTTGCGTCCCCAAGCTAGCAACAAAGAACCGATACCACCGAACTTGATTAAGCCAAAAATCGATACTAAAACTCCCAAAAAGGCAACAAGCAGCGTTCGTTCTTGAAATGAAAACCATTCGTCTACGACAACTTGCAACCAAGGTATCAGTATTATTAGGGATAACACTAAAGTTAATAGTGTGCCGCAGATGCCAATTATCCAGTTATTTATGGCTATTCCGATAAAAGTGATGGCGATCGCCAGCAAAATAATCAGTAATGCCCGTGGCTTAACTGGTACGCTTTTAGTA
Organism: Hassallia byssoidea VB512170; assembly: GCF_000817785.2. Taxonomy (GTDB): domain Bacteria; phylum Cyanobacteriota; class Cyanobacteriia; order Cyanobacteriales; family Nostocaceae; genus Hassallia; species Hassallia carrinoi. The sequence goes on along the minus strand of NZ_JTCM02000170.1, from coordinate 7,640 downwards.
ATGCGTTGCTTGAGGAAAGACTGCGCTTGTTTGAGAGCAACTCGATTTTGCTGAGATTGCAAAGAAGCACCCATTGCTATGGCTTGTTGAGTCGCAAGCTTTTCTGGGGTAAGGCAATTCTCGCTTGCACCACCGTCAAAGTCATCTGGTTGCAAGTCCTGTTCCGGAATGGAATCTGGGGTTGGTAGATGGGATGAGTTGGAATTGGATTCAATCGTCATGTTTTCTATTTTGCCCCAGCAGACTTGTTTCTTGCGCTGTTTTATCGTAGCCGCGATTGGGTAGGGTTAGGCAACAACCATAGGTTATAAGAGGCGATCGCTCGAATGAAACCTGACTTCTATGAAGCTTGGTATAACCGAAGCATTGCTTTAAAACATTTGCAACGCGATCGCCCAAGCAATTAAATCTGAGGGAAGACAAAGCGATCGTTATCAAACCTGAAATTGCTCACCGCGTTTGAGCATTAGCTAATTGCCAAAAGAAAAGCTACTAAGTAAGTGGGTTGAATTAAATATAAAACAATTGTAGGGTGCGTTACGGCTTCCATAACGCACCCCTAAACATTAATGGTGCGTTAAACTCCGTTATAACGCACCCTACCCTATTTTATAATTATTTGCACCTACCTACTTAATGGATCTGTATCGAGCAAAACCCTCTGCTTCATTACTTTTTATATCCATCCATTTTTTAGACATCTATTGTGCTTTCAAAATCAAAGCTTATTGTATTATTTTTAACATCTTTTCTGGATGAATCTATTCATTATAATTTTTGAAAAAATTGCTTTATATCAAATAAATACATTTGATACAACAGTACGGTTGGCTTGCTTTATATCTTTTTATCTTAAAAAATAACTGTAATAATTTATTCTCTCAAATTCAGCTATCTACAATCAAGCAAATAACTAGCTATTAATAAATATGTATAGTTTATGTTAAAATAAGTAAATTTGGTTACCCAAAAAATCTTTGTATTGGTTAAGTTTTTTTTTGAAAATTCAGCAAATATTTGCAAAAATCAGAACGTTGACTGATATTATCAAAAAAGATGATAAACGTTTGATAAATATTACTTTGTTATGTAGGTACAGCATGGTTGTTTGGCGCGACTTAGGGGCAACTAGCTTGTTCGCTTTATTGATCGTCAGCTGTAGTGATGGGAGAAACTCAGCAGGAGAGATGAGCAAACAAGTAGTACAAAAAACCAATGTATCCCCGCTTTTGGCAGAAGCTTATGAGACACAAAAGGTAGAAGATTATTTTCAACAAGGAAATAATTTTTTAGAATCGCACCGCTACAATTTGGCGATCGCCGAATACGACAAAGCGCTCAAAATCAAAAAAGACAAGTACGAAGCTTGGATTAATCAAGGTAATGCTTTAACAGCACTGCAACGTTACAAAGACGCGATCGCTACCTACGACAAAGCGATCGGCATAAAAAAAGACTTGCATGAAGCTTGGTATAACCGAGGAAATGCCTTAACAGCACTGCACCTTTATCAAGATGCTGTAGTAGCATATAAAAAAGCGATCGCGATCAAACCAGATAAGTATGAAGCTTGGATTAACCAAGGAATTGCCTTGACAAAATTGGCACGCTACACTGAAGCGATCGCCGCATACGACAAAGCGATCGCCATTCAGCCGAAAAAACATGAAGCTTATTACAATAAAGCTTGCTCTTATGCTTTACAAAATAATATTGAATTAACAACAGAGAACCTGCAAAAGGCAATCAAGCTTTATCCTAATAAATATCAGCAATTAGCAAAAAGCGATCCAGATTTTGATAAAGTGCGTCGCGACAAACGCTTTCGGGAATTACTGCAATAATCGATTCCAAGAAGAAAGAAACAATTATCATGAAAATTATGTCTGTTTTCAAATTTATCGCAATATTAATTGAGTTGAAAACATAAAACTATAACTCAAGACAGATATTCTCACCCAATGGATACCGAGTATATTTGAATAAATAAAGTTATCTGGTATAGGGGTGTGAAAATATGTATACTAAAGCCAAAATTTTACATTTAACAGTAGAAGAATATCTGCAACTTGAACTGGAAAGCGTAGTTCACCATGAATACATTGGTGGACAAGTATATGCAACAGTAGCAAACAGTGAAAACAGTAAAATAATTACCGGAAATATATTAACTCGATTGCGAGGACATTTACTGGGTAAAAGCTGCCGAGTCTTTTCATCAGATATGAAAGTCAAAATCGAAGCGCTTGATGTATTTTATCACCCAGATATTTGTGTGACTTGCGATCCTTCCGACCGAGAAAAACTTTTTAAAATTAATCCCTGTCTAATAGTAGAAATTATTTCCCCAGAAACAGAACGCATACACCGCAACGAAAAGCTGATGAATTATCAGCAAATAAAAAGTTTACAAGAGTATGTGTTAATTTCGGAATCAGAAAAAAAAGTTGATATTTACCGTAAATATAATCATAAAACTTGGTTTTTGGAGCAATTTTTTCCCACAGATATAATGAAATTGTCATCAGTCGGTTTGGAAATGGCGATCGCCGAAATTTATGAAGATATAGAATTTTAATATTTATTGCTAAAACTACCGCGTTTTCTGCAAAAATATGAAAAAATTGTTAATTACTGGAGTTAGCGGCTTTTTAGGATGGAATATTTGCCAGTTAGCACGAGAATGGGAAGTTTATGGAACCTATCTATCTCATTCTCTCAACATTCCCGGTATAAACACCCTAAAAGTTAACTTAACAAATTTTCCAGAAATTAAACAAATATTTCATGAAATTCAGCCAGCAGCAGTAATTCATACTGCCGCACAATCTCAGCCAAACTTTTGTCAAACCCACCCCGAAGAATCACACGCAATCAATGTAGAAGCATCCAGTAATATAGCTGGACTTTGTGCGGATTATAATATAAAGTGTGTTTTTACATCAACCGACTTAGTTTTTGATGGCAGATGTGCACCTTACAGTGAAACAGACGCAGTATGTCCGGTAAATCTTTACGGTGAGCAAAAAGTGATGGCAGAAGCTGCTATGCTGAAACGATATCCGATGACAGCAGTGTGTAGAATGCCGTTAATGTTTGGGATGGCTACACCCACAGCTACAAGCTTTATGCAGCCATTTATGCAAACTTTGAAAGAGGGAAAAGAACTAAAGTTATTTATAGATGAGTTTCGCACCCCAGTAAGTGGAAAAACTGCCGCAAAAGGACTTTTATTAGCGTTAGAAAAAGTCAACGGTGTAATTCACTTGGGTGGTAAAGAGCGGATTTCGCGTTATGATTTTGGTAAGTTATTAGTAGAAGTATTTCAACTGCCTTCTACAAATTTGCAAGCTTGCCGACAACAAGATGTAAAAATGGCAGCACCTAGACCTAGTGATGTTTCTTTGGATAGTTCTAAAGCTTTTGCGTTAGGGTATGAACCTTTGTCTGTGAAAGAAGAATTAGAGGCTTTAATTAACGGATAAATTTTCACGCAGAGACGCAGAGACGCAAAGAAAGATTTACTTTGCGTCTTTGCGTGAGATTTTTATGAATAAGCGTCCATTGGCAGACAAGAACAAACAAAATTCCTGTCACCATAGGCATTATCGATTCTACCTACAGACATCCAAAATTTATGTTCGCGAGTCCAGGGGGCAGGATATGCAGCTTGTTCGCGAGAATAGGGATGATGCCATTCTCCGGTGATGAGGCTTTCGGCAGTGTGAGGTGCATTCTTCAAGACATTATCTTGAGCATCCATTTTGCCTGATTCGATTTCGGCGATTTCTTTACGAATCGCAATCATCGCATCACAAAAACGATCTAATTCTTGTTTTGATTCGCTTTCGGTGGGTTCCACCATGATTGTACCAGCTACGGGCCAGGAAACGGTTGGTGCATGGAAACCGTAATCCATGAGACGCTTGGCAATATCATCAATGTCGATATTCGCGGATTTTTTGAGCGATCGCAAGTCTAAAATGCACTCATGAGCAACTAAAGCATTTTTCCCTTTATATAAAACAGGGTAATACTTTTCAAGTCTCTTGGCGATGTAATTCGCATTGAGAATCGCTACCTTGGTTGCATCCTTCAAACCATCCGCACCCATCATCGCGATGTACATCCAAGATATTACCAAAATGCTAGCGCTACCCCAAGGTGCAGCTGCGATCGCACCAATGGGGGAGTGGGGAGGAGCCACTGCGTTGGACGGGTTCCCCGGCTTGAAGCAAGTGGCGTTGGGGAGTGGGGAGGAGCCACTGCGTTGGACGGGTTCCCCGGCTTGAAGCAAGTGGCGTTGGGGAGTGGGTAGGGGTGGGGTTCCCCCACCCTTACTGTGCATTTGGACAACGGAGTGTCCGGGTAAAAATGGTACCAAATGAGAAGCAACCCCAATTGGTCCCATACCCGGACCACCACCACCATGAGGAATACAGAAAGTTTTGTGTAAGTTCAAGTGACAAACATCAGCACCAAAATCTCCCGGACGACATAGACCAACTTGGGCATTCATATTTGCCCCATCCATGTAAACTTGTCCACCGTGAGAGTGAACAACAGCGCAGATTTCTTGAATTTGCTCTTCAAATACGCCATGAGTTGAGGGATATGTCACCATTAAAGCAGCAAGTTGGTTGCTATGCTTTTCTGCTTTTGCTTTTAAGTCGTTTAAATCAACATTACCTTCCACATCACAAGCAACTGGTACTACCTTCATCCCGGACATCACCGCACTTGCGGGATTTGTTCCGTGTGCAGATGTCGGAATTAAGCAGACATTGCGGTGTTGTTCTTTGCGACTTTCGTGATATTCACGAATTACTAAAAGTCCGGTGTATTCACCTTGAGAACCGGCGTTTGGTTGTAAAGAGATTCCGGCAAAACCGGTGATTTCTGCCAACCATTCTTCAAGTTGATCGAACAGAATTTGATAACCTTGGGTTTGCGATCGCGGGGCAAATGGATGAATATTACCGAATTCCGTCCAAGTTACAGGTATCATTTCCGATGTTGCATTCAACTTCATCGTACACGAACCCAAGGGAATCATCGATGTAGTTAAGGACAAATCTTTACTTTCTAACTTGTGCAGATAGCGCAACAACTCAGTTTCTGAATGATAGGAGTTGAAGACGGGGTGGGTGAGGTAGCTGGTTTTGCGGCTAAAGGATTTTAGATTTTGGATTTTGGATTTTGGATTGTCTAACTCTTCTAAAGTGAAAGCTAGTTTATTCTCAAAAGTGAAAATATCTAAGATATCTTCTAAATCTTGTAGTGTCGTTGTTTCCCCTAAAGAGATGCCAACCGCAATTTCATCATAAATCCGCAAGTTGATTTTTTGCGCTTCGCAAGCTTTGAGAATTGCATTTTTACTGCGTGTCCCTAATTCGACTTTGAGAGTATCAAAGAAGTTTTCGCTGATGATGCTGTAGCCGAGACGTTTCAATCCTTCTGCCAGCATCACTGTCTTGCTGTGGATATTTTCGGCAATTTCCTTAAGTCCTGCTGACCCATGATATACCGCGTACATACTCGCCATAACTGCCAGCAGTACCTGTGCTGTACAAATATTGCTAGTTGCTTTATCGCGACGAATGTGCTGTTCGCGGGTTTGCAAAGCGAGACGCAATGCCGTTTTACCTTGAGAATCTTTTGATACACCGACAATCCGCCCTGGAACTTGCCGCTTATACTCTTCTTTGGTGGCGAAGTATGCCGCATGAGGTCCCCCAAACCCCAAGGGAATACCAAAGCGCTGCGTGCTTCCTACGGCGATATCAGCGCCAAATTCGCCAGGGGGTGTTAACAAAGTCAAGCTTAAAGGGTCTGCCGCTACCGTTACCAATGCACCCTCAGCATGGGCTTTTTCTATAAAAGCGCGGTAGTCATAAATTGTGCCATCTGTGGCAGGATATTGGAGAATTGCCCCAAATATCGGTTGTGCGAAATCAAAGGTTTGATGGTCGCCAACTACAATCTTAATTCCTAAGGGTTTCGCCCGTGTCTGCAACACGTCGATAGTTTGCGGATGACAGTCTTGCGATACAAAGTAGGTATTTGCCTTATTTTTGCAAACACCATAACTCATACTCATTGCTTCTGCTGCTGCGGTTGCTTCATCAAGCAAGGAAGCGTTAGCAATTTCCAAACCTGTCAAATCGATAATCATGGTTTGGAAATTTAGCAGCGCTTCGAGTCGTCCTTGGGCGATTTCTGACTGATAGGGAGTGTAAGCTGTATACCAACCGGGGTTTTCTAGGATATTGCGCTGTATTACAGGCGGGGTGATACAGTCGTAATATCCCATGCCAATGAATGAGCGGTAAACTTCATTCTTGACAGCGATTTGTTTTAACTTTGCCAGTGCTGCATACTCACTTAATGCTTCTGGCAGTTGTAAAGATTGTTTCAGCCGAATTGCCTGCGGCACTGTTTTGTCGATGAGGGTATCGAGGTTGGAAATCCCCAATAATTCAAGCATTTGTTGGATGTCATCACAGTTGGGTCCAATGTGACGTTCGGGAAAATTACTTGACTTTTGACTCGTTTGACTCAGTACCTGCTCATGGCTTGACTGAGGACGAGAGGCGTAGAATACCACAAACTGCTCTCCAGACGCGACTATTTCATATTTTGCAACATCTATATTTGTCGCGTCGGTATTTGCTTACCAGTTTATCTAAATTTCATGATTTATGTCCGGATGGGGAGAGGGGGAGAGGGGCAGGGAGCAGGGAGCAGGGGGAGCAGGGGAAGCAGGGGGAGCAGGGGAAGCAGAGGAGACAAAAAGACAAGGAGACAGGAGACAATTATCTTTCCCTATCCCCTCTGCCCCCTGCCCCCTGCCCCCTGCCCCTTTCCCCCACTCCCCCACTCCTCTACTCGCCGGCGACTAGGGTGCTATACTCTTTGGCAGTTAAAGCATCATCAATGTCACCTGGATCGTTGACGCGCACTTTTAGCAACCATCCTTCACCGTAGGGGTCATCTGATACTTGTTCGGGATCGTCTATTATGGCGTCGTTGCGCTCGATGACTGTGCCGGTAACTGGTGAGTTTAAACTTTCGACGGCTTTGACTGATTCAATTGAGCCAAAGATTTCATTGCGGGTCACGGTGTCGTTTACTTCGGGTAATTCCACAAATACAACGTCACCTAATTGCTGTACGGCAAAGGCACTAATGCCGATGGTGGCAATTTCGCCTTCTAAGCGCACGTATTCGTGAGAATCCAGGTATCTCAAATCTTCAGGATATTCCAAAGACATATTAGTTCCTCTTTTATGTGAAATAAATTAATGCTGAATGCGCGATCGCCTACACTTGATCGATAATTAACCATATTTTGCAATTTTCGTCAAAAATATCGGCATTGCGTGATGTTGGATTTTCAAGTCGGGGTGAGTTTAATTGATTTAAGTTTCCCATGTCAAGTTGTTTATATATTACGGTAGGTTTTTTGATACCGCTTTTATACGCGAAGGAAGAAAGAGCGATCGCCTGCCATATCATATAGGAATGAGGGCAAAATTATGATAAAACGAACCGCCCTTCGGGTTCGCCAGTCCCCCATCGTGACGGAAACCGCCTTCGCTTTTAGCGTCTCCCCTTGGGAGAAGACGGGGGCTGGACTC
>NZ_JTCM02000026.1 GCF_000817785.2 Hassallia byssoidea VB512170 | reverse complement strand
GAAAAGTCTCAGGGGCGTCCGGTAAGATTAGTGCGATCGCGCATTAGTGCCAAAGCTGCAAAGTTACTATTTAAAAAACTAGTCGAGGGTCTAGAGTAGAGTGAAAGATTACTCAAGCTTTTTTCCATCTCATCAATCTTAGTTTTAGAAGAGTCAATCACAGCTAGAGCGGCATTATAAGAATCAATCATAGTGCGTAACTGCTCAATTGATTCAGTCAGGTTTTGCAAATCGCAATTATCACCAAAATCCATACTTGAATCAATCGCTTTCAGTCCAGCGGCTCTGAATTCAGCTTTTTCCATAATACGGGATGTGCGTTTTTGACGTGGCATAAATATATTCCTTAGAGTGGGATTAAGAGCTATTTTGACCTAATAAAACTGTTTTCCGGTACAGTAAAATTAAGTATTTTTTGTATGATATTAAACCTGCTTACTTTAATTATCTGAGTAATTTCTCTAATTTAGCCTTTTGCACTTGATTTTATTGCCGATCAATCGCTTTAATGTTAGTGACAAAAATCGCGATTTGGATAATGAATATCGCGATGTTGATGATGAATATCGCGGTATTGATGATGAATATCGCGGTATTGATAATGAAAGTCGCGATTTGGATAATGAATATCGCGGTAGTGATAATGAAAGTCGCGATTTGGATAATGAATATCGCGGTATTGATAATGAAAGTCGCGACTTGGATAATGAATATCGCAATATTGCTTATCAATGTCTCGATGTTGATAAGCAGGTAGACAAAAATATACGCTTTGAACTAAACGCTGACAATCGAATCTATCGATACAGCTACATCTGGAAATGCTAATGGGTAAATTGTCCCTCCCAAGAGTGTAGATTTTGAAGTATATTCTCCATCTTGAGGTCGAAACACTATAAGCTGTCTTTTCTTCAAGTTAACTACCCAATATTCAGGAATGTTAACTTCCGCATAAACTTTATTTTTTATCTCTAAATCCTTGTCCAAGCTGGAATTTGAGTATTCTATCAGCCAAAAGATATTTTTCGGATAAGGGTGATGCTGTAAATATTCACGCCCCAAGCGTTGTACAATGGCAATATCTGGTTCCGGCTCAGAGTTGTTAGGTAGCGTAATTGGTTTACAAAGAACGAATCATAGCGCGTTCGCCTAACAATCGAGTCAGATATTCTCCGGCTTCACTGCTAAAATAAGCGTGGGGTTCTCGTTCTGGAGACATTTCAACAATTTCTCCCTTCAGTAGTTCCACACGTCGATGATCTAAAATGCCTGCGGCAATCATGCGATGATATTCTTCTATTGTCCATTTAGCTAGAGTTATCATAGCGATCGCTTTTCTCTCGATACTAAATCATATAACTAATATCAAGTTCGCTTAATCAATTTATATATTCGTAATTCGAGAAAGCCAGTCTTCTATTCTCTACCTTAAGGATAATACAAATCAAACTAACGAACCTGATATAATTTACTTCTACACTGTCGTTGCTCGGCGGTGTCGTTTAAGCACCAAACCAGCTTGAATCACACCTATCCCGACTAGCATCGGAACTGTTTTCGGTTCCGGAACTGTTTTGGGTACCAAAAACGAGCCACTTATTGTTGCCGGCGATATTATCGGTGCAGTTAGCCCAGTTGGGTCTGGATTGGATGTAATTGTCTGGAATAAATCTAAGATGCCAGTAGCACCTCTAAATCTGCCTTCACCACCAGTGATGCTTATTGTACCAGAACCGCTTTGAAGTGAAGCAGTACCTCTATTAGTTCCAAACAGTTTATCATTTCCCTGACCAAACAAAGTCAGAGTGCCAAATGGTACGTTTTGTAAACCAAACGTTGCTGGGTCGGAATTATATGTAGCTACACCAGTATTAGGGTCAACCTGACTGTAGTTCCTGATTATCAGGTTAGTTAAACCATATGGTGCATCAGGAGTTTCCCCTATGACAGTTGTATCTAAAACCAACGGTATGTTCGTTTCTTTAGTGGTAATTTATGCGTTATAGGTAGCTTGAAATGGATAAGTAGTTTGTGCGATCGCCTTTGTGACACTAGATCCAAAACCGACTAATGTCAGTGCTACACCGAACACCCATGCAGTATATAAACTCTTCATCATTTGCCCTCCGAGTTTAGTACTAAGTATTTAGTTTGACAACCATATAATGATAAATCTACAATAATCAACGGATATTAATTTAATAATTCATAAATTTTTACACGGTGTTTATAAGAAAAAGTAAAGGTGTGCTGATAATCTAGGTTGGGGATTTATTCTCTTTTCAGGTAAATGAACCACATTATTTTTATCTCACGCAAAGTCGAGGCAGTGCGTTGGACGGGTCTCCCGGCTTGAAGCAACTGCCGTCGCTAAGACGCAAAGGAAGAAACAAGAGTGTGGTCTAAAGAAGGTGAAAATTGCTGTAATTTGTCGTTATATCAAGTCCAGTTATAGAAACAGTGTTGGAAAATAGCAAACCTCTATCACAGCCTAAGACTTTATAAATTATCTCTCGTTTCTTTGAAGGCTTGAAGACAGCTTTGATTATGGTTGCCATTGACTTGGTATCATAATTAATGAAAAATATGGCACCGTCGTTGGATCAACTTCATTCAAGGGTACAATTCGCTGATTCTGCATCGTTGCTTTTTCAATAAATTTTGCTCGTTCTGCTAATCCCAATTGTTTCAGCACTTCGTAAACTTTTGTAAAGTGCTTACCCAGCTTAATGATGACAGCAGCATCAGCAACTGCTAACTTTGGCAATAGTTCTTCAGCCGGAAGTATCGCTGATAACACCATAAAAGCATCGTTGCGATAAGTCAGCGGTACGCCTAAAGCTGATGCACTCGCCATCACAGACGATACACCGGGAACGACTTCCGTAGGAAATCGTTCTGATAAGCGAGTATAAAGATACATAAATGTACCGTAAAAAAACGGGTCGCCTTCACATAGTACAACTACATCTTGTCCAGCGCTGAGATATTCGGCGAGTTTTTCCGCAGCACTGTCATAATAAGGTTGAGCAGACTCGTCAATTTTGAAGGGAAAGAGCATGGGTATCTCAATTTGACCTTCAGGTAGATATTCGGCGACAATTGAGCGAGCGAGGCTTTTACCAAACGATACCGGATAAGCGAGTACGGGAACGGTTCGCAAAAGTCGCAACGCTTTTAACGTCATCAATTCCGGATCGCCAGGACCGATGCCAATACCATAAAGATGACCAGATTTTACCATAATTATTGTTCCTCCTTGGCGATCGCATTCACGGCGGCTGCTGCCATTGCACTTCCACCGCGTCGTCCATGTATAGTAATAAAAGGCACGCCTCGGCTATCTTCTGCCAAAGCCGCTTTCGATTCTGCCGCACCGACAAACCCAACCGGAAAGCCGAGAATTAAAGCGGGTTTGGGTGCTTTTGCATCAAGCATTTCTAATAACCGAAAAAGTGCCGTTGGTGCATTACCTATAGCAATTACAGCACCATCCATGTGTGGTATCCACAGTTCCATAGCTGCTGCTGAACGTGTATTTTGGACTTGTTTTGCTAAAGCTGGCACTTCTGGATGGTGAAGCGTACAAATTACAGAATTTTCTCTTGGTAATCGCTTGCGGGTGATGCCTGATGCTACCATTTGCGAATCGCATAAAATCGGCTTTCCTGCTATCAAAGCTGCACGTCCTGCGGCTACGGCGTTGTCGGAAGCAGCTAAATCTGTGATAATATCAGTCATACCGCAAGTATGAATCAAACGCACCACCACAGATACTAAATCCGCAGATAAGCTGTTTAAATTAGCTTCTGAGCGAATAATCGCAAAAGAACGCCGATAAATTTCATCACCATCACGTATATAATCTATCATTGGCTATTGCCCTGACTCATCAAATAATTGCCGCAATTGAGGAATTGTGTATCTATTCGTAAATTCTCCAAAAGATTCATCAAGCTGAGTACGCTTAATCTGGTATACTTCCAACATCTGCAAAATCCGGTGAGGCATAACTGGAATACAGACGTTAGTATATAACTCGCGTCCAAATGCCTGCTCTTTATCTCCTACATAGATGTGATAGCCTTCGACGAATGTGTTATCTTTCTCTATCAAAGTACCCAATAAAGTGATGTCACTTTTGCCATGATAAGCGCAGGATTTCGGGCATCCGCTAAAGTGGATTTTTACAGGTACATCTAAGGTGATATGCTTTTTTAAATAATCTGCTAAAGCTAAGGCTTGTTTTTTTGTATCGGTAGCAGAAGATGTACACCCCGTTTTACCCGTGCAAGCTACCAAAGAACCTTGAATCTGATTTGCATTCCAATCTAAACCCAAGCGTTCAATTTCAGCTTTGACGTGGGGAATGCTTGAGTTAGGAATATCGGAAATTAATAAGTTTTGCCAAGGTGTTAATCTTAGCGTTCCGCTGCCATACGTCTGTGCTAAATCACCTAAAGAGTGTAATTGTTTGCTTAAAAGCTGTCCCAACGGTAAGATAATTCCAATATACGAAAGTCCTGCCTGTCGCTGGGGATGAACTCCCAGATGATGATATTTGGGATTTATACTTTTATCTAAAGTTGGTTTTAATCGCTTTAATAAAGAAAAAGGAAGATAACCTTGAGCTTGTTGTAAATACCATTCGACACCTTTATCTTGCAAAAGGTGTTTTAAACGAAGTTTGCTTTTCTTAGTTTGATCTACATTATCCAGATAAACTTGCGCGATCGCCACCACCACGCTTAAACATTCTTTCGGTTGAAGTAAGATGTTTGTCGCATCGCCTAGTATAAGCTGAAAGTAAATATTGTTTTCAACTGCGGCACAGTCTTCAGAAAGAGCGATCGCTTGAAATACAATATCATTAGGGCGATCGCACACTCGAACTGCCCCACCCCCATCAAACGCTACACTAAACTTGGGTGATAATCCTTTTAATTCTGGATGTCGGCAAATATATGCATCTAATTCCCTCACCCAAGGACGAGTATCAATCAACTCTAACGAGTCAATTCCCGCTGTTGGACTCGCCATAATGTTGCGGAGATGATCGACTTCTGTTAAAGTTGCTGCAAGTCCAACTTTTTGCAACGTTGTCAGAACTTCTGGGGTAACACCTTGAATTTTTCGGATTTGCAAATTTGCTCGATTGGTGACATTAACATATCCTTCACCAAAGCTTTCTGCAAATTCTGCTAAAACACGTCCTTGTTGACTATTAAGAATTCCCCCAGGAATCCGAATCCGAGAAAGAATTCCATCTCGTGCCGGGGTAGCGTAAAATAAACCTGGACATACGGGGAGAAAATCTGTGGTTGGTTCGACGGTTGGACATGACATGGCAGTAACTCCCCGTGCGACGCAGGGAATAGATAATACAAGTGCCTGTTAGACACCGCTTAAGTTAGCATTCTGACTCAAGTAAACCTTTTACAGCTGCGGCACAGTCCCGGAATTGCACCGGAGTTTCCTAACTTTAAGCTTATCTAGCATACCACGTTCCTCAGTTACTGCATCGCGGATGCCTAATCTTTCTTAAGATATGGATAAATCTAATTTAAACGCAGAGGAGCGCTTCCTTCATCGCAGAGGTACGCAGAGCTTTCTTCATTTTAATTCGTGATGAATTTGTGCTTGTACTAAGAACATCCCAATCTACTTTATTTACTCATGGGAAATTCTCAACACTCACAGTTATCTGAACAAGATGCGATCGCTCTTCTTAATGCGTGGTCATTTCTCGAAATCTTAAAAGTTCAACCAACGAACCAAGGTACAGTCAACACAACCTTTTTTGTAGAGACACAGACAGGAAAATACGTTTTAAAATTATACAACGATTCTATAACTACTGCACAAATTGAGTACGAACATTCACTGCTAGCATACTTGCGATCGCGCAATTTATCGTTTGTAGTTCCAACTCCCATACCAACTTCATTTGGAGAAACGCTGGTTATAGTTAAGCAGAATAACTCAATGCTGCGTGTTGTTCTGATTCTTTTTATTGTCGGTAACAGCAGCGATCGCCAAAATCTCGCTCATACTTATGCTATCAGTCAGACGCTTGGAGAACTACATCATGCTCTTGCTGGATTCGATTCCGAAGGAAAAATGGCTCAATTACCCGCATGGGGAGATTTGAATCATATTCATCCGTTAGTGACACCGCTTGAAGTTCCAAAGTTGCTTAAATTGACTTTACAGCAGCAACACCGCCTTGTAAAGACATTCACAGAAGTTATTGAAGCTGCACCATTACTATACAAAATCCTTCCAGTTCAAACAACTCATGCGGATTACTTGTCCCCTAACGTAATGCTTTTGGAGAATCGTGTAGTGGGAGTTTTAGACTTTGAGTTTGCTACTTTTGACTTGCGTTTAATGGATTACGTTGCAGCACTCGACCATTTTACCCGATTTTCTGGGGAAGCACCGAGCTTAGAATTTGTCAAAGCTTTCAGTACTGGATATGCGAAACACGTTTGCCTTTCCCAATTGGAGATAGAAGCGCTAACATTAGTTTGGCGTTTACAACAAGCAAGCTGCATTGTCTATTGGACAGGATGGCTGATTGAGGGGAAAGTAACGAATCATTGCGTAGTAGATGCGGTAGCGAGAATGCTGCTGTTGTCAGATTGGTTGGAAGAATCCCCACGCTTGTTAGCCTCAGGCAACAACTGACCCAAATACCCACCGACACCGACTGACGAATTATAAATTAATCCAGCAACATTATTAATCATTAGTTGGGTCAATTAAATTATTAGCAAACTGACTAGTATCAACCGCAGCCCTAAGACTCAATTCAAACTCTGGCGCGTCATGAGTTCCAATTATATCTGTGCTAGCAAACACAATAGGAGGCTTGGAAGGATTTTGGCTTGCTCGTGCAGCGTTGATTGCTATTGTTAATAAGTGATTATATTTTTGCCTAATTTTTCAGGCATTATAAACCGAACAACTTTACCACCGAGAGGCTTGAGGTTTGTGTCACAACATTGACACATCATTTTCATACTATCTTCACATAATTCAAATATATTGACTTGTCAGGTTAACTATTTGTTACAAAATGGTTAGCGATCGCTTGTGTTTTTCATTGTTCTTTGCAGACATCGGGGTTATCAGACATGAATTCGAGCCTGATATTGTCGAATATATTGAATCCGCCAGTGCTTTTTTTCTTTTTAGGAATGCTGGCAATTTTTATCAAATCCGATCTAGAAATTCCTCCTCCCTTGCCAAAGTTGTTTTCTCTTTATCTTTTACTTGCTATTGGCTTTAAGGGAGGATATGAACTTGAGGAAAGTGGAATTACTCCACAAATCGGGCTAACACTTTTAGCAGCTGTACTCATGGCTTCTGTCGTCCCTGTCTACTCCTTTTTTATCCTCAAAATCAAACTTAACGCATATAATGCAGCAGCTATTGCTGCAACTTATGGTTCAATTAGTGCCGTCACATTTATCACGGCTCAATCTTTTCTCAAACTTGTTAGCATCAACTCAGATGGTTACATGGTGGCTGCTTTAGCGTTGATGGAATCTCCGGCAATTGTCGTCGGAATTGTTTTAGTAAGAATTTTTGGTAAAAGCAAAGAAAGAGAATCAGAAAGTTCTGAATTTTCTTGGAGTGAAGTTCTTCGAGAAGCTTTCTGTAATGGTTCTGTATTTCTCTTAGTTGGTAGCGTAATTATCGGCATTCTCACAGGGCAAAAAGGATGGGAGAAGTTGCAACCATTTACCCAAGGAATCTTTTACGGTACATTATCATTCTTCTTATTAGATATGGGAATAGTAGCGGCAAGAAGAATTAAAGACTTGAGTAAAACAGGTTCTTTTTTGATTGCATTTTCTGTATTTATGCCTGTAGCAAATGCAATTATCGGGATAATCATCGCCAAAATCATCGGTATTTCTCAAGGAAATGCCCTTTTGTTTGCCGTTCTTTGTGCAAGTGCTTCTTATATAGCGGTTCCAGCAGCGATGAGAATGACAGTTCCGCAAGCTAATCCAAGTTTGTACGTTTCTATGGCTTTAGCGCTAACCTTTCCCTTCAACATTATTGTCGGGATTCCCTTGTATATGAATATCATCAAAATCATGGGAGTTTAAACAAGTGGAATTAGTCAAGAAAATAGAAATAATTACCAATTCCTTAGAACTTCCTCGAGTTCTGAAGATTCTCGAAAAAGCGGGTGTTTCTGGATATACTATCATTGAAAACGTTACAGGCACGGGCGACAGAGGTAGAGTCATCAATGATTTAGCAACACAAGCACTCACCAATGGCTATGTCATGAGTATTTGTACCGAAAAATCAGAGCATCAATTAGTGAAAGCGATCGAACCAGTATTGAAGAAATTTGGCGGTGTGTGTATTGTTTCTGATGCAAAGTGGATTGCTCATTAGATAAGCTTTGTACGTAGAACGCGGTTATTTTTCCGCGTTTCTCTTTCTTTAAAAGTTGATATTTTTTATCAGTAAAAATAATTCTATCTGATAAATGATTAGACTTAACACATATTTATTGAGGTAATTCAACCGTGCCACTAAAAAGAATAATTGCCGGACTGAACGATTTTCATGATAATTATTTCATCACGCACCGTGAAATGTTTGAGCATTTATCTCACGGTCAAAGTCCGGAAGTTTTATTTATCACTTGTTCCGACTCACGCATTGACCCGTGTTTAATCACTCAAAGCCAACCTGGTGAATTATTTGTTATCCGTAATATCGGTAATATCATACCAGCTTACGGAATCTCAAATAGTGCCGAAGCCGCTGGTATAGAATATGCCGTTCAAACTTTGAATATCAAAGACATTGTTATCTGCGGTCATTCTCACTGCGGAGCGATGAAAGGACTATTGCAAATAGGTAATCTTGCTCAACAGATGCCTTTAGTTTACGATTGGCTGAAGCATCATGGCGAAGCAACTCGGCGTCTGGTCTTAGATAACTATCAACATTGTTCCGGCGATAAACTTTTAAAGGTAACAATTGAGCAGAATGTCCTGACGCAGATAGAAAATCTAGAGACTTACCCAGTTATTCGCTCTAGACTTCATGGCGGTAAACTTACTCTCCACGCTTGGATTTATGAGATTGAGACTGGAGAAGTCTTTGCCTACGACGCTAACACAGGTAAATTTAAAATTATTGAAAATCGCCCTTTCCCTGTACCTAACCCTTTAATCGGTGTACACTTAGAATAGTCTATAATATTTAATGCATAATGGCTAATGAGCAATGGTTTGGATCAATTACTCATTAGCCATTATCAATTTTGAATTAATATAAATAACAACAGCTAAATATACAGATAAGATTATGTCTGCGATGAAGTCCTCTTTTTTCACTAAAAACACAAATTTTCTCCGACAAAAAGTTAAAAAATACTGGGACTCCAGTCATAAATGGTTAGTAAATACACCAGAAAGAGCGCTAGAAGAAGCTTATCAAGCGGCTCAGATAATTAAAAACATCGAATTAGAACACTTTGGCAACCAAAAAATATCTCCGGAGTCAGTAAATTATACTGACAATGTAATGTCTTATTGGCAAGTTTATCTAAATAAAAACTTAACTATTATCAAAGCGAAGTTAGCTGAATTTCGCTTGGCGCGTTCTATTACAAATACCTCTAATCCCGTTTTTTTAGAGAAGCTAAATTTTATTGATGAGGTGATCGCTAAGTATAGCCAAGATGAAGCAGTAGACGCGCAACATCAACTAGCATATCCGCAAACATCTAGCACCATCGCTCCCATTGAACCACTACAAATTAAGCGCGACGAAATGAAAAAGCAACCAAATTCATCTAATATAGATGCTAACAAAGTTCAACCTGTCATGAAAAAAACCGGATTTTTACCTAGGTCAATTGGCAGAACATTTAATAAAATCAAAAGTGATTTTAATCCGCAATCAGAGCAGCAATTTGTCAAAGATTACCGAGTTTCTAGAAATAGAACAAGAACGGCAGTAAAATTTTTGGCAATGCTAGTTCTTGTACCGCTTTTAACGCAAATATTATCTAAACAATTAATAATAAGTCCTATATTAGAGCGCGTTAGAGGTGAAAATACACCGGAAATTTTCCTGAACTCGGAAATGGAAGAAGAAGCACTCCAAGAATTAAAGATTTTTGAACGAGAACTGAGATTTAACAATCTAATTCATGAAGCACCGCTGCTTTCTTCCGAAGCAATAGAAGAAAAAGTCAAAAACAAAGCACTTGAACTTGCCGAAGAATTTATTGGTAAAAGCAATAATGCCATTAGCAATGTTTTTGCTGATTTGATATCACTAATCGCTTTTGGCGTAGTCATCGCTACAAGTAAAAGGGAAATTGTAATAGTCAAGTCTTTTATGGATGAAATTGTTTATGGTTTGAGTGATAGTGCTAAAGCTTTTTTAATTATTTTATTCACAGATATATTCGTGGGATTCCACTCACCACATGGGTGGGAAGTTATTCTAGAAGGATTATCAGAACATTTAGGTTTACCAGCAAATAGAAGCGCAATATTTCTATTTATCGCTACATTTCCTGTGATTTTAGACACGATATTTAAATATTGGATATTCCGCTATCTCAGTCGTTTATCTCCGTCAGCATTAGCTACTTTGAAAGAAATGGACGAGTAATGAATAATTAAAACTTATAGTACTTACGCACAAATAATAGCCAAGGCACATTATACAGTAGCGGTAATTCATGAATTACCGCAAATAAGCGACTTTGTTGATCGCGCTCATTTCTGACTTAAAAAAATATCAATGCCTAGAAGTGAGATAAAAAATATTTCTACAAAAAGTTTAGTGTTTAAATATACAAATACTTTAACTTTTACATTGAAAAACGCCTAACTTCAAATCCCTGCAATCCTTTTGGTTCTTCATACTCAACCACTACATCTTGAACCATAGCAGCAGGTGGTCCAGAATGACACCAGCGAATCATCTCTTCTACAACATTCTCCGCTCCCTCAAAGACGGCTTCCACGCGATTGTCTGGGAGATTTCGCACCCAGCCGTGCAATCCCAACTGGGTGGCTGTATCGACAGTAGCGTAGCGATAACCTACTCCTTGAACTCTTCCCGTAATAAATACGTGGGCGCAGATTTGCGGCGATGCTGTAAGACTTTCCATTGCATAACATACTATTGACGATATCCAGTTTACCTGCTTTATTGACATAATATCTACTTTTTTATCGCCAGCCTCAACTAGCAACTAACTTTTGTACAGACGTTCCAGTGGAACGTCTTTACCTAACAACTAACTATTTTTCATTTTCCTTATGTCTAACCTGCCTCCACTCAATACCGAAACCATTTGGGCAATTCTTAATGAAGAAATTGATGATGTCATAGTTAACAAATTGGTATGGCATTACTTAGGCTATCGCTACGACGAAACAACCGGACAATGGGACACTAGCAAAGTGTTACCAGAATGGCGCGATGAGTACCCATCACCGCCAGATTTTATTGAAAATCGCCCCCCAACAGTCAAATTGACTCGTTCGATTCCTGCGGAAAATAAACAATTGCTGAAAGAACAATTAGGTTTCAAAGGTTATAAAATCGGTGAATTTGGACCTCGACAAACTCGCAGGGCTACGGCGGCAAATTGGTTGTTAAGTTACATGCAACATAACAGCAAATCTAAGTAATCAAGGAGATTAGCAATTTGAAATAAGTAGGTGGGCATAAATAAACGGAATTTTGTAGTAAGCGGTATCCCTTAAAACTTTGATATGAGCGGTAAACCGCTCACTACGAACTATACCTAAGGAGTATTGACAAGTAAGTATAACCTGTTAAATGAATAGCTAGGCGATCGCCACAAAAAAAATCAAGTCTCCCTCCAAAAATATATCCTAAGATAGAGGTATTACTTATGTAATTACTTCGCTAGAGCTATTGGCTAACTTCAAAAAAAATCCGAGAATACGAACAATCACACTTTTTCCTACAAATACTTTCATGGCAAAGCCAATTGAATTTAACTTATTTGCACCATATAACGAAGGAGCAGCGTTAATTGGTTCTTTTTCAGATTGGAAAGAAATTCCAATGGAAAAAGGCGATGATGGTTATTTTCGTACAACTGTTGAATTAGAAGACGGCGATTATCAATATAAATTCCGCGTTCAGTCAAAATCGTGGTTTTTTGAACCAGATCAATGGGTGGATGTCACCGATCCTTACGCAACTGATATTGATGAAACAACTGGTAAAGATAACGCTGTCGTGCGGGTTAAAGATGGTGAAAGAATTGTTGATACTTACGTGTGGAAACACGACGATAAACCTTTACCTGCTGACCATGAATTAGTTATTTATGAAATGCACATTGCAGACTTTTCTGGTGGTGAAGATGACCCCTACGCACGAGGAAAGTATAAGCATGTTGTAGAAAAATTAGATTATCTATCTGAATTAGGAATTAATGCTATTGAGTTGATGCCACTCAAGGAATATCCTGGTGATTATAGCTGGGGATATAATCCTCGCCACTTCTTTGCTACAGAATCAAGTTATGGTTCTACAGATGGATTAAAACGTTTAATTGACGAGTGTCATGGTAGAGGCATTCGTGTCATTATGGATGGTATTTATAATCACTCAGAAGCATCTAGTCCTTTAACACAAATCGACCACGATTATTGGTATCATCATGAACCCCGTGACCCTGATAATAATTGGGGACCGGAGTTTAATTATGAACTCTACGACGAGAATTTAGAAACTTTTCCGGCTCGTAAATTTATCGGTGATACAGTACGTTATTGGATTCAGGAATATCATACAGATGGTATTCGTTACGATGCTGCACGGCAAATTGCTAATTACGACTTCATGCACTGGATTGTTCAGGAAGCGAAAAACACTGCTAACATGAAGCCTTTTTACAACATTGCCGAACACATTCCGGAAACTACTTCTATCACCAATGTCGATGGACCGATGGATGGATGTTGGCATGATAGTTTCTATCACTGTATTTTAGAACATATCTGCGGTGATACATTTGATTTAGAGCGTCTCAAAGATGTAATTGACTGCAAGCGTCAAGGCTTTATGGGTGCTACAAATGTAGTAAATTATCTCACCAACCACGACCACAATCATGTTCTGGTCGAGTTAGGAAATCGTCAGATTTTTGATGAAGAAGCTTTTAGAAGAGCTAAATTGGGAGCTGCTATTCTTATGACAGCAGTTGGTGTACCTTTGATTTGGATGGGTGAAGAATTCGGGGAGTACAAACCGAAAACTCAAGAGTCTGCTAAAATCGATTGGACGCTGTTAGGTAATGATTTAAATCGTGGGTTGTTTGATTACTATAAAGGCTTAATTCACCTGCGTAAAGACAATCACGCTCTCTACACTGAAAATATCGACTTTATCCACGAAAATCCAGAGGCAAAGGTGCTAGCTTATAGTCGCTGGAATGGGGAAGGTTCTCGTGTAGTTGTTGTCGCTAATTTCTCAGAAAATTTCTTAGGTGGCTATCACGTTCCTAACTTCCCTGAAAGTGGTACATGGCACGAGTGGACAGGTAATTATGATGTCGAAGTCGGTGATGACGGCATTTTGACTGATATAGGACCATACGAAGCGAAAGTATTTGTTTGGCAATAATGCCCTAGTTAGATAATAAGCAAAAAAGGGGGAAATATTTCTCCCTTTTTTTGTTAATTTATATTAAAATTAGTGTTTATATATAAATTTGCTATTTTGAAATAAGCTTTGTTCTAATATATCTGTATGAATTTCGACGTGAAGACGTAGCACAAATTACAAAAGACTCCTCATGCACAACAAGTTATTTAACACTAACATTAAAAGTTCCCGCGTTTTATTAACACCAGAGGAGCTAAAAACAAAATTACCTTTAACAAAATCGGCTGAAGAGACTGTTTTAAAATTTAGGCAGGAAATCGGACAGATTCTTGATTTTCAAGATCGGCGAAAATTTATCGTAGTTGGTCCTTGTTCAATTCATGATACCTCAGCTGCGATCGCCTATTCCCAAAAGCTAAAAACTCTGGCTGAGAAAGTCCAAGATAAACTGCTGCTAGTCATGCGGGTTTACTTTGAAAAACCCAGAACAACAGTCGGATGGAAAGGATTAATTAACGACCCCGATATGGATGATTCTTTCCATGTAGAAAAGGGTTTAGTAATGGCACGTACCCTACTATTACAAATTACTGAACTCGGATTACCCGCCGGCACAGAAGCACTCGACCCAATTATACCGCAGTACATTAGCGAATTGATTTCTTGGTCGGCAATTGGCGCACGTACCACAGAATCACAAACTCACCGCGAAATGGCAAGCGGACTTTCAATGCCTGTAGGTTTCAAAAACGGCACTGATGGTAATATTCAAGTAGCTTTGAATGCCCTAGAATCAGCTAAAAGTCCACACCATTTTCTCGGAATTAATCACAAAGGACAAGTTAGCATATTTCAAACTAAAGGAAATGCCTACGGTCATGTTATTTTACGTGGTGGTAACGGTCAACCTAACTACGATGCTGCGAATGTCCAACGAGTGGAAGAAAAATTAAAAGCAGCAGGTTTATCACCCAGAATTGTCATCGATTGTAGTCACGGTAATTCAAATAAAGACTATAGATTGCAGCCTACCGTTTTAGAGAATGTTATTCAACAAATCGTCGATGGCAATACATCAATTGTCGGTATGATGTTGGAATCGAATTTGTATGAAGGAAGTCAATCAATTTCTTCTCAATCAGAAGAATTAAAATATGGCGTTTCTGTGACTGACAAATGTATAGGCTGGGAAGAAACAGAAAAAATTATTTTGGCAGCACATGCAAAATTAAAATAAAGGGATAGCAACCAAATTTGTAGAGACGTTCCGGCGGAACGTCTCTACTGTATATTAGACCTATGAGCAAAAGTCTTTAACACCCCACCCCCAACCCCTCCCCGCTTGCGGGGAGGGGAGCGTTTGCGCTAGCAAATGCGGGGTGGGGTTCTTAATTTTTGATTTATGCAAGAGGTCTATTGAAATTACAAAATCGTGCCGATTTCTTTCAAATAAACCCGTGTAAACGGTTCATCTGTTCCCAAATTGTAGTCTTCAATTAAACCTTTGCGACGAATAGAAACGCTATCTCCTTTCTTAATCACTACTGTAGAACCATCGAAAACATCTCGTGCAAGTATCATCTCGGTTTCAGTGGGATTATCGAGAACTACCATGTTACTTCCTTGGTAAAACATTCCCTCATTTTCCCAAGTTTCTTCATCATACTCGGCAATGAGTAAATCAAGTTTGGGATTGCGTAACAAACTTAAAACGTTGCTGTTGTAATCTTTGTTCAAGATTTTTTTCGAGCGATTCACAAAAACTGCATTTTGACAAACAGCACCTACTGTCCATTCAGGGTGTTGCAAAAGAATATGGTCAATCGTTTCTTGAAGTTCGGAAACTGTGATTTTATTAAAGGTGAGAATTGGTATTCTCGCATCTGTACCCGACTCAAAGAAGGTTTCTAAAATATGAGAAGGTACATCAACACTTTCACCAACAGCAGGATTTAAATGCATTAAAATCCCAGGTGCGGCGTTGATTTCTAAAATGGCAAAGTTGCCGTCTTTCCAAGATTTATCAAGACTTTTGGTAATGACATCAATGCCTAAGCAAGTTAGGCGAAAGTGTTGGGCAATATCTTGCGCCAATATAATATTGTCATCGTGAACTGTGCGCGTAGCATCGATGCTCACACCTCCCGCCGAAAGATTGGCGACTTTGCGAAGATAAACTGTGCGACCTTTTTCGATTACGCTGTCTAATGACAAACGCTGTTCGTCTAAATACAGTTCCATCGCTTCATCGCTTTGAATTTTGCTCATCGGCGAGGTGGGTGTATCCAAACGAGCGGGTTTGCGATTTTCTTCGCGAATTAACTCGCCAATAGTTGAGTATCCATCACCGACAACTGATGCGGGACGCCGTTCGGTAGCAGCGACAAATCTACCATTGACGCACAACAAGCGAAAATCTGCGCCGGAGATGCTTTTCTCAATGATGATCCGCGTTGGCTCGTTTTCGGGGATCGCTTTGAGCGATCGCTCATAAGCCGATTCTAATTCTCTAGAGTCTTGCACATCAGCGGTTACGCCAATTCCTTTATGACCGACAACGGGTTTTACTGCTACTGGGTAGCCAATTTCTCTGGCTACACCTAAAGCTTCTCTTTCGGTAGTGACGATATCGCCTTGAGGTACGGGGAAACCTAAGGTGTTTAAAAATGCTTTGCAGTCATCCTTGCGGGTGGTGAAATCTGAATCTAAATGTGCATCACAATCAAATGTGGTAGCTACACCGCGAACTTGTTTTTTGCCGTAGCCATATTGCATCAATCCTTCTTCCCATAAATAATAAGTGGGAATACCTTTTTCGTATGCGGTGCGTAATAAGGTGTAGACTGTGGGACCTCCGTAAACAGATTGCCGAAATCTGTTTTGCAGCATCCGCATTTGCTCTTCAAAAGCAACATCTTCCTTTTGGGTAATCGCTTCAAACCAATCCCAAACGAAGTACAGCACCGATCTGGTGGTGCGTTCGTGCAGCGATTGCACGCTGATTTTTTTGTAATTTGGGTATGCTTTTACACTCCAACGGTTGAGGTGCAAACCCATATCCAGTTTGCCGACTTCTGCGACGGTATGGGCAAATAAATCGGCATGGGAATCGTATGTTTGCTCTTTTATCTGGGGGTAGCGATCGCCAATTACAGATACATAGTCCTCAATCGGCAAAGGCTGATTAGACTCTGTGAGCGCAAAATTAAATACTAGCGCTCCTGCATCCAAATACGGATTTGCTCCCATGTAATGCTTGAAGCCGAAAACGTCGAAAACATCTGTTTTTCTAGCATTGACGCGAACTGCATCGGTGCTTTTTTCTTGAATCATTGATTTATATACCTTTGGCTAAACACCCTTTAATCTCAACGCTAAGGATAATCAAGCAAAAAATAACCAAAATGCCCAAATTTCCGAAATTTGCACTTTTTGAGCGAACACGCCCTTCAATTCACTACTGGTGCGTTATTAACAAAGTATTTTCACCCAATTTTGGTATTTACATTTTGCCCAATCCATGATAATCCTCTGCGTTGACTCAGACTTTTTGATTGTAGTAAAATTATTCCCGAACCGTGTTTTTAGTGCGCTCTTCTCCCAAGGGGAGACGCTTCGCGAACGTAGCTTACCGTAGGTATCGCTTTGTCTTTAAGTCAAAAATCAAACTCAATATTTCTGCTACCATAGCCTATCCTTTATACCATAGTTTTTAAACTATCTCAGGGCATAGAATCCCGGTTTCTTAGAGAAACTGGCATTCTGGTACGTCACCAAATATATAACCTTTGAAAGGTGCAGTTTGCAGATAATATTGTTTATAAATAATAAGTTATAAAAGAAAAATTTAGGAGACAGCCGAGAATGAATAGCACAAAAGCTGCTCTTAGAAATGAAGTTCGACACCTCGCTGAAGAAGCATTTCATCGCAAACTTATTTCTGGTTATGGTGATGGTGCAGACAGCAAGGAGTTCCAAATTTTATTCGAGGGCAAACCCAGACATCTGCCATTAGAACAGGCACGTTCTTTCTTAAACGGCTTGCTTTTCAGTAGTTCTATTAGGTAGCTTTTTTGCTGAGAAATCTACCCGGAGATGTAGAACTTTTTTACACAAATTAAGGTGCATTTTCTCACATCTTACTCACGATTCGATGAAAGCGATCGTCAGTAAGATGTTTTTGATTCAACCAGAATTAGAAAAACTTTATAAGCAAAACTATCAGTTTTCTTTCTTCAGCTTTAGCAGCGTGCCGTAAAAATATACTACATTTGATATTTAATTTTTGTATCTAAATCTACCATATGGATGTTTTTCTAGTTTAAATTGTCGTGTTTTATTAAAAATAACAGACTTAAAAATCCGGAGGCATCATGGCGGCGACTGAAACCAAACGGCAGTTGGTGATTATTGGCGGTGCAGAAGACAAAGAAGGCGATTGCCAGATCCTGCGTGAGTTTGTGCGACGTTCTGGCGGCACCAAAGCCAGAATTGTCATTATGACAGCAGCAACCGAACTGCCAAGAGAAGTAGGGGAAAATTACATCAGAGTGTTTGAGCGGCTGGGAGCAGAGAATGTTAGGATAATTGACACCGAAAGCCGTGAAGATGCATCTTCATCCACAGCGCTGGAAGCAGTTGACAAAGCTACAGGCGTATTTTTTACAGGAGGCGACCAAGCGCGGATTACCAGCATCCTCAAAGGCACTGAACTTGATACCGCAATTCACAAACGCTGCGCTGAAGGAGTTGTCATCGGTGGCACAAGCGCCGGAGCAGCTGTCATGCCAGATGTGATGATTGTGGAAGGCGACTCAGAAACAAATCCTCGGATTGACATAGTAGACATGGGACCCGGTATGGGTTTTTTACCTGGGGTGGTGATTGACCAGCACTTCTCACAGCGCGGACGCTTGGGACGCTTAATTTCAGCTTTGCTGATAGAGCCTGCTGTGTTGGGATTCGGCATTGATGAGAATACGGCAATGGTTGTTACTGATAACCAATTTGAAGTGATTGGGCAAGGTTGCGTCACCGTCGTCGATGAATCAGAAGCTACACATAGCAACATTGACGACATTTTGAAAGATGAGCCTTTGGCGATTTGCGGAGCCAAGCTGCACATTTTGCCAAATGGATATAAATTTGACTTAAAAAACCGCAAACCTATTTTAGATAATCAGCCTGTGGCAAATGCCTCTGTACCTGTTGGTTAGATAAATACTAACTTTTAGCAGATGCATAAAGATTGAGCGGGAAGTAGCGTTAACAACTTCCCGCTTTTTTATTTATTAATATTACTTTAGAAAGAAGCTTAACATAAATTTATATTAGAAAATAATTTTCAGACCAGGAACTATAGTATTTTTTTTAAAAGGTGGAAATGGCAAGTGTAATTGAATTTAATTTGTTTGCTCCTCGTAACAAAAAAGCAGCTTTAATTGGGTCTTTTTCTGATTGGAAAGAGATTCCAATGCAAAAAGGCGAAGATGGTTATTTTCGTACTGAAATAGAAATAGAAGACGGTGTTTATGAATATAAATTCCGCGTTCAAAGCAAAAGTCCAAATTTTCAACCAGATGAATGGGTGGATGTAGTTGACCCTTACGCCACAGATGTAAATGATGAGAAAAAAGTCAGTATAACGCGGGTCAAAGATGGTCAGCGAATAGTTGATACTTATGTTTGGCAGCACGACGATAAATTATTGCCAGGAAATCATGAATTAGTAATATATGAAATGCACGTTGCCGATTTTACAGGTGGAGAAGTTGATCCTCACAAACGCGGCAAATATTTAGATGCGATTGAAAAGTTAGATTATCTGCGCGAATTGGGAATTAATGCAATAGAATTAATGCCAGTAAATGAGTATCCTGGCGATTATAGCTGGGGCTATACAGTGCGGCACTTTTTCGCTACAGAATCCAGCTACGGATCAACAGAAGATTTGAAGCGGTTTATTGACGAGTGTCATGCTAGAGGCATTCGGGTTTTCATGGATGGAATTTACAACCATACAGATGGAGAATGCCCGCTAATGCTGATTGACCGGAATTATTGGTACTACGAACACATGCATTATCCGGAAGACCAGAATAATTATTGGGGACCGGAATTTAATTATGATAATTATGACGAAAAATTAGACGTTAAACCTGCTTGGAAATATGTTGGGGATGTGGTTCGTTATTGGGTTCAAGAGTATCACATTGACGGAATTCGCTTTGATGCGGTGCGGCAATTAGCTAACTTTGAATTTTTGGATTGGCTGGCACAACAATCAAAAAAGAATACTGCACCCAAGCCATTTTATAATATTGCCGAACACATTCCCGATACAAGCACCGTGACAGCGCCAGAAGGACCGCTGGATTCTTGTTGGCATGAAAGTTTTCGTTACTTTATGCTTCCTCACATTTGCGGTGAAACATTTGAATTAGACCATCTGAAGGAGGTTTTAGACCCGAAACAGCAAGGTTATGCGACTGCGATAAATGTGATAAATTATTTAGCAACTCACGATCGCGAACATTTATTTAGAGAATTAGGCGATCGCGGCATTTTTGATGAAGCTGCATTTGTCCGCGCCAAGTTAGGTGCTGTACTGTTAATGACAGCAATGGGTATACCAATGCTGTGGATGGGTGAAGAATTTGGCGAACATAAGCGCAAAAGCCAAACCGTGACTCAGCCGAAAAAAATAGCCTGGGCTTTGTTGTCAAGAGACGAAAATCGCGATTTATTTGAATATTACAAAAAACTAATCGCCCTACGCAAGCAAATTCCAGCTTTGCAAAGCGATAATATTGAGTTTTTCCACGAAAATCCGGAAGCGAAAGTACTCGCTTACACCCGCTGGAATTTCCAAGGTTCTCGCGTCGTCGTCGTGGTAAATTTCTCTGACCAGAATTTCCCAGAATATCAAATTCCCAACTTCCCAGCGGCAGAATCTTGGCAAGATTGGTTGACTGAAACTTCTGTAAAAGTTGATGAAAATACTCTAACCACTGAGATAGCGCCATTTACGGCAAAAATATTCGTTTCTCAGTAGTAATTCTTCTAAAAATTTGGAGAGGCGATCGCCTTCTTTGCATCCTTCCTTCTATTATTGCAAAGGGAGCGATCGCTCTTCTCCACTTCTTTATTAGTTTTCAAATAATCCCGCACCAGACCGCAACCATAACTCAATGCATCTAGGTTGAGAATTCGCGGCAGATTCCACAGAATGAGTGTGTTGTCATCACCTCCTGAGACAAGCATTGTCCCGTCTGGGCTAATGGCAATATCCCTAATAGCTGCGGTATGTCCTCGCAGAGTCGTTAGTTGGGTACCATCAAGTTTCCAAAGCTTGATAGTATTATCCACGCTGCCAGAAGCCACGATCCCCCCTTCGCCCACGCCCCCCTTTTTAAGGGGGGTTGGGGGGATGGGACTAAACGCAACTCCCCAAACCGCAGCTGTGTGACCTTTGAGAGTTTTCAGCAACTTGCCATCAAGCGTCCACAGCTTAACGGTATTGTCGCCACTTCCAGTAGCTACCATTTTACCGTCTTGGCTAAAACCAACTCTCCATACTGCCGCTGTATGTCCTACAAGGGTTTTAAACAATTTACCATCAAGCGTCCACAGTTTAGCAGTACCATCGCCACTAGCTGAACCAACCAGCCGACCGTCCGGACTAAATACGACATGCCACACTTCCGCTTGATGTCCTTTGAGAACCTGCGGGGAAGGACGATCTCTATGCCATATCTGAGCAATCTTGTCAACATTTGACATTGCGATCGCTTGTCCTGAGGGACTCAATACTGCTGCTAAGAGTTTACCGACAGGATCTTTGTAAGTAGCAACCAAAGTGCCGTCTGGCTTCTGGAGTTTTATCCTATCCCCGTAAGTGCGAAGAGCAATTAACTTGTCATCGCCACTGAATGAAGCTTCTGAGATTGCGCCCCCAGATTCCGTGAAAGTTTTCAGCAATTTACCTTGGCGACTCCAAAGTTTAGCGGCGTTTTCGTGGCTTGCTGTGGCGATAGTCGAACTGTCGGAGGCGATCGCTATTGACCAAATCCCGGCTTGATGGGCAATGATAGACTTCTGGAATGGATTCTCTTTCTGCCAGAGTCTGACAACGTTTTCTGCACCTGCCGAAGCAATAAAGCTGCTGTCAGGGCTAAAAGTTACTCCCCAAACGGACGCACTGTGTCCTCTAAGCGTCCTCAGTTGGGTGCCATCAATGTTCCAAAGTTTAATCGTTTTGTCGAGACTGGCGGTGGCAATAGTCTGACCGTCGGGACTAAAAGCAACTCCCCAAACCCCGGCACTGTGACCAGTAAGAGTTTTATACTGACGGTAGCTTCCATCTGTGCTGTCTCGCTGCCAAAGTTTGACGGTTGTATCTTCACTCGATGAAGCAATAATCTGACCGTCAGGGCTGAAAGCGACTCCTACAACCCAACCGGTGTGACCTTGGAGAGATGGTAGGCGCTTGGCATTTTGCCAGCCCGAAGCGTCTCGTTTCCACAAGTTTACTGTCCCGTCTAGACTTGTGGCAGCAACGATATTACCATCAGGACTAAACGCGACTCCCCATAACGCCCTTTTGTCACCTTGAAACGTTCTTAGCAGCTGACCGTCTCGCTTCCAGAGTTTCACAGTTGTGTCCCAACTGGCAGAGGCAAAAAACTGACCATCCGGACTAAATGCTATCCAGACCGAAGCAGTGTGACCTTTGAGAGTTCTTAGCAGCTGACCGTTTCGCTTCCAGAGTTTAATGATACCATCTTCACTAGCCGAGACAAGCAGCTGACCGTCAGGGCTAAAATCGACTGCCTTAACTGCTGCGGTATGACCTTTGAGAGTTGCAACTTCTCTACCATCACGTCGAATTAGCTTAATTGTTTTATCTATACCTGCTGAGGCAATCAGAGAACTGTCAGGACTGACATCTACTGCCAGAACAGCTGCTGTATGACCGGAAAAACGGTTGTACTCATCTGCTCCATAAACTGCTTGCCGTAATGCATTTTCTACCTGACGCTCAAGATTTGTCTCTGGTTTACGTAGTTTTTGCAGTCTACGTTTGGCTTTAATTGCTTCTACAAGCGCATCTAATCTGCGATTTGAGGCAAAAAGTCCTTCAGAAGAAGATACAAGCGCTTCAATTTCGCTGCTTCTGGCTTGAGTTTCGCTTTTGATAGCTTGGCGGTACAGAATGAAACTGCCTAGCCCCAAACTGCTAGAAACGAGCAAGCCGATACACACTGCAACTAACAAAAACCTTTGTAATTTAGCCGTTTTTTTTTCTTGTGCTAGTCGTGCTTCTACCTCTTTCGCTCGTGCTGCCTCTAATGCCGTTTGCACTGCTCGCTGTTCGCATTCAATACTTGCGGCGAAAAATTGATAATCCAAATCGCTCAGACTTTTGCCCTGCGCCCAATTTTGAGTATCTTTTAGAGCCTGTCCTCGCAACAGACGCGATTCATCTTTATAGCCAGATGCTACCCATGCATTAAATGCTTGAGAGTAAGGACGCAGATTGTCTAGTTGTCTTAACACCCATTGAGCATTAAAAACACTTTCATATATGGGATTTTTAATTTTGAGATAGCCGTTGTGTTTCTCGACTAAACCAGATAACAACAGTTCTGTCTGTTCTCGACTGTCGTCAGTCGGGACACCAGAAGTTTGATTCTCTTGTGCTTGCAACACCCGCTGATAAAGACCTAACAACCGTCCTGCCCGCTGTTCCTTGAAAAGTAGGCGATCGCGAATCGTGCGGAGGTGTTCCGGTTCATCTTGTGATTCCCAGTGTTGTATAATGTGCGATCGCACAAATTGCTCTACCCAATATGCTGCGGTTTCTGGAGGTAAAACAATTTTTCTATTTGATGTCTCTAAAGCTGTTCGGACAATTAACTGACAGAGTTTTTGAGTCAGAAATGGTTGTCCCCCTGTCCAGTAGATAATTTCCCGCAGCACTGAAGAGGGTTGGCTGATAACTTCCTCTAACCCTTTGAGCAATGGTTTGGCTTCATGCAGTTGAAACCCATATAACTCAATCGCTGTACCAATGTTAAAGGGTGTTCGACGTTTATCAGCAATTAGGTCAGATGGACTAGCTACCCCAAATAGGGCAAATCCCAAGCGTTGGAAATTCCGGTCATGTGCCTGCTGATTGTAGCAATGACGAATCCAGGCAAAAAAGTCATTGACAGGAAAACTCAAACTCAGCAGACTATCAATCTCATCAATGAAGATGAAAATGCGATCGTTTTGAATATTTGGCAGTAAAACTCCTTCAACAAACTGGTGTAGTTTTTGCACTGGGGAAATACCGACTTGCATATCCCACCAATTTTTAAACTTGACGTGTTCCCCTAGATTGAAGTCGTAGAACAAGCTGAGGATGATACCTTTGTACCATTGTTCTGGTGTAGTATTCTCGCTACCCAATCGAGTGACATCCAAGTAAGCACAGCTATAGCCTTCTTCCACCAGACGATAACTCGTGCGTTGTAATAACGATGACTTGCCCATCTGGCGAGAATTTAAGACATAACAAAAATCGCCGGCTTTCAAGCTGGTATAAAGTTGTTCGTCTGCTTGACGGACAATATATGTGGGATCGTTACTGCGGAGGCTGCCTCCTACCTGGTATCTCATCTCAAAGTGTGATTAAAATTAGCTCTTTCAAGGTGAAGCGTAAGCACAAGCTCTATAAAGGGAGAGCAAAACTTGCCATTTTCGTCTGGTTTAGCAACTATTGTCTCACTATTTCCGATCTGCTGCTCCTGTATTCTCTTAACTGTCTTAACTGTCTTAACTGTCTAATTGTAGGTTATTAAATTCTTTTTAACTGTCTACTTAACTGTCTTATCTGTCCTTGCATTTTCTCTATAAAAGCAAGAGTATGTATATACGGAGTTAAGGCAACTTCTACTCACAGCTTTGTCAAACAGGACACGCGCTCAAAGCGCGATTATATACTCTGCTGCAATAGTATTGAGCCACAGACTAATGTCTTGTGGCGAACTATTGTACTGAGTTGTCTGTGTGTTGACAAAGAAGGAAAAAGCCTCAATATCCATAATTCAGTCATTTAGGAAATTCAAATTATGACAACCACAACCGCACCAAATCAGACAACCAATAGCACACAAGTAACAACCGTGTTGACAGTTGCCAAGATTGCATCGGGAAGAACCCAACCAGGTGCAACCAATTGGCAACAATCTAACGATTATGTTTATGTGGATGTTGACACCAGTGCTGCTGGGTTTGCTCAAACACCAGTATACGTAACATCAATTGGCGGTGATAGCAACCATTTCGGAACCACTGGAGCTAGTTCTGTCTACAGTGCTACCGCCACAGGCTTTCGTATATTTATTAGATGGGAGAAAGACTACAAGACTACAGCTATTACCCCAGAAGAAGCCAATGGTTATAAATGGCATATCAATTGGATTGCCATTGAGCCTTTCTCACAGCAAGGACAAGGAACCAGCACTCAACCATCCTCAACAACTGCTCTTATTTATGGTAAAACGTACCATATTCAGAACGGTTACGCAAATTGGGGAGGAGGGTACTTAGACACTTGCAATCATGCCGCTGGAAATAAATATGATGTATCAACAGCTAATACCCCCACTAGAGCTCAGGGTACTGGTACATGGAAAATAGTTTCCGCCAGTGGCAAGCAAAATGGTACTCCTGTCCTAGTTGGTGACAATATCTACTTGCAGAATCAATATCAGGGTGATGGTGGGTACTTAGACACTTGCAATAATGCCACTACAGGAAATAAATATGATGTATCAACAGCTAATACCCCCACTAGAGCTCAGGGTACTGGTACATGGAAAATAATTTCCAGTGGCAAGCAAAATGGTACTCCTGTCCTACTTAATGACGATATCTACTTGCAGAATCAATATCAGGGTGATGGTGGTTACTTAGACACTCGCAATCAAGCCACTGGAAATAAATATGATGTATCAACATCTAATACCAAGGAAAGAGACAATGGTAGTACTCACTGGCGTTTTATAGACTTGTAGTAAGCATTCAGGTGGTCGGTTAGGGCAACAGAGATGGCTGGGCTGTCGAACAGCAATCTTTGGTAGTTCTAAACATCTAAAGGCAGGCAACATTATCCCATAATCAAGGAGATTTGTAACCTTCAAATCTCCTTGATTCTTGAATTTTGTTAAACAATTGTTGATAGTTGTTTTGCAAAATAGGCACGGTAGAGTTCGCAACGCGGTAAAATGCGATGTCTACGACGGGCGTAGCTGGGGCACTCATGTTTGAACCTTAATTATTGACAAAGCTCAAATAACCATTTAGTCTAAACACTTAGAAACATTTCAAACAAAAGAGGTTAATAGAAAATGAAGAAAGTCTGGCTACTACTGAGAGTTGCTATGGTCTTTTTGTTTGCTTTCGTTATGTCACTTAACTTTGTTGTTGATAAAGCGATGGCGACAGGTCAATTTAGCCTAAGCTGTGACAAAGACAACATAGAGCTTGATGGTTCAACCCTATCAACGAAGTGCCAAAAAAGTAATGGCGATTCTCAGCAAACCTCCATCGACTTAAATCGATACATTGGCAACCACGATGGAAAGTTATCCTGGGGTGATAAGGATTTTTCTAAAACATGCAAGAATACTGGTCTAGCACAGTTGCTGAATACCAGACAATTAATACTCGTTGCTGAATGTCAACCAGCAGACGGAGGAAATACATATTATCCATCAGAGCTTGAGCTAGATGCTCACATTGTCAACGCTGAAGGCACCCTAAAATACGAATAATTGTAGTCAGCGTGTGTGCAGGTTGGGAAAATCTCAACCTGTAATTTGTTTAGGTCGCTTCTTGTAGCAGGTCTTCTAGGGTGATTTTTTGACAGCACAGATAATTTGGTAAAAACTTTAATGGGATGACTGAACTCTTGTAAGCCGATTATTCAGGGAATTAAGAGTGGTTTTAAACCTCCATTATTAAACAATTGCCGATAGTTGTTTTGCAAAATAAGCGCGGTAGAGTTGGCAACGCGGTAAAATGCGATCGCCCTCAAAGCAAATCAATCCCATACTTTCGAGCTTATAAGCCTCTATAGGATCAAGAG
Source organism: Hassallia byssoidea VB512170 (assembly GCF_000817785.2). Taxonomy (GTDB): domain Bacteria; phylum Cyanobacteriota; class Cyanobacteriia; order Cyanobacteriales; family Nostocaceae; genus Hassallia; species Hassallia carrinoi. The sequence continues at coordinate 48,647 of NZ_JTCM02000026.1, read as the reverse complement.
AAATACTTTCCTGGGTCGTGACAACTTTCTCATATATCTTTGCCAGACTGGGTGTTTCTTGCAGTTTCGCCCACTGTCGCCATAAAATATAGCGGTAAATGCCCCCGTTGTCAAGTACCTCCTGCATTAAATCTTCTAAAGTAATTACCCCAGAGCAAATATAATACAGAGCAATCCGAATCAGCGCTGGATGACCCCCTACAAGTGACATCAGTTGAGCAGATTCTTTACCACTACTCCAGTCTAGCCCGTGCCGCTGGGCTAAATATTCTACTTGTTGCTGAGTAAATTCGCTTAGACGGATAGGTAGTCCGATATTAAATGGCGATCGGTTGATATCCAGAGTGGCATAATCTTCTGTAGAGTAAACCACCACTAGCTTGAGCTTCTGCCAATTAATATTTTGTCGTGCTGACTCGCACCACGATCGCAATAAGGCAAAGAACTCACTAGCAATGTGAGGATATTCAAAAAAGCGGTCAACTTCGTTTAACACCAGAACCACTGGACTTTGAATCTGCTTGAGCAAATAGCTCTGCAAGTAAAGGCTACAACTCAACTTACAACCAACTTCCTCATCCCATATATCATTCAGGTTGGGGTCAATGCCTAATTCTGTTGCAATTTGCCAGCAAAAATTACGTAAAAGCTTATTTAAGTCAGTTAGACAATCAGAATCTATCTGGTAGCAATTTAGATTTACTGTGCTATACCCTTGCTTTTGTGCAAAGGCTAACAGTCGCAGCACCAGAGAAGTCTTACCCATCTGTTTGGGGGAGCGAATCCGAATCACACAGCCAGGTTGATGTACCTCATGATAAACGAGTTCCTCAATTGGGGGACGTTCGATATAGAAGGGAGAATCCAAAGGTACGGGTCCATCTGGGTATGACCAGAGATTTTCAAGTTGGTCAGGCTGTTCATTAACAAATGAGTCTACGGATAAAGACTCAGACGAATTTACTTCTTCTGTATCTAAATTCAACGAGAGCGCATCAGAAGTTTCAGTATTGTTCGGTTCACTTAGTATTGCATAGTCTTCATTGCGTAATTCCAAGTTAAAGGTGCTAAAGCACAATTTTAAAGTTTTTTGGTCTACGCCTGTATCTAAAGACCACAATCGCGAGAGTGTTTTGCTAGAAACATTCATGCGATCGCCTAGCTCGTCGAGAGTCAAGCGGATGCCGTTGTTCTCTGCCATCTCCACAGCCAAAATCGCATCCTGTAAACGCTTCAGCCCAACAGGAGTCAGCACAAATCCCCGCCTTCGCGTGCCCTTAAGTGCTTTCATATCGCTATTTATTAACCTGTTTTTTGTTAAGTCTATATCATTCTTCCACTTTTTAATCAGTTATAAAACTGTTACTTAACGTACATATAATTAAACACAAGATGCTTTCTGGCTTGTAGTTGGGGTTTTAGTGCTAAAACGCCAAACACTAGCATTAATTTATTCATGCGTATCTACTTCAAAGCGTAGCAGCAAACGTGATTCCACATACAGCGTGAGGGCTATGATATTATGGGAAACTGCTGCATATATAAATAGAATCCATCATGGCTTTAACGCAAGAGCGCAAACAAGAGATCATCACCAATTACCAAGTTCACGAAACCGATACAGGCTCTGCCGATGTGCAAGTTGCCATGCTGACAGAGCGGATTAACCGTCTCAGCTTGCATCTCCAAGCAAACAAGAAAGACCATTCTTCGCGCCGGGGATTGTTAAAGCTTATCGGTCAGCGCAAGCGCCTTTTAGCTTACATCCAAAAAGACAGCCGGGAAAAGTATCAAGCTTTAATTGGTCGTCTCGGTATTCGTGGATAGGGACTACGCTTATGTCTGCTGAAGAATCCGAACGCAGTCAATTGCCCTTTGAACCGAAGAAAAAACGCCAAAAAGCGGCTAAATCTCAAAATAAGCCGATTGTTAAGCAAGAAGCTGAGAAGGTTGACAAAAAGCGTTACACCAAAGAAGAAATGGCAATCCCCAAGGTTGTCAGTCAGCGCATGATTAGACGGGTCGCTGGCTTCTGTGGTGTACCAACATTTTTAGGCATTGCCACCCTAGTTGTTAGCTATCTGCTAGCTATTTACGCCCACATTAGGCTACCTGCGATCGCTGTGTTACTAGTTAACATGGGATTATTCGGTTTAGGAGTGTTAGGGATAACTTATGGTGTCCTATCTGCCTCTTGGGACGAAGAGAGAGTTGGGGGTTTGGTGGGCTTAAGTGAGTTCAGCACCAACTGGGGACGAATGGTCGAAGTTTGGCGGGAAACTCGTCAAAAGAACGTATAATTATCAGCGCTCAGGTATTAGCTTTTGCACTGTTGGGTAAATTTTAAAGTAAATGTTGAAGTTGAAATTTTAGATAATTTTTAGAACTTCAACATTGCTAATTAAAAATTTATAATTTTTTTGAAACCCAAAATACAGTTACAAAACAATCTGAGCGCTATATTTTTTCATAGATTTTGTTAAGTAAATATAGATAATAGCAATTAGCGATAAAGGAAATTTAACATGATTGTAGTCATGAAAATTGGTTCCCCAACCGAAGAAATTAACCGCATTGAAGAGGAACTGACTAGCTGGGGACTGACACCCGAAAAAATTGTTGGTAAACACAAAGTTGTAATCGGCTTAGTAGGTGAAACCGCTAATTTAGACCCACTACAAATTCAAGAAGTCAGCCCTTGGATTGAGCAAGTGTTGCGGGTAGAATTGCCTTACAAACGCGCTAGCCGCCAATACCGCCACGGTGAAGCTTCTGAGGTAGTGGTGGATACACCTAATGGAAAAGTTGTATTTGGTGAACACCACCCAGTTGTCGTTGTAGCCGGTCCCTGCTCGGTAGAAAATGAAGAAATGATTGTGGAGACGGCACAGCGCGTAAAGGCGGCAGGAGCGCAGTTTCTGCGGGGTGGAGCGTATAAACCCCGGACTTCGCCTTATGCTTTTCAAGGACACGGCGAAAGTGCTTTGGAATTGTTAGCGCAAGCGCGAGAAGTCAGCGGACTCGGTATTATCACGGAAGTGATGGACTCTAGCGAGTTAGATAAAATTGCCGAAGTTGCTGACGTGATTCAAGTTGGGGCGAGAAATATGCAGAATTTCTCGCTGCTGAAAAAAGTGGGAGCGCAACCCAAACCGGTGCTTTTAAAGCGGGGAATGGCAGCGACAATAGAAGATTGGTTGATGGCTGCTGAGTATATTATGGCGGCAGGAAATGCGAATGTGATTTTGTGCGAGCGGGGTATTCGCACCTTCGATCGCCAATTTACTCGCAATACTTTAGATTTGTCGGTGGTGCCAGTGTTGCGAAAAGTGACACACTTACCGATTATGATCGATCCCAGCCACGGCACAGGTTGGTCTGAGTTTGTGCCTTCAATGTCAATGGCTGCGATCGCATCCGGATGTGATTCTTTGATGATAGAGGTTCATCCCAACCCCCCCAAAGCCTTATCTGATGGTCCCCAATCTCTCACACCAGAACGTTTCGACCGTTTGATGCAAGAACTTGCCGTGATTGGTAAAGCAGTTGGACGTTGGCAGCAGGCGATCGCCATAGCATAAAAAAATTAGGAATTGTAGAGACGCGAGGAACATCGCGTCTCTACTTTATTAACGTCGTCTACCAGAACCAAACGAGCGGCTTGGTGCAGAACGCCTGCCGCTACCAAAACCACTACTAGAAGGACGTCTGATGGTGCTGGATCTGCCAGAAGGTCTTAAAGTACTGCCGCCATAACCTGAACCGGTGGCGCGGCTGTTGCCCGTGGAAGGACGCGGTACAGTACGTACATTAGAACTACCAGGATATGACCTTCTAATCGATCCTGTACTGCGGAAAGCAGTGCGGTTTCTCTCGACTGCGGGTGGCGCATTGTAACGAGTTCGGTAATTACTAACCGCTTCACCGTAGCTGCTACCATAGCCGCCGTAGCCTCTGAGCACCCCTCCCGGCTGATAAGCTGGCGGTACATAGTACTGAGGTCTAAACAACAAACTACCGATCGCCTGTCCTGCTATGCTACCAGCCACAGATCCAGCAAACGGCGCCCAGAAGCTATTTTGTTGTCTGACTACAACTGTTTCCTGCTGTCCGGTTTGCGGATTTGTTCTATTTTCGGTGACATTATGGACATATTCAATTTTGAAGTCTGGTGTCAAATATAAAGCTGGCTGACCGTTTTCTACTTTTAGGTAACTTTTCTTACCTTGGTTAACTTCATCATCGGTAAGCCGTGCCATTTGCAGATTTTGCGATTTAAAAGCTGGGGGGTTAGCATTAAATAAAAATAGCGTGTATTCCCCATTGCTATCGTCGAATGTAGCTTGTTGCACATCATACTGACCATCACTCAGCTTTGTGTTAGTTGATGTTTGGCTAGCATTCCTAGCTTGAGGAGTAGTAGCTTGATTTGAATTGCCGCCGCACCCGACAGTTGTCAAGCACAAACTCAGTGCTAAAAAAACGGCTGTAAATTTACGCATTATTGACATCAGCATTTTACTATTATCCTATCTTCGAGCTTAACAAGTTATTCATTCCGGCAGTAAGTAGGGACTACCCTACAAGTTACAAGGGAATCAATTCTGGGTAATATTGCAACAACTGATCGTTGCTTAGTTCGTCACCTAGCTGCGCGGGCGAAAAATGTACCTGGACTGCTCTTAGTTTATGTTTGTAATGCAAGTTTATAATCGCTTTCAATCCATCTTTTAGGGCTGCAATGTTAGAAAGGTCGCTTTCTAATTCTGGTACTTCTCCTTCATAAGCTAATGTAATCATTACAATTACATTGCGCGTCACAGGTATAGATAAAGGTTCATTCGACCTATTAGAACTAAAATCTGGTTCACTCAGATAACGTTCGGCGGAGTCGGTAAATAATTCATTTACATAATCTCCTGCCTCACCTTCACTCCAAAATACATCTCCTTCATTCGCCGCAGAAGTCCAATATTCATCGTATTGCAGTAGAGTTTGGCAGAGTTCTACCAATCCTTCTCCTAAAACTTCTACGTCGCCATCGACATCAATTGCTTGGCGTGCCCCTCGATTTAATTGTCCCAAAATCGGTGCTACTTCAGATCCTGCTAAATGTATAAACAGGCGACAGACTACATAGCGAGTCCGACCCATCATTCTATTAAAGCCATCGCGCATTTTTGATTCTCCTTCAATTTGTTGGTTGTTGGTTGTTGGTTGATAGTTGTTAGTTGATAGTTGTTGGTTGTTGGTTGTTGGTTGTTGGTGGTTAGTTGTCCCAAATAACTCTTAGCCACTAACCACTAACTACTATCCACTAACCACTATCCAAATTCCACTATCCACTCTCCACTCTCCACTAACTAATATAATGAAATCCTTTAACGAAATCGACAATTGTGTTTAACGAAGGTAGTATAACATTGCTAGATGTGTTAGAGCTTTCATCATATGAAGGATTAATTGCTCCGCGATTAATAAATTTTTTCCCAAAGTTGGGATGGTCATGCACAATCAAAGTGTGAGCGCTGGAATTTGTTAATATAGTTTGGGTAGGTGTTTGAAAGAAGTTTAATTTTGCTGCTATTTCTAGAATTTTTTGCATTTGTCTAATTACATCGGCATTATTTCTAGCTTCTTCTATCAAAGCAGATAATTGCTTGGTGCGATCGCTCTTATTTTCTCTCGCAGAAATATCTTCATTTTTAACTATTTCTACAACTTCATGAATATTTCTTTGGGTAGTTGCGGCATCTTTAAAAGGAAGAATGGCAATGTAAGCTGTGGGAAATAAAGCTGCGTCGCTATCTACGCGAAAGGTGAAAACAGTCCGACGCCGCCCGATTTCCATGCTGGGGGGTTGTCTGAGTTGCCGATATTGCTGACTTATTTGATAATAAGCGCCAGCAAGGGCAAAATGTGCTTCTGGTTCTAGAGCCGCATCTACGATAATGCGGATTGTCGGCGAAGTTTCGTTAAAAAAGTCTGGTGAGTCAACAGAGGTAAAATGTTGGATAATTGAGCGATCGCCTGTCGGACTCAAATCAACCCATTCGCAAGTTATACCTTCAGTTTTTAAACCAAATCGTGAGGTAGCGTAAAGTTTTGCCCCAGTTAAAGTCGCTCCGGTTAAATCTGCGCCTACCCATTCTGCCTTAATTAATCTTGCTTCTGATAAATCAGCGTGTACCAAACTCGCATTTGTTAAATTTGCATTACTCAAGTCTGCGCCAATTAAGTTTGCGCCACTCAATTTTGCCTCGCTTAAATCTGCCCATCGCAGATTCGCACCGCTTAAATCTGCCCATCGCAGATTCGCTCCACTCAAATTAGCACCTTTGAGGTTAGCTGCTTTCAAATTCGCTTGTCTGAATTCGGCTTCTCGGAAATTTGCACTTTCTAGGTCAGTACGACCCAGATCGGTGACGTTGAAATTAGCTTGCTCGCAATTAGCTTGCGTCAAACAAGCACCTCTAAGGTTCGCCTCGCTCAAATTAGCGCGACAAAGTACGGCACGACGCAGTGTAGCTTCTCGTAAATCGGCGCTGCTAAGATTTGCTTCTAAAAGGTCAGCGTGACTGAGATTAGCGCGAATTAACTCGGCGCGGATCAGCGTTGCAAACCTGAGATTAGCGCGACTGAGATCGGCGCGAATTAAATTTGCTACGTTGAGACTGGCACCCTTTAAGATAGCATCGCTGAGATTAGCACCACTCAATCTTGCTACATTCAGCTTGGCATAGCTTAAATTTGCTTGACTGAGATTTGCCCCACTGAGGTTTACCACACTCAAGTTAGAGCTCGTAAGATTCGCACCACTGAGTTTAGTGCCACTCAGATTCGCTTCCTTCATGTCAACACCACTAAAGTCTGTGACTCCGAAAGCGTATTTTTCCAGTAATTCCTCTACAGTCATGAATGTCACCCCTCGAATGCCAAGGCTAATAGTTGGTATATGTAGAAATTATGTAAAAGCAATGTGAAAATCACAGATGAACATTGGTATTTTAGGATTGGGATTGATCGGTGGTTCTTTGGGTTGGGATTTGCGATCGCAAGGACATCATGTTTTAGGAGTCAGCCGTCGTGAATCGACTTGTGAAAGAGCGATCGCCCTCGGTAGTGTTTCCGAGGCTTCAGTTGACTTGAGCCTGCTGTCAAAAGCAGATGTGGTATTTATTTGCACACCTCTAGGGCTTATTATTCCCAAATTTGAGGAATTAATTGCTTATTTGTCGCCTTCTACAATTGTTACTGATGTCGGTTCGGTGAAAGCACCGATAGTGAAAGCGCTTTCTCCACTTTGGGATAATTTTATTGGCGGACATCCAATGGCAGGAAACACAGACAACGGGATAGAAGCGCGAGAAAGTAATTTATTTGTCAATAAGCCTTATGTGTTAACACCGATATCGACAACGCCAGCTTATGCGATTGAAGTTGTCGAGAAAATTGTGCGATCGCTTAATGCTAATATCTATTATTGTCAGCCAGAACAACACGACCGCGCCGTTAGTTGGATTTCTCATTTACCAGTCATGGTCAGTGGTTCCTTGATTGCTGCTTGCATGAGTGAAACTGACTCAGAGGTATTAGAATTAGCCCAAAAATTTGCAAGTTCCGGCTTTAAAGATACAAGCCGCGTCGGTGGTGGAAATCCCGAATTAGGCTTAATGATGGCACGATATAATCGGCAAGCATTGCTTAATTCCCTGCAACAATATCGCCACAATCTCGACGATTTAATTAACTTAATTGACCAAGAAGATTGGACAGCCTTAGAAGAAAAGCTGAACTTAAATCACAAAGCGCGACCTGATTTTCTTGAATAATCTTACTGTAGTCGGCGCTTCAGCGCTGAAGCGCCGACTACAAAAGTTTTTTTACTTATTGAAGTAGCTGATTCTAGTCTGAGATACGATCGCGAAGTGAAAGCGATCGCTTATGCCAAATCAGGTATTGCTGATTACTGGATTTTAGATGTAAATCAGCGTAAACTGCATGTATATCGCTTACCAAGTTCAGATGGTTATCAAAGTGAGACGATACTTTCGTTTATATGTGACGATTTCACCGCTGGCATTTGGTGCTACAGCGATCGCTCCACGGCAATTATTACGACCTGCAAGTTAAGATCAGGCGATCGCTCTTTTCACTCAACCAGTAGCGTGGCTTTTTTGATTTTTGGGCACTAGTACAAATTAGGTAACAATTTGAACGGTGATCAGATGGTCACCCCGACTTGTGGGATTTCCCAAATGAGGTACACCGCGATTTTTCAGCTTCATTACCGCATTCGGCTGGGTTCCAGGTGGAATGATCAGTTCCACTGAAGAACCATCTATCGTATTTACCTGCAAACGGCAGCCTGAAGTCGCTTGCAATTGGCTAATTTTGATATTTGAGAGGATATTAATGCCATCGCGCTGGAATTCCGCGTCCTCATTCACAAATAAATAGATGTACAAATCCCCAGAAGGTTTACCATATTGACCTGCATCCCCTTCATTTGCTACTCGCAAGCGCATCCTATTATCCACCCCAGCAGGAATAGTAATTTTCAGTTTCTTTGTTACTTGATTTGCGCCTTTGCCGTCGCAAGCATTACACTTATCTTTAATTACCATTCCCGTACCATTACAAGTGAAACAAGTCGAAACTTGAATAAAGCTGCCAAAAGGTGTTCTGGTGACGCGACGTTTTTGACCCGAACCGCTACAAGTCGAACAAGTCCGGGGGCGAGTTCCTGATTTTGAACCAGATCCGCTACAGATATCACAAGTTTCTGTATGCGAAATGCGAATTTCTTTTTCACCGCCAAATATCGCTTCCCAAAAATCCAGTTTCAAGTCTAACTTTAAGTCGTCTCCCCGAACTATTATTTTTTCCTGCTGTTGGTTTAATCTTTTTGATTCCTGTTGTTGCCGCTCATACTCGGCTTCTTTTGGGGCAAGCACTCGTTGTTTTATAGAGGCTATATCTTCATCTCCTAACCCTAAAAACTGTTGAAAGTTTTGTAATACAGTGTAAGCAAAGTCATCTAACGGATACCCAGCTTTGAGCGCATTACACAATTCCTGTTCATAACGGTGCAGCTTATGCTCGTATTTGGCTTTTTGCTGCTGTTGCTGACGCTCATACTCAGCTTGTTTTGGGACAAGCACTTGTTGTTCTATAGAGGCTATATCTTCATCTCCTAATCCTAAAAACTGTTGAAAGTTTTTTAATCCATCGCGGACAAATTCATCTAACGGATACCCAGCTTTAAGGGCATTAAACAATTCCTGTTCATAACGTTGTAGTTTATTTTCGTATTCAGCTTTTTGTTGGGCAAGCACTCGTTTTAATTGCTGGCGCTCATATTCAGCTTGTTTTTGGGCAAGCACTCGTTGTTTTATAGAACTTATATCTTCATCCCGTAGTACTAAATATTTCTGATATTCTTGTAAATCTTGTTCAACCGCCTGGTTAAAGGGATATTCTTCATTTATTGTTGCCTCCTGTAGCGCCCGCTCATACTCATCACGCTTACGCTCATACTCTCGATAGGGTTGCAATACCTCTTCTTCAATTATTGCTGCTTCTCCTAGAGATAACCGTAACTCATCCCGCTTCAAGTCTATAATTCTACGTGCAAAGATAGAAAACTTACCTTGATTTTGTTTTGCACGACTTTCTACTTCCTTACGATATTTTACCTTTGGGTCATCTTTATGCGACTTTGCCAGTAAAATCTTACTACCTTCCTCTACAGGATAAAACTTAGGAGTCATTGCCGGAGCCGCTTCTTGCACCTTGCTGCTAGCATACTCATGCAGTTCATCAACGGAAATCCAGCCATCTCCATCTTTATCAGCCGCACCTTTTTCAATCCCTTCTACCAGATAGCGGGTGTAAATAGATAGTTCTGAACCTTCTTGCTCAAAAGAGTACTGCGTAGAAGTAGAAGAAGTGAGAATTGCCCTTCCCTTACCGCCTAGCTGCTCTTGCACATTTACGCTATTATCATCCTTGACGGTCATGCCTTGGGCGATCGCTCCACTAAAACAACAATCCAGGATAATTACAATTCTTTGAGAGCGGCTATCGTTCATATTATCGTGCAAAACACTACCTGCGACGGCTGAGGGTGTTACTAGCTTGCCATTTAGTTTTTTAGTAGTGCAAGTTGACAGATGAAGCTTACCTCTGTCATCTTTAATTCCATGCCCAGAAAAGTAAAATAGCAGCAAGTCATGTTTCTGGCGATTGTGAAATAGATTAAAGATCGCATCTTCTATATCCTGCCGTTGAGGATTTTTCAGCATCGTAATATCTGCCTCGGTAAAGTTCCCCATTTCTGGGTTTACTAAAACTCGCTGCATCGCTTCGACATCTTTGACAGCACATGGTAGCGGGTTGAAATCAAGCTCATATTCACTAACCCCGATTAGTAGTGCTATCTTCGCCATCTTTACTGTTTGATGTATTCTTGGTATTGTTGAGAAAATCCTGCGCTTGCTGCATGGCGAATTCAAACTCTTTGCGACTACCCGCTTCTAAGTTGAGTTCTCTACCATCAGGAGTTTTAAGTGCCAGCTTAATTGGTTTGTTGCCGAAGCGATCGCTCAAAAATCCAAACAAAGCTTTTATATTGGCTGGCTTTACTTCTGCACTTAACACCCCTAACAAAAAGGTACCCAAAGCCTTTGCACTTCGCGGGGTTTCTGTAACTGCCACTAAATCTGCTTGTTCTACCCCATCCACTTCTCTAACTTGCGGTAGCAAATTTTCTACTTCTGCTTGCAACTCCTGGTCATCTAAATCCGGGTCTGATAAGGAAATTGTCACCTGAAGATTAGATGTGGTTGCCATATAAATCGCCTAAATAGTTTCAGTAGCTTCTCTAATAAATTGTATAGGTTATTCTGGTATATCTAAGGAATATCCGGGTAAAAAGCTCTTAACTATATTAAAAAACTATAAATAACCGTTTTCACATCGATGCCACAGTCCTGACACAGGAACGTCATAATGTATATCTAGATTGGGACTATATCTAGATAACCTTATATCTTTCCAGACAAATGCAAAACCAGCCACAAGACAAAGATAAATTTAACACTTATTCTCAAAAAACCCCTAACGCTGCACCTTGGAAGAAAACAGCTTTTAATCTATCGTTGGTGCTGCTGGGATCGGGTATGACATTTGCCGGCGGTTATTTGGCGTCGCACCAGCAGGACATATCTCAAAGCGCATCTAAGTTGGCAGTGAGTCCGGTAAATGCTGCCCCTCCTTTACCTGCTTCCACAGATCCTAACTTTATCACCGGGGTTGTGCAAAACGTCGGTACAGCGGTGGTACGAATTGAGGCTTCCCGGACTGTAAAAACCCAGTTACCAGAAGAATTTAACGATCCAGCTTTCCGACGCTTCTTTGGATCTCAACTACCAACTTCACCAGAAAATCGGGTACAACGGGGTACAGGCTCTGGTTTCATTATCGGTGCTGATGGTCGCATTTTGACCAATGCCCATGTGGTAGATGGTGCAGATAAGGTGAAGGTAATACTCAAAGATGGGCGCAGCTTCCAAGGTAAGGTGATGGGTAAAGATGAGTTAACAGATGTCGCTGTTGTCAAGATTCAAGCCGAAAATTTGCCAACATTGAAATTGGGTAACTCAGACCAGCTACAACCAGGACAATGGGCGATCGCGATCGGTAATCCCCTTGGTCTTGACAATACCGTAACTACCGGCATCATCAGCGCTACCGGACGCACTAGCAATCAAATTGGCGCACCCGATCGCCGAGTACAATATATTCAAACAGATGCCGCAATTAACCCAGGTAACTCTGGCGGACCTCTGCTAAATGCCCGTGGCGAGGTAATTGGCATGAATACTGCTATAATTCAAGGAGCGCAAGGACTAGGTTTTGCGATTCCCATCAACACAGCGCAACGCATTTCCAATCAACTCATAAGTACAGGTAAAGTACAACATCCTTATTTGGGAATTCAGATGCAGGCTTTGACACCTGAGTTAAAGCAAAACATCAACTCAGATCCCAATAGCGGTTTGACCGTGAATGAAGATAAAGGTGTGTTAGTGGTTAAAGTTGTGCCTAATTCACCAGCTGCAACATCGGGAATACGTGCTGGTGATGTGATCCAAAAACTAAATGGTCAATCAGTTGCCGATTCTGCCAGCATACAACAGGCAGTAGAAAATAGTCAAATCGGCACTGATGTGCGCCTAGAATTGCGTCGCAACGGGCAGAAAATCAACTTATCTGTGCGTCCTGGTGCTTTCCCTGAGCAACAAGCGCAATAGGTTTTTGCAAGGGACAAGGTGACAAGGGGACAAGGGGACAAGGAGACAAGGGGGACAAGGGAGACAAGGGGACAAGGGGACAAGGTGACAAGGGGACAAGGGGACAAGGTGACAATTCTTTCTCCCCATCTCCTTGTCTCCCCATCCCCCCATCCCCCCCTCTCCCCACTCCCCCCCTCTATAAATTTCCTGGGATAGGCATGTTTTGCCTGTCCCTATTTTTTTCTATGCTGTAAGTGATTAATAAACCTCTTGCACTCATTCTATAAATGCACTATGAGTGTGTAAAGGAATGCATTTTCTTTCATACCCCTTTCCCCTTTCCCCTTTCCCCTTTCCCCTTTCCCCTTCCCCTTACAGGTGTTGAGCTATGCGTCAGCCAAAATGGATGCGTCCTCGCGTTAGTAAAGAAGAATTTCAGATGCTGCAACGGTTGCGCGATCGCCAGCCAGCACGACACCCTCCTAAGAGTAAGATGACGATGGGCGATCGCGTGGCTGATACTGTGGCTTCTACAGTTGGCTCTTGGCGATTTATCATCATTCAAAGTATCCTGCTCTCGTTGTGGATTACTCTGAACGTTATTGCCACAATTCAGCATTGGGACCCTTATCCCTTCATTTTGCTTAACCTGATGCTGTCATTTCAAGCAGCATACACCGCACCAATTATCATGATGAGTCAAAATCGGCAGTCTAACATTGATCGAGAGCGTTCTGAACATGACTATCAGGTGAATGTGAAAGCCGAACTAGAAGTTGAGCTGCTGCAAGATAAAATGAATATTTTGCGGGAAGTGGAAATTGTCGAGTTGACGCAGTTGGTGAAAGACCAGCAACAGCGACTGCAACGAATGGAAGAATTATTATTACAGAGATTAGATGCAATTACAGCATCTAAAGATGAAAATAATCTTAATTCTTCGCGATCGCACCAGGAATCAAGTCCTGATTGAATTGTGCTTTTATTAAAAAGCGATCGCGCTTATAAATGCAATCGCGATCGCTTTTATCGTTATTGATGCTTTTTTAGGTAACGCATAAATCAGGATGGTAGATGCCTAGACTGTCTCGTTACGGCTTCCAGGCTGAGTAGTGACGTGAACGTAAATACTCACTGTAAAATTACGAAAAGCAAGTTGGTCTAATTTTCGGCTAAAGATGAGGCGAGGGGGAAAGTAAAATAAACAGATGTAGTTGCCACTTCCAACTTGACTGAATATTGGCTTGATCTATTATCACTATTCTCTGATCTGTCCCCATTTAATGACGCACTTATCACGTCCGCTTAATCCCTAGATAAAGGAGTGAAAATTTCGGCAATGATATTGTGTCAAACGCAGAAATTTATACCACAACACAAATGAATGCATTCAACTCAGATAGAACGAAACACTAAACGCAAACGCTGCTAATATCACAGGAAACACAGCACTAAACTCTAATTCCCGTGTTTTAATCATTTGTAGACAATTCAGGGGAAGAAGTAGAGGCCATAATGCAGTCGAGATAAAAAACATTACCAAAGATAAAAACTTATCTTCTGGCGAAGAACTGGGATGACGTAAGGTAAATCTCAGCCAATTGCTAAAAAAATAGCAGGTCATCAACAGGTAACTAATAACTAAAGCTAATTGAATCTTATGCACTGTTAGCACTCCTAATTGTATTTAATATTTACCAAAAATGATTTTGAGGAAATTATTACACGATTTTGTCGGGGGACATTCATATGTTTGAACAGCGGTAGTTAATTTTTGAGTTTGATCTCAATGATACATTTTTCAATAAGATAAATGTTAGTAGAAAACCTAATACATATAAATCAGTACTTACACTTATTTTGTTATATTACTCAATTGGCTAGCAATTATACTGATGATTTTAACTAGCTCAATCTTGTTATTATCAAAATTTTAAAGTGTTTCTGGCAGAAAATTTATCTACTGTTAGTCTAATTTAAACAAAGTACTGCTACATATTTTGTTAAATTACTGCGTGTATAAAAATTTTTATACGGGTAGCAGATAAACTTAAGTAAAAATTTTCCTTAATTGCCCTTGTCAGTAATCGCCAATCAGGGTTTGATTTTCACAGGCTGCACTTTGTTCATATACAAACAAATATATGGTTTTGTTTATTGCTCTCGGTTTTCGTAGTCTTACTGTGAAAAATAGTTAGATACAATTGATGAAACAATCCGATTAACAAGGTGTGTGGCTTCTAAAATAGTGTTTTATATTTTTTATTTTTTGGTATAAAATACTCGTAGATTCGCTTTTGTTGATAAGTTTCCAGCATAACTAAAAAAACAAATCCATGTTGCCATTTTGGCACTTTAATAAAAGTATAAAGTTTGACATTTGTCTGAATAAAAATGCTGATTACAAGTTGAATGCAGCTTGTAGCACCAAAAATGATTATCAAATGTGTATATAAATATTCGCAACAATATTAAAAACGAGAATTATTTTTGACAAGAAAGCGAAAATGCGCCATCACATGATGACGCAAGGCAATGAAGTTTATCAGATATGGTGGGTTTCACAAACGATAGACAAAAATGGACAGCCTTCACGACTAGGGTATCGTTGGGTATCGCGGATCTAAAAAACAAGGAACCGTCTCATTTTTGTCCAGGTTCAGTCCAAGGGAGTGATGGAAAAAAGGTATTATGAGTTACTTACCTGGAACGATCTTGCGGAAACAGGTAAGCGATCGCTGCACAACCAAATAAAGTTAGTACACTAACAAAAAATCCAGCAAAGAAAAAAGTAGACATATTGAGAAAGGGTGTATGTTAATTGAAAAATAGATTACACAATGAAAGTCTGTTATACTGAGTTTCTACCGAGCAAGAGGAAATAAAGCGTAACATGCAGCTTCGTTTTTTGTGCTAAGATTTGGCTTATAATGACAGAATTACGCATAAAGTAGTAATTACCTCTAATATTTGTGAGAAGTTAGAAGCATTATTTTCTATACTTTCAAGCTAGCAACTGGATATGACGTGACTGTGGCTAGCTTGTGTCAATAAGTTGTATCGTCAAATATATTTGCAGCGTCAAGCTAAAGGCAGCGAAAAACGAAACGTACTCCCAGACCCGAGTTCGCTTTCTACCTCAATTTGACCGCTTTGCAGTTCCACCAAACTGCGGGAGATAGTTAAACCAATACCAGTTCCTCCAGAATAGCGATCGCGTGAAGTATCGGTTCGCCAAAAGCGCTCAAACACATGAGGTAAATCGGATGCGGCAATCCCAATACCTGTATCAATAACTGCAATCCAAAGTTTTGATTCTTCAGTCCAAACACGAATAATAATCGAACCTGTAGGAGTATAACGCACCGCATTCCCCAGCAAATTGACCAAAATTTGTTCTGTGCGGTCAATATCCGCCAAAACAAAAGGCAACTGTAAGGGACATTCTAAACGCAGAACTGGACCATCTTCTAGCAACTGGTCGGCAAATTTCTCTACTAATGACTCTAATAACGGACGCAGATTCATTGGTTGGATATTAACTGGCAAATAACCAGCTTCTGCTTTAGAAAGTTCTTGCAAATCGTTGACTAACCTTTCTAAACGCTTAGTTTCTTTTGTTAACCGTTGATAAATCTCAGGAGTCGGCTTAATTCCGCCATCGGCAAGTTCTTCTAAGTAACCGCGCACAACTGTTAGAGGTGTCCGCAGTTCATGGGTCATGTCTTGAATTAATTCTCGGCGTCGCGCTTCTACTCCTTCCAAACTTGCTGCCATTCGGTTAAAAGAAGCACTCAGTCGATTTAGTTCGGGGACACCAGATAAAGGTAGTCTTTCATCAAGCTGACCGGCAGCAATCTTTTGAGTAATTTGTTCAATTTCCGTCAACTGCTGCATAATTCGTTTAGAAACCCAGTAACTCAATCCCCCAGCAGCTGTAGTCCCCACCAAGACTGACCAGAGAGTACTTCGTCGCCAAGCAATTTCAAATCCATCAACCAAATCAGTACGGACATCGATTAAGTTGATACCTCGATGTTCTAGTTTTTCTAAGTGCAGGACAAAAAAGCGGGGTGAAGAAACTTTGCTGATGATGACGAGACTAGCTACCCCCACCATCATCACTACTAAGTGGGAGAAAAATAGGCGCGATGCCAAAGGCAAAGATTTCGTTTTCCTGGAGCTTATTTTCATCTAAACCACAGGGGCATCTTCAAATTTATAGCCTACCCCAACAACAGTTTTAATAAAACTAGGGTGAGCAAGGTCAGGCTCAATTTTTTTCCGCAAGCGAGCAACATGAGTATCTACCACCCGCTCATCACCAAAAAAGTTATCACCCCAAAGTTTGTCAATTAGCTGGCTGCGGTTCCAAACTCGACCCGGATTGCTGACAAAGGTGCTTAATAAGTTAAATTCTAAGGTAGTTAAGTCCAAAATTTCCAATTCCTGAGAATTTTTTTGGCGGCTGGCGGTGCGCTGCTCTACATCTACGATAAAATTTTGTGTACGGTACACCTGATTTTGTCCCCCTTGGCGGAGACTGCGCCGTAATAATGCTCTGACTCTAGCAACTAACTCTCTAGGGCTGAATGGTTTTACCATGTAGTCATCAGCACCAGTAGATAAGCCAATTACGCGATCGATTTCCTCGCCTTTGGCGGTGAGCATTAAAATATAAGGATCTTTTGCACCAGGTTTCTGACGAATTCTGGCACAAACTTCCAGCCCATCCAAACCAGGAATCATTAAATCTAGGATGATTAAATCTGGTGGTTGCTCTTGAAACATCCTTAAGGCATTTATACCATCGCGACTAATGCGACAGGAAAATCCTTCTTTTTCTAAAGAAAGTTGGATTAATTGAGCGATTTCTAGTTCATCTTCAACAATTAAAATGTCCATCTGGCTACAGAGAGATTTCCCCGGTTGTCATTTTACTAGGGAAAACGCTCAAGCTGCAATTTTGGTAAACCGGGACGCGTGAAATTTTTGAGTCAGAGTGATTTTATTGCCGACGGTGGCAATCGTTGATTGCTTCTTAAAGGCTGGAGTTTGAGAGCGATCGATAATTATAGCCAGAATGAGGATCTTTTTGAATATATTGTTTAATGCTATCAAGGTCAATGAAGCAGTCAGCAACATCAATCAAGCTGTCGCTACTGATTCCGCGCAAGCTGACGACTTCAACCCGAACTCCTTTGTAGCTCAAAGCATTAACCGCGTAAGCCAAATCTCCATGCCCACCGACTAAGACCGCAGTATCGTAGTAGGGTGATAAAGTTATCATATCTACAGCAATTTCTACATCCAGATTTGATTTTTTAGAACCATCCGGAAGCGAAATTAGCTCTTTGGTGACTACGCGATAACCATTGCGACGCATCCAGAAGAGAAAACCCTGTTGCTTGTCATTGCCGCGCTCCATTCCACTGTAAAAGAAAGCACGTAATAATCTTGCATCTTGAGTCAAATGGCAGAGTAATTTAGCATAGTCAATTTCAATGCCGAGTTGCAAAGCTGTATGAAATAAGTTTGAGCCATCAATAAAAATCGCCACTCGACCGCGATTTGAGCTATTGCAAATCAATTGGTCAGCTGAAGTATTTGGTTTATTGGTATTTTCACTTTCGACACCAGTGTTCATAAGGCGTTGCCCTTGCCTACGTGGTTTCTCCTTAAGTATTTTATCTTGATTTGTTTCTTTGTTAAAAGTAGTAATAGTCATTGATACCTCTATATTTTAAATCGGGAATGTTTTTTAGGCGAATTGGCATTCTTCTAATCTATGGGTTTGTTCTCACTTTAATAGCAAATTGTCTTCAGCAACTAAGGAAAGATCCTAAAGTCCACAGTCAAGAAAAAATAACATTAATTCTTAACTTTTTTCAGCAGAAAAAGCAACTTATCTGCTTCTAATTTTATTCTACCTTCCTTCATTACTTATTGCTTTCATGCATAACTTCTGTTAATAAACAGTTAATAAATAACTAATGTATTCTGCACGAAAGTTAAATGTGCAACAGATTATTATGAGAATAAGATTACATTTTCTCACGTTGATTTCTCAGGTAATTTCCAACTTGGCAGCAAAGTATGAAGAATCATTTGCAAAAAATATTTAGTTAAGAAAGTTAGGAAATGTCCAATTTATGTCTCCAAAAATTGTTTTTTTGTCAAATCAAGGCAAAAAGAGGGTTTTTATAATGATAATTACCGTTATATAATACCGTTTGATGCTGATGCTAGCTATAAAGAAGAAAAAGGTTTGTAATCTACGGCTTTATTGCCGTAGATTAAATGACGAATGCCGAGTCTAGCCCAGGCAACACAGCTCAAAGCGGAGTATATACACAAAAATTTACTGGTGTCAAGCTTTAATTGAGTATCTAAAGTGGTATTTTTCTATTCGTTATAAAAGTTACAACAAAAAAAATGAATAATTTCTCTAGATTAACAAAACTATGTAAAATAAATGTTGACTGATTCGAGTCGAAAGCTTTTTTGAGGCGGGTGCAAGGGTGTAAGGCGAAGATTAGCAAGGCGATTAGGGTTTCATTAAAGATAGACAAGAATGGCACAAGCGTTCGTTTTAAAGATCCGCTTGGACCAACGATACCCTAGTCGTGAAGGCTGTCCATTCTTGTCCGGAGTTAGCCCAAGGGCAGAAAAACCTGCACGCCACAGACACAAACTTAGGCGAGACGACAATTCGCATTGCCTCAAGTAGCATCAAGTACCAAGCAAAAAGTGCAGCACAATCCATTAAGCGGCATTTTCGTTGTCAAGCTGTATCGTTTGATTGTGCCAATTTTCAGTTTGTAGTTGCCTGTAGCAGGATAAAGCTTTGTTTGTAGCGAACGTTAAAAGCTACTAAATTGCAGAGATTATCCGATTATTTTCATTATCGCATAAATCTTTGCAATGCTTAATCAAAATTTTTCGTAAATATTTATACGAAACAATCATTACATTTACTCTATATTTATCATTGAGTCTTCAATTAAGAAGTTGCCTTTACAAATCTTTATAAAAAATCAAAGCTTTCCTCACAAGTTCCTCAAATTTGATAGTTATTCTGAAAAAAGAGCTAAGTACGTGGACTTAAATGAAGTGAATATTTAACTTTATTTCAACCAACTTACTTAATTTGCTGCATAGGCGATCGCTCTAATTTAGAATTCACACCTTTATTATTAGAAGTTTGACAAATCATGAATAACTGTCCTTGCTGTTCTGGATTACTTTTGCGACATATACGTGGTTCCGAAGTTTACTACTTTTGCCGCAACTGCTGGCAAACAATGCCAGCACTGGATTTTGAAAGGCACAATTTATCGCCAGATTTGGTATCGAGTTTATCAAAAAAACGTTTCCGAGGAGAACTCGGTAATGCGGGTGTTGCTTTGTGTTAAAGAAAATTAATCGGTTAACATGTTTAGATAATTTGCGTTGTATTATTTGAGGAATATTCCTTCTAGCCCCCTCATTGTTGGCTTTGAGGGGGTGAGGATTTGAATTTTAAGAACAACTGGTAAGGGCTGCACCACATTGGTCAAGCCTAGCCAACCAACCCTTAATACCTTTATATTCGACTTGCGCCCATTGTCCCTGACAGCCCAATAATTTAACACTGGTATTAGCGGGAACTCTGCCTAATTTACGACTTGTTGGATTGGTGCTGGTGTAAATATTTACGCCATTTGTATTGTAGCCCCGCGTCGATATGCCTAAGTTTGGTAAATATGCCCAACCAGTTCCTTTAAAACCGCTACCTATATTTTTTATCTGTGCCCAACTTCCGGAAGTAGCGATGATTTGAACTGTCTCGTTACCAGGTACTTTTCCTAAAATTCTGTTATTGGAACTTGCGCCATTCCGCACATTTAATCCTTGGGGATCTTTGTCGGTGACATAAACAGAAATATCACACTTTTGTTGCTTGGTTGCTTGGGCGAAAACTATTTGATTAGCTATAGCAGTATTGGCGATCGCACTCATAAAACTGATTGCTAATCCGATTGTTAGCTTTGATGCTTGATTTTTCACTTTTGTGTCCTAATTTCTTCATGACAATACCAAAATTATGCATGATAGAAGAGCTTTGTCATTTTCAGGGGCACGTAGGGGTGCGATGGTATTTTAGTTCCGTTGTGCTGGGAACAATAAAAAAATGTTCATTACTCTAACCACCAGCCAATGACTCAACATCAAAACCCCAAGCCAAACCCTCTAAACAACTCCAATCCCCCCTCCCCGCAAGCGGGGAGGGGGTTAGGGGGTGGGGTTCCGGTGCCTTGGCAAACCCCGCCAGAACTCTGGGAGAAACTCAAGCCACTAGCGCGACAGATGCGATGTGAACCTACCCCAGCCGAAAAGCTGCTTTGGCAAAAGTTGAGACAAAAGCAACTTTTGGGGTTCAAGTTTCGCCGTCAACACGCAATTGACCGTTTTCTTGTGGATTTTTATTGTGCGGAAGCGCAGTTAGTTGTGGAGGTGGATGGGGGAATTCACGACTATACGCAAGAGGAAGATGCAATCCGTCAAGAATTTTTGGAATCTTTGGGGTTGCGAGTGGTGCGGTTTAGGAATGAGGATGTTTTACTCTTGATTGAGGGGGTGTTGGAGGGGATTGCAGTTTGGTTGCATAGATAGAACCCCACCCCCAACCCCCTCCCCGCAAGCGAGGAGGGGGCTAAGGATGCGATGGTGAGAGGGTTTTTTGGGGTTTTTGGGGGGTGCAAACAGACACTCTTGACAATACTTCAGGCTTTCTAATTTTACCTTTAACTAAACGCATAAATAAACTAGTGTCCTAGTTAGCGGTAGTGACTTTCTATGAGGCAATCAATAATATTTTATGTAGATAATTTTATAGAAAAAATCATAATACTGGATTTCCAAATGACAGAGCAGACCCTATTTCAATCTTATAAAGATTACTTACTGAAGCTACAAAAATTTTTTGAGAAGGAAAAGCAAAATTTTATCCAAATCAAAACTCCAAATAAAGATAGCGATTATGAAAAGATAGTAAAGGAGGCAAATCAGAAAGCAATCGCTCAACTAGATGCCGCTATTCAACAAATATCTAAATTTGTAGAAACCTTAGAAGTGGAAAAGCAACGTAAAATTCAAATTGCCCGTGATAATCGCCCTTCAAAACAAAGCAAAAGTTAGGGTAGGCTACGAATTAAATAATCAAAATAATTTTTTAGTTCCTCTTGTGAATCTAGAGACAAGTTACTTTCAGGAATTTTGTCATTGATAAGAAATTGGAGTGCTTTCTTATAATCGCTGCTGTCTAACACATGGTGACTAGCTAACTCATTTACTAATTCATCAATGTAATCAGTATCGCAAATTTCAAGAAGAGATTCTTGAATTCCATGCAGGTAGTCATTGAGATGTGAATATAATTTCTCTTTGATATCCTTGTTGGTAATAAATTTATCGGATAAAGCATGTTGGACTGCTTCCTCTGCCAATCGTTCTCTACGATCTTTTAGCCATTTTCCAGCCTTTTTGCTAGCATCCGATCTTTTTGTTAATGCTCTGAGTTCCTCTTCAAAAAATTTTTTCTGGTCTAACAGCCTTTTTTTTTCTATTGGATCTTTACTTTGTTTTATCAGAGAATCAAAATACTTGAATATTTGCTTGGATAATAAGTCGTTAATTTTCTCATTATTCTGTGACTTTCTAAGAGCAAGAATTGCGGCAATTCCAGATAGTAAACTACCAAAGGCAGCAATAGCAGCAATAAGTTGCGAATCCTGTTTAGGTTCAACGCTAGATGATGTTTGATTTTGGCTTGCAGTATTACTTAGAGATAAAGTTGGAATAGCAGTTGGAGAAGATATTTGAGCATAGATAAATTTGTTGGCGTTCAGTAACCAAAGCAGAAAAATTACAGCTACTGGCAAAGATTTCAACCATACAACCAGTTTATTTTGTTTTTTCATAGATGCAATTTCCTTTTAAAATACAGTGTTTGGTATATCTAATCTAAACTTCATAAAGCTTGATCAATGCTTGAACTAATCCTGGTTCCTCATCCATCGCTTTCCGAATACGCTCAATCATGTAGCAGGCTGTATTCTTATTAACCCCAATTTCTTTGGCTAGCTGACGCACAGTGATACCCTTCGGTGAATTCAACACAAGGTCAATCGCTACAAACCACTTTTGTAATTCTACATGAGTTTTGTGAAAAAGAGTACCTACTGTAACACTATATGAAATGTAGCAAGCATTACAATGATATCTGCGCTCATTATTGTATGCAGTAGCGTTGGTTGATTCACAATAAGGACACTTTGGCTTTCCACTCCAGCGAATTTGCTCAAGCAGGGCAAGACAATCTTCGTGATTTTGTGACATCGTTATACCCAGAATTCTGTGTATAACGATGTAAAAAATTAATATTTAGTGTTGTTACAGATTGTATCAAATCCCAAATAAAAAGCCAAAATAATTAAACTTGGCATTGTGTAAGTATATACTTAACGAAAATTTAAAAAATATTTCATAGCCCCCTCCTCGCTTGCGGGGAGGGGGTTGGGGGTGGGGTTCTACCTCATATCGTACCCGAATAAATTCGGATCAACTTCTCCTAATTGCAAATCTGCTAAACCATATTCTGCCCATCGTCTTTCTACCATCGCTGCTATATCTGCATCCGATTCTAAAGGTGCCCCCCATTCATGTTCGGTTTCTGGGGGAATCTTCGTAGTAGCATCAATTCCCATTCTTCCGCCTAAACCGATTTTTTCGCTGGCAAAATCTAAAGTATCAAAAGGCGTATTCGGTAAAATAAATACGTCCCGTGTAGGATCTACTTTAGAACTAATTGCCCACACGACTTGACGCGGATCGCGAATATTTATATCTTTATCGACAACAATCACAAATTTGGTGTATGTGAATTGTGGCAAAGCACTCCAAAACGCTAAAGCTGCCCGTCGCGCTTGTCCGGGATATGCTTTATCAATAGATATAATTGCCGCTTTGTAAGATAGCGCTTCCATTGGTAAGAAGAAGTCAACAATTTCTGAGACTTGTTGCCGTAAAATCGGGGTGTAAATGCGATTGAGTGCGATCGCCATCATTGCTTCTTCTTTGGGTGGACGACCGCTAAATGTTGTTAAGTAAATCGGATCTTTGCGGTGTGTTATGCATTGAAAGCGAATTAACGGCGAATCTTCTACACCACCGTAATATCCCATATGATCGCCAAAGGGACCATCAGGTAAAACTTCCCCTGGTGTAATTGTTCCTTCCAGCACAAATTCTGAATCTGCGGGAACTTCCAAATCTACGGTTTTACACTTCGCCAAACTTACCCCAGAACCGCCGTAAAGTCCAGCAAACAGCCATTCTGATAAGTCTACCGGAATCGGCGTGGCAGCTGCCATGATAATTAAAGGATCTACCCCCAGAGCGATCGCTACTTCTAATTTTTGACCACGTTCGGCAGCTTTTCGCAAATGTCTTGCCCCACCCCGCACCGATAACCAATGAACTGTCATCGTGTTCGGAGATTGCAGTTGCAAGCGATACACACCGACATTCGGCGTACCTGTCTCACAATCCTTTGTAATTACCAGCCCCAGCGTGATAATTTTGCCAGCATCACCGACATAGGGACGTATCAACGGTAACTTATTTAAATCCAACTCGTCGCCTTGGATGACAACTTGCTGACAAGCAGGGAAAAAGTCCCGTCCCGGTTTCGCTTTCAGGACATCAAACAGCACTTTACCAAAGTCTATCGCTTGGGAAATCTTCTTTGGCGGCTTTGGTTGTTGCAGCATCGCTAACTTTTTCCCCAAATCCTCCAACTCTAGGGGATGCTGCATATTCATTGCCCAGCATATCCTTTCCACTGTTCCCATCAAATTCACCGCTACTGCAAACGGTGAACCTTTGACATTCTCAAATAACAGTCCCGGACCACCCTTTTGCAGCATTCGGTTAGAAATTTCCGCAATTTCTAAATCTGGGTCAACTAAAGCAGAAATCCGCTTTAATTGTCCCTTTTCTTCTAAAATTTTAATGAATCCCCGTAAATCTCTTGCCATTGTTTATAGTAAATAAATGTAAAGCACTCTTTATATTATTAGTTATTTGTTAGTTGTTGGTGGTTGGTGGGAGCGTTGTTGGTTGCTGGTTGTTAGTGGTTAGTTGCTGGTTGTTAGTTGCTGGTTGTTAGTTGCTGGTTGTTAGTGGTTAGTTGTTGGTTGTTGGTTGTTTCCATGCCCCCTGCCCCCTGCCCCCTGCCCCCTGCCCCCTGCCCAATGCCCAATGCCCAATGCCCAATGCCCAATGCCCAATGCCCCATGCCCAAATGCCCTATAATTTATTATTTTTTAACGATCGCAAACAAAATATTCAGGTATCCTAGCCGGAATCTGCATTAATTTTTACAACCATTGTGCCTAGTTAATTAAATATGACGAGAATATATGACATTTTACTGGCAGGCGGTTTTGTTATGTTTCCCCTGTTGGTTTTATCTGTTGTTACGTTTGGCTGTGCTGTAGAACGCTGTTGGTTCTGGTTTAAGCTAATTATCCAAGAAAAACAGATAGTGCAGGAAGTGTTGAGTGCAGCTCGGTTAGACTTAGAAAAGGCAGAAGCGATCGCATCTCGTTCTCAAGGTTTAGCGATTGGTCGCTTTTTGTTAGCACCGCTAAGACTGCGGAAAGCTTCTCCAGAAATCTTTCACCTGGCAATCAAAGCATCATCTGATAAAGAATGTGTCGAGATGTATAAAGGTGATAAAGTGCTGGAAAGCGTGATGGCGATCGCTCCACTACTGGGTATATTAGGCACATCAGCCGGTCTATTCACCACCTTCCAACATTTAAGAACTGGTCAGGTAAGCAGTGTTCATCTGTCTGCGGTTGCAAGTGGTATCGCTCAAGCGCTGATTGCGTCTGCAACTGGGATGAGTGTAGCGATTCTGGCTTTGGTGTTTTTGCGAATTTTTATAATTGTGCGATCGCGCCAAATGAACTATTTTTCTCAAGTAGGTAGCGAACTCGAACTAATTTATCTTGAATTTTGGCATGAATCTTCAACAGCCGATGTAAGCATTCAAGAAGTTAGCGAAAAGTCAAATAGTAAAGAAGAGTAATTATGAGTTATTTATACGAAACGTTGCGATCGCCTCGATAAAAAATCATCATCAAAAAGCGAATGCCACCGTTATGAGTACGCAATCTACTTAAATTATTAAGCGATCGGGCTTTTTGTTTACCGAATCTATTGAAATGAGTGCGCGATCTACTGAAATGAGTAAGCAAAAAGGCATTTGACTTACTCAAAAAGGCATTTGACTTACTCATTTTAGTGTTTTCCGCAAGCAAAAAGGCATTTGACTTACTCAAAATGGCATTTGACTTACTCATTTTAGTGTTTTCCGCAAGCAAAATGGCATTTGACTTACTCATTTTAGTGTTTTCCGCAAGCAAAATGGCATTTGACTTACTCAAAATGGTGTTTTCCGCAAGCAATAGCGATCGCCTTGATAAAAAATCATCATAAAAAAGCGATCGCTCTGTGCTGCTGATACTAAATAATGAAATCGTTGGACAAATCCGGACATCGTGCTAGGATATCAATGTAGTCTAAAATTGTTGCGATGTCCGATAAATATGTATCACCAGCAGATGCAGCTAGAACTCTTGGGGTTAATGAACGAACCCTGCGACGTTGGGAAAAAGAAGAGAAAATCACGGCAATCCGTACTGTCGGAGGTCAAAGACGTTACGACATCACAGCATTTACAACTAAACCTGTTCGATGCACCGTTATCTACGCCAGAGTCTCAAGTCCTAAACAGCGAGAAGACTTACAGCGTCAATGTGATTATCTCGAATCTAAATACCCTAACTCAGAAATTATCGCAGAAATTGGAGGAGGTCTTAACTACAAAAGAAAGAAGTTTCTCGCCTTATTGGAGCGAGTTATGCAAGGAGATATCGAGCGTATTGTTATCGCGTATAAAGACCGACTTGCAAGATTTGGTTTCGATTTCTTCGCCTGGCTCTGTTCCCTTAACTCTTGCGAAATCGTGGTTCTCAACCAAGTTGAATTATCTCCCGAACGTGAAATGGTTGAAGACATCCTTGCCATCCTCCACTGCTTTAGCGCCCGACTCTACGGACTTAGAAAATACAAATCTGAAATCTCTAAAGATAAGAATTTACCCAGAGCCGAAACTCCATCAAATCTGGAAAAAATGGCTCGCGGCAACTAAATATTGTTATAACGAAGCAATAGCATATCTTAGAAAACATGGTAAGGTTTCTAAGTACGATTTAAGGAAATTAATCCTTAAAAACACTCCTCAATGGGTACAGGAAGTGCCTTACAATCCGAAAGGTGAAGCAGTTATTGATGCTTACGATGCGTTTGTGAAGAGTAGAAAACAAGGTACTAAGCAGAGTGAGGCAGGTAGATTTAGAAGTTGGAAAGATGCAAAACGTGCTATTAAGTTTCAGCCTGAGAATTATTCCAACGCAACATGGTATTCTACGTTTGTAAAAGGCTTAAGCTTTGAAGCTTCAGAGCCATTGCCATCAAAGGATATAGAGTATCAGGCTAAACACAAAGATAAGTCATTCAAGCTTCGTGTTCGCAAACAAACATGGGAACAATCTACTCAGCTTGTTTATGATAAAAAGCGTTGGTTTGCAGTGTTCCCAGTTGAGTTTATACCTCAACTTTCGGACAAACAGACAATGATTGCTCTTGACCCAGGCGTGCGTTCTTTCTTGACGGGATTTGACGGGGATAAATTTATAGATATTGGTAATAACGACATAGCCAAGATATATAGATTGTGCCGTTTTATTGATGGATTAATTTCTCAAAAGTCAAAGCTAAAAGGACGAGCAAATAAACGTCAAAGACAGAGAACACAATCTAAAATTGATAGTTTATTTATTCGTGTTCGTAATTTGATTGATGAATGCCACAAGAAAGTTGCTAAATGGTTGACTACGGAGTACAGATTAATCTTCCTTCCGACTTTTGAGACTTCCCAAATGGTAGCCAAGACAGGAAATAAAAAAAGAAAGATTAATTGTAAAACTGTGCGCCAAATGCTTAGATGGTCGCATTTTAGATTTAAACAAACATTAAAGTTCCAAGCATTAAAGCGTGGTTGTACCGTGATGGATGTAACCGAGGAATACACCTCAAAAACTTGCACATCTTGCGGACACGTTCACTTATTATTAGGGAGTTCTAAGAAGTTTAAATGTCCTAAATGTGGACACAAACTTCCTAGAGATTGGAACGGCGCTTTGGGGATTTTCCTCAAGGCATTGCGAGATATTGCCGAGTTAGGGGCTTCGGTTTCTAGCACGCTATGTCCGGAGAAATCCGCTGATTACCGGGCTTGAAGTATCTGAACGCACCATTTCTGTTATTTCTGCTTTTTTGCTTAAACTTTCAACAAAGAACAAACTGAATCCAACTGACGTAGAGATTGCCAGAAGTCGAGAATCTGTTCTGCAACGATTTCCGGCTCGAATAAGTGAAAAAAATGCCGTCCTTTTTGACATTCCCAATAGCGATCGCCCTCCATCAAAAACGGTCGCCATCCTTGCAGGGCATCGCGTTCTACAATGATATCGTCAGTGCTACCACAAACCATTAAGGGCACAGGGACTGGACAAGGAGGCACGCTTAACCGTTTAAATAGCGAGTGAGGTGAGAGCGAGCAATTCTTATCTTGCTCCAAAATACTTTCTAGACGCTTGACGGTGTGTTCATTCTGATAGCCAAATAAGTTGTACACCATCGCAGTCAGAATCTTTTGGTGACTCAAGAAAGGGAGATGGGTATAGTAATGAGCTTGCCAGTCAAGAGCTGCATCAGCACCCACAGCTAATAAAGTTAAAGATTTAACTTTTTCTGGATATCATAGCTTTAATCGGACCATAGAAAACTTCAGGATAGACGGTGTTATTGACCGACGCAAAGTATGCCGCCAAAAAGCCCATGTATGCTACAGCACCAATGCTGTAAGACAGATACGCTTCTCCTGAGTAAATCAAAATTCGGCGTGCCCAGGCAAACGGCTTAGTCAAAATGTGGAAAATACCACCGCCAATTAACATCAAACCAACCCAGATATGACCGCCGACAACATCTTCTAAGTTATCAACAGCTGCCATTCCCTCTGGTCCCCAAGCCCCAAACAGATAGCCAAAGATGCGGACAGGGTTGAGCGTTGGATGATTAATTACCCTTACATTTCCACCCCCAGCTACCCAAGGGTCAAACACTCCACCCCAAAACATCGCCTTGGCAACCAAAGCCAAAGCACCTAAACCTAAAAGCGTTAGGTGAATGCCTAGGATTGTTGTCATCTTGTCTTTATCTTTCCAGTCGTAGCCAAAAAAGCCAGCCCAAGTAGGATTGTCTTCTAACACCTCTGGTCCTAGCAGGGAGTGGTAAATACCACCGGCTGCCAGAATAACTGAAGGGATTAGATGCAAGACGCTGATTACGAAGTAGGGATAGGTGCTAATCACTTGCCCACCAGCACCAACACCAAAACCAAGAGTCGCTAGATGAGGCAGCAGAATTAATCCTTGAAAATAGGGCTGCATGGGAGGCAGTCGCTTGGGCGAACTGGCGTTGTTAGGGTCAAGAAAAGAAAAATTGTCATCCAACGCTTGTAGGCGATCGCTTTGAAGAGCAAGATTGCACTATGAGTAAAGAAAGGGTGCTTGGTTATTAAGGAAGGGTTTTTTATTATTTTTTATCATTTCCAGATTTCAATTTTTAGGAAAAAATAATAATTGTATTTTAGAAAACAATTAATCACTAATTTGATACCAAAAACTAAAGTTAACTATTATTTAATAAGTACTTAAACCTTACTTAAAGTCTTGATCGGTATAAACGATGTAATTTTATTTCTGGTTGTATCTTAACAATACCATTTCCAGAATACGAGGTAATATGATTTTTTCTATCAGCTCCTTGAATCGTGCTGTTACTACTTCATTGGTAACAGTAGCTGTTGCATTTAGTCCAATTTTTGGGGCGATCGCTTCTGCTGTAACTTTAAATGGTGCGGGAGCAACCTTTCCGGCACCGCTTTATGAAAAATATGCCCGTGAAGTTACAAAAACCATCCCAGACTTAAAAATTAACTATCAAGCAATTGGTAGCGGTGGTGGTGTCAACCAAACAATCGCCGGCACAGTTGACTTTGGTGCAAGCGATGCAGCAATGAGCGATGCAGAAATAGCTAAAGTCAAGCAAGGTGTCATTTTAGTACCTACCGCAGGTGGTGCAGTTTCCGTTGTTTACAACGCTCCTGGTGTTAATAACTTAAAATTGTCTCGTACTACACTTCCAGCAATTTTTTCTGGTCAAATTACTAAATGGAACGACCCGAAAATCAAAGCTGATAATCCAGGAGTTAATCTCCCAAATAAACCAATTAAAACTGTTGTTCGTGCCGATGGTAGCGGTACAACCTTCATTTTTACAGACCATTTAAGCGCTATTAATCCTTATTTTAAAGGCAGAATTGGTGTTAGCAAATCGCCAAAATGGTTGACAAATAGCCTCAAAGGAAAAGGAAACCCAGGTGTAGCTGCAATAGTAGCTCGCACTCCCGGTTCTATTGGTTATGTTGAATATCAATTCGCTAAATCAGCCAACCTGAAATCAGCAGAAGTGCAAAACAAAGCGGGACAATTTATTGCTCCTTCTTTACAGACTGCAAATGCAGCTTTATCAAATGTGCAATTTCCTAGCAATTACCGCGTTTTCGTAGCAGATCCAGGACAAGGTTATCCCATCGTGGGAATGACTTGGATTATGGTTTACAAAAGCTATAAAGACCCAGCTAAAGCGAAAGCTGTCAAAAGCTTGGTTCAGTGGATTCTTACAAAAGGTCAAGATATCAACGATGACCTTAACTATACCCGCATTCCTAGTGGTGTAGCAGGTCAAGTGATTAATACTGTTAACAGCAATGTTAAATAGTTTGTAATTTGCAGATATATCTCGGTAGAGAATAAACCCTCTACCGAGGAACTCAAAAAATAACGGCGTTGCTGATTATAAGTATGAATTTACCTCACGCAAAGGCAAGCCAGCGCGTTGCGGTGAGTCCACTCGGCGGTTGCCTGTACCGTCCCGTCGAAGTGGCGAACCCGAAGGGGGGTTGGAGGAGTTTGAGGCGACTGGCGCGCAAAGAGTAAGAGATTGAAATAGTCGATTTTTAAATTTCATACTCGAATTCAGCAACGCCAAAATAACATTTATGTAGTCAAGCTATATTAATTATCTATGGCAAATGTATCCGAAGAAGTTCCTAATCCAGTAAATATTGATCTTGATATTACAAATAAAAAAGGGGAAAATTTATCTATAGATGATGGGTTTATATGGCTAGTTCGTAGCTTTGCTTTTTTGACAGTTGCCCTGCTGTTTTGGATAAGTTGGGTAATTTTTGACAAAGCTCGCCCAGCGATCGCTAAATTTGGATTAGGATTTTTCTGGGGCAAAGATTGGGATGTACCCAATGAAATTTATGGTGCTTTGCCTTATATTTATGGGACAATAATCAGTAGCGCCCTTTCTTTGCTCCTCGCCGTACCGATAGGATTGGCAGTAGCTTTAGTTACAAGCGAAGATTTTCTGCCAAATTGGGTGCGATCGCCTATAGCGTTTGTTGTCGAACTCATCGCTGCCATTCCCAGCGTCATCATTGGATTGTGGGGAATTTACGTTTTAATTCCGTTCCTCACACCCTTGCAGGACTGGTTATACGATAAATTTCAAGTTATACCCCTATTTAACACTCAAGCCTCAGGTCCGAGCATGTTGATCGCAGGTATCATCTTGGCTATCATGATTTTGCCCACGATGGCAGCAATTAGTCGAGATGTCTTGTTAGTAGTTCCCCGTGAATTGCGAACCGGATCTATGGCTTTGGGTTCCACCCGCTGGGAAACAATTTTTAGAGTATTGCTACCCTCAGGTGCTTCTGGAATCGTCGGTGCAGCGATGTTGGCTTTAGGGCGAGCTTTGGGTGAGACAATGGCTGTAACTATGGTAATCGGTAACTCTTCAGTTATCAGTTCTTCCTTACTCGACCCTGGTTACTCAATTCCTGCCGTATTAGCTAATGAATTCCCGGAAGCAGCAAGCGCATTGCACATTGGCTCTTTAACTTATTTAGCTTTGATTTTATTCGCTTTAACTTTAGCCGTGAATATTGGTGCCGTTATGTTGGTGCAGTTACTTGGTGTAAAGAAAAAATAGGGAATGGGGAATGGGGAATGGGGAATGGGGAAAAAGAAAAAACAATTACCAATTACCAATTACCAATTACCAATTACCAATGCCCAAAATCTTATGAGTAGCTATCAAGAATCAGAAATAAATGAATCATTAGCAAAAGAATTATGTAGTCCTTTACAAGGTAAGCGGCTATTCTTTGACTATGGAATGACAGTTATTGCATTTGCTTTGGCAACTTTAGCGTTGATTCCTTTGCTGTCAGTTGTCTGGGAAATTATCACGCGAGGACTTTCTGGATTGAAACCGGAAATGTTCTTTAAAGAAGTGATTGATAACGGCTTTGCTAATGCGATTGTCGGAACTTTGGTAATGGTGGCGATCGCTTCTTTAATTAGCATTCCCTGCGGAGTGATGACAGGTATCTTTTTATCAGAGTTTGGTCAAGGTTCTAAAATTGCAAGTGGTGTTCGTTTTATCACCACTATTTTGACTGGCGTGCCTTCGATTGTTGTGGGAGTATTTGCTTATGGTGTGATAGTTTTGGTACAGAAACAATTTAGTGCTTTAGCTGGTGGTTTTGCTTTAGCCGTCATCATGTTGCCGATTGTCGTACTCACCACCGAAGAAGCTTTAAAACTGATTCCCGTTCCCCAACGTCTCGCTTCCGCTGCCTTGGGAGGTAATCGTCTGCAAACTACTTTTCGCGTCGTCGTTGCCGCTGCATTACCAGGTATTACCACTGGTGTTTTATTAGGTGTATCTCGCGCTGCGGGTGAAACAGCACCGTTAATTTTTACTGCTTTATTTAGTCAATATTGGTCAGAAAGTTTATCTAGTCCCACAGCTTCTTTATCGGTATTAATTTTTAATTTGTACAACGACCCCTCACCAGAAAAAACAGCATTAGTTTGGACTGCTTCTATCATTTTACTCAGTCTTGTATTGTTGATCAGTCTTTTATCTCGCATATTTATTCGTCGGAAAAAGTAGAGACGTTCCATTGGAACGTCTGTACGATAAGCGCAGTAGAGACGTTCCACCGGAACGTCTATACGAGAATTATTTACGTTTTATTTCACATAGCCAAAAATGAATAAATTAATCCCAGCCATTAGAATCAAAAATCTGAGCTTTTTCTACGGCACTACAAAAGCCTTAGAAGCAGTGACAATGGATATTCACCAGAATAAAGTAACTGCAATTATTGGTCCTAGTGGTTGTGGTAAATCGACTTTTATTAAATCCATTAATCGCATTAGTGAATTAGAAGGTAAAGTGCGGGTAGAAGGTCAAGTAGAATTTTATGGTCAGAATATTTATGAGCGTCGCGTTAATTTAAATAGATTACGCCGGCAAATTGGAATGGTGTTTCAAAAGCCGAATCTTTTTCCGATGAGTATTTACGATAATGTTGCATATGGATTGAGAATAGCCGGATTGAATTCCAAAGCTCAATTAGATGAAATTGTCGAAAATGCCATCAAAAATGCTGCTTTGTGGGATGAAGTGAAAAATAAGCTGCATAAATCAGCTTTGGGACTTTCTGGAGGACAACAACAGCGACTTTGCATCGCTCGTGCTTTAGCTGTCAAGCCAAAAGTTCTTTTGATGGATGAACCTTGTTCGGCTTTAGATCCAATCGCGACTATGAAAATTGAAGAACTCATCGATAGTTTGCGTGGTGAGTTGACAATTGCAATTGTCACTCACAATATGCAGCAAGCTGCTCGTGTTTCTGATTTTACAGCTTTCTTTAACACCGATGAAAGTCGCATCGGTCAAATGGTAGAATTTGGAGTCACAAGTCAAATTTTTGGTAGCGCTCTTGATGAGCGCACCCGCGATTACGTTTCTGGACGTTTTGGTTAAGTAGTAAGCACGGAGAGTGCTTAATTAAGCGTTTAAACACTTACTATAACAAAAGCGATCGCCTAACTTAAATACATTATTTAAACACAGGCGATCGCCTTAGTTACGTACATCCTTATTTAGAAAAAATACTGCTTTTAATCCAAACATTTCTTTCTCTTAACCTACGTGTGAGAACTTTGAGACAAGTGTAATGAAAGCTTATTTCAAAGTTACACGTTTTGACGAAGAGTGTATTTTATCACATTATCAATTCAAAAAAGCTAGTTCGAGCTTAATTTTTTACTGTTATTTTTAACTTAGATGAACCACATCGCATAGAAGAATGCAAAAGTAAGAATTCGTATTTTTGGCAAATATTATTACCACAAAACCAGGGAAAAAACATATGTCAAACGTAACACTTAAAGGCTTTGCTACGTTACCAGCCGATACATTTGCTGATAATCTCCCATCCGGTAGTACTATTACAGGTGATACCAACGGACGCACCATTCCCTTTCCCGGACAACCGATTCAAGGTTTTAGCGGAGTTCAGTTTGCTGACAAAAATACCTTCTGGTTTATGCCTGATAATGGGTATGGTGCTAAAACAAACAGTTCTGATTTCCTTTTAAGAATCTATCGCGTTAACCCGAACTTTCGAGGTATAGAAGCAGGTGACGGTAGCGTTAATGTTTTGAACTTCATTCAGCTAGCTGACCCGGATAAGAAAGCTGATTTTAAGATTGTTAACGAAAATACGACAGAACGCTTACTTACTGGTGCAGATTTTGATATTGAATCTTTTGATTTGGCGAAAGATGGTACAATCTGGATTGGAGATGAGTTCGGTCCTTATTTGTTGCACTTTGATGCTACAGGTAAATTGTTAGATGCGCCTATTTCTACGCCTAACTTTGCTCAACTCAACACTTTAAACGGAAAAGCACCAATTGTCATCGGTCATCGCGGTGCAAGTGGCGATCGCCCAGAACATACTCTCGCTTCCTACAAATTAGCGATCGAGCGCGGTGCTGATTTTATTGAACCAGATTTGGTATCAACTAAAGACGGCGTTTTAATTGCTCGTCATGAAGTCAATATTAAAGATACCACCGATGTAGCAACTCGTCCAGAATTTAGCGATCGCTTCACAACTAAAATTATCGATGGTGTTGCCGAAACTGGTTGGTTTGCTGACGACTTTACTTTAGCAGAAATTAAAACTCTACGAGCAAAAGAGCGTCTTGACTTTCGCGATCAATCTTACAACGGGCAATTTGAAGTTCCCACTCTTCAGGAAATCATCGATTTTGTTAAGCAAGTTGAAACAGACACAGGTAAGAAAATCGGTATCTATCCAGAAACCAAACATCCGACTTATCACGATTCTGTCGGACTTTCTTTGGAAGAACCGTTAGTTGATATCCTGAAGAAAAACGACTTCACCGATCCAAGTCGAGTTTTTATTCAATCGTTTGAAGTTGGAAATCTCAAAGAACTTAACCAACTCATTGATGTACCACTGGTACAATTATTAGATGCAACCGATGTTGCTTTAGATGGTACACTAATTGAGAAGCAGCCTTATGATTTTGTGGTAAGTGGCGATTCTCGCACTTATGGCGATTTGCGGACTCCCGAAGGTTTAAAGGAAGTTGCAACTTACGCTGATGGAATTGGTCCCTGGAAGCGGATGATTGTTTCGGTGAAAGGAACTGATGCTGATGGTGATGGGAAAGCGGATGATATTAATGGTGATGGTGCAGTTAATGATGCTGATAAAACCACTTTACCACCAACATCTTTAATTACAGATGCTCATAACGCCGGGTTATTAGTACATCCGTACACCTTCCGTAACGAAAATGTCTTCTTAGCAGCAGATTATCAAGGCAATCCGGAACTGGAGTTTCAGCAGTTTATTAAGTTAGGTGTGGATGGCTATTTTACCGACTTCCCCGGAACCGGAGATAAAGTTAGAGATCAAATTGCTGGGGATAAAGTGCGATCGCCTAATAATCCTGATGTGCTTGCTGGTACTGCTGTCTCTAACCTAGCTGCTTCTAAAGGTTTTGAGGGTATGGCAATTAATCCTGACAAAACCAAATTATATCCTTTATTAGAGGGTTCTGTTGTCGGCGATCCGGCAAATGCTTTGCGAATTCATAAATTTGATATCGCAAGTCAACAATTTCAAGGTTTGGTTGGATATTATAAATTGGAAGACCAGAATAATGCGATCGGCGACATGACCGTTATCAACGATAATGAATACTTGGTGATTGAACGTGATAACGGACAAGGTGACACCGCTAAATTCAAGAAAATCTTTAAAGTTGACTTCTCCCAAAAAGATGCAAATGGGTTTGTTGCTAAAGAAGAAGTAGTTGACTTGTTGAACATTCAAGATCCGAATGACTTGAATCAAGATGGTAGCACCAGCTTTAAATTTCCCTTCCAAACCATCGAAGATGTTTTGGTACTCGATGAAAATACCATCTTAGTTGCCAATGACAATAATTATCCCTTCTCTGTAGGTCGTCCTCCCGGAATTGATAACAACGAAATCATCCAACTACAGCTTGACAAACCACTCAATTTAGATCCGCGTGTCGGTCTTGCTGGATTGAGCTTACCAACATCGCGTCTTAATGGTGGTAATGAAGATGATACCATTAACGGTACTTCATCTGACGATTTATTAGATGGTGGTGAAGGTAACAACACACTTTACGGTAACGAAGGTAATAACATCTTTCTTGCTAAAGCTGGAAATGATGTTGCTTACGGTGGTGCGGGGAATGATGTCTTCTTTTTGGGCAATGGTAATAACTCTGTTTACGCTGGTGAAGGTAAAAATCGGGTTGTTACAGGAACTGGCAATGACATTATATATGCAGGTGCGGGTGATGACACTATATCTACAGGTGCAGGTGATGACTTGATTTATGGTGGTGAAGGTAATAACATCATATCTGCGGGAACGGGTAATGATATAGCTTATGTGGGTAGTGGAAGCGTTCCCGCTTCGGGTTGCCGTAGGCATCGCTTTATTCTTGATGCAGGTGTAGGTGCAGTTACCATCTTCGGTTTCTCTTCTAATGACCAAATTACTCGCGGTAGCGGTTTCTCAAGCAGTAATTTTACGGTTAGTGTTAGTGGTAATGATACCTTACTTAGCGCGGGTAGTGACTTGCTTGCGACGTTGAAGTATGTGCAGTTAAGTAGCTTATGAGTTCGTAGTGAGCGCTTCAGCGCTCAAATAAGCAATAAATTGCTTACTACATCAAACCACAGATAAATCATCTGTGGTTAAAAATCTTACCCCAGAATAAATATATGGTAACTACGAATACAATCCGGTTTTCACAGTTTAACGCATCCTTGAACCGCAACGCTGAAGGTGAATTAATCAGCGATTTATCTACCCCAAATAATCCCCAAGCGAAATCGGTAGCAGAAATTATTCAGCGCACTAATGCAGATGTACAGTTAATTAACGAGTTTGATTACTTTGCAGAAGATCCGCTGAAAGCTGTTGAATTATTTCAACAAAATTATCTTGGGGTGAGTCAAAATGGGGCGACTCCGGTAGAATATCCTTATGTCTACATTGCTCCCTCGAATACGGGTATCGCTTCCGGATTTGATTTAGATAATGATGGGAGGGTAGTTACGAATCCAGCAGAAGCGGGATACGGTAATGATGCTTTCGGATTTGGCAATTTCCCCGGTCAGTATGGGATGTTGTTGCTGTCGAAGTATCCTATCGATACTGCGAATGTGCGAACTTTCCAGAATTTTTTGTGGAAAGATATGCCAGATTCGTTATTATCGACAATTAGCACTCCCGGTTCGGGAATTCCTTGGTATTCGTCAGAGGAACAAGCTGTTTTACGACTTTCTTCTAAAAGTCATTGGGATGTTCCTATCATAGTGAATGGTGAGACGATTCACGCTTTAGTTAGTCATCCCACACCCCCGACTTTTGATGGTACAGAAGACCGTAATGGTAAGCGCAATCATGATGAAATCCGCTTTTGGGCAGATTATATCACGCCAGGAAAGGGCGATTATATTTATGATGATACTGGAAAAAGAGGTGGTATTTCTCAAGCATCGAGTTTTGTAATTATGGGCGATCAGAATGCAGACCCTCTAGATGGTGACAGCTTCGATAATGCGATTCGCCAATTGTTACTAAATCCCAATATCAATACTAACTTTATTCCTACGAGTGAGGGCGGTCCGCAACAAGCGATATTACAAGGTGGTGCAAATCTAACTCAACGGGGAAATTCTGCTTTTGATACGGCAGATTTTGCAGATACTACACCGGGAAATCTCCGAACAGATTATGTTTTACCTTCTACTGATTTGCAAATCGAAAATTCTGGTGTATTTTGGTCGTTAAATACTGACCCGACGTTTTCTTTGGTGGGTACTTTTGATCCGAAACTTCCTGGTGGTTTCCCCTCTTCTGACCATCGTCAAGTTTGGGTAGATTTGCAGCTAGGTGCAACCGAAGCAGGTAAAACCATTTCTAGTGTAGGATATGAAGGACAGAAAGTTTTTCCTACAGGCTTTATTCCTTCTGGTGTAGCGGGAACGGTGAACGGTGTACAAACTCCTGTGGGTGGGTTGTCTGGTGTAACTTACGATGCTGTAAATAAACGCTTTTACGCTATTTCTGATGATAGATCGCAAATTGCACCTGCGCGTTTTTATACGTTTACTGCTGATTCAACAGAAGTGAATTTTACCAACGTTACCACACTCAAAGACGGAAATAACAACTTGTTTCCCCTCAACAGTTTAGATACAGAGGGAATTGCTTTAACCAAGAATAACACTGTTTTTATCTCCTCTGAAGGTGAGGTGAATCCGAGTGTGGGTAGGGTGACGAATCCTTTTATTAATGAATTCTCGCTTTCCACAGGACAGCAAATTCGCTCTTTACCTATACCGAAGAAGTTCCTTCCAATGGTAAATGACACGAATAATAACGGTGTCGTCGATGCGGGTGATATTCAGGTATCGGGGATTCGGAATAATTTGGCTTTTGAAAGTCTGACGATCGCACCTAACCAAAAGACATTGTACACCGCTACTGAAAGCGCTTTATTTCAAGATGGTGCGATCGCTTCTTTAACTAACGGTTCTCGTTCGCGCATTTTGCAATATAATCTGGTTACGGGACAACCTGAAAAAGAATATCTATATAATGTAGATGCGATCGCTGCACAACCAAATCCCCCTACAAGTTCAGCTGATAATGGTTTGGTAGATTTACTCGCAATTGATAATCGAGGTACACTACTCGCGTTAGAACGTTCTTTCTCTGCTGGCGTTGGCAATACGATCAAAATCTACGAAGTCAGTTTGCAAGGTGCAACTGATATCAGCTTTACCGATTCCCTCAACAGTTTGAGTTCTGACCAAGTTGCTGCAATCGAACCTGCCCAAAAGCGCTTGCTGTTAAATCTCAACTCGCTCGACTTGCCTAATGGCACAGATAATATTGAAGGTATCACCTTCGGTCCCAAGTTACCAGATGGTCGTCAATCGATTGTGTTGGTGAGTGATAACAACTTCAGCCAAAGTCAATTTACCCAAGTTCTGACTTTGGGTGCAGATTTAATTCCTACCGCAACACCAACGGTAGAAACTCGTCCTGATTTATTTGACGACGAAACACTACCCATAGACCAACGTGCTGATGCTGACGATCCGGCAATCTACGTTAATTCGACTAATTCAGAAAAAAGCTTGATATTAACGACGGTGAAAAATGCCGGTTTGCGAGTTTACGATTTATCAGGCAACTTGGTACAAGAAGTCAATCCTGGCAATATTCGTTATAACAATATCGACTTGCAGTATGGATTTAAGTTGGGTGGTGAGTCGATTGATATTGCCGTCGCAAGCGATCGCAATAACGATAAACTCGCAATCTTCAAAATTAATCCGAATAATCCCGGTGAATATCTAGAAGACATCACCGATAGCAGCATTGGTACTTTATTCCAAGATTTACCCTTTGAACCTCCTTATTCACCATCAACGCGCAGTGCTTACGGTTTAGCATTATATCGCAGTCCTGTCACCGATGATTACTACGTCTTCACCAATCGCCGAGCAACTGGAGATGTCGCGCAGTTCAAACTAATTGACGAAGGTAATGGTAAGATAGGGGCAGAACGAGTACGCGAATTCACTTTACCTTCACCGACAACTCCCGGACGTTCTCCGCAAACAGAGGGAACAGTCGTAGATCAAGAACTTGGTTTTCTCTACATTGCCCAAGAAGATGTCGGTATTTGGAAGTTTCAAGCTGAACCTAACGGTGGTACAACTGGTACTTTAATCGATCGCGTCCGCTTTGAGGGGGGAAAAAATCTCACCGATGACGCAGAAGGACTAACTATATATTACGGCAAAGATGGTACAGGCTACTTGTTAGCATCCAGCCAAGGTGACAGCACCTTTGCAGCTTACACCCGTGAAGGTAACAACGATTTCTTGGGTAGATTTGCCGTTGGGAATAACGGGTCAATTGATAGTGTACAACAATCTGATGGTGCAGATGTAATTAACGTTCCCCTAGGTGCTAATTTTCCCTTTGGTTTGTTTGTTACCCAAGATGGTAATAATCTCCCAGCAAAGCTTGTCGATGGCGAAAACGTCAAAACTAACTTTAAACTAGTTCCTTGGGAAAACATTGTTAACGCTTTACCCAATGCGTTGACGATTGACACTACCAGCTATAATCCTCGCAATCCCGCTAACTTATTGGGTATTCAAGGAGGTGTCGGAAACGATACACTGTATGGAACTGATAATGATGACACCATTTACGATTTAGGTGGCAATAACACGATTTATGCGGGTGAAGGCAACAATACCATCTACGCACGCAATGGTAATAATACTATATACGCTGGTGCTGGTAATGACATTATAAATGCAGGGTCAGGAAATAACATCATCTTTGCTGGAGGAGGTAACAATACAATTACCTCAACTGGTGTTGATACGATTTTTGCAGGTAATGGAAGCGATCGCTTTATTTTGGGTGAAGGTGCTGGGGTTGCGACAATTATTAAGTTTGATGAAGGCGATGCCTACGGCAACCCGAAGCGGGAACGCATCACTTTAACTGGTAATTTAACTTTCAACAACTTGAACATCAGCCAAAGCGGTAACGACACCCTCATTAGCGCAGGTGCAGATTTGCTAGCAACTCTGAAATATACGCAATCTAGCACGATTACTAGCGGTATCTTCGCTTAGTACAGCATTAGAATCAAGTTCGGATGATTAGTTGTAATATCCCCAGTCACTGAACCCCACCCCTACCCCTCCCCGCTAGCGGGGAGGGGACGTGAAGCGCAGCTTTACGGGGGTGGGGTTCAGTGATTCGGAGAATTATAACTGTAGCGCGATCGCACATTGGCGCGAATTTGAGCCATTGCAGTCACTCTATCAACAACTTCACCCCGCTGCGACGCTTCCCACCCAATGCGTGCTTCTTGTTGCAGGTTTTGCAGTCGTCCTTGATAGATGTCTTCTTGCTGTTCTAGGAGTTTTATGCCTGCAAGAATAACTTCGATGGCATTCTGATACTTACCGCTACTGAGTTGGCGTTGCACCAGGACTTCTACTTCAGGTGGTAGAACGATTTGCATGAATTTTTGGGGGAATTAGGATCAACTTTATTGTAAGCGTTCGCTTTTATGGTCAGATCGGCAATCCACACACAGCAGGCAAAATTTTCGGTGAAGGTGCTGGAATTGCCACAATAATTAAGTTTGATAAAGGCGATCGCATCACTATTATGTCCCCTTTTCCTGCACCCTCTTGACAAATGTGCAATCACTCT
This sequence comes from Hassallia byssoidea VB512170, assembly GCF_000817785.2. Lineage (GTDB taxonomy): Bacteria > Cyanobacteriota > Cyanobacteriia > Cyanobacteriales > Nostocaceae > Hassallia > Hassallia carrinoi. The sequence goes on along the minus strand of NZ_JTCM02000026.1, from coordinate 7,328 downwards.
AACCTCTTACGAGTGAAATCAGGTTTAATTGCAGTGCTTTATAGTATGATTTGATCGCTTCTTCATCGCGTCCTAATTTCTCTAGCGCATACCCCCGGTTGTACCAAGCTTGGTGGTCATCAGGTTTAATGGAGAGTGCTTGATCGTAGGATGCGAGCGCTTCTTCATCGCGTCCTAATTTCTCTAGCGCATACCCCCGGTTGTTCCAAGCTTGGTGGTAATCAGGTTTAATGGAGAGTGCTTTATCGAAGGATGCGATCGCTTCTTCATAGCGTCCTAAATCTCGTAGCGCAATCCCCCGAAAGTTCCAAGCGTAGTGGTCATCAGGTTTAAATTCCAAAGCTTTGTCATAGGATGCGATCGCTTCTTCATTGCGTCCTAAATTCTCTAGCGCATACCCCCGAAAGTTCCAAGCGTAGTGTTCATCAGGTTTAATCTCTAAGGCTTTGTCGTAGGATGCGATCGCTTGTTTATAATCTTGTCCAGCAGACTGCAATTTTCCCAGGTTAATCAGTAAATCATATTGACGTTCAGGTACTTGATGGTCTTCTGCTATTAATTCTTGATATTTTATTATTTGTTGAGTTCTTTCTTCTGGTGTTAGAGTGAGATATTTTTGATAATCTCCATCCTCGATTATGCGTGATGACTCTTGTGCTAAAGTTTCTGAATCTATAGGGAATTCAAAGAACCCAGAACGCCAATCAAAGAAATCTGGCGCACGTTGAATAAAATATTTAATTGCAAATATCGGTAGCAAGAACACAAAACAGATATTAAAGTTCTCCTTAAACCGTTCTCGCTGTTGGTTAAGGTTAATTAAAACAGGTGGTACACCCTTCCAACTATATGAATATCTATCTATGCTATCCCAACCTGCATAGCTTTTGCACTCTTCATATTCATAAAATGAATGCTCTAATCCTGTAATAAATAAAATATTTATCTTGTTTTTATTATCTAATTTATCAATTATTTCATATAAATTATTAACAGCTTGCTTCAGCCGTATAACTTCGATATTTTTATTAGTAATATCTTCTTTTATTTTGGCAATTAACTGCTCACCCTCAGCCGGAGAACAACGGACAAATAATAAGCCAAAGCCTTCTGTAAAATTCAGCGTGCGGACTAAGGCTTGATATTCTTCATCTCCTTGTGATGGTAAATCTTGATCCCACTTTGTCAGTTCTAATGCCATAATCTTAGCCGTGTAATACCTAATAGCCTGCGTACTGCTTTGCAGTATGTGTAGGGTGTGTTATCGCGGAGCGTAACGCACCAGCCTTTAGTATATGTAAGGTGTGTTATCGCGGAGCGTAACGCACCAGCCTTTAGTATATGTAGGGTGTGTTATCGCGGAGCGTAACGCACCAGCCTTTATGTTTTGGTGCGTTAGCCTTCGGCGTAACGCACGCTACTGGCTAATATTAACCAATGACACAGTGATTTATTTTTCTGATGGATACAGTCGATTAAAGGTATCTTGAAATTCTTTAATTCCCTTAATCAGAGGATGAATATCATACCAAACTTGACTTTCTCCGTCTTCATTTAAATAACGATATTCTAAAATACAGCGATTAAATAATAAGCCTCGGTACAATGCATCGTTTTCTACTTCTTTAGAATGATACACATTTGCCAGAGCTGACCATTCATTAGCAAAAACAGTATTTCGATAAGTATTTCGCAACTCGCTAATTGAACGCTGTAAGGCTCTGGTAGGAATGGGCAGGCTGTTAGTATTTTTAATTGCCTCCTTCATTAATAATAACAAATTTCGCACATGACCTCCACTCATGAGGCATAGTCTTTCTAAAGCTTCCCGCTGCTCAAACATATCTACGATAGATTTACTATAATCTATCAAACTCAGACGTTTTTGCAGTATTTCTATAACTTTATTAATACCGCGCTGATACGGTTGATTATCCGGCGTTTGCACCATAATCATCGGCAATACCTGAGTATTACCATAAGTATTAGCTAAGTCTGTAGCGCGATTAGAATACAACAAAGAAATAGGTACTGTGTAAAGCAAATGGCAATCTAAAGCTTGGAGTTGTTCGCTACGGTCGAGAAAAATTTGGTCGTGATTGCTGCGTCCATCTTCTTGAGGTATAGGTACAATCCGGTCTAAGTTATCAGCAATTAATACAAGTTGAGAATATCCTGAAGGTAAATTATTTTTCGCATCTTGAATAAACTCATTTAAAGCTGTAATCAAAGTAATTGTATGTGGATTGACACGCTCACGAATTTTTTGGCGTTGAGTAGGTTCTGTTCGTAAATTTGCTGTTAATTTGGCAAATTGGGAAATCTGCCCTTCTATACTTAAGCTTTCTAAAGAGACTTCAGTTAATGCCAAATCTTTTAAATCTTGCCAACGATCGCTTAACCAGTTCAACAAACTAGCTGGATTGGTATCTTTTAATTTTTCTAATAAATGACGGGTACAAGCTAAAAGAATATCAGTATATTGGGCATCTTCTGGATCAATATCTTGTTCATCGGCGGGAAAATAAACAACAAAGCAACCTTCCTCATCTAAATATTGCTGAAGACGCAGTAATTCTGTAGATTTTCCAGCACCGCGATGACCTGCATACAGTTGAGAGGTCATTCTGTCTGAATACAAAATCTCTCTACCTACTTCTACTAATATGTCACCTTCTCCCCGCACTTCTGTACAATCAACGTAAGCGGGATCTCCTGCGGGTAAGGGGCGAAATGGGTCAAAAGCATTGTATATCCGCTTTAAAAAGGCAAAATCCTGGATCATAAATCTAAATTTCTCAGGTTAGCGCCATATTATCGCAAACTTACAGAGATAGGTAGAAAATTAAATTGTCACTTCAAGAGGCAGGGGAGCAGGGAGAAGGGGGCAGGGGAGAGACTGGGACGAGGCGTATGTTTCCCCTCCCCAGTCAAGCGTCCTGGAAGGACGGGGCTTGTGACCCATGTTCCGCTTCGCTCCACGCAGAGGGGAAGGGCTTGCTCCCCCTGCTCCCTGCCCCCTTCCCCTCTGCCTCTTCGGTCAGGTGTGTTATTACTCAGAGTAGGGCACAATTGACAAATTACGGTGCGCGATTCTTACGGCATAACACACCCTTACTTTATGGTAGGCTATCAGCAATTATGGCTTTTTTACCAAAACTACAACACAGCCATAACAGATTGTCTTTAGTAGTAGTAGTGGAATTTGGTAATGGTGACTAAAAGTTATTCGTTTTGCCTTCGAGCAGTTGGAATTGTTACAATCGCATCGATACTACTCGTGCCAACGATTGCTAGTCGTGCTAATGATGGTCAGTGGAAGTGGGATGGCGAGTGGAAGTTAGGTGGCGAGTGGAAGTTGGGTGGTCAGAACTTAAACAATACCCGCAATCAAGCGACTGAGAGATATCTCAAACCAGAGAACGTAGCTTCCTTATCCCCCAAATGGGTTTTTACTACAGGTGGTGAGATATCAGCGACACCGGCGGTTGTAGATGGAGCTGTATACCTGCCTGACTGGGCTGGAAACTTGTTCAAGATCGATGCACAGACGGGTGCCCAGATTTGGTCAAATACTATCGCCAACTACATTAATGACCCAAGTATCCCACCAGCGAGCTCGGGCACACCTTACTCAACTATCCCAATAGCGATGTCGCGCACAAGCCCAGCGGTCAAGGGGAACAAAGTGATTATCGGCAGCCAGGGAGGTGCTTACCTGATGGCAATTAACAAAGATACGGGCAAGCTAATCTGGAAGACAAAACTTGACTCTCATCCAACCGCCATTATCACTCAGTCGCCAGCTATTTATGGCAACCGTGTATACGTTGGGGTTGCCTCACTGGAGGAGGGAGAGGCTTTCGTAAATCCAAATTACGAATGCTGCACCTTCCGTGGCAGCATGGCATCAGTCGATTTGACCACCGGAAAGATATTGTGGAAGACCTACACCGTACCGGACAACGGTGGTCTACCGGGTGGCTACTCAGGCGCATCAGTGTGGGGCAGTACACCAGCAATCGACCCCAAGCGAAATTCGGTATATATTGCAACAGGCAATAACAACGACGTGCCCCAGACGGCAAAAGATTGCATCGCCAATCTCTCTTCGCCAACGCCCAGCGATGAGTCGCAATGCCTCGATCCCAACAATCATGTTGACGCGATCATGGCACTCGATCTCGATACCGGCGCGATTAAGTGGTCGAATAAGCTGGAGGGTTACGATACGTGGACTGTTTCCTGCCAGTTTGGCATTGCGCGGAATTGCCCTGACCCCCAAGGAGAGGATTATGATTTCGCCCAAGCACCAATGCTATTTACTGTTAAAAATGCTGGACAACGGCGCGACTTAATCGGCGCAGGGCAGAAAAGTGGTGTCTTTTGGGCGCTTGACCCGGATAGCGGGCAAATCGTCTGGAGCCAAATCGTTGGTCCTGGTGGCACATCAGGTGGAATCCAGTGGGGTTCGGCTACGGATGGTCAACAAATTTATGTCGCGATCGTAAACACCCAATCCCAGGAGTACAAGCTACAACCCTCGGGTGAGACTACCACAGCTGGGTCATGGAGTGCGCTCGACGCAGCGACTGGCAAGATTATCTGGCAAACTGCGGACCCAGCAGGTGCGAAGGATGAGGGTCCAATGACGGTAGCGAATGGAGTAGTGTATGCTGGCTCAATGGCATCAGGGCAAGGCGCGAATAACATGTATGCATTGGAGGCAAAGACTGGTAAAATTCTCTGGGGTTTTAACAGCGGGGGGTCAGTGGTTGCAGGTGCTGCGGTGGTTAATGGTACGGTGTATTGGGGTTCCGGCTACAGCCGCTACGGCAAAGGCACGTTTAATAATAAGCTATACGCATTCACAGTCTCCAAATAGAGAGCAGCGGTAGTACTAAACAAGTAATGATGCATTACATCAAAGTAGATCAGATATCTTCTGTGCCATTTGTCGCTGCAAGTCTTGACAACCCCACCCCGCATTTGAAGAGCGCAAACGCGGGGTGGGGTGTTAGGGAATGAGTGCAAGAGGTCTATTGAATTCGGACAGTCGTTTACTGAATTCGGACAGTCGTTTACTGAATTCGGACAGTCGTTTATTGAATTCGGGCAGCCGTTTACTGAATTCGGACAGTCGTTTATTGAATTCGGGCAGTCGTTTATTGAATTCGGGCAGTCGTTTACTGAATTCGGACAGTTGTTGATTGAATTCGGGCAGTCGTTGATTGAATTCGCTTAACCACCAAGAATTTACATAAAGCCATTCGATATTTTTGTAGTAAATAATTACAAATATACTGAATAATGCGGGTGTCAAGTAACCTTAATTCTGTTTATCCTAGTGCTGTACAGTTCAGGGTAGAAGTCAAAAAGAGGACAAGGGGCAGGGGGCAGGGGGCAGGGGGGAGAACCCCATACATAAATGTATAGGGGCTTGTATCCCTTTTTGCAGGGGAATCCTACAATCTTTCTCCTCTGCTCCCTGCTCCCTGCTCCCCTGCCTCTTCGGTCAGTTTTTATCCTGGCGCATTATTAATAACAGGAAAGTGATTTATGTCACGTCCAAAACGCGGGTCTAAAGTACTTGATAGAGCACAGCGTCGGATTGCGTCTTTGAAATCGATCAGTGCCACCTTAGACTTAGGCAATGGGGTAACAATTGACTCGTTTGCAACCGCCATCAAAACAACCCAAGACAAGTTGGAAGCTTATAACTCAAGCCTCTCCACCGTGGATCTGACTCAGGGAGCCTTAGAACTTGCCGAAAAGTCGCTGATGGAACTAACAGAACATATGTTACTCAGTGTAGCTGCAAAGTATGGCAAGAATCCCCACGCTTATTAGCCTCAGGCAGTAGTTGCGCCAAATACCCGCCGACACCAACTGAGCGCCAAGTCTCCAAAGGTAGGGCGGAAGTTATGGTCTGCGATCGCTAACACCAGCGCACCGATTACCAGAATAATTACAACTACAGACCTGACGGTAATGCGTGATAACATCTTAACCCTCATCCGATTTTTGCTTTGACTTTAGCTCTCCTTTGAGTTCTTTAATTTCACCCAAAAGCCGATTAGCCTTATGGTCAATTTCCTCTTGAAGGGCGTGTATTAAATAATCAATTTGCTCTTTACGCTCGGCATAAGCAGCCATATGCATACCGAAACTAAGCTCATTTGCAGCAATCCGATTATTGACCGTATCCTTTAAATCCTTAATCGTATTGTAAATTGCAGTTTCAACTTGAAATACCCGGTAGATAATTCCAATCAACGCTATAATTCCCAAAATAATATCAAGATTATTTTTCATATATTTTTTAATTTATGCAGTTTTTAACCAAAAGAGAGGACTTTGCGCCGCAGTGATATTACTTGTAATAGCGACATTCGGATATGCAGATGAATAGGATGAAACAACTCTATAACCATTAAAGTTCCCGGCGGCTACAGATGGAAATCCGATTAAATGTGGAATGTTGTTACCAGGACATATAAAACTAGTTGATGATTCATTCGTTGCTAGTGCAATCGCGTACCATCCGGCAGTGAGAAAAAAAGAATTAAAGGTTTCTTTGACCCCAGCAGTAGTAAAAGAAATTTCGCCAAAATCTTTGACTAATGTAGAAGGTAGCCCATTCGTAATTTTATAAATGGCTACCTTAACTTTTTGAGTACTACTATTAACCGTGTTTAAGTGAAATGCAAGACTACTAAAATTTTGATCAAAGGGATTTAAAAAATAGCTGTAGTAGATATATCCAACATTAAGAGTACTTCCTGAAAAGGAAGTAAAAAAACCACTAGAAGCGTAATACTTATTAGGTAAATATCCAGGGTGAATTAAATTTAATGAAGAATTTGGAATATCATTAAATAAAGGCATTATGTAAACTCTCTTACTAACGCCGAACCATTAGCCGCATCCCAAATACCGCTAATAGCACCAGTATAAGTAAATGGAATTTCATAATATCCACCAGCCCCAACCCTAGCAGTAAAAGCAGAAGTGGTGGCAGTCGCACCCAATTCAACATACAAATTAGCAGTTGAATTATTCCAAATAGTTGTCCCCTTCCTGGCAAAGTTTGCAGCTAGAAGAGAAACCGAAGTAGTACTAGCAGCAACACTTGTAGGGGTTGCAGTGCCGCTTGTAGAGGGCGTAACCGTAACTTGAGATGGGTTATATAAAGGCATAATTTTTGTAAATTTACTCGAAGCCTTCTACGAAAGAAAGCTGTGTAATAACTGTGCTGATTGCAGAAACCTTGCCCGTGTAGAGGTTTAATGAGGTGATTTCATAACTCCCGCCATAACCCCTAATAA
>NZ_JTCM02000169.1 GCF_000817785.2 Hassallia byssoidea VB512170 | reverse complement strand
AACGGAGGACGCCTCCGCACAGCGCTGGCTCCCCTTGTCCACGCCAGACGCCTCAACGGAGGACGCCTCCGCACAGCGCTGGCTCCCCTTGTCCCCCATTCCCCCATTCCCCATTACCCATTCCCCATTCCCCATTACCCATTCCCCATTACCAAGGAGAATTGTAGATAACGCGCTGCCTGACTGGTGCGCGACGCCATGAATCTCTGACAATCGTTGGATTAATCAGCGTTGAGTCTCGAATTGTCGGATTAACCAACACTGGATTGACAAAGGTCGAATTTCTCACATTTTGCCTATACGGGGAATAGTAGTAACCACTACTACGACTCGGTGTTAATCCCGTTGTAGGATCTACAGGTATGGGAGTTGGAATCGGACTACCGTAAATAAAATTACCAACGGAAGGTGGTTGGTTTACCCTGATTGGATTACCGTAATAAATCGAGTTACCACGTACACGCGGTTGATTGTAATAAATCGAGTTACCACGTACACGCGGCTGATTTACACCGATGGAAATTCCACCACCATCAATCACTATTACTTGTTCGGCTGCGGCTGGGGCAATTGTCGCGCTCATTAGTGCCACAGAGCCTAATCCCAGCCAGTTGAGTTGCCAATGCTTGATTTTAAGCATATTTTGACCGCCCAGATTTGATAAGTTAGAATTTTTAACCTTTTTAGACGTAGAAAATAGCGTAATTAACAAAGGATGCACCTACACCAAGGGGCGGGTGTGGTTTATTCTCCTTAATCTACGTATACTTACTACAATTTTAAAACTTTATCTAGTTTGACGTTACCAGCTTGAGAAAGATTTAAAAATATTCCTGGCGTTGGCACAATTAAGAAAGTGCTGATTTGTGTGCAAAACGTGAGTGCAGAAAGTTTAGAAATTGCCAAAAATCTTTACCAGTCTGGGAAAGCTGCTTTTGAAAGTGGGCAATATCGGCAAGCGGTGGAAAATTTAGAAAAAGCGATCGCTCTAGTGAATCGCAATTCTCGCACCGGGGGAGAGGTACAAATCTGGCTGGTAACAGCTTATGAAGCTGCTGGACGCACTGAAGATGCGATCGCCCTTTGCGAAGAACTCAAACGCCATCCTTTTTCCGAAACCAGCAAACAAGCCCGACGCTTAGTTTACATTCTCAAAGCACCGAAGCTACAAAGACCAAGCGAATGGATGACTCAAATTCCCGATTTGGGCGCATTGTCTGATAATGAAAGTAAAATTCGTCTCGCTGCTAATAGTACAAAATCGAACCAACCCAAAAAGCCGACTGAGCGAGAATACGTTGACTTAAGCCAAGTCAATACTAAAGATAATCGCTTTATTTGGGTCGCATTAATTACCATTAGTTTAATCTTGGGTAGCTTGGTTTGGTTGAGTTTTTGAACCTAATTTAAGCCCCACATGATGGTATGGGGTCAATCTAAAATCTAAAATCTAAAATCCAAAATCCAAAATTGTTTGACTTTTGTGGAGATTTATAGTAATGATTTTATCGGCTTTAGCAAAAAGCTTAGTTGGGACTAATCGCGTCTTTCCAATCCAAAATCTAAAATCTAAAATCCAAAATCCCATTTTGTGTCTCGTGCTGTTGGCATCTGTGCTGCTATCTGGTTGCGTACAGTATGAAGCGGGGGTAAACTTTGAAAACTCCAATCGCGGCGAACTGGTGCAGCATATTAAGTTAGCAGAACGGCTCACTAGTTTTAGCGGTGACTCAGTACACGAATGGTTAAATAGCATCGAACGCCGCGCCCGCAAAGAAGAAGGCAAAGTACGGCGACTTTCCCCAGAAGAAATTATTGTGACAATTCCCTTCAGTAATGGTGAGGAATTACAAACGAAGTTTAACGAATTTTTCAATCCCAACATTAATCAAAAAACTGAAGTCAAAGCTACATCTGATTCAGAATTGCCAAAAATTGAGTCAAACTTACTTTTGTTTCAAAACAATTTTTTACTGTTAGTGCGAAATCGGTTGATTTACGATGTGGATTTGCGATCGCTTTCTCTAATTGCCAGCAATGGTAACGTTTTAGCTAACGCAGGCTCGATTCTCGATTTAGAATTTAGCTTGAAAACTCCTTGGGAAGCAAAAATCATTCAAGAAACTGAAAGCGCGATTGCTCCCGAAAAAAGTCAAAATAAACTGGTATGGAAGCTCATCCCCGGTCAACTAAACCACATCGAAACAGTTTTCTGGCTTCCCAGTCCCCTCGGTATTGGTACTCTGTTGATTATTTTGTTTGTTGCTGGTGGACTTTATCTAAGGTATACTTTTATGCCAGACCCCAGCATTCAACTTACTGCTGATTCAGCTAATTCATCACAGTAACGTAGTGAGCGCTTCAGCGCTTAATATAGAGCGCTGAAGCGCTCACTACAGCGGACATAATATCACCAAGCCGAAAGTTGTGAAAGTACGACTGTTGTTAGTATTCTGTGTCTTATTTGTCTTTAGTTATGGATTGTCGGCATATCGGCGACCATCCATATATAGTCAACAGATTATTGCCATACCAACACCGACTGCAACATTAACACCAAGTCAATCTGATAAAACAAGCATTTCTCTCACCAAGTTGACAGACGACCTGGAAGTAGCAGAGAAAAACGTCACCAGGATTTCCATGATTTTGGTAAAGGTTGTAGCGGCTTTATTAAGTCTTTTAATCGTCTATCGCCTCATTTTCATGATTTTTCGCCGCTCATCTCAGTTAATCGTAGACAATTTCATCAATGCTTCTGATGCTGAGGAAATGAACAACGTGTTACCAGGTCTTTCGCAATTAGCGCGAGAAAGACTTGTGGGGGAAATGAAAGGCGTGCGTCAACGGGTGAAAGAGCATATCATCAACCAAGGACCCGAAAGCTATCACCCTCCTGATAAGTTACCTTTACCGCAAACAACCCCAGACCAACGACTTGGTGAGTTGGTAACTTCACTTAGCGAGTTCACACCAGAGCAAATGCATCCAGCGGTGAACATATTAAAGGTGATATTTCCAACTTATGGCACGAAAGTAACTAGCATTTTGCAAAGCCAAGGTAAAGAATACGATCGCCTGGGAATTACTTTTGAAATTACTAACATCGAAGGTCGCCTTTCTTCTAAGTTATATACGGTCTGGGAATCAGTTGAGGCAGTATCCGAACAAGCACTGAAAGACCGCTACAGAAAGCTACTAGGCTCGGCTATTCGCTGGTTGGCGTTAGAACTCAGTCGGCGAGAAATGGTGGCTGCTGTGCCCTGGTATCACTTGGGACGAAAACGCGATCGCTATCAAGCTAAGATTTATAACTTTTTTGGCGCTCTTAATCTAGCTAGCGCTGCCACTCAGGGCAAATTGTTCTACGAGTTGGCAATTGAAGATTTACAGCAAGCAATATTTTTGTATCCTGAATGGTTTCAACCTTACGAAAATTTAGCTGACACATACAGCAGCTTTGGAAGAGAAACTTCAGACAAAGAATGTCTCAATTGGCAACGTCAAGCAATACTGGAATACGATCGCGCACTTAATGCATGTGAAGATGAATCTGTCAAGCGGCGAATTATAATTGGCAAAGCGATGGCTGGGCTAATGACAGGTGATGTCAATTTGATTCAGGAAGCGATCGCAGAAATAGACAAGCTGAAGAAAAATTGGGATGAGACATCAGAGTTAAATACTCGGTTTTTATATAATCTAGCTGCTTGGTATGCGATCGCTCACCGAATTAATGCCGGGGTAAAAACTGCGCTTTCACTAGCACGCCGTTATTTAGTTTACGCTCTAGTGCGAGATTACCAACGCACCTTATGGGAATGGGCAGGTAAAGATCCAGATTTACAAGGCATTTGTGAAGATTATGCGGAATTGAAATTCATTATGTTGAAGAAATTGAATGAAGTACCCGAACTTCCCAGCTTAATAGGTAAAAATTTTACCAAGCACACAGAGGACATTCTTTGGGTAATGGGTAATGGGTAATGGGGAATGGGTAATGGGTAATGGGGAATGGGTAATGGGGAATGGATAATAAAAATAATTCTTAATTACCAATTCTCAATTACCACGTTCCCAATTCTCAATTACCAATTCTCAATTACCACGTTCCCAATTACCACGTTCCCAATTCCCAATTCATAAGGAGAGTATAAAATGAGCGATGACAAAAATAAAGAACAAAAGGATAGTTCTTCTAGAGATATCAAGCCGCCAAATATCGGCAAACCTCGCAAAACTGAGCCGGGTGGTTCTCGTGGAATAGAACCACCCAAGCAATTAATAGGTGCAATACCACCTTGGCTAGACGAAAACGATTAAGGTGACAAACGCTCTATTTTCCAAGTTTTATCATCCAAGCAAGTATAAAGCAAGCGATCGTGCAAGCGGCTGGGGCGTCCTTGCCAAAACTCAATTTTTGTGGGGATCACTCGCACCCCTCCCCAGTGCTGCGGTCGCGGCACATCTTGATTTTCATATTTTACCTGAAGTTCTTGCAAGCGTTGCTCAAGAACTTCTCTGTTTTCTATCACCTCGCTTTGATTAGATGCCCACGCACCCAAGCGGCTGTTTAACGGACGACTGTGAAAATACTCATCTGACTCGTATTCAGAAACTTTCTCCACCCGTCCAGAAATACGGACTTGTCGTTCTAGTTCTGCCCACCAAAAAACAAGAGATGCCTGGGGATTTTCGGCTAATTCTTGTCCTTTTTGACTGTTATAGTTAGTGTAAAAAACAAAACCACGCTCATCAAAATCTTTCAGTAGCACCATTCTTGCCGACGGATTGCCATCTGATGTGGCAGTGGCAATAGTCATCGCATTCGGTTCGGGAAGTTGGGCATCTAGTGCCTGATTGAACCATTTTTTAAACTGTCTAAAAGGATTTAAATCAACTTCCGAGACGCTTAGACCCTCTAAGGTATAATCTTTGCGAAGGTCAGCTATAGTTTTGTCCATGATGATTTGCTTTTTTTTATCAGCTAGGCTTACACATCTTTGTTAAAAATATTTATCATATTCATCAGCACCAGCTGAGTCTTACTTATTCTGCCAAAAAAGATTGCATAATATGCGCCGTTCAGCCTCTGTTAAAAGTCTGTTATTTTATGGTCTGAGCGGTCCAATTATCGCTCTGAATATTTGGTTGGTATCTCAGTTTTATCGCTTATTTCAGCATCCAATTACCATTTTGATCGTTGCGGCGATTCTTGCTTTTTTACTGAATTATCCAGTAAAATTTTTTGAACGCGCTCGAATTACGCGTACTCAGGCAGTGATTATAGTTTTGCTGGCAGCTTTAACGCTGTTTGTGATTTTGGGTGTCACCTTAGTGCCGATAGTAGTTGACCAAACGCTTCAACTTTTAAATAAGATTCCTGGTTTGTTAAGCGCTAGTCAAGAAAATTTACAACAGTTTGAGGCATTGGCGAGACAGCGGCGTTTACCATTAGATTTAAGGGTGGTGAGCAATCAAATCAATGTCAGTATTCAGAATGTGGTGCAACAACTAGCCTCTAGTGCTGTAGGCGTGGCTGGGACACTGCTATCAGGATTACTCAATATGGTGTTAATAGTCGTACTAGCATTTTACATGCTTTTGTATGGCGATCGCGTTTGGTCTGGTATGGTTAATCTCTTACCATCTAACATTCGAGTCCCGTTAATTACATCTTTGCGCCTCAATTTCCACAACTTCTTCCTCAGCCAACTTTTGCTGGGGCTGTTTATGATAGTTTGTCTCACCCCGATTTTCTTGATTCTCAACGTGCCGTTTGCTTTGTTGTTTGCCATACTTATTGGTATCTCCGAACTGATTCCCTTTATTGGCGCGTCTCTTGGTATCGGTTTGGTGGTAATTTTAGTCTTGCTGCAAAGTTGGTGGCTAGCAATTCAAGTCGCAATAGCAGCGATTTTGTTGCAGCAAATTAAAGATAATTTGATAGCGCCGAAATTACTCGGCGATGTTATCGGGCTTAATCCTATCTGGATTTTTGTTTCTATTTTGATGGGATTTGAGATTGCTGGATTGTTGGGGACACTTGTTGCTGTGCCGATCGCTGGTACTATTAAAGGTACTTTCGATGCGATTAAAAACGGCAAAACTGAATTTGGTTCAATTACTATTCCTCACCCACCCGTTGATGAGCGGAACTAGCCAAAACTTCTATTTCTGCAACCACCCGTTCTAATTCTTCGATCATTGGGATCGATCCAGTTTTGTGGAAAGTATCTACAAGTGTTCTATAATACCAAAGAGTACCTTCTTTGCCACCTTTGAAGCGTTCCCAAAGTGATTCGCCCAACACGCGATAATCTTTGCGAATCGATTGAGCATTATACAGTTTATCGGCTCCGGAAACAAGTAACACCGATGGCGATGCTGTGCAAATATGAGCAATATATGCTTCTTTGCGTTGTCGCCAAGGTGGTTTGGGTATGGTGTCAGAGTCAGTGCAACCATCGACAATTGCTGTTACATTGTCTCCAAAACGACGGCGTATTTCTTCTCTTGTCGCCGCTCCTCCTTGGTCTTCAATGGCATCATGTAATAGTGCCGCGATCGCTTCATCTTCATTTGCCCCATATTCTAAGGCAATACTCGCGACACCTAACAAATGAGCGATATAAGGAACACCGGAACCTTTACGAATTTGCTTGGCGTGAAGTTGTGTAGCGTAGGTAAGGGCTTCGGTAAAGCGTTCTGAAAGCATTTTATCAAGCATAATATTATTGAAAAGCACTTTACCTGAAAATGCTTTTCAATGCACGAGTGATGGTGTTAATTTTAACCAACCTTACTAAACGCTCCTAACGCGCCCCGAAGAGCATCTGTGCCTAAAATTGTATTATCTATCTAGCTTGCGATCGCATAGTTATGAAAAGCGAAAAAGCGATTTTGCCGTCTTGGTACTCTGATCAAGATTTGATGCAAATGAGTTCAGAGAATCCAGAACTGCGATTTGAACGCAATGCGGATGGAACTTTGGAAACTATGCCACCAACTGGGGGAATTTCTGGAAATCGAGAGGCGAAAGGAATAGCTTATCTGCTAACTTGGGTAGAAAGTCAAGATTTAGGTGAAGTTTTCAGTTCAAGTACTGGTTTTAGATTACCCAATTCTGCTGTAAAATCTCCTGATGCTGCTTTTGTGGCGAAAGGACGTTTACCATCAGGTTGGGATCAGCAAGAAGACCAGTTTATCAATTTAGCACCTGATTTTGTCATTGAAATTCGTTCTAAAAATGATAGCTTGGAAAAACTCAAGGCAAAAATGGCAGAATATATTGCCAATGGTGTGCGTTTGGGATGGTTAATTGACCGTCAAAATCAGCAAGCTTTTGTTTATCGAATTGATAATTCAATTACTCAATATCCAGCTACGGCAATTTTAAGCGGTGAAGATGTTGTACCGGGATTTACATTGCCTTTAAAAAGGTTGTTGTAGAGTGGTGTTGATTTAATAACGAACCGCAGAGAGCGCAGAGAACGCGGAGGAAGAGGAGAGGGTACAACTTGTTACAAATTGTTATAAATATTATAGTTACGAAACTGTTAATTCCGAATTATTTACAGAATCTGTGTTGCTATTCTCTGCTTTTTGTGCAACAGTAACTGTTAATTTTAATCCCAAAGCATTTAACCAAGTTCCCAGATTATAAATCGCCTCGCTGCCGCGTTGTGATAGCAATTCATCTAGTTTTTCTAAATGCACTTTGGCTTCTTCTGGTGTCAGATTTTGTTCACCTAGCGCTTCAGCTACATGGCTTAATGCGAGTTTCAGCAGTTTAGGATCTGGTTCTTCCCCTTCTTCTAATTCAAAATGAGTTTCGAGATAAACAGCTGCGTAACTTGGGTCTTTCAGATGCGAAATCAAAAATTCGTGGTAAGGTAAACTCTTAGGCATTGTTTTAACTCCTATAGTCTGTCCAATATTCTATTGCTGTGCTAATATCTTGGTCTTGAGTGCTTTTATCTCCGCCACACAAAAGAAGCACAATTGTAGAGCCGACTTGTCCAAAATAGACGCGGTAGCCAGAACCATAGTCAATTCTGAGTTCACAGACTCCCTCTCCTACTGAGCGATAGTCCCCCAAATTTCCTGTCCTAACTCGGTCAAGTCTCTTATTGATTATTGTTTTGGCTTTGGCATTCCGAAGCCCATAAAACCAGTCGTCGAAAGGAACTTTGCCGAATTGCGTCACATAACGCTGGATTTCTCTAGGTTGTGCTTCCATTATTTAATTTTACAAGCGAAGGCGATCGCACTCCATCACCTGCCTTAATAAATTGCTACCTTTATATACGAAATTGAACTACCATTCTCTGTATAGTCACAGCCAAAACTAAAATTTTGCGTTTCGATAGGCTTTGTCCATCATTTCTTTTGCTCGTGGATTATAACCATTATTATTGAAAAACGCTAAAGGCGACTCTTTCACCTGATAGCTAATAGCTTCACCACTTGTTACCAGCCTAGCAAAGTGTTCGCAATTCCATCCCAAAATACCATAATCCCAGTCTTGAAAAAGCTGATAAGCAATTAAACATCTATCAAGAACATCTTTTCTATCTAATAATTTTACGTGAACTGCCCTTTTAGCCTTCCGTGGAATTGGAAACACAGCAAATCCGTTTCCGCCAAAGTTAAAGCAGTGGGTATCAGATATAGTTATGTGATAGTGCAATGTTGGATCTTTACGATGTTCTCTATGATGAATGAGTAATCCTGCATTTGAACTGTTGTAGTCAACATGAGCATAAAATGCATGAATAGCTTTCTCGATTTCTTGAGAGTTAACTATGGTGACAGTAGGCAGATTAACATTAGTATTTTGAAGGTTTAGAAGTGATAACCACTCTTGTATTGACTGAGGGCGATCGCCTGCTTTTATTTCCATCCCTTTAATAATTGCTTGATTCACTCTTTCACTAATACTAGAATTAATCTCTTTTGGTTCCACCAACTGCGTACCAATAGCCCTAACTGGAGACATTGTTGGTGCTTCTCCTGTTAAAATGGCATATAACGTTGCCGAAGAAGCATAAACATCACTATAAGCACCTCTTTTTGCTCTTTTGTCATATTGCTCAATCGGTGCAAAGCCATCAGATAATATTTGCGTATGCGTCTTTGTCAAATTTGGGGTAAAATCCCGCGCAATGCCAAAGTCAATTAACACAGCTTGCAAATTACCTGAACGCAACATGATATTTTGTGGCTTGATATCTCTATGCAACAAGCCGTTCCGCATGAACTACAATTAGCGCTTCACCAATTTGCTGAATGTAGCGTAATGCATTGACTTCAGATAAAGCACCTTGATTCTCAACCAAACTTGCTAAATCTTCCCTTGGAATGAACGTGGACAAAAATGGACAGCCTTCTACACAGACTGTCTATGATGCTGCACGAACAACTAAGAACAAGGCTGTCAATGAGTGTCT
>NZ_JTCM02000168.1 GCF_000817785.2 Hassallia byssoidea VB512170 | reverse complement strand
TTATGCAAAGTTGCCGTTGGCGTTCGCGAAGCGTCTCGAAGAGAAGCCTCTCGTTCGCGCAAGCGTCTCCCTTTGGGAGAAGAGAAGGCATCAAAGCTTTACAAGACAGAGTAATGGCATTGCCGGAACAAAACGTACAATAAAGCTAGGTTTACAAAGGGAATGTGAGCGATTCGGCAATGAAGACGCTAGCTAAATGGTCTGTGGATGACTATCATCGCATGGTTCAAGCGGGAATTCTGAGCGATCGCCGTGTAGAGTTGCTCTTTGGCGAAATTGTTGAAATGAGTCCAGAAACCCCGATTCATTACAGTACGGCAAAACGAGGCGCGAAATACTTAGAGGAGTTACTCTTAGGTAAAGCCGATGTTCGTTTTAATGGACCGATTACACTATCTAACTCTGAACCTGAACCAGATATCGCGATCGCTAGATTACCAGAGTCAGCTTACAACAATCGCCATCCTGCACCTGAAGATATATTTTGGGTGGTAGAGGTTGCCAAAACAAGCTTGAAGAAAGATTTAGAATTGAAAGCTTCTATTTACGCTACTGCTTTGATTCAAGAATATTGGGTTTTGGATTTATCTGCAAAGCAAATAATCGTATTTCGAGAACCCAAAGACGGTAATTATACTACAGAACAAATTATTGTAAAGGGAACGATTACACCGTTGGCATTTTTAGAGATTCAGGTATCAGTTGAGAAATTGTTAAGTTGAGTAACGCTGTTGAATAATGAAGAGTTATTTTTATTGTGGCACTTAATAGAGGCGATGTCTGACGACAAGCCCTTCTCCTGACGGAGACGCTGCGCGAACGGGTTCAGCAGAGCCGGCACGAGGGAAACCAGGAGCGCAGCGCTGCTTCACCGCTTTGCGTCTACGCATTCGGGCAATATAAACTAAAAATTTCCGTACAATCATCCTTTTGAGGATGTTATACGGAAAAAATTCTGATGTTATTCAAAAAACAAGGGGGTTAACTCAACAATTCTCCAGTTTCTTGCAGCGAGTGCAAGCGGCGGTAAATTCCTTCATGACGCAACAATTCATCATGACTACCGACTTCGACAATCCTACCTTGATCTAGAACCACAATTTTATCTGCTTCGCGGACTGTACTCAAACGGTGAGCAATAATTATTGTAGTGCGAGTTCCTTGAATCGATCGCATGGCTAGTTGAATCAATCTTTCAGACTCGTAATCTAAGCTAGATGTCGCTTCGTCAAAAACTAACACGTCTGGTTCAACTAATAATGCCCTAGCAATTCCTAAACGCTGTCTTTGTCCTCCAGATAACCTGACACCACGTTCACCGACAACTGTGTAATAACCTTCGGGTAAAGTGCGAATTACGTCGTCTAATTTGGCTATTCTACAAGCTTCTTCAACTTGCTGAAAACTTGCGCTTTGATTGCCATATCTTAAATTCTCCAGCAAAGTACCGTTAAAAACGTCTACTTCTTGGTGAACGATCGCTAAACGTCGGCGATAATTACCAACATCTAATGTGATAATATCTTGCCCATCAATTAATATCCTTCCCTGATTCGGGTCAAAATAGCGAAACAGCAATTTCACTAACGTAGATTTCCCCGAACCGGATCGCCCAACCAGCGCTACTGTCTGATATGGTTCTATTAACAAGTTGACATCTTGCAAAACCGGACGGTTAGTATCGTACCCAAAAGTTACGTTAGAAAACTCAATTTTACCTGTGAAACTATAAGCCGATCCAGTTTCTACCAAACTAGCTGCATCTACCCCAATCGGCTGCTGCATTAATTCGTGATAGCCCAACATTGAAGCATAACGACGAGTAAAAATCTCTGCTAAGTTGCTGATAGGTTCCAACTCGGCATAAGCCATGCTGGAAACTGTTAAAGTCGTGAGAAAGTGTCCTAAGGAAATTTGACCTTTTACCGTAGCTGCTAAAGTTAAACCTAGTATCGCAAACACACAAAATTGAACGAATGCCGTTCTAAAAGTACCCAGCTTGATGTAACCAAGATGGATGCGGTAATCTAGTACTTTAAACTCGCGGTCAAGTCGTTGTTTTTGGCGTTTGAATTCTAATGGTTCTGTGGCAAATGCTTTAACTGTTTTGATGTTAGTGATAATTTCTGAGTTGCGGCTTTGGGTATTTTCCATGTACTTATCTAGCCGTTTTTCTTGTTCCATCAGCTTGTTTAAATCTTTCAGGGTGTAGCTGAGGATTACCACGAACGAAATCAGAAATACTATCGCAATCCGCCATTCAATCAGCAAGATAACCACAAAAATACCCAATACTCTAAACAGTTTGGGAATCATTTGTCCAGCGATTTCCGGATAAGTAAAAGTATGATTTTCTAGACCTCTAGCTATTTTACCAGCAATGCGTCCGGGATTATTTTCGTCATAAAATTCTAGCGGCAAAGTGAGTATTTTCGCTATCGTTTCTTTAAAGTGATCTCGTCTGGCACGAAAAGCAATATCCCAATGAAACCACCAAGTTGACCATACTTGAATCGGCGCTCTGACAACGGTAACTAAGAAGATTACAGTCATTAGCACTGCCAAAGATGATAACCGATTTTGTGGTAATTTAATCAGGTTAACTATTGCAGCGATCGCATTCTCTATTGCATTATCTAGCGGTTGTCCCGAAAGGACGTTTAAAATTTGTCCTGTGGCATATGGTACAACCAAATCGATAATTTCAAAGATGCTCGCTGCGGCAATACTAAATATAACCGCTACTCGATAGCGATCGTAGTATTTGATAATGTCTCTAAATTTTGCCATAATACACCCTATTTGATGAGTAGAGACGTTCCAACGGAACGTCTGTACAGATGAATTGTGTTTTAACTCCTCACTTTTCGCGTTTAACTCTTCACTACTTAACGTTGCAGTTGAGCCACAGACTTGTAATACTACATATGTAACTTAATGTAGTCAATAAGTAATAGAGTAAATCATCCTTTGGGAGTAGCTGACACTTGGGAGGGAAAAAATTCTAAGCGATAGCGATAAAGTGCGACTGGATGAGAGCCGGCTTTGAAGTAATCTGGATCTTGGGGTGAAAGGTAGACAGCAGTCACTTGATCTGCTTCTATCACTGGATTAGATGTAGAAAGTTTGCGGTAAGCGGTTGTTGATTCTACGGAGTTGAAATAAGGATTAGAACCACCTTTAAATAGCTGCTGAAAGACTTCTGTAGTGATGAACTTATTATCCGGTGTAGTTTCTGTAGCGCGTGCGGTGACAATAGAAACTAACTGAAGATTGCCTTTTAACAATGTAATTTGACGATTGGGCGATTTTGGATCTACTTTGACTGATAAGACGCGATCGCCTAAATAAGTCCGTGCCAAATTCAAGCTATTAAATGCCCTATCCGCAACTACAACGGGCGATTTTGTATCTATCCGAGGTATGAGTTTTAAACCAGAAACAGGCAATTGCTGTTTTATAAATCGTACTGGAAAACTCACAGGTTGATTTAGCTGTCGGCGATTACCTTCAAAACCAGGTGTAACTATATCTGGCGCTAAAGGTGCAGCCAAATCTATTAAAGTGCTTTTAAGCTGCCAATTACCCGCCATCCAGTCAGGATAAATCAAATCACCTTTAGGCGATCGCACCGAAGTTATTTTTTCCCACTGAGGAAAATTCGCCAACCTTTGACCCTTCGGGTCAGCAAGTTTCCCATCTCCTGTCGGAGACGCTACACGAACGACGCAAAGCGCCAAGACGGGAACTTGCTGACTTAATTCTCCCGCTGCTGCTTCTTTACCACACACCAGAAATAAAAAAATCAAGCAAACACTTAAAATCGCTTTCATAGCAAGCATTAGAGATATATATTGCAAAGTATTAATTTTTCGTTGATTAAAAACTCATTTAATTCAAATTTTTATTAAAATTTCTTTATTAAAATTAACATATACATCAATAAAGTAAACAAAAACCTAACTACCCAATCTAATTTATTGGCGTTACAGAGAAGCAAGCAGAGCTAGAATAAGAGCGAATTTGTCCTCTGTGATACTTACTCACTGTTGTTTTTGAAGTTTTAGGTAAGTAAGTGCTCATGATTCTCCTTAATTAAGGTATTATTGAATTAAATAGTGTCATTTAATGTGTATAATACGTAAATATTCAGGTATTTATACTTAATAACCTGATTTTAATTATTTAGTGATTGTAGAATTACTTATTTTTAAAGCTTGACCGTATACTATGCTTCTATGGGGTGCTATAGATAAAGGGCAAGTAGCTTTGAACTAAAATCAGGTATAAAACTTGCTTTTGAGCCGGCTGGTGCTTTAGGAGGTTTCCTCCTTTGTTTGCACTCTCCGTGAAAATATTTTTAGGGTGCTATTTCAAATAAATTCCTATTTATAGTTCTTGAACGAATGAGCCTATCTAGTTCTTTTACGGATTTTTCCTTAGCGGAATTATTCCAACTGATTGATCAAGGGCGAAAATCGGGTTGTTTGAGTGTCTGTACTTTACCAGACCTTCATGCTGCTGGATCTAAATCCCTACATTACTATATTTGGTTTCGCCAGGGGCGTATTGTCGCTGCGGCTAATCGCTTAAATGGTCAGGAATTAGTATCTAAGATAATCAAAAGAAAGTGGTGTAACCCAGTCAGAGAAAATATTTCTAGAAGTGCTACAGGAACACCTTTGGGTTTAGAGTTGAAAACCGAAGGATTGCTGAGTGCTGAACAGCTCAATCTATTATTTGCCAGTCAACTGCAACAAGTTCGAGAACTGTTTGAAATCCAAACCGGTGTATTTAAACTTGATAGCAAGGCTACTTTGCCTTGGACAGAAATGACAGGATTAAGCCTAAGAGCAACTGAAGTAGCGCTGATGGCTTTGAGAGCATTGAAAAACTGGGAAGTATTAGCTGATGTACTTCCAGATGTCAGTTCTGGCATTAAAAGTATTACACAAAACAAACCACAATTTCGCTTGAATCCTTTCGAGTGGCAAGTGTGGGAGTTTGCGAATGGAACTGTTGATTTAAGTGCGATCGCAACTCAACTCAATCAACCTACATTAATAGTTCAACAAGCTGCTTTTCGGCTAATGCTTGCAGGTTTGGTAGAAGAAGTTTCTTTGCACCAATGTACACCCGAACTAAATAATTACCCGATGGATGAAAGTCAAGGAAATGCCTTCAATTGTGGACAAAAAAAAGCCCCAGAACCAAACATGTTGAAGGTAAGTACAGCATTTTTACAAAATTTAGTCGGCTTTTTAAGGAGTAAAGCTTAATGGAAATCCTACGCATAGTAATTACGGGTGGCGTAGGTGCAGGAAAAAGTAGCTTGATTCGCACAATTAGTGAAATTGATGTCGTTGACACGGAGAAGGAAGTTACTGATGAACTAGCAGAAATGAAGGCGAAAACTACCGTAGCAATGGACTTTGGGCGGATCACCATAGCAGCCAATCAATCACTGCATCTTTATGGGACACCAGGACAAACGCGATTTGACTTTATGTGGGACATCTTGATTCGTAAAGCTCAAGCTTACATCCTGTTAGTAGCTGCACACCGCCCGGATCATTTTCGTTATGGTCGGAAAATTGTCAAGTTTATGAATGAAAGGGTGCAAATTCCTTATTTAATTGGGGTGACTCATACTGATTGCGCGGATGCTTGGGAACTCGAAGATGTGGCGTTAGCTTTGGGATTTGTGGATGAAACTACTCGACCGCCTTTGTTAGCTGTAAATGCTACCGAAACTGCTTCAGTAAAAGAAGCATTAATGGCGATCGTTTTAGAATTAGCCAAATCTTGCCAGCATCAACTTTAACAAACAAAGCGAATGCAAAAAAAAGAATGCCAAAAGTAAAAAAGGATTCTTGCTTTTGTTAGCGTTTTCCTTTTAACTTTAATTTGTCTTAGTAGTAAATTATCAAAACGCATCTGATGGAAATAACTTTATTGGAATAAGCAGTTTACCGCCTATGCCTCTAGGCAAAATCCGGAAGCTACTCGCAAGGGCATTTCAGAAAACGCCTACTGAGTTTGTAAATGCATCAAAATTGCCAACAACGGAGAATAATCCGTTATCGGTACTTGCGGACAATACTGAGAAACTACCACTAGTTACGGAATTTACGTTACCAATAAGTACGGAAAACAGGGAAATAGATTTACCAATAATTTTGGAGGAAAAAGTCATGATTAACACTTCGATGCTACAAGACGAACTGCAAAACTTTGTTAGCGGCACCTCTGATGTTCAAGGCGCAGCTTTAGTCAGTCCTGATGGCTTGGCTTTAGCTTCGGTGCTACCTGGAGGTATGGACGACGAACGTACCGCTGCAATGTCTGCATCTATGCTTTCTTTGGGCGAACGCATCGGACGCGAACTGTCTCGCGGTAATGTTGAGCGGATTGTCGTCGAAGGTGAGAAAGGCTACGGAGTTTTGGTTGGCTGTAGTAATGACGCTGTTTTATTAGTTCTCGCTAATGCGTCGGTAAAACAAGGCTTATTGTTTCTAGAAATTAAACGAGCCGTTGCTAGAATTGCACCTTTGCTTGGTTAGCTAATAACACGAAGCAACCCGTATTCAGATTTGTGGATTGCGGATTTTCTTTCTTAAGTTGCCATTATTAATTTACAACTAATTTGTAACTTTAATTTTGGCAAAATAAAAGAAAAAATTTGGAAAAGATGTAATGTCCATCTTCCTTAAGTTTTCAACCTGAGACTGCACAAATAAAAAATTAATTTTAGGAGAATCGTTTATGTCACGTCCAATACTGGGAGATTTCAGTAGTATAGTTTGTTTCAAGTCGGCAATTGTCGGCATGGAAGATGCTTTGGGTGAAAAAGCAATAGCGATCGCTTTAATTTCAGCCGGTCGCAGACGTGGTAAACATTTGGCACAAGAATTAGGTTTAGCAGGTGCAAACTTGTCTTTAGATGATATTGCCTCCAAACTTGGGTTTGCTTTTGGTAAAGATGGTACTCGTTTGTGTATCATTAATCGTATCAAAGCCGAAGGAGATGTTATCAAAGTTTACACTAGCGAAACTTTATGTTCTACGGGGGAACCTCAAGGTTCAGACCGTAAATGTACTTACACCCTCGGTGCTGTTTGGGGGGCACTACAGCAAACTTTCGGCAAGCGCTTCCAAGGAAAACACACAGAATCCGTACTTCGCGGTGGTGAGTACGATGTATTTGAGTTTACTGAAATGAATTGAGAATTGGTAATTGAGCATAAGGCATAGTAATAAAATGTAGGGTGCGTTACGGTTCCCTAACGCACCCTACCTTCAAAGAAGATAAGGATTCGTGTTCTGGTAATGGTGCCATGATTTCTAAAATTGCATTGGCATAGGCAATTCTTGAAGAACGCTTTTCTCCCAACTCAGCTAAAATCGCTTCAAACCGTTGCCAAGTTACCGGCTGGAGGGTTACTTTTTGACCGGGTTCTAATTGCAAGCGGATGGAAGTTGTTAACATGGCAATTCTCTTTCCGTTGCTTGTAAATATTAATTATCGCACTCAAGCTCTTTAGAAAACGCGATCGCGCACACCGAAGGTAAGAAGTGCCGATACCCGACACTGACAACTTGTCAACTAATTATCTATTCTAGCCTTCCCAATTACCAATTACCCATTAATTTCTGTCAAAGGTACGGGTTGCCAAACTTCTCCATACTGTTCTCGTAAAGCGTGCCAAGCTTCGACTTGACCGGGTTCATATTCTCCCGGTTTACCCCATTGTAAAAATAAACTTAAAGCGGCTTCTTGTTTCTCATCTAAAAAGCGGATGGCATAAGTGGTAAAATTGCCTCGCTTCGCTTCACCCGTTTCAAATTTTACTTGAGTAATTTTATCCATATTCAAGTGAAATTCAAAACCTTCAGTGTGCATGTTAGCATATTTCCCTTTGGGTAACTCTGCATAAAACAGCTTTTCTATTTTGCCACGCGCTTCTAATACAGCAGCGCTGCTAGTAACAATTAAACGTAAAGTTCCCAGAGTTTCGCAAGCTTCTAAAAATTCTTTTAAAGTCATAGTTGGGTGTTGGTTGTTAGTTGTTAGTTGTTAGTTGTTGGTTGTTGGTGGTTAGTTGTTGGGCAATCGGCAATCGGCAATGGGCATTGGTAATAAAAGATGCTTTCCATGCCCCATGCCCCATGCCCCACTATCCACTATCCACTATCCACGCTTTTATTTTTCGTGTTGTTCGTAAGCAGCGACAATTCGCTGAACTAAAGCATGGCGCACGACATCTTTTTGAGAAAATTGGCAAAAGGAAATGCCTTGAACATTCTTTAAAATATGTAACGCCACCGATAATCCAGATTCTTGGTGAGGTAACAAATCGGTTTGTGTTATGTCACCTGTAATCACCATGCGAGAATGAAAGCCCAAACGAGTCAAAACCATTTTCATTTGAGCGGGTGTGGTATTTTGAGCTTCGTCTACAATCACAAAAGCGTTGTTGAGAGTGCGTCCCCGCATGTAGGCGAGGGGTGCAACTTCTATTACACCGCGTTCCATCAAATTCGGTACTTTTTCGGGGTCGATAAATTCATTGATGGCATCGTAGAGCGGACGGAGATAGGGATTTACTTTTTGTTGTAAGTCTCCGGGCAAAAAGCCGAGTTTTTCACCGGCTTCGACGGCAGGACGAGTTAAAATAAGCTTTTCAAATTCGTTGGCAAGAAGTGCTTGCACGGCAACGACAACAGCGAGGAAAGTTTTACCAGTACCAGCAGGACCGACGCAGAATGTCAAGTCTCGCTGACGTAGAGCGTTGATGTACTGTCGCTGTCGAAAGGTTTTGGCTCGGATTTCTTCTCCTTTGCGAGTTCTGGCAAGAACATCTCGCTGCAACTCGTGTAGTTCTTCAGTGCGATCGCTATCCAAAGCCTGACGAGCTGTTAAAATATCAGCGCTAGTGATGGTATTACCACTAGTCCACAAATCTTCAAGCGATCGCACTAATCGAGTAGCTAAATCAATTTGTTTTTCTGTACCAGCAATGTGTAATTCCTGTCCCCGCAGCACCAGGTTAGCTCCTGTTTGCCTGGATATGGTTTTGAGATTTTCTTCATGTTGTCCCGCTAGCGCGATCGCGCTTTCGATATTCGGCAGTTGAATTGGCAAGGCAGCTGCCATAGTATTTCTTAATGTGTGAGGAATTGTTCTTTATAAAGGTTAAGATTTTTTTGGACGTTGGCGTAACCTGTACCCAGCGCGATCGCACGGGAGCGCGAGAACAGAGGAAAAACTGATACGGTAAACTTAAGTACAACTAAATATTTTAATAGCCACACCTGTTTACTAAAACAACAGACGCGATCGAGAACGCATCTCTTACTTGCTGGTTTTTGTTGATGGGTGTTTCCCCTGCAATAACCCACGACAAATGTGGACAGGCAAGTTAGGTAGATCCGCAACCACCCACGAGTATTTTTTATGTTCGCGCTTCGCGTCTCCCCTT
>NZ_JTCM02000167.1 GCF_000817785.2 Hassallia byssoidea VB512170 | reverse complement strand
AATAAAAATAGCACGCTTATTTAATTAATCCTGAACATCTCAAAAATTGGTTTATAAACTGCTGCTACTGTACCTCATAAACCCCGAATCTGCTGTATCAAAGCTACTGTTTCTGATTGTCTGATTGATATTGGTGATGGTTCCTACTTAGGTCCCTACGTTTGTATGGCTGGTCCTGGTCATATAAAAATTGGTAAGGAATGCCTCATTGCATCCCATACAAGCATTTACGCTAACAATCACAGAGAGCATGGATTAAGCCGTGAAGGAATTGAAATTCAAGACAAATGTTGGATAGGCTCTGGAGTTAGAATTTTAGATCGAGTGACTATTGGTAAAGGAAGTGTCATCGGTGCTGGAGCAGTTGTTAACAAAGATATTCCTCCCTTTTCCATTGCTGTTGGAGTACCCGCAAAAGTTATTAAAACAAGTTCGGGAGCCGGCACAGCTTGATGTTTGAAGAATTCGGACACCCCCTGCACTAAAACTGGACAAAATTGGACAGCCTTGTTTACCAGATCCGCAACACCCCACGAGTCACTCAGATGAAGGCTGTCCAATTTTGTCTGACTTTTTGGAACCCCCAAGTAGTTACTAACGTTGCTTTACGCGATCGCACAAAACAAAACTCTTTACCTAACACCGCATCAACAGTCTTTACCGCGTACGCCGTCCAGTCGGTGGTGTAACACCAAGCTAAAGAGAGTATTAAATTTTGAATTCTCCTTGCCCCCTTGTCCTCCTTGTCTCCCTTGTCCTCCAAGGAGTCCGCACGCCCGTCGCCCTTGTTTTCTTGTCTTGCCTACGCTCCGCGACTAAATTGCACGCGGGGCTGTATTAAAACATTAGTATAAAGTTCTTCGAGTCGAGTGATATTATTACTGAGGGTATATCGTTCTAGTACTCGCTTTCTGGCTTTTTGCCCTAACAAAGTTGTTAACTCCGGATGGTCTTGGAAAAGTGGCAAAAAAGTTTTTAATTGCGATCGCACTGTTTTAGTATTAAGAATTACACCAGCACCCTTTTCTAATACTTCGCCATCTGCGCCGACATCTGTCGCTAAACACGCGCTTCCCACTGCCATTGCTTCTAACAAAGACAGCGAAAGTCCCTCTACCAAGGAAGGCAAAATAAATACATCTGCACCGCGTAAAATTTCTATGCGCCGATTTTCGTTGGCAATAAACCCTAACCAGCTTACGCCATATTCGGAACCATAAAAGGTTTCTAAAGAAGATTTCAATGGACCATCACCGACAATCAGCAATTTACTATCAAAGCGCATTTCTGCTTGTTTCCAAGCGCGGAGGAGGGCTTCGACGTTTTTCTCTGGGGCAATGCGACCTTGATAAACAAACAAGCGTTCTGCTTTAAATTCTGCTTTGATTTTAGAAGTCCCCGGACAATACTTGGCAGTATCCACACCGTTGGGAATTACGGCAATATTTTCTTCTGGCACACCCATACGTGCTAGTAATTCTCGCTGTATTTGAGAAAATACAATCACGCGATCGTAGTTACCCAAAAAAGGCGCATAAAGTTGATACGCCAAAAGTTGTGTTCCTGATATCAGTTTTGCTCCTTTGCCAGCAAACGGTGTGTGGAAAGTGGCAACTAAGGGCAAATTCAGTTCTTCACAGATTTCTGGCAGAACAAAGTCAAGCGGAGATAAAGTCAAAGAAGCATGAACTACATCCGGCTTGATGCGCTTTAACGACTGAGTTAAAACCTTGGTCGCTTTAAAAGTCGGAATTGTGTAAACCTGGGACTTGTAAATGAAGGGTAGCGGAACCTCTGGGCAATTGGGCCAGCTGTCGGGTTGAGATTCTTCTTGGGCGAAGTGAAGGAAACTAACTTGATGTCCCCTGTCTAGCAAGGCATTTGTGATTTCCCGACTGTAGGTGACATTGCCGCAAAAGGGTGATTTTTTTCCAATCCAGGCTATACGCATTCTTTATTAGCTATCAGGAAAGCGGGTTTGATCTATCAGCTAAATGTCCTTTCTTTTTCGTGTTTTGTGCTGTTGTACTTGCTAGGTTTTTACTTATTAGAAAATCCCGCGATTACCCAATTCCCAGCGCAAAATTTGACGTTGCTCTACGAAAGTGCATTTTATGGATTTTTTACTTTACTTTTAAGTTGCTAATTCCTAATAAGTTCATAACAACTTACATAGATGCGATGTATCGCCTCTAGTTAATGTCAGGTTTATTCCCAGCAAGTACCTGATAAATCATTATTGACTTCAGTTTAGCACGAAAACAAAAGCTTTCAGTAAATAATTGATAATGCCAGAAGAGTGAATAATAACTCCTTTTTTTTGATAACTAGTCAGAGAAGTTATACCAGCTTAATATACTACCTGAAAAGACGATCGCTGCCAATCCCAAAAATACAGCTTGTAATCCAACGAATGTTTCTGCTACTCCTGCCAATGCCAAGGGCAAGGTGAGGGCAATATTAATCACATTGTTTTGCAGACCAAAAACTTTACCACGCATTTCGGGTGGGGTTTCGCTTTGGATCGCTGTTTGCATGGGGATACCGACTAACGCTCCACACACACCCAACAGCGCTATTAATAAAAGGATAATCCATAACTGTGTTGTGAATATCGACAAACCAATCAAGGATGCTGTCATACCCATACATCCAAATACACTTAATTGGATATAAGAAAAGCGTTGACAAAATTGACCAAGAATGGTTGCCCCAAGAGCAATACCAACACCACCAGATGCGAGTAAAAAGCCGAATTGGGAGGCTTTTAAGTTGGGAATTATTTCTGCCATGCGAACCGCGAGAACAGTTAAGGCGGCAAAGACAGAAAATAAGATAATAAGTTGGATTAAAGCATTGCGAAGGCGATGATTTTCTCCTAGATACTTAAAACCATCACGCAGGTCAGCAAAAACGTGGGGGTATTCTGCTCGATCTGAGTGAGATTTTTCGTTTGTTGACAAAAGTAACAAAATTATGCCAGCTAAAGCATAACTACCACCCACCAAAAGTTCTTTACCCAATCCTCCGCTACCACCAACAATTAACTGCCAAACATGGTCAGCTAAAGCTAACAGCGGTTCCCCGACAGCAAACCCGACAATCACCGATGCCATCATCGTTGTTGTATACAGCGAGTTAGCCGAGAGTAAATCTTGCTCTTTCACTACCAAAGGAATCGCTGCCTGTTCTGCTGGTGCAAAAAACTGCGTCAGCGTCGAAACCAAAAAAGTTACAACTAAAATCATGCAAAAACCGACTGGCAAGACTCCGATTGGTTTCCAATCATGAGTTAACCACAGCAGCATCGGAATTGCCAAAACCAAAATACCGCGCCAAACATTCGTTGCTACTAGCACTGCCTTTTTTGACCAGCGGTCTACAAACACACCGGCAACAGAACCAAACAGCACCGCAGGAATGGTAAAAGTCATCATCAGCGCTGATACCCAACCGCTAATACTTTGATCGCTTGCCTGAAACTGAGTATTTATCAAAGCAATCATCAGCACTAGATATACTTTATCTGCCAATTGGCAGAAGACTTGACCACCCCAAAGAGCTAAGAAATTAGGATTTTTGAATACAGGCAAAAAACCCTGTTGACCATCACTTGATACTGCTTCACCTTTATCTGGCGGTTCTTTGCCATTTGTAGAGGTTAATGGCTTATGCTCAGAAGTATCAATTTTGCCATTTTCACTTGTGTTTTTTTCGCCACCTTTTGTGAGATCGCTTTTTGGTATTTCCGACTTTGACCAATTTTTCTCATTGTGAGAAACGTCTGGAGACATTTCTTGGCTATAGAGGCGATCGCTTGTATTCGGAACAGCACTCAGATGTGGTGCTTGTGGTGATGAGTTGAGTGTCCTATTATGTTTTTTGCCGTGACTGGGGGAGCGCGGCAAGATTTTTGGTTCTAAATCAGACGGTTGCATCATAGTTGGCAGCAAAATAAGAATCGATCAACGCAGCGGAGCGAATAGGACGACCTAAATGATATTGAGCATATAAGCGCAAAATTTGCTCAACAGATAACCAGCCATCATTGGCAGCATCAATAGGCATTATCTCTGGTTGCGACAACTGCTGGAGCATAGCCAGTTCTGTCGCATTTAGTCGGCTAGAAAGCACTGGTATTTCTTGACGATGCACAATGGTTTCGTAGCCTGGGGAGGATGGGGAGATGGGGAGAGGGGGGGATGGGGAGATGGGGGGGGAAAAAGAATTATTCTCCTTGTCTCCTTGTCTCCTTGTCTCCTTGTCTCCAAGGAGTCCCCCTTGTCCACGGACACGTTCCTCACTCCTCCACCCCCGCACGGAAGTGTCCTCCCCTTGTCCCCCTCTCTCCCACTCCCCCCCTCTCCCTTTCTCCCCTTCTTTTCGCAAGCGCTCCAAAGCTTGTAAACTAACTGTTCCACCAGCAGAGACACTAAATCCTACCTGAGGGTTGGGGTCTAAAAAGTCTGGTATTAAGGGACTTTGAGTCAAGCAACAAACTTGCACTTGGGGGGTGAGTCCTGAATTCGCTAAAAGGTGAAATACAGCATGTGCCAGATGAGCGAAAATACTTTTTACTTGTGTGGTGGGTATCGCTTCCAACCTACCCAGATGTTCATTGAGTAACTCATACAATTCCTCTTGGGGTTGTTCGCTTAGAGCTTGACATAATACAATTTCTGCTAAATACTGACTAGCAGCTAGTTTTCCTAAGTCTTTACCAAGACCTGGATAAGTTTTTATAGTTTGCGCTTGTGTAATTTTGTCAAGCGATCGCCCTTGGGCAATCAGTAGTTCATTTACAACAAACATCCCGCTCCTACCACCAAGGCTTGATTTGTGCTTGCGTGCCCCTGGAGCAATTGCTCGAATCAAACCAAACTCTCGTGTCAAAATTGTCACTAGCCTATCGGCTTCGCCAAACGCCTGGGTTTTCAGATTAATCCCAGTTGCTTTATAAGTTCTACTCATTAGTCATTGGTCAAAGTCGGTTAGTAGTTAGTGGTTAGTAGTTAGTGGTTAGTAGTTAGTAGTTAGTAGTCAAAGAAAATCCACTAACGACTAACAACTAACGACTAACAACCAACAAAAAACAAATAACTACTCTCTATGATTCCAGGGTATCGCGCTGGCGGATCAAATCGATACCGCGAGAAGTGCCTAATCTAGTTGCACCCGCTACAATTAAGTCTAAAGCTTGCGAGGCGGTACGAATTCCTCCTGAAGCTTTAATTCCCACTCTTTCTCGTGCCACTTCTTTCAAAAGTCGTACATCTGCCACTGTCGCACCACCATTCCAGCCTGTACAGGTTTTGAGAAATGCTGCCCCTGCATCCATAGCTATTTCTGCTGCCACGCTTTTCTCCGTATCCGTCAGCAGATTAGTTTCCAATATTACCTTGACTTTTTGCCCAGCGGCTTCGCAAATTTCGGCAATTTCCCGATGTATTTCCTCAGTTTTGCCAGCTTTCAACCAGCCCAAATTAATTACCACATCCAACTCAGCAGCACCATTTTCGAGTGCTTCTTGAGCTTCAAACAACTTCGCAGCCGAAGTCGTCGCGCCAGTAGGAAAGCCAATCACCGTACAGACTTTAGGATTTTTGCCGTGGAGGAGTTCCGCCGCTTGCTTGACATGGACGGGGTAGACGCAAACCGCTGCAAAGCCAAATCTGTCTGCTTCTTCACACCATTGCTTAACGTGCTCGCTTGTAGCCGTGGGCATCAGCAGCGCATGATCGATGTATGGCGCAATATCAATGTCTGGATAATCTGCTGCCATTGTTACTTTTACCAGTAATTGATTATTAAACTTTATTTAGATTAATAAAGACATTTTTATTAAATTAAACCATAATTCGTGACATTTTTCTTGAGTATGTGACAGCTTATTGAGTGTTGAGGGTAGTTTCGCTCTTTATTAGTCTCAGTCTTTAAGTTGACATTCGGCACTCGTCAGGGTAAGAAAATGAAAAGCCGCAGCGATCGCTCACCTAGCGTGCCGTAGCGATCGCCCCCAAATCGACCATCGCCTGTTGCTAAAAAGTCAAGGATAGTTTGCCCTAACTTTTTTGCAGCTAGATATGGTACACCATTACCAATAGTTTTAAACATATTCGTCAACGTCATATTCTCTGGAAGCACAAAATTTGCAGGTAAAGATTGTATCGCTAAAGCTTCCGCTACAGAAATTCTTCTAACTTTGTAAGGATGCAAATGTACTTCATTATTGCCATAACAAGCTGTAGGAGAATAACGCCATCGGTGAAGACGTTTGTAAGACTTTTTGGAATCATCTCCTTCATCAACAACAGCAAATTTTTTTATACCAGCCCTTGGTTGAAAATAGTGTTTTGAATTGGCATGATTTAATACATCATTTTTTCTAAACCAGTATTCAACAGTTAGTTCTTCAGGAATCCCATCAGGACATGACAGTATAGAATCTTCTTTAAATAATTCACGCATCCCCCAAGGGTAAGAAAAGACTTTATCTTTAGGATATAAAATATGCTTTTCCCAAGGAAAGACATTTTCAGGAAGAATATTTTCACTGTGAAGTATTATTCCCATA
Organism: Hassallia byssoidea VB512170; assembly: GCF_000817785.2. Taxonomy (GTDB): domain Bacteria; phylum Cyanobacteriota; class Cyanobacteriia; order Cyanobacteriales; family Nostocaceae; genus Hassallia; species Hassallia carrinoi. The sequence continues at coordinate 2,977 of NZ_JTCM02000167.1, read as the reverse complement.
TCTGGAATAAGTTTTTTTCGGAAACCTATAAGAATAATTCTTTCTCTATCTTGAGGTACACCATATTCAATCGCATTAATTAAACGCTCTGTTAATACATAACCAGCTTGCTGTAATTGTTGTTTCAGCGCTTCAAAAAATAAACGATGTTTTGTAGTTTTCCACAATCCTTTGACGTTCTCAAATAAAAAGAAATCAGGTTGTTGTTGGCAAATTAATTCAACATAGGAAGCTGAAAGTTTGCCATTATCTCCTAAACGTCCTTTGTTTTTACCACCAGCAGAAAAATCAGGACAGGGAGGACCACCAATAAAGCCAATAATATTATTAGATTGGCGGCAGTCTTTTACTAACTCTCGCAGACGTTGTGCTGGTAAACCTTCAATAAGTTTGGTTACATCTGCTTCTTCCCCATAATGATAACCGTATTTCGGTAATGGCAGATTCAGAGCCTGCCGTGAATAGCGGTATGCTGACATAAAAGGGGAAAAAAGTTCATTGACATAAACAATATTAAAACCGCTGTTTTCAAAACCTAAATCAAGGAAACCAGAGCCGGCAAAAAAGGAAAAGATGGAAGGGCGATCGCTTGTCATCACATTAACGCTGCTTGTTCTAAACTAAAGTATATTAGCGCCATATTCCGCTGCTAATTGCAAGTTTTATGCCAAAAGAAGATAAATTCGACTTATCACAAGCTAGCACCTCTGATATCCTCGGTTATGATGACTTTCGAGCGTGAACTGAAAACACGGATTTCTCACGCTCAAATACGGGCAGCTGTTGCTGTCAACAAAGAGTTAGTATTACTTTACTGGCAAATTGGGCGAGATATTCTTCAGAGACAGCAGCAAGGTTGGGGAGCAAAAGTAATCAACCGGATTGCAACTGACTTGCAACAAGCTTTTCCAGAAATCAAAGGCTTCTCGCTTCGCAATCTCAAGTATATGCGAGCATTTGCCCAAGCTTACCCTGACGAGCAATTTGTGCAACAGCTTGTTGCACAAATTCCTTGGGGTCATAATGTCCGTATATTGGATACTGTGAAAGACTCAGTGGAGCGTGAATGGTACATAAAACAAACTATACAACATGGCTGGAGTCGTAATGTTTTAGTCCATCAAATTGAAAGCCAGTTGTACCACCGTCAGGGTAAAGCTATTACTAACTTTGACCGTACACTCCCCAAACCGCAATCAGAACTAGCACAACAGTTGTTGAAAGACCCTTACTCGTTTGATTTTCTAAACTTGGAAGAGGAGATTTTTGAACGTGATTTAGAACGCGCTTTAATCAACCACATACGCGACTTTTTATTAGAGTTAGGAGTTGGATTTGCTTTTGTCGGTAGCCAATATCATCTTGAAGTTGGCGGTGAAGACTTTTATATAGACTTATTATTTTACCACTTGCGTTTACGCTGTTTTGTAGTAATTGACCTAAAAATTGAAGAGTTAAAACCAGAATTTTCAGGCAAAATGAATTTCTATGTTAGTGCAATGGACGATTTGTTGAGACATCCAGATGACCAGCCGACAATTGGGATAATTTTGTGTAAAAGCAAAAATAAGGTAATTGCTGAATATTCCCTGCGAGACATGAATAAGCCAATTGGTATTTCTGTATATCAGTTAAGGAATAATTTGCCAAAAGGTTTGCAAGGTAATTTGCCCACAATTGAACAGTTAGAAGCTGAGTTGGAAACGGTGGATATTGAAAGAGAAAATAAGTCAGAATCGTAAATTTAATTTTTATTATGTCCTCATCTGATTGGGAAAACTTCTTAGCTGAAGGAAAACGTGCAGTTGAAATAGTCCGTAGGGGGTTAAGAAATCGCGGTATCAATGCAGGGGAGTCTATCATTACCCAATTTGGAACTGATGAAGATATTCCTGTGTATAGCACTGACAGTCAGCGCAAGCTGTTTTGGATATCAATCATTCATTGTTTCAGTTCGGGTTGAAGATCCCCGTATACTACCCCGTGCGTACAGAGGGTGGATGTGTGGCGAAGTAGAAAGCAAGCAATGGATAAACCCACCATCTGCCATTATTTGGTATTGTCCAGGAACTCAGGTTGCATGGGGCGCTATCCCTCCAAGACGACTGAGTACCCGCTGGTTTATATACCCAGACCGTTGGGGAAAATCAATAGACGGGCGTAAAACAAGGCAGTTAGGTTATACAGTATATCTTTACCGTAGCTGGCTTGTACTGCCAGAGCAAATTATCAGCAAAGATGAAATTATTGCTCATATTCAACGGCTAGCTCAACAATGATTTAGATACAATTGTATTATTGTTAATCAATTGCTTTAGACAGTTTGCACATTCCAAGTCAATATTTCGAGCAGCCTAACAAGGATTATAACTATGTCTGAAACTTTTGTTGACCTTGATGCAATATTTCATCAAGCTTTGGAAGAAACTGAAGAACTGATGAAACTCGGCTTTGATATTAGCGAACCTTGTCTTGTTACATCACTTGGATGGTACGCCAATAAATATCCAGAAATTGCGGAACGCTGCAATAAAGCTTTGTTAGAACTTATTGATAAGCAAGCTGCTACTACTCCTCCTGAATTAGTAGCTGCATACTCTGAAATTGATATGGACGGATTTTAAAGGCAGCGGAGATATTGGAATCAATAAAAATAACCTAGTAGGTTAAAGAATTAAAACTTATTTTGGCAAAATTTTCCTGATATAATCAATCATTTGTTTAACAGTTACGTACTCATTTAAAAAGTATCCTTCAGCAATTTCTATCCCGAATTCTTCTTCTATAGCTATCAAGAATTCAACTTGATCTATTTCATCTATACCTAGAGGATTTACTTTTGGATCAGTAGTGACACGACTAAAACCGGAAGAAATCCTCGGCGTTGCTGAATCAAAGTATGAATCATGCGATCGCTTCAAGCTTGTGGGCGAGTCCTTCCCTAGACAAATGGGGACAGGCTTCATCAAAAATAGTC
>NZ_JTCM02000025.1:38868-75461 GCF_000817785.2 Hassallia byssoidea VB512170 | reverse complement strand
GCGATCGCATTTTGGGTGTAGAAACTGGTGGTTGTCCCCACACAGCTATTCGCGAAGATGCTTCGATGAATTTAGCAGCAATTGAACAGTTAGAAGTGCGTTTTCCTGATTTAGATTTAGTCTTTTTAGAAAGTGGTGGCGATAATTTGGCAGCTACCTTTAGTCCGGAATTAGTTGCTGCTGGCGATAAAATTCCTCGCAAAGGTAGTCCCGGCATTACTAAATCTGATTTATTAGTGATAAATAAAGCAGATTTAAATGTAATGGAACGGGATGCTAAAAAAATGCGTGGTGAGAAACCGTTTATTTTTACTAACTTAAAAATTAAACAAGGATTAAAAGAGGTAATTGAGTTTGTTTCTCAAAATATTTGTTAATTTATAATTATTAATAGCATTAATAGATAAAATGGTAGGCATTGCCCACCATATATTAATCATATCATGTCGGGTGTTGGAACACCTATTGTAGAGACGTTCGGTGTGGAACGTCTCTACAACGTTTGCGGCGTTTTTGTGAAAATCAGTCAGTTCCACCCCAACTCCAAGTAGGATTTCCAGCAGTGACACCTTTTTTTGTAATTACAGGAAAGAAGTTATTCGCATCTTTTAAACCCGTCATATCCAAAATTAAAAATACTTTACCACCAGTAAACCGCACGCGGAGATGGAAGTCAGAATTTTTATCTTCAGTACCAGATTTGACGATACTACCAGCAGCGATACATTTACTAAATGCAGGCTTGAGATTTGCTACCCAAGTTACACTAAAAGGGTCAGTATTAGAGATAGTAAAAGATTCAGCGAAAGAACTTAATTTTGCTGAACCGTTAATAGTATACCCTCCTTCGTAGTAAGGCGCGTTTTGTTCTGTCACAATCACCTTTTGCGGACAGTTTGCTGCTGGTGTATTTGATGATTTGTAAACGCTAAGTTCAACTTGGGCGGCGTTAGCTGATAATGCTGGGAAAAGAGCAATACCTGCGACACACGAGTAGGCGATACTTTTTTGGAGTCGCTTTGCGATCGCACTTCTTAAACAAAGGAGAAAATACTTATTTGTCATTTTTGTTGTTTTTTAATTCCTTTTGATTCTTCAATTAACCAAAGGCAAAATTATACAGAACTACAAAGTTAACTATCGGAATAATCATCAACAAAATTAGCCAAGGATTCTTACCAAGCTTTTTCACAACATTAACAAAGGCGATGATGAGGAAAATCAAAGCAACAAAATTCACCAAAGGAATGAAAATTGCAATAGTCCACCAAGGTGACTGACCTCCTGCTTTGTACATAATCCAGTTATTTAAAATCGGAATCCAAGCAAACCAAGCGTTTGGTTCTCCTAGTTTCTGATAGATTTTGTAGAAGCAATATGAACCGAAAATATAAGCAGCAAGCCCAAAAATAAAGCTAAAGAAACTTCCCCCAGCGCTACCAGAACTTTGGTTACTCTGAGCAAGAAGATAGACGAAACTCCAATCATAAGTTAGAAAAGCCATTTTTATCCTCGCAAAAACTAAAAATCAAGAATTTGTATCTTTCTAACTTTAGATTGACTGTTCATGTGTTAATTTAAACAAAAATTAGCTTTTGTGTAACTAAAATGATACATTTCTGGTAGTTTGAGCTACAAATTAACCAAATTGGATAAAAAATGAGTTGGTAGACATCAAACCCGCTATCTTAAGCAATAATACTGAGCAAGTACAAACTGCGGCGATGACTCACCACATTTTAAAAGCCACCAAGAAAACCGTTCATTTAGGTGGTTTCTCCCAACAGCTAGAACCAGCACTGACTGTAGATTCTGGGGATACGGTTGATGTGGAAACTTACACTGGTTACTACATTTACGACAAAGCACCATCGGAATTTCTGACGCCAGAATTTATTGACATTTGCGAAAATCTTGCCCCAGAACGCAAAGTTGGTGTAGGACCGCATTTACTTACTGGACCAATTTATATACGGGGAGCGGAAGCGGGGGATGTTTTGGAGGTAAAATTAAAGGCAATTAAACCGAGTTTACCTGTTGGTTTCAATGCAATTCGTACAGGTTGGGGAGTTTTACCACACCAGTTTACTCAACCTGCCCTGAGATTCATTCCTCTCGATTTAGAAAATAATATCACTGAATTTCCTACAGGTAGTAACATTAAAATTCCCCTCAAACCCTTTTTTGGTATTCTTGGTGTCGCTACTCCCGAAACATCCCGAAATTCAATTCCTCCTGGTTGTTATGGCGGTAATATCGACAACCGCGAATTGCAAATTGATTCTAGAGTATTTTTGCCTATTTTTGTTGCTGGTGGATTATTTTCTATTGGTGATGGACATTCCGCACAAGGAGACGGTGAAGTTAATGTTACCGCGATTGAAACTTCGATGAACGGTACAATTGAGCTTAAAATTCGCAAAGATTTGCAACTAACAACACCCATCGCCGAAACTCCTACCGATATCATTACAATGGGGTTTGGTCAAACTTTAGATGAAGCTTTAGAATTTGCTGTAAAAAACATGATTAATTTTCTGGAACGCTTTGCAAATTTGTCGCCAGAAGATGCTTATGTATTGTGTAGTATATCTGTGAATTTCCGCATTACTCAAGTTGTGAACAGTCCCCAAAAAGGCGTTCACGGAATGCTGCCAAAGTCAATATTTACAAAGCAAATTAGTTTATAATTAACAATTTACCAACGTTTTTTATGTCTAACATAATCATTCAAATGCTGCTGATTGGTTTAGTCGCTGGCGTTGCTGGCGGTATGTTTGGTATCGGTGGCGGTGCAATTATGGTGCCTGCAATGGTCTTACTAATTGGTATGGATCAGAAATTTGCTACTGGCACTTCAGTTGCTGCTCAAATATTGCCAATCGGCATTTTAGCAGCAATTGTTTATTATCGCAACGGTAATGTCAATATTAAGTATGCTGTATTTATTGCAGTTGGTCTAATAGTTGGTAATTTATTTGGAGCGCTGTTTGCCAATCAGCCGTTTATTAGCAGTGAATTAATGAAGAAGCTGTACGGTATCTTTTTATTAGCGATTGGTTGTAGATATTTGTTTTTCCGGTAGCAAGTGGTGTTATTACCACTTTTTTTTGTAGGTAAGGTTATTTACTTTACCTACATTTTTTGAGTTGTTAGCTAGGCGATCGCTTATATTGTAGTATAAATGTAATTAACAAAATTCGTATCGCTTTCTAACCAAAATTTAGTATAATCGAAATCATTATTATGACAATTTTTAAGTAAGTTACCGAACACAGCAAAAAACTAAAATCAGGCAAATAGATGATTGTATATTTCTGTTGCTGCTACCAATAAAAAATCTTTTTCAATATGGATCGTCGTAACTTTCTAAAGTATGCCACTTTATCAGGGGCTGGCTTTACCTTTGCTGGGTGTACTGGCAGAAAATCCAATCAACAGGGTGAAGTGTCTACTACAGCCTCGCCAATAGCTGCAAATGAACCTCTCAAGGTAGGATTTATATATGTTGGACCTGTAAACGATTTTGGCTGGACTTATGCCCATGATTTAGGTCGTAGAGAATTGCAGGCAAATTTACAGGATAAGGTGAGAACTACCTTTGTAGAAAATGTAAGCGTTGGTGCTGATGCTGAAAGGGTAATTCGTCAACTAGCTTTAGACGGAAACAAGTTGATTTTTACAACTTCTTTTGGCTTCATGAACCCGACAATCAAAGTCGCAAAAGACTTTCCAAAAGTTTTCTTTGAACATTGTACTGGATACAAACGCGCTGTTAATGTCGGCACTTATTTAGGACGTTTTGAAGAACCACGATATTTAACTGGAATGATTGCGGGCAAGATGACAAAATCTAATATCATCGGTTTTGTCGGTGCATATCCAATTCCCGAAGTAATTCGCGGGATTGGTGCTTTCACTCAAGGAGTGCGGGCAACAAATCCCAAAGCACAAGTTAGAGTAATTTGGGTACAAAGTTGGTTTGAACCGACGAAAGAAAGAGAAGCCGCGCAAGCTTTGGTAAATTTGGGTGCGGATATTTTGTCACAGCATACTGACTCGGCTGCTGCAATTCAATTAGCAGAAGAAAAGGGTATTTTTGCTTTTGGTTACAATACTGATATGAGTAAGTTTGGAACTAAAGCGCATTTAACGTCAGCTATTAATAAGTGGGGCAAGTTTTATACTGAGAAAGCTTTGTCTGTGATTAATGGAACTTGGAAATCTCAAGATGTTTGGGATGGTATTAGTCAAGAAATGGTAGATATTTCGCCAATGAATCAGGTGATTCCTGGGGATGTTCAGCAATTGGTGAATGCAAAGCGCGATGAGTTTATTAAAGGTGCGGCACATCCTTTTGATGGTCCGGTGAAAGACCAACAAGGTGTGGTGCGAGTTCCACAGGGTAAGGTGTTGGATGATAAGGGACAATTGGCTATGGATTGGTATGTTGAAGGTGTTGAGGGGACGCTTCCGAAGCAGAAGTCTTAAGAAGTTAAAAATGCCGTAGTAAGCGCTGAAGCGCTTAAGCATTTGAGTGAAATGAGAAACGAACCGCGTTCGCCCTTGGCGTCTTTGAAGGAGAAGGCGCCAAGGACACCAAGGAAGAGGGAAGAGGGATGAAGGAGGTTTATCGTTTACAGGTAAGAAATGTTAGTAAGACTTATGGTAATTGTTTGGCAAATAATCAGATAAATTTGACGATTCAACGGGGTGAAATTCATGCTTTGTTGGGAGAAAATGGAGCGGGCAAGAGTACTTTGATGAAGATTATTTACGGGTTGGTACGTCCGGATGCTGGGGAAGTTTTTTGGCAGGGAGAAAAAATTAATTTGAATAGTCCTTATCAGGCAAGAATGCTTGGTGTTGGTATGGTGTTTCAACACTTTTCTTTGTTTGAAAGTTTGACTGTTACTGAAAATATTGCTTTGGCACTTACGAAGACGGAAAAATGGGATTTATCACGAGTTGATAGAAAAATTCGCATTCTATCTAATGAATATGGTTTAAGTGTTAATCCAGACCGTCCGATTCATACTTTGGCTGTGGGTGAAAGGCAAAGAGTAGAAATTATCCGTTGTCTTTTTCAAACTACGAAGTTGTTGATTTTGGATGAACCTACGGCGGTTCTTACTCCTCAAGAAATAGAAAAGCTGTTTGCAATTTTACGGCGAATTGCTGCTAATGGTTGCTCTATTTTATTCAGCAGTCACAAGTTAAAAGAGGTGCAATCTTTATGCAGTCATGCTACTGTGCTGCGAAATGGTGCGGTTGTGCAAGAGTGCAATCCTCAAAGAGAGACACCTGCAAGTTTGGCACGGATGATGATTGGTTCTGATGTGCTATCTAGCAAACAACGTCAATATCAACCACCAGGTCCGATATGTTTGCAAGTTCAAGATTTGTGTCTGAAACCGAAAAATCCTTTCGGTACGACGTTGCAGAATATCAATTTGCAACTTCACGTCGGCGAAATCGTGGGAATTGCGGGTGTTGCTGGCAACGGACAATCAGAATTATTATCAGCTTTGAGTGGTGAATTCATCTGTCCCAAGGCAGAGATGATTATGTTGGGTGAGATGGCGATCGCTCGTTATGATGTTTCTCACCGTCGCCGTTTGGGATTAGCATACGCCCCAGAAGACCGTTTGTCTAAGGGGGTAGTGCCAAATTTGAGTTTACAGGAAAATGCTTTGCTGACAACTTACGGGCAAGGGCTTGTGCGTCGGGGAATGATTCGCTTTCCTAAGTTGAAAAACTGGACTGTGAGAATTTGTGCTGCTTTTAATGTCAAACAAGCGGGGGTAAATTCGACTGCTGCAAGTTTATCGGGTGGGAATTTACAAAAGTTTATCATGGGGCGGGAAATTAACCAAAATCCAGCGGTGATGATTGCAGCGCATCCGAGTTGGGGTGTGGATATCAAGGCAACTGCAAGTATTCATGAAGCGTTGATTGAGATGCGGGATAATGGTGCTGCGGTGTTGGTGATTTCTGAAGATTTGGATGAGTTGTTTGTTTTATGCGATCGCCTGGGTGTAATCTACAAAGGGCAACTTTCTCCTCTCAAGTCGATACAAGATACTAACCGAGATGAAATCGGGCGATTAATGGGGGGAATTGGCGCATGATAGCCTGAGAAAGTAATTCTAAATACAGCTTTGCGTCAAATATTAGCGTTTTTAAACGCAGAGGAGCGCAAAGTCAGCGCTGAGGGACGCAGAGTTTTTCTGCTGATATCATAACGCATAAAAAGCTAATGTTAATTAAATTTGAACCCCGTAGTGTACCATCAATAACTTGGCAAATACTTTCACCTTTAGTAGCACTTTTAGCAACGGTGACTGTCGGAATCTTACTATTTGCTTTATTGGGTAAGTCGCCGATTACTGCTTTACAAACTCTATTTATTACGCCTTTAAGTAGCTTTTATCAATTGACAGAATTAACGGTGAAAGCTGCACCAATTTTATTAATTGCTGTTGGTTTAGCGGTATGTTTTCAAGCAAAGGTGTGGAATATTGGCGCAGAAGGACAATTGACGATTGGGGCGATTTTTAGTAGTATTATTGCTTTGGCATTTCCCGATGTAAATAATTATGGAATACTCTTACTTAGTTTGATTGCTGGCGTGTTAGGTGGTGCGATTTGGGGGAGTATTCCCGCTTGATTGAAGGTGCGATTTAATGCCAACGAAATACTCACAAGTTTGATGTTAAATTATGTTGCAATTAGTATTTTAAATTACTTGGTGCGCGGACAGTTAAAAGACCCTCAAGGATTTAACTTTCCGGAATCTGCACCTTTTAGTGAATTTGCCAGTTTACCATCATTAATTGCGGGTACGCGGTTGCATTGGGGAGTAATTTTCGCTTTTTTTGCGGCTGTGTTAATTTGGGGAGTGCTGCGGCTGACATTTTTTGGCTTCAGCGTGCGGGTAGTTGGTTCAAGTTTAAACGCAGCGGAGTATGCTGGGATAAAGAGCGATCGCATAATTTGGCTTAGTCTACTCCTGGCTGGTGGATTAGCCGGTTTAGCTGGTGCGTGCGAAGTTCTAGGTCCAATTGGTCAACTACGCCCTACCATTTCTCCCGGTTACGGTTATACTGCCATCATCGCCGCATTTATCGGACGGTTAAACCCCTTAGGGATCATTTTATCTAGTTTGTTGATGGCGCTTCTTTACGTAGGAGGTGAATTATTGCAGATTAAACTTGCACTTTCTAACGCCATAGCGAGTTTATTTCAAGGTATTTTATTTTTCTTTCTTTTGGCGGCAGATATGCTAATTTATAACCGACTGCAAATTAGACGATAGGGTTAGTGGATAGTGGATAGTGGTTAGTGGGAACTTTTGACAACCATCAACCATCAACCATCAACCATCAACTATCCACTATCCACTATCAACCATCAAATTGTGAGGAGATTTAAGTGTCCAGAAAGAAATTATCTAAAATTGTACTAATAGGAGTAATTACTTCAGTTGCAGCTGCTGGAAGTTTTGCTTTAAGTTTAGTTGTACCTGCAAGCAAAGTTAATCATCAATTGGCAATTCAAACGCCGAAAAACACAACTTTAAAAAATCCCAAACATCAACACGTTGCGAATTTGGGCAAAGTGATGAGTACATCGGCGCAAGCTGTAGCCCCAAGTACAAATGTGATTTCTGATGTGCCAAAATTATTTCAGGGAACAACTATTTATCAAGCGAAACTGAAACCAACTGATAAAGTTGTCGCTCTCACTTTTGATGATGGACCTGGACCAAAAAACACGGTACAGGTGTTAGAAATTTTGAAGAAAAACAACGTAAAAGCGACATTTTTTATGGTTGGGTCAATGGTGCAAGCGTTTCCCAAAATTGCTAAACAAGTTGCCCTGGATGGTCATGTAATTGGCAATCATACATGGCACCATTGGTATCGTCGCATGGATACTGCAACGGCGGCTAAAGAAATTGACCGCACAGCAGATATTATTTACAAAACTACAGGTGAGAAAACTACTCTATTTCGTCCACCTGGAGGCTACCTGAATAATGGATTGGTTGCCTACGCCAAAAATCACCACTACGCTGTAATGATGTGGTCTGGTGAGTCAGGTGACGCAGAACGCCGTTCTCCTCAAGTGCCGGGAATGGTAACAAATGTACTCAAAAGTGCCAAGCCAGGGGGAATTATATTGATGCACGATGGTGGTGGCAACCGTGCCAAAACTGTCAAAGCATTACCACAAATGATTGCCGATTTGAAGGCGGAAGGTTATCGATTTGTAACAATACCTGAATTGTTGCAAATACAAGATAAAGAACAAATGGCAACAGTACCTTCACCGACAGTAACACCTGCGGTTACAGATGAACATCCAAACATTCAGCCCAATAATTAGTGATACTCTGCGGGCAGCTACACCTCTGATTTTAGCAGCACTAGGCGAATTAGTAACGGAAAAATCAGGGGTGTTAAATCTTGGCGTTGAGGGGATGATGTTAATTGGGGCTGTAGCTGGTTTTATCGTCACCGTTGTTACAGGTAATATTTATTTAGGGTTATTGATAGCACTAATATCGGGAATAGCGATCGCTTTAATTCATGCTGTGCTAACAATTACCATCGGTGCGAATCAAGTCGCTACCGGTTTAGCCCTGACTATTTTTGCTTCGGGACTCAGTGCTTTTGTCGGTGCTGACTACGTAGGTAAAACAATTACCGGACTGCAACAAATGAACAAATCAATACCTCTATTGAACCAAGATCTTGTAGTATATTTATCAATCATTTTGGTAATTTTAGTTTCATGGTTTTTGCGTAAAACACGGCTAGGGTTGGTGCTGCGGAGTGTGGGTGAATCACCATCAGCAGCGGATGCTTTGGGTTTGCCTGTTGTGAAAGTGCGCTATGAATGCGGTAATGTTTGGTGGGGCAATGGCTGGGGATCGCGCATTTGTTATCTCTCGCTTGCGTATACGCCGCTGTGGGCGGAAAATATGACAGCAGGACGAGGATGGATTGCGATCGCTTTGGTAGTTTTTGCCACCTGGAAACCGATTATAATTCTCTTGGGTGCTTACTTATTTGGCGGCGTGAGTGCGATACAGTTGATAGTGCAAGGACTGGGATTTGATATTTCTCCTTATCTTTTATCTGCGTTGCCCTACTTAGCTACTATCGTGGTATTGGTGATTATCTCACGCGATGCCACGCGCATTCAACTAGTAGCACCCGCATCTTTGGGTGAACCTTTTCGTCCTACTCATTAAACTAGACCATCTCAAACTCTAACTGATGACTCTTAACAAAATCATGAGTGAAATGATCCACCACATTCGTATCACTCAATTCTAAATTATAAAAATCGACAAACTCATGCTCAAAATATGGTCCTGCGTGCCAAGTTCCCACCTCTAACTTAATAAAACAATTTCCCGGAATGCGGAAAACTGCAATCTCTTCTAAAGCTGGTTCATCAACATTATTATCAGGAGGACAAACCGCAATTAACCAATCCTTTCCTGACAAAGAACCCAAACATTGAGTGCATTGCATATGCCGAGTTATTTTGTAAAACTTTCGCCCTTGGCGTTGCAACCGCACAATATAAAAGCGAGGAATTCCGTTTTGCAAGTTTAACTGGGCATCTTTAGTATCGTAAGCTTTCCCGTCCTTACTGGCAAAAATAACTTGCCCGTAACGGCGAAAATTTTCTGGTGTTATCCATTCTGCCTGCAATTGTTGTACTGTCTTTGATGTACTCATATCAAACCTGCTTGCTCCCTAATTATTTTACTCCTGAAACCGTCTTTTTTTAGGACTTACTATTACCAACATCTCTAAATCATCGGTTGTGAAGTATCCCGTCTGGGACTTAAGTCCCAGCCTAAAAGCTGAAGTCGGATAAATCCGACTCTAATTATTTAATAGTCCGTTTAGCCGATACTACTTAAATCTGAGGTGTAACAAAGCTTTAGACAAATTCACGTTTTTAAATCATGTTGGTAATGACAAGCCTTTTAAAAGAGGGTTAAGAAGAGGTATGTCAAAAACTCACTCTAACAATTCTAGTTCTTTAGGAATAAGAGATTTAGGAATAATTGAAGCTTGTTTTTCTCGATCGCTCGGTTTTGTATACCACCAAGCCCATGCAATTAAAACTGCTTGTAAGGGCAGTCTTATAGCTTGTAACAAGTTTGAATCTGGTACATGGTCTATTTTAATGTGATTAACCGCCATGTTGATATTAGCCGGGTAAACAGCAATAAAAAGAGCAATTAAACCCCAAGCAGCAGGTTGACTTAGAGGGGGAACTAATAAACCGATACCACCCAAAATTTCATAAAAGCCACTCAGATAAACTAATCCTAAAGGATTGGGGAGTTGCGGCGGTACAATTCTCACATATTGATCGGCAACGGTAAAGTGCGTTATTCCGACTATGATCAGACATACTGCAAGGATGACACGTAAGAGTTCTTTGTTCTTTTTTATGTATTCCATTTGAGTATATGCTTGAGCTTACTCTTTCAGTTTCCTTGCTGTATGTCACAATGTCTTCAGTCAAGAGTTGGAAAATTCGCGTTTGCCTGTGCGGACTTTCACATTGATTAACTAACAATCTCAGGGCTAGTGTATGGCGGTATTGAATCGGCGTCAATTTCTATATAGTTCAGTTGCCTTTAGCACCAGTTTACTGCTAAAAGCTTGCAGTAGCAACCAAACAACGACACCCACGGCAGCTAGTGGTGAAAAATTTAAGATAGCGATCGCACTTCCTGGTACCATCACTGACAAAGCCTGGAATCAATCTGGTTACGAAGGTGTCAACCTTGCCAAACAAAAGCTGGGTGCAGAAGTTAACTTTGTCGAAAAAGTCGCGCAAGCAGACCAAGCCGAAACTTTAGGTGATTTCGCTCGTAGGGGCTACAATATAATATTTGCCCACGGCGGACAATTTGACGCATCTGTAGAACAAATCGCTGCCCAATTTCCCAACACGTTTTTTGTCTGCGTGAATGGTAATCTTAAAGGAGAAAATATTGCCGCTTTGCGAATAGATCATCTCCAAGTCAGCTATTTGTGTGGAATTATTGGCGCTTCCCTAACCAAATCTAACAAAATGGCTTACATTGCTGGCGAGAAATTCCCCGCTACTGAAGATGAATTACGCGGATTTGAATTAGGGGCAAAATCAGTTAAACCAAATATACAAATTCTCCCTACTTTTACAGGTGATTGGAATGATGTTGCTAAAGGCAAAGAAGCTACTTTAGCATTGATTTCTGCTGGCGCTGATGTCATCTATCAATGGTTAGATAATTCCTCTCCAGCCGTGTTACAAACAGCCGCAGATAAAGGTGTTTATGCTTTTGGGAATACAAAAGACCAATTAGAAGTAGCGCCAAAAGCGGTTTTAACCAGTGCTGTAAAGCGAATGGATTTAGCGATCGCATATCTAGCAGAATTAGCAAAACAGAAACAATTAAAAGGGCAAATATATACAATTGGTTTAGAAAGACCAGATATTTTAAACTTGGGAAACTTTAACGAAATTGTTCCAGCAGCAGTTAAGCAAAAGGCATTAAATACAAAACAGGAAATTGTTGATAAAAAAATAACTTTTGAAAGTTGTAAAGATGGTAATAAAGATACGCGCTGTGCAAAAAAGGCGACAGTTTAACAATTAAAGCCTCACGCAAAGTTTTTATCTGCGAATATGCGTGAAATTTAACATTATTATAACTCACTTACGCAGAATAATGAAGAAACGAACCGCAGAGGCGCAGAGAACGCAGAGAAATAAGGGTTTGGGAGAGTTTTTGCTTAAGTCCTAATTATTTCACAACACGCAATGTCATATTTACGTTTAGAAAAAATCACCAAACGCTTCGGCTCATTTATTGCTAACGATAACATTAGCCTAAGTATTGAAACCGGAAAAATCCACGCAATTTTAGGTGAAAATGGTGCAGGTAAAACCACTTTAATGAACATTATTAGTGGTTTATATCAACCTGACGAAGGTCAAATTTATCTTGAAGATAAAGCAGTAAATTTTGCATCTTCAAAAGGCGCAATTAATCAAGGTATCGGCATGATTCACCAACACTTCATGCTTGTACCTCAGTTAACCGTCACCGAAAATATCATTCTGGGAACTGAGAAAAGCTGGCGTTTAAATCTGCGGCAAAAACAACAGGAAATCACCGCTTTATCCCAAGCTTATAAATTAGAAATTGACCCCAGTATGAGAGTAGCAGATTTACCAGTAGGAGCGCAACAGCGAGTAGAAATTCTCAAAGTTCTTTACCGTCAAGCAAAGTTGTTGATTTTGGATGAACCGACAGCAGTATTAACACCCCCCGAAGTGAAATCTTTAATTGCTATTCTCCGTCAACTTGCAGCAGCTGGAAACACAATTATTTTTATCAGTCACAAGCTTGATGAAGTGATGAATCTCTGCGATACAGTAACGGTGTTGCGACGGGGAAAGGTAGTAGCAAATACAAATACTAAAGAAGCTACACCTCAACAATTAGCAGAATTGATGGTGGGACGTGAAGTTGATTTACAGTTAAATAAATCAGCCGTTTCACCAGGTAAAGTTGTCTTATCGGTGCAGAATTTGCAAGTTGTAGATGAAAGAAATATTACGGCTGTGCGTGATGTTTCATTTCAACTTAGAGCCGGAGAAATTTTAGGAATTGCTGGTGTAGATGGCAATGGACAGCGTGAATTAGCAGATGCCATAACAAATTTGCAATCTGTTAAAAGCGGTAAAATCGATGCCGTAAAAAATATCGGTTACATTCCGGAAGATAGGCAAAAAATCGGTTTGGTATTGCAATTTAGTATTGCCCAAAACCTGATTTTAAAAGCTTTTAAAAAGTTGCCTTTTTCTCGTCGCTTTTTATTGCAGAAAGAAGCAATTAAAAATCACGCTAAGTCTGCAATGCAAGAGTTTGATATTCGGGCAACGGGGGAAGATGTGAAGGTAAATCAGTTGTCGGGAGGAAATCAACAAAAAGTGGTGTTAGCGCGAGAATTGACGGGGGAACCGCTGTTAATTGTCGCAATGCAACCGACGCGGGGATTAGATGTGGGGGCAACTCAAGCAGTGCATTCTCGCTTGTTAGCAGAAAGAAAACGCGGTGCGGCAATTTTGTATATTTCTACTGAGTTAGAGGAAGTGATGGCAATGAGCGATCGCATTGCGGTAATTTACAGAGGTGAGTTTCTCGATATTTTAGATGCAGCGACAGCGACAGTCGAGGAAATTGGTTTGTTAATGGCAGGGGGAAGAGGGGGACAAGGGGGGGACGAGGGGAGTAATAACTCCTAAGCCTACAATTTTATGACTAATAAGGTTGTTCTTAATGAAATAAGAGCGGTTTTTCACAGACCATATCCGGAGAAAGAAACAGATAAAGGTGCGGTTAAATCGCTACGACGGTTTTTGACAGAAGCGGGAGTGACAAATGATGAATTATAAAGGTTATGAAGCAATTGTAGAATTTGATGATGACGCAGAAATTTTTCATGGTGAAGTAATTAATCTTAGAGATGTAATAACTTTTCAAGGCAACACCGTAGCAGAATTGAAGCAAGCATTTCATGATTCTGTAGATGTTTATTTGGACTTTTGCTCATTACGTGGTGAGGAACCTGAAAAACCATTTTCAGGTAAGTTTGTAGTCAGAATAAATCCGAGTTTACATAAACAAATTGCAATCAAAGCAAAGAAAGAAGGACAAAGTTTGAATTCTTGGATAGAAAAACGGTTATCTGAGTCTAAAAATTGATTGCTAGCAAGTCTGGAGTAATAACTCCTAACTTTTGTACAGACGTGGGCGTGTGGAACGTCTCTACCGCGCCTTTTATAATTAGTATGCCGAGTATATACGTTATTGGTGGTGCAAATGGTTCAGGTAAAACGACTGTTTCTATGAGTTTGCTGCCAAATTTTATCGACTGCTTTGAGTATGTGAACGCAGATGCGATCGCAGCTGGACTTTCTCCATTCAATCCAGAGTCTATGGCTATTGAGGCAGGACGTTTGATGATTCAGCGACTGCGGATATTATCTAATTTGAGAAGGGATTTTGCGTTTGAAACCACACTAGCAGCTAGAACTTTTGCGCCATTTATAATTGATTGTAAAGCAAAAGGTTACACGATTAACTTAATTTATTTCTGGCTGCAAAGCGCTGATTTGGCAGTCGAAAGGGTAGCCAGACGGGTTGCTAGTGGGGGACACTCGATTCCAGAACAGGTGATTCGCAGACGCTATGAAAGAGGACGAAGAAATCTGATTGATTTGTATTTACCGCTATGTGATGGCTGGATGGTTTATAACAATTCCAAGTCAGAACCCAGGTTAGTAGCTGAACGTATTATTAATCAGCAATCTATAATTTATATAGATGAAATTTGGAGGCAAATCAATGACTGAAGAAGAAATGAGAACCTTACACAGTAAAATTAATACTGGAGTAAAAGCAGCAATTGCAGAAGCGATTGAACGACATCGCAAGCTTGGTCAATCTATTAGTATTATGCAAGATGGGAAAATCGTCACTTTAACCGCTGAGGAAATACCAACGATTCAGTCACAACACCTTGAAAACAAAAGCAGATGAAGTGCGATCGCATTGCCCTAATCTATGTCCCAAAATGACTGCAACTAACCGTATCCAATTGCTACCAATTATCTCACCGCTAATTGCGATCGCATCTTCTCTCATTGTCGGTGCAATTCTCATCATACTCGCCGGCGCTAACCCAATCGCTGCATACACTGCCTTATTTCAAGAATCTCTCTCAACTTACTTTGGCTTTGGTAACACGCTTACGAAAATGGCACCGCTATTATTAACTAGTTTAGGCGTACTAGTCGCGTTGCGTGCCGGTCAATTTAATATTGGTGGAGAAGGACAAATTTATCTCGGTGCTTTGGGAAGTGCTTTGATAGGGTTATACGTGCAAAATTTCCCCGCATTTATTCACATACCTTTAGCGCTTTTCGCAGGGTTTGTTTTTGGTGGAGTTTGGGGTTGGATTCCCGGTTATCTGAAAGCAGTGCGGGGAGTGAATGAGGTAATCACCACGTTGCTGCTAAACTACATTGCCATCAACTTAGTCAGCTATCTGGTGCAGAATCCTTTGAAAGCAGCAAACGCGCCTAGTCCATATTCGCCATTAATAGCCAAATCTGCACAGTTACCGATTATTTTACCAGGAAGTTTGGCACATGCGGGAATTTTGTTGGGATTAATCGCGGCAGGGATATTGTGGATATTGTTGATGCGATCGCCTCTAGGATACCAAATCACCGCCGTCGGATTCAACTTCATCGCTGCCCGTTACGCAGGTATTTCCGTCCAACGCACGATTATGTTAGTAATGGCATTAGCGGGTGGTTTAGCTGGTTTAGCGGGTGCTTCTGAGGTGATGGGGTTGAAATATCGCTTGTTTGAACAAGTATCATCCGGTTATGGATTTGATGCGATCGCGATCGCTTTCCTCAGTCGCGGTAGTGTTTTCGGTGTAATATTAACTTCTCTATTTTTCGCGGCTCTACGTAGTGGTGCGAATGTCATGCAACGCAGCGCAGGTGTACCCGTGACTGTAGTTTATGCTATTCAAGGTTTGACTGTATTGTTTATTGCCATTAGTCTAGCGATGGAAAAAAAGATAAAAGTAATTAAACCGCCGATAAACGCTGATTAACGCAGATAATGAACTTTGAAGTACGTATTGCCCTCACCCTGGAAGGTGAGGGCATCCAAATACCCCATGCCCTATGCCCAATGCCCTCTTCTCAGATTACCTCGTTGCTAGCTTGCGTTTAGCCGTCCCCCTCGCATTCGCTGCTTTGGGAGGACTTTATTCTGAACGTTCAGGAGTGCTAAATATTGGCTTAGAAGGAATGTTACTTACAGGTGCTTTCACCAGTGCTGCTGCCACCTTTTACATAGGTAATCCGTGGATTGGTGTAATCGCTGCCTTGATTGCTGGGGGAATCGTCGGTTTACTTCATGCTTTTTTATGTGTAACTTTGCGCGTCGATCAGTTGGTATCTGGGTTAGCAATTAATCTTGTCGCAGCTGGGTTAACATCTTTTTTAGCACGGCTAATATTTAGTGGTGGTATAGCTCAACAATTGCCCGGAATTGCAGCAATTATTATTCCCGGTTTTGCCAATATTCCCCTAATTGGCGCTTTGTTACAACAAGATATTCTCGTATATTTATTATTAATAATAGTTACTTTAACTACATACATATTGTTTTATACTAGCTTTGGTCTAACTTTGCGAGCTGTAGGAGAATATCCACAAGCAGCGGATACGGCTGGTGTTTCAGTGCAAACTGTGCGTTACACTGCTGTGATAATCGGTGGATGTCTTGCTAGTTTGGGAGGGGCTTATCTTACTTTAGTACAGATAAAGTTTTTTGCGGAAGGGATGAGTGCTGGCAAAGGATTTATTGCGATCGCTGCTTTAATTTTTGGTAGATGGCATCCTGTAAGTACTGCCTTAGCTTGTTTGTTGTTTGGGGCGACAGAAGCTTTACAATTAAGAATACAGGCATTGGGTGCGAATATTCCCTATCAATTTTTGATAATGTTACCTTACGCGATCGCCTTATTTGCTCTCGTTAGCAAAAAAGGCAAATCCACACCACCAGCAGCTTTGGGTATCGCTTATTTTCCCGAAAATCAAAAGCGTCAGTAAATATCTCAATCGCTTACACTATTCAAATCAACTTTAGGAATAGCTTCCGGATTGCGAACCGCTGGGGACTGTTCCAAAATAGCAATGATACCAGTCCGATTGGTTGCTAAACTGGAATTGCTAATTATATCTATCACATTTCTGTGAATAATTTCCTCAATCAAAGCTTTAATTTGTGGCTTAATTATTTTATTTAAACTCACTCTAACTTCTTCGGCTAATTTCCTATAATTACCATCAACAAGAGTTTGCTCAACTAGAGTAACAGAATCTTCTAAAGTTACGACAATTTCTTTATCAAAGCAATGACAAATAACTTTGCTAGGACGTAGCCCAAGTTGAGTATTATATAAAGAACCAATACGCTGTGATATTTCTCGTTCTAATTGTCCAATCGTTGGTCTAACCATAAATAATTTATTAATTTTAGATAACTCTATTGAAAAAAGATAAAGTTATTTTTTTATTAATCATGTATTTGCTATCAAATCAGATGAAGTCTCATAAAAATTTTCACCTCTGATATCTAGCATTCAGGTAATTAAAATCATAGTCACACTGATAAAACCCACATGTAGGTTTAAAAATTATTGGTTTGTTGTTTAGTAAATGCCCATTTGTTTGCAATAACTATGAATATTATTTATCAAGCTTTATTGCAAAATATGAACATAACAATATCATGAAAGGCTAGGATAACCTTTTGCCTCCCCCAATAGACACACTCAAAAAATCCTAAAAAAGGAAGAAGACAAAATTTACTTTTTATCTCTTACCTTTTTTTATCTGACTATTAGCTTACTTTGTACCAAACAAGCGATCGCCTGCATCTCCCAAACCAGGTATAATATAACCGTGTTCATCCAAATGGTCATCAATTGCTGCCGTATACAAAGGCACATCAGGATGTACCGCGCAGAAATGCTCAATGCCTTCTGGTGCAGCAAGCAAGCAGACAAACCGAATCGACATCGGATTAGTTGATTTCAGTCTTTCCACCGCTGCCACCGCTGAATTGCCAGTAGCCAACATCGGATCGACCACCAGCATATCTCGCTTATCCACGTCATCGGGAATCTTAAAATAATACTCCACCGGAATCAACGTCTTTGGATCGCGATATAAACCAACATGTCCCACCCTAACCGATGGCATTAACTCCAGCATTCCATCTAAAATGCCCTGTCCTGCCCGCATAATCGAAACTAACACCAGCTTTTTTTCCGGTGCCAGCACTGGTGCATTCATTGGCGCTAATGGCGTTTTTATCACTTCATATTTCAGCGGTAAATCCCGCGTCACTTCATAAGCTAACAACAAGCTAATTTCTTTCAAAAGAACGCGAAATTTTGCCGTACTAGTTTCAGCTTTACGCATCAGCGTTAATTTGTGCTGAATCAACGGATGGTCAATTAAAGTTACTTTTGCCATATTTTTATATAAAGTGGGGAATGGGGAATGGTGAGTCCAGCGCCGTGCGCGGGTTCCCCGCGTTGAGGCGACTGGCTCTCCCGTTGGGGGAATGGGGAGTGGGGAATGGGGAATGGGTAATAGGTAATGGGGAAGAGAGATTTTATTACTTCTAAAACTTACGCAAAAACTCTCCCAAACTCTTCCAAACTCTGTGTTCTCTGCGTCCTCTGCGGTTCGTTCTCCATTAATTCTGCGCTCATTCTCATATATTAAAAAAACAAACAAAACAATCATCAGCAACCAAATGCGATCGCTGATTCATAACTCGTTCCTTAATTCAAACTGACTGTAACTACTTACAATTAGAATACAGTCCCATCGCTTTCTATTTGTATAGGGGGGACACCACCTGTTCTGAGTTCTGCGGCAATTTTTCGTCCTGCTGTCCAAGTTCCACCTTGGAGGATTTTCACCAGTGGCAATTCCTCAGCACTCATACCCAACTTTTCCCGAACTCTAACCGCAATGCAATCCAACAAAATCACAGTCATTGCACGCCATTCAACTATAACTTCTGATGATACTAAATGAGGCGATCGCAAAACCTGTGAATCTTTAACCTTGATAAGTCCCAAATCCAGACATAACCCTCCATTCCGATATTCTGGCAAACCAGTCAGCGCATCTAAATTAGTAATTTCTAAACCGAGTTCCTGTAGAGGTTCCAACAAAGAATAGGTAAGCCATTGAGACAGCTTATGAAATGGCACTAAATTATCATCACCAACAGCCGGGTGAAACCAGACATCCCCCAAGTTAACTCCAGCAACTTCAACTCGTCCAGACCAAATATCACTCAGTCCTTCTAAAACTGCATCGAAAACTGTTGTGGCAGCGATCGCCTGATTCTCAGATTTTCCCATTAAGTAATTTACCATATTTCCCGGACGCGGATTTACTTCGCCAAATAAATCAGGAGAAGATACTAAAGCTTCTCCTAATTTTTGCAACAACTTCAACCGCCCAGAAACCCCCACCAAAGGATTTTCGGCATTTACCTGAAACCCATCCGCCAATTCTTCTTCTGTTAATAATTGCAACTTTTGAGCATCCGCTTTTAAGGATTGTTTTTGGTCACTAGAAAAAGCACCTTGACAAAACATCCGGAAACTAGCCACAGCCAAACCTTCACTTCGCCCAAAACCCAAATTAGTCTCCTGCTCATAATAACCCCAACTATTCCCCGCTCCCGCATCCAGCAAAACACTAATAATCGCCAAATCAAACTTCGCTGCCGCTTTTTGCAGCGGTGTCATTCCCACCAACATCTCATCCAACTGAGTTAAACGTCGCACACCTCCAGCCTCAAAATGTCGCCAACGACTGTGAAACGGAATATCCAAATTTGGGTACTCACCCCGCATCACCGAAATCACATAATCTGCTACCCTATTCAACTGCATCAAATCACAACCAAAATTTGGCAACTTATCTTCAGTCGCCAATACAAACAATTGCATACAACGTTGCCGAATAGCGTAAGCAGAACGAAGATATGCAATCAACTCCTTACCCTCTAAACTTGGCGTTCTTGGCATCTTGGCGGTTCGTATCTCCGTAAATAATGGGAATGGGGAGTGGGGAGTGGGGAGTGGGAAAGTGGGGGAGTGGAGGAGTGGAGGAGTGGGGGATGGGGAGAGGGGGGGATGGGGAGTGAGGAGTTAGGAGTTAAGAGTGAGGAGTTAGGTAGAGACGTTTGGTGTGGAACGTCTGTACGGGAGTTCTTCCCCCTGTCCCCCTGTCCCCCTGTCCCCCTGTCTCCCTACTTCCTACTCCAAACCTCGTCCCTTCACATCAGCTAAACTGTTTGCATCTAACACATCCCCTGTGGTAAAATATCCAGCAGCTTTCTTCGCTTCAATTTCCACCCGCGCATCTTGAGGAATCAAATCATCGGGAATCGCAATTCGTTCAACAATCTCAATTCCCGACTGAGTTATGGCATCGAACTTCATATTACTCATAGATACCATGCGGTCAATGCGAGTAATGCCCAACCAATGCAGTACATCCGGCATTAGTTCTTGGAAGCGCATATCTTGGACACCTGCCACACATTCAGTACGCTCAAAGTAGGCATCAGCGCGATCGCCTCCTTCTTGACGCTTGCGAGCATTGTAAACCAAAAATTTCGTAACCTCACCAAGGGCGCGACCCTCTTTGCGACAATAAACAATAACCCCAGCACCTCCTTCTTGTGCTGTTTGCACGCACACCTCAATTCCGTGTACCAAATAAGGACGACAAGTGCAGATATCCGAACCGAAGACATCCGAACCGTTGCACTCATCATGTACTCTGACAGCTAAAGGCTTATTCGGATCGGCGATCGCTTCTAAATCACCGACAATATACACCGTCAAACCTCCAATTGGCGGCAAAAACACCTCCAAATCCGATCTAGTGACCAATTCTGGAAACATTCCCCCAGTTTGTTCAAATAAAGCGCGACGCAATTCGCCTTCAGTGATATTAAACCGCTTGGCAAGTCCTGGTAAATACCAAACCGGCTCAATTGCGGCTTTAGTTACCACCAAATCGCCACCGGGTTTCATAATTTTACCATCAACTTGCAAGCGTCCTTTGGCGATCGCTTCTTGCAGTTCGGGCATATTAATGTGCGCTTTGGTGATGGCGATCGTCGGACGGATATCATATCCCTGTTCGTAGTATGATGCAAACACCTCAGAGGCGATCGCTCCATAAGGGTCAAGCGAGACGATTTTATCAGCAACTGACCAGCTTGGATATGGTCCAATACGCTCTGTTGGAGACGTGTTGGTTAAATCCGCTATATGATCTGATTGCAGCGATCCGCTAGCCACTGCTAAAGCGCGATAAACCGCATAACCACCCGAATGAGTGCCTATAACATTGCGGTGCGCCGACTTTGTTAAAGTAGCAATCACTGGACCTCGTTGCATCGGGTCAGCAGCACCCCAGTTAATCGCGATCGGTTTGGGACCAGAACGACTGGGATGAGAAGTCAGAACAATATGCCGAGAAACGCTGTTTTGTTTTGGCATAGTCAATTTATTTTTTGTTATCTTTTTATCAACTATTATTTACTAGGGATTTGTCAACTGCCAAGACACCCTTTTCACTTTTATAAAGTTTGTGCTAATGACTTGATATATTGCGTAAACGCACTAACAGTATTACTGACTACAACAAATAGCACGATAATTGCCGAGCATTGCAATTGTCATAATTTAAAGATGCCTTTAAAAGTGATTTAATTGAATAGTTTTGTGCGAAATTACTAATATACAATCTCTAACCTCAAATTCATGGATTCTTTATCAATCAATTCCTTACTTGAAGATTTGAAAAATCCTGACGAAACAGTGCGCGAACACGCGACTAGGAAACTTTGGCGCATCTGGTTCAAGCAAAAGGGAATTTCTGGGCTAGAAACCATAGACCGCAGTCAAAAGCTACTAGACGCTGGGGAACTAGCCGAAGCCGAAACAGTGCTGAACCAACTGATCAAACAACAACCAGATTTTGCTGAAGCTTGGAATCGTCGCGCTTTTCTCTACTACAGCAGCCGCAAATATTATAAGTCGCTAGCAGACTGTCAGAAAGTTGTGGAAATAATACCAGTACATTTTGGCGCACTTCACGGTATGGGCTTGTGTTATGCCGCACTTGGCGAGTACGGTGAAGCAATCAAAGCTTTTCAACGCGCTTTAGAAATTCAACCATATTCTTTGGTAAATCAAAAGTTAATTTTAGAATGTACACTGCGAATCAGCTAAAAATCTAGGCGCTGTAATTTTTCTTTTTGAGTGCCTTATATAACTTTATATTAAAGAAATGGCATGAAAGCGCCGATAAAGAAAAATTCAGAAGTCAGAATATAATGCTTGTTGGATTTTACACCGCTACTCAGGGTGAAGAACGTTGCAAGAGGCTTTCGATGCAAAAATACCGTTTATACAGTCCGCGTAGCTTTGCACAAAATGCAATTCTGACTTTTGACTCTTGTACAGACGTTCCATTGGAACGTCTCTACAACTCCTAAGAAAGCTACTGGTGCGGTTAAGAGCGCAAAGAACGCCTCAATGGAATTATACGCGATCGCCAAGAGAAAAACGTATTTATTGCTAATCCCCATTCTTATTTTATAGAAGAAGAGAGGAGAGCGATCGCATTGCCGTAATCTAAAATTTAAGCAAATGGTTGACCCCTACAATTTGATGAATCCTGGTAAAAGCAAGCTTCTATCAACCTAATATCACATTTTTCTGGAGAATTAACTATGAGTGCCTTAACTTTACAGTTACCCCCAAATCTCAAATTTACAGATGAACAATTTGAACAAGTTGTGATTTTTAACAAAGAATTACGACTAGAATTGACGCGATATGGAGAATTAGTTATTATGTCACCCACTGGGGGAGAAACGGGAAACCGTAACTTTGATTTATTAGGTCAAATATGGTTTTGGAGTCGTCAAAATCATCTCGGAAAAGCTTTTGATTCTTCCACAGGTTTTAAACTTCCAAATGGTGCAACTCGTTCCCCCGATGCGTCTTGGATAAAGATAGAAAGATGGGATGCACTCACTTCAAGTCAACGAAAGAAGTTTTTACCTTTGTGTCCTGATTTTGTAGTCGAATTGGTATCTGAAAGCGATGATTTAGAAGAGACTCAAGCAAAAATGCAGGAATATATAGAAAATGGTTTGCGTTTGGGTTGGTTGATTAATCCGAAAAAGAAACAAGTAGAAATTTATCGACCTTTGGTAGAGGTAGAAGTTTTACAATCTCCTACTAGTTTATCTGGTGAGGATGTTCTTCCTGGTTTTGTGTTAGATTTACAATTAATTTTTGCATAATTTTTTGGATTAATCGTAGAGACGTTCCAGTGGAACGTCTCTACAATACGTCGAATCATCACGTTAATATGCAACGCCAATAATTCTTAATGGTTAACAGCATGACAAACTATCTTGACATTTAGTAGTATTGTAATACTACACATATCAAAAAGTATGGGTAGGGTGTGTTAGGACATTCGTCCTAACGCACCGTCTGTGATGTCTCGGTGCGTTAGGCTTTGCCGTAACGCACCCTACGTGTATTTCTGTGATGTCTCGGTGCGTTAGGCTTTGCCGTAACGCACCCTACGTGTATTTCAAAAATCAAATATTAGTCCTATATCTTTACACATTGTATTATTGTAATCCTACAATAATACAAAGGAATTGCACCCCATGATTGAAATTGACGGTTCCTATGGAGAAGGAGGTGGACAAGTTCTCCGCACCTCCTTAAGTCTCGCTGCCATCACCGGTGAATCCATACGCATTTACAACATTCGCGCTGGACGCAAAAAGCCGGGGTTAGCAGCACAACACTTGACATCAGTTCGTGCTGCTGCGGCAATTTGTCATGCCAAAGTGCGGGGTGATGCTTTCGGTTCAATGATGCTAGAATTCATTCCCGGTAGTTCTGTGCAAGCGGGAAATTACACCTTTGATGTCAGCGAAGCGCGAGAAGGTGGTTCTGCGGGTGCGGTTACTTTAGTATTGCAAACTATCCTCTTACCTTTGGCGCTAGCTGATGGTGATTCCCAAGTAACGCTACGAGGTGGAACTCACGTTGCTTTTAGCCCTTCAACGACCTACATTGAGCAAGTCTATCTGCCAATGTTACAGCAAATGGGCGTGGAAGCTCAAGTAAAACTTGGCGCTTGGGGATGGTATCCTCAAGGTGGGGGAGAAGTGCAATTGCGCGTAAGTGGTGGTAATAAACCCACTGGTATCAAGTTGCTCGAACGCGGTGACTTGCAACAAGTGCGGGGACTGGCAGTGGTAACAGAATTACCTGCCAATATTCCCCAACGCATGGCAAATCGTGCTGAGAATATATTGCAAGAAGCCAAATTAAAAGTTGCTGTGCAAGCATTGCGAGAAAAAGGTATTGCACCTGGGGCTGGTTTGTTTCTCACCGCTAAATATAAAAATAGTTTAGCTGGGTTTAGTGGGTTGGGAGAGAAGCGGTTGTCATCAGAAAAAGTTGCGGAAATCGCTTGTGAGGAGTTGCTGAAGTTTCATCAAACAAGCGCACCAGTAGATGAACATTTGGCGGATCAGTTATTGCTACCGGCTGCATTAGCTAGCGAGAAAAGCGAGTATCGCGTGGCTGAGGTAAGTCTGCATTTGACGACAAATGCAGCGGTAATTGAACAATTTGGGCTAGCGCGGGTAATGGTGGATGATGTGGAGAAGATAGTGGTAGTGGAACCTTATCAAAAATATTAGATTTATATTATATTTCCGCTTCAATAATAGTCACAATCGCAATTGAAATTGCGGACATGGTAATGTCTGACATAATACCTAACTTGTGAATGAATCGTTGCAAGTCTACTCCTCTTAATTGCAATGCGTCAATTGCGGAAACTTTCGTCAAACAATTGCTAGTATCTGGCTCGATTTTGACGTGCCAAATATTTTGAGCAAAAGAAGGTTTCCAATCTGTAATTGGAGCAATCAATTTAATAGGTAATTTCCCCACAGCATCAGCACTAATAACTACTGCGGGGCGTACTTTTTTGATTTCTGCACCTATTGTAGGGTCAAAATTAACTAACCAAATTTCCCCACGCTTAGGCATGTCAGGATTAGTAGTCAATTATGTCACCCGCCATTAACTCTTGCCATTCAGAATCTTGCTGGTAGTGAGACAGCATTGTTTCGGCTTGAGTTTCCAGAATTCGTCTGCGATCGCTAAGAGGTAATTTGAGGAAAGCCTGACGTTCCTGCAAAGAAGGAGACTGGTTATTTTCAGAGTCAATAGAAGTATTAGATTCCGAAATTATAATTATGACCTCAACTGTTTGTCCTTCTGTTAGGTTTAAATTTTGAATCTCAATTTTATTTCCCGGTAAGACTTTTGCTGTCAAATACAAAGTTGATTTCACACATGAACCTACCTTTTTATTTGATCATAATATTATGTGGAAAAGAATAAAATAGTTACAATTCACATTATTTGAGGACAAATGCGGCGGTAATTGAGCAGTTTGGGTTAGCGCGGGAATCTGGATGGGCATAAATAAACGCTTTTTAAGGTAGTAAGTGGCTCTATCCCTTAAAACCGTTGATCTGAGCGGTGAGCCAGCGCGGTCTTGGGGGTCTCCCCCATGAGCGACTGGCGAACCCGAAGGGTAAACCGCTCATTACGAACCAGGAGGTTAGATATGCGAAAACTGAAGTATTACGTAGCTTGCACCGTTGATGGGTTTATTGCCCACCAAGACGGCTCATTTGACGGTTTTCTTTTTCAAGGTGAGCATGTGGCTGATTATTTGGAGTCTTACAAGTGGTTTGATGCCGTTTTGATGGGACGCAAGACATACGAGGTGGGGTTAAAAGAAGGTGTAACCAATCCTTACCCAAGTATGAAGCAGTATGTTATCTCCCGCACGATGAAGGAAAGTCCGGATGAGAATGTGGCGATCGTTTCCGAGAAGGTTGTTGAATTTGTTAGAGCGTTGAAGGATGAAACGGGTAAAGATATATACCTCTGCGGTGGCGCTGATTTAGCTACAATGCTATTTGCCGAAAACTTGATTGACGAGATAATCTTGAAGTTAAATCCTTTACTATTAGGCTCAGGGATTCCACTTTTTTCCGGAGTAGTCAAGCAGACTTCACTGGAACTCACCAACAGCAAGATTTACAAAAACGGTGTTGTGTTGCTTTTTTATCACGTGAAAAATCAGGTAGTTTAGGGAGTTGCTTTATTTGCCCACCATCGACGCAACATAACGCGATTGTTATGCTGCAAGACGATCGCACTCTACAATCAGTAAATGCGATCGCTCGTTCACCCCAAAGCTAAAACTCCTTAAACATCATTCCCATTTACCCACCCACCGAGAAACGCTGCAACACCCAAAGCCGCAACCGCTAAAGCACCCCATTTAACCGGCGGGTTCATATCGAACCAATCTAAGAAACTTGGAATTTCAAGCTTGCCAAAGTCTCCCTTAACTTTGTCATAACCTGCAATCGGTTCAAAAAGATTGTTTGGTGCGTCTTCTGACTTCGGTTCGTTGGTACGCTGTCCGGGAATACCAATTGCCGTCAAGACTGAATCCACTAAAGGAGGCGAAACTCTTTGTAGCACATCTAACACTCTACCCACATCCCCAACGATAAAATCACGGGTGGGATGTTCGGCAACATAAAGAATCGCTTTAGCAACAAGGCTAGGATCGTAATATGGTGGTATCCCTGTCGGTTTCACGCCTAATTTGGTGGCAACTTTATTATAGTAAGGTGTGTTAATAACAGAAGGCAGTATTGAGGTGACGCTGATGGGCAACTTTTCATACTGCAACTCTACCCGCAACGCTTCTAAGAAACCTTCTAAACCATGCTTTGCCGCAGAGTAAGGACTTTGCAACGGTAAACCGCGCTTACCTTCCACTGAAGAAATATGAATTAATGCCCCGCGTCCTTCTTGTTTCAGGTAGGGTAATGCTGCCATCGCACCATGAACCTGTCCCATCAAAGTTACATCAATAACTCGTTGAAACTCTTCGGGTGTGATTTTTTCAAAAGGTGCGAGTATACCTGTAGCAGCGGCATGAACCCAAGTATCGAGCCTTCCGTATTCTGCCACAGTTTGATCGGCGATCGCCTTTACCTGTTCAAAGTCACTGACATCTGCAACAATGGCGATCGCTTCACCACCAAAGCTTTGAATATCGTTCACCAAGGAATTCAACCCTGATTCACTCCGCGCTGCTACTGCTACCTTTGCACCGCGTCGCGCAAACAAAAGCGCTGTTTCCCGTCCAATTCCACTGGAGGCGCCAACGATGGCTACCACTTGCTGATTTATCGGCTTCAATTGCATACTTTATCATCCCTACCCTCTCCTTCCAATTAATAATTTTTATTAAGCCTCGCGACATCTTTCGCAAGACTGAGTAAGGAAGGGGAGTGGGGAGTAGGGAGTGGGGAGTAGGGAGTGGGGAGTGGGGGAGTGGGGGAGTGGGGATAAGGGGGATAAATGCCCGATGCCCAACAACCAACAACTATCCACCAACAACTATCCACCAACAACTAACCACTAACAACTAACCATTAACAATTCTTAATCTCGCCACAAAGCAATTCCACCGAGTAAACCAGTAATATTTGGGATGAGTTTCACATTCTCAGGTAGCTGAATTTTGACTTTTGTGGCTTCACCACCGCCGATATAAAGGTAATTATAGTTGAATAGATTTTGTAGAGAAGCGATCGCCTTTTCTAAGCGTCGATTCCATTTACTATCACCAACTTTTTCTAAAGCTGCACGTCCCAATTGTTGCTCATAAGTCTCGCCTTTTCTAAACTGATGATGCCCCATTTCCAAATTCGGCACTAATTTACCATCGACAAACAAAGCCGAACCAAAGCCTGTACCCAAGGTAATCACCAATTCTACACCCTTACCTACAATTGCTCCCAAACCCTGCATATCAGCATCATTAATCACCCGCACAGGCTTGTTTAAACGCTGTGACAATTCCTTTGCCAAATCAAGCTTAATCCAATCTGGATGCAAATTTACCGCCGTTTCCGTGACTCCATCACGCACCACACCGGGGAAACCTACGGAAACGCGATCGAATTCAGCTTGAGTCGCTGCTAACTCAACAATTGCATTTATCACCGGTTCCGGTTTAGCGGGTTGCGGTGTTTCTTTTCGCACTTTTTCACTTAAGGGATTACCCTTACTATCCAAAAGCAGAACCTTGACACCACTGCCACCAATATCAACAGATAAAGTGCGGATCTTATTATCTTCAGTCATTTGGGTTTTCCTCCTTACTGCGTGTTTTCTGAAAAATAATTAATATTTGGTATTTATTATTACGCTTATATAAACGGTTAGGTTGATAGAACCGCATCAATTTAAAATTACAACCGCAGATGAACGCAGATGAACGCGGATAATTAATTATTATCTGCGTTTATCCGCGTCAAGAAGCGGTTTAAAATCCTTTCATCTAAAATTAATTGACTTTATACCAAAGCACCACCACAACTCGAACCACATCCTGCGGTACAACCATAACAATAAGCAGCAGTTTGTACCTCATCAATTAAGTCTAAACTACCAGCTTCTAGCAACTTAGCAACTGTGAGAATTTCACCATTGCGAGTTTTCGCAGGTAGCTTCATCATTTGGTTAAAGTCACAATCATAGACATTACCCAAATAGTCAATTGAAAGTTCATCACGACACATCAAATTTTCAATTGTACTATTATTAAAATGCGACTCTAAGAACTGCAAATAGGGTGCGTAAAGCTTCTTACGTTCTAAATGCATTTTAGTTCGACCTACTGGAATATTTGTGATTGTGAATAGGTTGTTAAACACAATTTCAAAATGTTCATATAAGAACGTTTTGTAATTCTGTTCCAGCTTATTCTGTTCGGGAGTTAAGGAGAATTTTTCGCTTGTAGGTAACTGTGGATTATACACTAAATCCAAAATTAAATCTGGCTTGTTTCCATAGCCGACTTTATTTAGCCATTGCACAGCGCGAATCGAATCATCAAAAACACCAAGACCCCGCATTTTATCAACATTATCTGCTAAATAGCAAGGCAGAGAAGCAACTACTCTGACTTGATGTTGAGCAAAATATTCTGGGAAATCATCAAAACCATCTTCAAAGAAAATTGTCAAATTCGACCGGACAATTACCTGTTTACCTGTTGCTTTTGCGGCTTCTACTAGTGGCTTAAATCCATAATTCATCTCAGGGGCACCACCTGTCAAGTCAACAATTTTAATTTCTGGAAATTGATGAATTAACTTGATTAACTGTTCGCAAATTTCCGGGGTAAGTTCTTCTGTGCGTTTGGGTCCCGCTTCCACATGACAGTGCGTACAAGCAAGGTTGCAGCGCTTACCTAAGTTAATTTGTAATACACTAATTCCCTTTTTTGTCAAGGGAGAACTTAGTTTCTGTTTGAAAGGTGTTATTGTTGTTTGAAGCATGATTTAAGTAAGTGCCATTCAACCGTAGGTGCGTTAGGCTATTATCAATATTTAAATTTTTGCGCCGTCACGCACCCTACCCTAAGATATACTGTGCAATAATCCGTAAGAAATTCCACTAAGAATTGCGGCAGTAGGTAATGTTAAAATCCACGAAAGCAGAATTTGAGAAAAAACACGCGCATTAGCTGTTTTGGAAATAACTCCGACACCAAAAATTGAACCGACTGAAACGTGAGTTGTCGAAACAGGAAGTCCGAAACGACTGGCAGCAATTACCAAAAGTCCAGTTACAATGTTGGCAGACAAACCTTGAGTATGATTCATTGATGTAATTTTTTTACTCATGGTTTCTGCAACTTTTTTAGCGTTGAGTAAACCCCCTATTGCCATTGCTACTGCTACAGCTATAATTCCTCCTTGAATTGAGAAAGCCTGAATAATCAGGATGAGTGAGACAATTTTCGGAGTGTCATTTAATCCTCTCGCAAAACTAACAACACCAGCACTGATGTAATGACAAATGTCAATAATTTTCTGGTTTTTTGTCAAGTTGGATTTGTGGTAGATATAGTTAAATAAGCTGTAAATTCCAGCTCCTAAAGGAATGGCAATGATCGGACTTAGCAACAGCGGTAAAACAAAGGAGTTTCCCAAAGCTGTAAAATTAACTTTCGTGCCGATCGCTACTAATCCCGCACCAACCAGCGCACCTGTTAAACTGTGAGTTGTGGAAATCGGAAATCCAGCTACAGTAGCGATAATCACAGTTAAACCCGCAGCGATCGCTACTGCTAAATGAAAGTCCGTTGCGTTAGCGATCGCATCCGGAACCAGTCCTTTCCCAGAAAAGCTTTTAATTAATGCTTCCGCAAGAAAAATCGAAGCCACCGAACCCGCAAAAGTTGTAATCGTTGCTAACCAAATTGCTGTTTTATAACTCGCTGTTTGGCTCCCAAATAACGTTGCTACACCTTTGAAGTTGTCATTTGCTCCATTGGAATAAGCTAAAAAAAGCGTAACTACAAACAATGCACCTAATAACATTTCTTATCACTTTTTAACAACAACCGCCGCCGTCATAATACCATGTAGAGTCAGTGATGATTATCTCTTTTGGCTTGAAATCGCCAAGTTTCGCGGCTGTTTTATCGCACACTGCCGCTGGAACTCCACGTTGCAGAATATGTCCGGCTGAATCGTCAAAAATTTCTTCTGCACCCGCGTAAATTGCTGTTTTCCCTGTGAAAATGCAAGCACCATCTTCAGGAATGATAACTTTGAAAGAAACAGAATCCAGACTTTCTAAAAGTAAATTCTCTTCTAAATTGTAAGTTTGAGAATCTAGAAGACGATAAGGACGACGGGCACGAATTTCAACTTGACCAAAACCAGCCTGGATGATACGTTGAGTATACTCTTCATAAGTGAGTGCGCCTGATAAACACATCGCTCGTAACCGCTCATCTTGTTGTAAATGAAGCGGAATTGGAGAAGTAGCGATCGGGTCACTCATCTGCAAGCGTCCACCTGGTTTTAATACTCGATATGCTTCTTTTAAAGCACGAGTTAAATCTTCTGGTTCAAAGATATTAAAAAGGCAATTTTGCGCTACTACATCGACAGAAGCATCATCAACTGGTAAGTTAAAAGCATCGCCTTCGCGAATTTCTACAAAGCTGGTATCAAACCAAGAATTTTCTTTTGCGGCAATTTCTAAATTGCGTGTAGCAGCTTCTCGCATCGCTGCAACCGGATCGACTGCAATTACAGCACTTTGACGACGAGAAAAATAAGCAAATTGCAACGCTTCTAACCCACCACCAACACCAACATATAACACTGTAGGTTGGTTTGCGAGTTCAGCAGCGTGAACGGTGGTACCGCAACCATAGTTCATTTCCTGCATTTGCGAGGGAATATGCAATCCTGGCAACTGCAAGGATGAACTTTGGACGCAACAAAGTCCAACTTGCGGTGTTTGCGCTACTTCGCTGTAGAATTGCGCTGCTGCTTCTAAATAGGTCATTGTCGTTGTGAAGTTTATAGTTCGCTTTGTGAATAGTAATACAACTAACTTTATGTAAGATTAATTTTTGCTAAATGTATCTGGAGTTATGTGTTTTGATATACATTAAATGCAAGCGATCGCGCTTCTACGCTTTTTTTATAGCTCGTAGTAAGCGATTTATCGCTTAATTTGGGCACTTAAGTGCCCACTACGAGTAGAAACGTTCCAGTGGATCTGAATTTTTTTATTTGAAGTTGAAACTATATAAAATAATAAACCTCTACCAAAAGAGATATTTTGAAAGAATCATAATTAATTCTTACACATATATTAAACAACATTTAACTTCTGGCAATTAAACAAAACTAAAATTAAATAATATCCAATTTGTTATCTTGTTTGATAACCTCCGATCAAGGTCATAATCTTGATTTGTGGATATTTATTTGAGATTCGACCAAATAACCGACTAGCTGTAAAGGCTATAACTGCCAATTTTTTCAGGTAAATATCGCAAAGACTGGTCATAAGTAAGATGACCATCATTTTCAAGATAACTAAACTTGCATACTTGTAAGTTGGTCAAAATCACGAAAGTAATGGAGTTCGGTATGATCTTAGCAACCCCGACCCAATCAAAGCCTTTAACTGATGAAGAACTGCGTAAAATCAACGCTTATTGGCTTGCAGCTAACTATCTTTCAGTTGGACAAATCTATTTACTAGACAATCCCCTACTCAAAGAACCGCTGAAGCAAGAAGATGTCAAACCCAGACTTCTCGGTCATTGGGGAACAACTCCGGGTCTTAACTTTATTTACGCTCACCTGAACCGAGTTATCAAAAAGAATGACCTGAACATGATTTATATTGCAGGTCCCGGTCACGGTGGTCCTGGATTGGTCGCTAACACTTACCTCGAAGGTACTTACAGCGAATATTACCCGAATATTTCCCCAGATGCCGAGGGGATGAAGAAACTCTTCAAACAGTTTTCTTTTCCTGGGGGTATTCCCAGTCACGTTGCACCAGAAACTCCGGGTTCGATTCACGAAGGTGGTGAACTCGGCTATTCTCTATCCCATGCTTACGGTGCAGCTTTTGATAATCCTGACTTGATTGTTGCTTGCGTTATTGGTGATGGTGAAGCAGAAACCGGACCTTTAGCAGGTAGTTGGCACTCAAACAAGTTTCTCAACCCAGTGCATGATGGTGCTGTACTACCAATTTTACATCTTAATGGTTACAAAATTGCTAACCCAACAGTGCTGGCACGAATCAGCCATGAAGAGTTAGAAAGTTTATTTGTCGGTTACGGCTATAAACCTTACTTTGTCGAAGGTTCCGACCCAGAAATTGTACATCAATTGATGGCAGCAACGCTAGATACTGTAATTCGGGAAATCAAAGAGATTCAACAAGACGCCCGGAATAATAATAATACTGGACGATCGCCTTTTCCAATGATTATCCTGAGAACTCCTAAAGGTTGGACTGGACCAAAAGAGGTTGACGGCAAAAAGACAGAAAACTTTTGGCGATCGCATCAAGTTCCTTTTGGTGAAATTGCATCCAAACCAGAACACCTCAAACTCCTGGAACAGTGGATGCGAAGTTACAAACCGGAAGAACTCTTCGATACTAATGGTACACTAATTCCCGAACTAGCCGAACTCGCCCCCAAAGGTCAGCGTCGCATGGGAGACAATCCCCACGCTAACGGTGGTATTTTGCTGCGCGACCTGAAAATGCCTGACTTTAAAAATTACGCTGTTGAAGTTGACAAACCGGGCGCAGTTGTTGCCGAAGCTACCAAGGTAATGGGGAAATTCCTGCGGGATGTAATCAAACTAAATTCCGAACGGCGCAACTTTCGCATCGTTGGACCCGATGAAACTCAATCGAATCGGCTGGACGCTGTATTTGAAGTGACAACAAGAACTTGGGATGCCGAAATACTTCCAGAAGACGAAAAGCTATCCACCGATGGACGAGTGATGGAAATTTTGAGCGAACATACTTGTGAAGGTTGGTTAGAAGGATACCTCCTCACCGGTCGTCACGGTTTCTTCTCCTGCTATGAAGCGTTTATCCACATAATTGACTCAATGTTCAACCAACACGCAAAATGGTTGAAAACTACTCGTCATATTCCTTGGCGCCGACCGATCGCTTCTCTCAACTATCTCCTAACTTCCCACGTTTGGCGACAAGACCACAACGGCTTTTCTCATCAAGACCCAGGTTTTATCGATCATGTGGTGAACAAAAAATCTGAAGTCATTCGGGTTTATTTGCCACCCGATGCTAACACCCTGCTATCAGTCACAGACCACTGTTTGCGAAGCCGCAACTATGTTAACGTCATCGTCGCCGGCAAACAACCCGCGTTGCAGTATCTTGATATGGAAGCTGCTATTAAGCATTGTACCTTTGGTATCGGCATTTGGGAATGGGCAAGCAATGACAAAGGCTTTGAACCCGATGTGGTGATGGCTTGTGCGGGAGACATTCCGACGCTGGAAACTTTAGCGGCAGTAGATATTCTGCGTCAGAACTTCCCCGACTTGAAAGTGCGCGTGGTCAACGTGGTAGACTTGATGACACTACAACCAACAAGCGAACATCCGCACGGGTTGAGCGATAAAGACTTCGACACTCTCTTTACGACTGACAAACCTGTAATTTTCGCCTTTCATGGCTACCCTTGGTTAATTCATCGCCTCACTTATCGTCGCACAAACCATGATAACTTTCATGTGCGCGGTTATAAAGAAGAGGGAACGACTACCACACCGTTTGATATGGTCGTCCTTAACGAGTTAGACCGCTTTAGTTTAGTGGATGATGTGATTGACAGAGTGCCACAACTAGGGTATAAAGCCGCTTATGTCAAGCAGATGATGCATGACAAGTTGATTTCACATAAGCTTTACATTAACGAGCATGGTGAAGATATGCCAGAAATTCTTCACTGGAAATGGCAGGACTCAGGTCAGAACACTGATGTCGGTCACGAGGGAAGTTAAACGTAGTAAGCACTTTAGTGCTTAAAATGAAATAGCGATCGCCTTCATAACTTTGGGAATACTGAAATAATCTAAGCCAATGGAGTGATAAATATGGCGAATAATCGTATCAGTGCTAGTTTTTCCCAAAAAGACCGAGAAGCGGTGATGGAAGCGATCGCTACTATCAAAGAAAAGCTGCCGTTTTTAATTGATTTGACGGCAAATGAGCGTAAATACTTGCCGAAACTAGGTGACAAAAGTCAAGCTTTTGTAAGTAAAGCCTTAGAAGTAGCCACACAAAACCCGGATTTTCTGCCTAGGTCGTTTAATGTAAATGAAATGCGCCTAGATGTAGAATTATTTGAGGCGTTGTATCCTGTGCTGCTATCTTTAACGCAATTGCAAGAATTGGTAGATGATACCTTGATTGCAACTGGCAGTGAAGCTTATACAGCAGCTCTTTTAGTTTACAATTATGCCAAAGCTAGCGGTGATGTAGCTGGTTTAGATACGGTGATTGATGACTTAGGACGCAGGTTTACCCGTAAATCTCGCAAAACACAGCCGCAAACGTCGGCAGTTTAAAACAAAAACTCAGTTATTCTGCCTGAAAAGTTGAAATTTTAAGCTTTGAAGCTCGATGTTTGAGTGTAGAACTCAACGTTCCGAGTTCAAAGCTTAAATTTTGGAGTTCAGAACATCAAGTTTCGAGTTCTGAGGGTGAAGTTCCGAGTTCCGAACACGAAGTTTCGAGTTCCGAACACGAAGTTTCGAGTTCCGAACACGAAGTTTCGAGTTCCGAACACGAAGTTTCGAGTTCCGAACACGAAGTTTCGAGTTCCGAGGGTGAAGTTTCGAGTTCTGAGGGTGAAGTTCCGAGTTCTGAGGGTGAAGTTCCGAGTTCTGAGGGTGAAGTTCCGAGTTCTCAGGGCAATATCTCACGTAAATCCGCTGAAACGTTGCAAAAACATGTTAGATAACTCTGCACAAGAGAAGTTGGGTTACTCCTCCAATAAACTGACAGGAATATATGCTTGAAAACTCTCAAAATCCTTATCAGTTGTCATAATGCACCAACCACGACGATGAGCAACTGCACAAAGTAAAAAATCTGTGTTGGCTCCTTGAATACCATTTGTGCGGCAAGTGTTGTAAAATTCAGCAGCCAGTTCGTAGTCTTCAGTTGTCAATTCTAAGTCAGGAAAAGCGCGGAGATAGTCTTTAAGTCTGGTAAACTGTTCAGCATAACGAATACCTGAAAGCACCTCTTGCCGCACAGCCCCTAATAATACTACTCGATTGTCAACAATCAAATCACGCAACAGATTGACAACAGGTATTACTTGTGTAGGAGTATTCCGTCTCAATGCCAATGACCAGACAGAGGTATCTACAACAATCACTGCTTTTGTCGCTGCTGTTTGTAATTGTAATCTTCTTCATAGTCAATTGTTCCAAACAAATCAACTACCATTTGTTGCTTGCGACGCTGCACATATTCACGCAAAGCCTGTTCAACTACATCACGTTCAGTTTGTTGATTGCCAAGGGCTAAAGCTTCTTTAATTAAGGCTTCGTCGATTTGAAGATTGATTGTCATGTAGTTTTCATAACTATAAACTGCGACACAATCAGGATTTTATCACTATCATCCTCATATATACCTGCCCGACTTACAGCATAATCGTCAAGAAGCGGTGTATCTCGTCTGTGGCTTATGCTCCAATCTTTCAGTGCCTGAATTGATTCTTCAGCGCTAGCAGTTTCATAAAATAAAGGCTTTTGTTTAGACTTCACTAATTGCTCAAGCATGGCATCAAGATGAGGTTTTACTGCTGACTCTGATAAGTTTGTGATCTTGACTAACGTTGAGGCGATCGCTTGTATTTCTTCTATGTGTGCCTCTTTAAACTCATCAAGCACTTTAGACTCACTATTTCTACCTGAAGATGTGCTGGTGTCCATAAAAATTCAACAGTAGAGTCAGGACGATTAACTTTACTATAGTGTTATTTTTAGCGAGTTCTACTTCGTTTGGACGCTGGTGATTAAAATCTCATCAAAACACTCAGTCTGCTCAAAACCTTAAAATTTGCCAAGTAAATATGCCATAACCCACTGCGACTGTCAGGATCGTTATGTGAAGAGTAAAAAGTAGACCTTTTCAAAAGGGGGATGACGGGGACAAGGGGACAAGGGGAGGACACTTCCGTGCGGGGGTTCCCCCCCGTTGAGGAAGGTGTCCGTGGACAAGGGGAGGACACTTCCGTGCGGGGGTTCCCCCCCGTTGAGGAAGGTGTCCGTGGACAAGGAGGACAAGGGGAGGACACTTCCGTGCGGGGGT
>NZ_JTCM02000025.1:0-38838 GCF_000817785.2 Hassallia byssoidea VB512170 | reverse complement strand
AAGGAGGACAAGGAGGACAAGGAGGACAAGGGGAGGACACTTCCGTGCGGGGGTTCCCCCCCGTTGAGGAAGGTGTCCGTGGACAAGGAGGACAAGGAGGACAAGGGGGTTTTCTTGCTTTCTTGCAGGGGGAGTTTGTCTCCTCCTCTCCCTTGTCTCCCCCCTCTCCCTTGTCTCCCTTGTCTCCCCATCCCCCCTTCCCCACTCCCCACTCCCCACTCCCCATTCCCCGAATAAGTGAAAGAAGTCTGTTATAGGAGGTTAATCTTGGTTAAACTGAAAGTTGGCATCAATGGATTTGGACGCATCGGACGGTTAGTGTTTCGCGCTGGTATGAATAATCCCAATATCGAGTTTGTGGGGATTAATGACTTAGTACCACCAGATAACTTGGCTTATTTATTAAAATACGACTCTACCCACGGAACTTATCAGGGCAACGTTGAAGCTAAGGAGGATGGTATCGTTGTCGATGGACGCTTCATTCCTTGCGTGTCGATGCGGAATCCGGCGGAATTGCCTTGGGGTAAATTAAGCGCCGATTATGTCGTGGAATCTACGGGGCTTTTTACCGATTCGGAAGGAGCCGGAAACCACTTAAAAGCTGGAGCCAAGCGGGTTGTGATATCTGCTCCCACAAAAGAGCCGGAGAAAGTTCGTACTTTGTTAGTTGGTGTCAATCACGACATATTTGACCCCGCAAAAGATGCGATCGTCTCTAATGCTAGCTGCACTACAAACTGTTTGGCTCCCATTGCCAAAGTAATTAACGATAACTTCGGTTTAACTGAAGGGTTAATGACCACCGTCCACGCGATGACAGCTACCCAGCCCACAGTAGACGGTCCTTCTAAGAAAGATTGGCGCGGTGGTCGCGGTGCCGCCCAAAATATCATACCCTCTTCTACAGGAGCCGCGAAAGCCGTAGCTTTGGTTTTACCAGAGTTAAAGGGTAAGCTAACTGGTATGGCATTGCGAGTCCCGACCCCTGATGTCTCCGTGGTTGATTTGACCTTTAAGACAGATAAAGCCACCAGCTACAAAGAAATTTGTGCGGCAATGAAGGCAGCTTCTGAAGGAGGAATGGCAGGTATTTTGGGTTACACAGAAGATGAAGTAGTTTCCACCGACTTTCAAGGCGATCGCCGTTCTAGTATCTTTGATGCCGGCGCCGGTATGGAACTAAATTCCAACTTCTTTAAGGTTGTTGCCTGGTATGACAACGAGTGGGGCTACTCTAATCGTGTAGTTGACTTGATGTTATCGATGGCACAAAAAGAAGGACTGTTAGAACGTGTAGCTGCCACTGTCGGTTGATTAGTCATTAGTCAATGGTCAATGGTCAATGGTCAATAGTCAATGGTCAATGGTCAATGGTGCAAAAACTTTGGACTTTTGACTCTTGACTTTGGACTGTTGACTCTTGACTTTGGACTGTTGACTCTTGACTGTTGACTCTTGACTTTGGACTGTTGACTCTTGACTTTGGACTGTTGACTGTTGACTCTTGACTCTTGACTTAACATAATCGTCGTATTTCTGAGGGGTAGCGTAATCCGCAAAAGCAGCAAATCATGGTGCATTACAGTTATTTTTTTACGCGCTGTCTGAATATTTGCTTTCCTAAACTCCGAACCCCTAAACTTTATGCGTCGAACCAAGATTATTTGTACTGTAGGACCTGCTACATCTGCACCCGAACGGCTGCAAGCGTTGGTAGATGCGGGAATGAATGTAGCGCGGTTGAATTTCTCTCACGGGGCGCATGAATTCCACGCGCAAACGCTTCATCATCTAAGGAAGATTAGCGCGGATACGCTTCATCCGATCGCGATTATGCAAGATTTGTGCGGTCCAAAGATTCGTTTGGGCGTTTTGCCACCAGAAGGACTAACTGTAGAGGCTGGACAAGAAGTAACTTTTGTGCTGCAAGAGCAAGGTAGCAGTATCGACGAATTGCCGCTACCATTGCCGACTTTATTTGCAATGGTGCGACCTGGTGAACCGATTTTAATTAACGATGGTCGCGTGAAATTGATTGTAAGCGATCGCGATGCCGATAAAATTCGAGCGTTGGTGAAAATTGGTGGAGTTATTTCCACCAGCAAAGGTGTAAACTTGCCAGAAACACGTTTACCCGTCAGTTCGATTACCGAAAAAGACTTGCTCGATTTGCGCTTTGGCATTCAGTTGGGTGTAGACTGGGTAGCGGTTTCGTTTGTGCGATCGGCTCAAGATTTAGAACCCGCACAACGAATGGTAGAAGCCGCAGGTGCTAACATTCGCATCATCGCCAAAATCGAAAGACGAGAAGCAGTAGAAGATTTAGATAGCATCTTAGAAGTTGCCGACGCCATTATGATTGCCCGTGGCGATTTGGGGGTAGAAATGCCCATTTATGAAGTCCCCCTAATTCAAAAAGAAATTACACGCCGCTGCAACCAAGCCGGCAAGCCTGTAATTACTGCCACGCAAATGTTAGAGTCGATGATTAGCGCTCCCGATCCCACCCGCGCCGAAGCAACGGATGTTGCAAACTCTATCCTGGATGGTACGGATGCGGTGATGCTTTCTGGAGAAACTGCCGTCGGACAATATGCGATCGCCGCAGTTGAGATGATGCACAATATCGCCGTGCGGACAGAACAATCTTTACAAGAAGGTGCCAGACATTCTTGGACTCACAAGGGCGGTAGTCTCAGCGTCACTGAATCTGTCGCCGAAGCGGTTTGTCGCGTCGCTTACGAAACAGGTGCAAGGGCAATTCTCTGCAACACGTCTTCTGGAAGTACAGCGCAATTAGTCTCTAAATACCGTCCGACAACCCCAATTATCGCCCTCACGCCCCTAGAAACCACTTACCGTCAGCTTGCACTTTCCTGGGGTGTAGTTCCTTGCTTAATTCCCCCAGTCCACAACGCCGAAGAAATGTTTACGAATGTGGTGAAAAGCGTTGTAGACATGGGTTTGGCAAACAACGGCGATAAAGTCGTGATTACATCCGGCGTCCCTGTTGGTAAATCAGGCACAACCAGTTTAATTAAAGTGCATACAATTGGACAGCCTATTTCTGCCTGACTTCGTAGAATG
This sequence comes from Hassallia byssoidea VB512170, assembly GCF_000817785.2. Lineage (GTDB taxonomy): Bacteria > Cyanobacteriota > Cyanobacteriia > Cyanobacteriales > Nostocaceae > Hassallia > Hassallia carrinoi. The sequence continues at coordinate 35,748 of NZ_JTCM02000025.1, read as the reverse complement.
GGGCATTGGGGAGAGGGGGAGACAGGGAGACAAGGAGACAAGGAGAGGGGGGGATGGGGGGATGGGGGGATGGGGGGACAAGGGGAGGGGGAGACAAGGGGAGTATTATTCAAAAATTCTCCTTGTCTGCCTATCTCGCTGTCCCCCTTGTCCTCCTTGTCCTCCTTGTCCTCCTTGTTCTCCTTGTCCCCTTGTCCCCTTGTCTCCCTTGTCCCCCCCCTCTCCCCAGATGGGCAATTGTGAAGAAAAGTTGCCACAATTGGAATTGAAGGTGCAGCGAAGGATGTCAAGAAGAGGGAATAAGTAAATCCTAAATAAACAACATTCACGGAGTATGTATGTCTAAAAATTTACTGGAACAATTGCGGTCAATGACCGTTGTCGTGGCAGATACGGGAGATATTCAGGCAATTGAGAAGTTTAAGCCACAAGATGCTACGACAAATCCATCCCTGATTACTGCTGCGGCACAGATGCCAGAATATCAGGAAATTGTCGATCAGACATTACTCCAAGCAAAGAAAGATGCAGGATCGAGCGCAAGCCAAGCGCAAATCGTTGTGATGGCGTTTGACCGTTTGGCGGTGTCGTTTGGATTGAAGATTTTGCAAATCATTCCCGGTCGGGTGTCTACGGAAGTAGATGCGCGTTTGTCGTATGATACTGAGGCGACGGTGAATAAAGCGCGGGAATTGATTGCTCAATACTCTTCGGCTGGAGTTGGACGCGATCGCGTTCTCATCAAAATTGCTGCTACTTGGGAAGGCATTCGCGCTGCGGAAATTCTGGAGAAAGAAGGTATTCACTGCAACCTGACTTTATTGTTTGGGATTCACCAGGCGATCGCTTGTGCAGAAGCTGGTGTTACTCTAATTTCTCCGTTTGTCGGGCGGATTCTCGACTGGTACAAGAAAGACACCGGACGCGATAGCTATCCCGCACACGAAGACCCCGGTGTTTTGTCTGTGACAACAATCTACAACTACTATAAGAAGTTCGGCTACAAAACTGAAGTTATGGGAGCTAGTTTCCGTAACATTGGTGAAATTACTGAATTAGCTGGTTGTGATTTGTTGACGATTTCTCCGGCACTTTTGACTGAGTTGCAAGCGACTACAAACGCATTGCCACGCAAACTCGATCCAAAGAATGCACCAAAGATGGGTATTGAAAAAACACCGATGGATAAAGATATCTTTGAAAAAATGCATGTGAGCGATCGCATGGCATTTGATAAACTATCCGAAGGTATCGATGGCTTCACCAAAGCTTTGGAAAGCTTAGAAAAACTACTTGCCGAAAGATTATCTACTCTGGAAGCAAACGTTAAAGTCGGCGCCGCATAACATATCCCTCCCCTCGTTCCTTGCCAGAGGCAAGGAACGAGGAAACAAACGTATTTGCTAATGCACCATCGTTAAAGTTAGTCTCCTGCATTAATTAATTCAAAAAATTGCGAAATCTGTTTAGTTGATCGAATGTGATAAACACTTTTGATGCTTTGAGCCTGCTCGATATACTCACGATATTTTGGTGTCAAATATTTGTGACATAACCAAAGCACACGGTAACTATTAATCGAACTCTTTAATATTGGACTGTTGGAGTGCCAGCCTACTGGTGGTTTAAAGTAACCTGTGATTAGTCGTTTAGTTACCCACCAGAAATGAACATATAGCGGTAAATCCACATAAACCAGACTATCCGCCTCGTCCAGGCGTAGCCAGAGGGTTTCCATGCAACCAAACCCGTCGATAATCCATCGGTCAGTAGCCAAAATTTGCTGATGGGCACGCTTATAGTCTTCAGGGGGAACCTCCGTACCCCCTGATTGATATTTAACCTTGTCCAAGACGTGAAGTGGCAAACCCGTGATTTGGGATAATCTCTTGCTTAGAGTTGATTTACCGCCTCCAGCATTGCCAAACACCGCTACTTTTTTCATCGCCACTCTCCTTTTATTGCTTCTTCATAGCTTTTATCTTTAGCCTTTGACTAAACTTTTAACAGAGACTTTCTCAAGCAGTTAGCGAATCATAGCTCACAAAACTTGCTGGCAATAAAAAGCGATGAAAATATTGGTACTGAATGCCGGATCTAGCAGCCAAAAGAGTTGTTTGTATGAAATCACAGAATCAGCTTTGCCCACAGAACCACTTCAACCGCTGTGGGAAGGTAAAGTTAAATGGACTCAAGATCGCGGTGTGGCAGAAATCAAGGTGAAATCAGCTACGGGTGGGGTGCTGGAGGAAGAAATCTACGCTGATTCCCGACCGGCACACGTCGCTTATATGCTTCATACCTTGACTCGCGGTTCCACGAAGGTGATTAGTCAGCTTTCAGAAATCGACGGGGTGGGACATCGTGTGGTACATGGTGGGCAAGATTACCGTGCTAGTGTGGTAATTACTGATGAGGTGAAAAAGGCGATCGCTCGTCTTTCTAACTTAGCTCCAGCACATAATCCAGCCGCTTTGGAAGGAATTGCAGCGATTGAGAAAAGCTTGGGAAATATACCCCAAGTGGCAGTTTTTGATACGGGTTTTCATTCGCATATCCCCGATGCAGCAGCAATTTATCCCGGTCCCTACGAATGGATAGAACAAGGTATCCGTCGCTACGGCTTTCATGGTATCAGTCACGAATACTGCTCTAAACGTGCGGCTCAAATTCTTGGTCGAGATTTAGCTTCTTTACGGATAATCACCTGTCATTTAGGCAATGGTTGCTCTTTGGCGGCGATTAAAAACGGTCGCAGTGTTGACACGACAATGGGATTCACGCCCTTAGATGGATTGATGATGGGCAGCCGTTCTGGTTCGGTCGATCCGGGCATTTTGATTCATCTGTTGCGGCAATCAAATTACTCAGCCGAGCGCTTAGATTATGTCTTAAATAAAGCTTCTGGCTTACGTGGAATTTCGGGTGTATCCAGCGATTTGCCGCAAGTTATGGAGGCGATCGCCCAAGGCAATTATCGCGCTCAACTTGCTTGGGATATGTACGTACATCGCTTGCGTTCTGGGATTGGGGCGATGCTTGCCAGTCTGGGGGGATTAGATGTTTTGGTGTTTACCGCCGGCGTTGGTGAAAATTCTCCAGCAATTCGCCAAGCTGCTTGTGATGCCTTTGGATTTTTGGGTATGAAAATTGACCCGGAAAAAAATACCCGCAAACCTGTTGATGAGGATATTGCTACCACTGAATCGGGTGTGCGGGTACTTGTGATACATACTCAAGAAGATTGGGCGATCGCGACTTGGACTTGGCAACACCTCATCTCAAGGTAAAAGAAGTTACTCATTCTTAATCCTTACCCTTCACACTTTTTAGATATCTAAATCTGTGAGGTCAAGTTTAGAACCGTAGGTTTCAATGAATTCGCGTCTCGGTGCGACGCGATCGCCCATTAAAATAGTGAAAATGCGATCGGCTTCGGCTGCATCCTCAATTTCCACTTGTTTGAAGGTGCGGGTTTCTGGGTTCATTGTTGTTGTCCAGAGTTGTTCTGGCATCATTTCCCCCAAACCTTTGAACCGTTGGATAGTGTAGTTGGCATTTTCGGGAAACTCAGCTATGCGCTGTTGCAGTTCGCGATCGCTATAACAGTAGTAATAATTGCGTCCTCGCTCTACTTTATATAGTGGCGGACAAGCAATATATATGAAACCCTGTTCGATAAGCGATCGCTGATACCGATAAAAGAAAGTTAACAACAGTGTTCGGATGTGCGCTCCATCTACGTCAGCGTCTGTCATGATGACTATGCGGTGATAACGCAGTTGGCTAGAGTCGAATTCATCACCTTTTACACCCAAACCAAGCGCCGTAATCAACGATTGAACTTCGTTGTTTTTGTAGATTTTGGCATCGTCGGTTTTTTCGATATTCAGGATTTTACCGCGTAGGGGAAGGATGGCTTGAGTTCGGCGATCGCGTCCTTGTTTAGCGCTGTTATGCACAAACACACCACTTGCCAAAGCAAAGTTGTGAGAGTTAGGAACTTCGATATCGTAAACATCCATTCTTTCTTCCAAGCGATCAATAGAAACAACGCGATGGTTGTAGTTTTTCACAGCTTCACGCGCTCGGCTGCGATTACCATGAAAATATCGAGTGCGCGGAGCGCAGGCTTCGCCAACGCAAAAAGTCTCCCAACGCAGCATAGATTTGTCGCGTGTATGCTTGCGATAACACCGATAAACTTCTAAATCCAAGCAGCCGATTTGCAATTCAACTTCCTTCAAAGCGGCGATCGTTTTGAAATAGTAGGTTTTCTCTAACGCTTCACGACGTTGTTCGCGAAATTCCCACGTCCATTGTTCCTTGGTTTTTTCTCGACGCCAATCTAATAAATCTTTGTCTTCCCATTGTTTTTTCGCTAATTCTGAAAGCACCTTCCGCGCTTGCGGATTATTTTCAAAGTACTCGCGCACTCGTTGAGATTGAGTTAGACGATTTGCTTCATCACTCCAATACTCTTGTTGCGCTCGATTGAGTTGCTCGCTATTTTCTTGCCGATAAGTCTCATTACTTTCATAAAATTCACGCCATTTAGCAAGCATATAAGCCTTGTAGACTTCATCTTCCCACTGCGCTTTCGCTTGTTCTGAGAGAATTTGCCGCGTTTGCTCTTGCTGCATCCGTTCGCTCATAAAAGCGCGAAATTCTTCACTTTGATGAATTTGGCGGCTCTTTTCAATTACATCTGGTCGATGTAATGTCTTTTCCAAGTTTTGCCGATGCAGTTCTAAGTGCGCTTCCGGCGACATTTGCTTGATGTTTGTCGGATTGTTGTTCAGTTTGTTGAAATCGACATGATGACGATGACATCTACCTAAAGACTGATAAACACCATGCTCAAGGTTATAGAAATCTGCTAATAAATGCGTATAAATCCATGTATCTTTCAATGGATTCCAAACCATTTCGTAGCCATTCAGCCCAGTTCCTCGTTCATTTTTCTGGGAGAGCTTGCGATGTATGGGCATCAGCGAATCTTCGGGAGTCAGTAATTCTGCTGCTTTATAACTACCATCTCGCAACATAAAGGGATGATCTGGCGTGCAGATAATTGTTTCGCCGTTGTCCAAGGTCAGTTTCACAACTTCCGCATTTTCCTTGGTTCGTCTGGCATTAATAATACGTTCTACACCTATGTTGCCACTCTCCCTAATGGTGTAACAGAAGTTCTCTTTACCTTGTTCTTGCTCGTCTATAATCTCTTTTAGCGTCAGTACACGTCCATCAGTAAGTAAAATATTTGTGTATAAAAAGAAGCAACCACCCGCTGAATCGCCTTCGACGATGAAAATCTCCGATTCACCGGGATCTCTGGAGCTACAATCTGCCAATTTACCGGGTAATGGCGACGATTCCAGTACTGATTTGCGGCGGACTAACTCTCGTGCATGACGTGCGGCTTCAGCGGCTTTGAAAGCTTGAATGGCTTTATCTAAAACAGCATCGGCAACACCAGGGCGAAATTCTAAGTACTCGGTGAGAACTTCACCAACTAAAGAATCGACAATTCCCCGGACTTCGGTGTTACCGAGTTTGGTTTTAGTTTGTCCTTCAAATTCCGGTTCGGGGACTTTGACGGAAATTACCGCTGTTAAACCTTCACGGACGTGTTCACCGCTGAGGTTTGGTTCGTTGTCTTTAATTTTATTGCGCTTGCGGGCGATCGCATTCAAGGTGCGTGTCAGAACCGTCTTCAAACCCTCTAGGTGCGTACCACCATCTACCGTGCGAATATTATTCGCAAATCCTAACAAGTTATCCGTATAAGCATCCGTACACCACTGCAAAGCCACTTCAACTTGCACGTTGTTACGTTCCCCCTGCACAAAAATAATTTCTTCATGTAGTGGCTGCTTCTCGCGGTTGATGTAGGCAATATACTCTTTGATACCGCCCTTATACTCATACGTTTCTACCTTGGGGGTATCGCTTTTAAGTAATTCTAAACGGTTGTCGGTGAAGATAATTTTCACACCGGCATTCAGATATGCCAATTCCCGCAGACGACCTGCTAAAGTGATGTAATCAAACTCAATACCCGTAGTGAAGATTTGCTCATCTGGCTTGAAGGTGATAGAAGTTCCGGTTCTTGCTTCTTTCAACGGCTTCACTTTCATTTCAGTAACCGGAATACCGCGTTCAAAGCGTTGGACATGGACTTTTTTATCTCGCCAAACTGTAACTTCAACCATCTCAGATAGAGCGTTGACAACAGAAATACCAACTCCGTGCAATCCCCCAGAAACTTTGTAACCACCGCCGCCAAATTTACCTCCAGCGTGGAGTACCGTCATCACCGTTTCTAGTGCTGATTTTCCCGTCTTAGAGACAGTATCGGTGGGAATACCGCGACCGTCGTCTGTTACCGTTACAGAACCATCGGCATTGATTTCCACCTCCACATGGGTACAGTACCCAGCCAAAGCCTCATCAACGGAATTGTCCACCACCTCGTAAACTAGATGATGAAGTCCCTTTGGACCAGTGGTGCCGATGTACATCCCCGGTCGTTTGCGGACGGGTTCCAGACCTTCCAGAACTTGAATCTGATCGGCACTGTAACTGCTCGTCATGAAATTTCTCCTGATTCGTGGGGGTGAACTCGTTAAAATACAAATAAAGTCAAATCACTCCAAAATTCTAACACAAAAGGGTTGGAGGCGACTGTAGGGCAATTAGATGATAAGTTTATATAGGGGATGTAGCTGGCTTGGTTTACTTGATGGATTGGCTTTGAGTGCGATTAATATATTATCGATGTGATGAGCATCGCGCAGCAAGTCTGAAGAGTGAGTATCGCTTGTGCCAAAATTACATTAGCCGAAAAAGAAGCGAAAAGGCTCCAAAATTCTAGCATAAAAGCCTTGCTAGAGAGGGGGGAAGTGGAAGAGGGGGGCAGGGGGGGCTTTCTTAGGCAGGGGGGAAATATTTCTTCTTTCTTGCCATGAGTCCCTTTTCCCTTTTCCCCTCCTGAAATTGCCCGCTAGCCCGCTTGCCCGCTTGCCCGCTAGCCCAATGCCAATGCCCAATTCCCCATTACCCCTTCGGGGTTCGCCAGGTGCTTCAAGTCGGGAGACCCGACGGCAGATGCTTCAAGCCGGGAAACCCGTCCAACGCACTGCCTCCCCAACGCACTGGCGAACCAATTACCAATGCCCAATGACCTACTTTGACCAATGACCAAACTAATTGTAATTTGTGGAGCGACGGCGACAGGTAAATCGGGGTTAGCGTTATCTTTGGCAAGAAAGTTGAATTCTGTAATTTTGAGTGCAGATTCTCGTCAAGTGTACCGCGAGTTTGATATTGGTACGGCTAAACCAACAACGGCTGAACAAAAGTTGGTGTCACACTATTTAATAGATATTTGCGCTCCCACAGACATAATGACGGTAGCAGATTACCAACAGCAAGCACAAGCCTTAATTGCTTCTTTTGATCTTCGTCCACTATTGCTAGTTGGTGGTACCGGTTTATATATACGTTCTATTGTACAAGGAATGAAAATTCCCAGAGTTGCACCGCAGAAAGAATTGCGATCGCATCTCGAATCTTTCGGTCAAATGCAACTCTACATCATGTTGCAACAAGTTGATCCAGTTGCAGCACAAAAAATTCACCCTAACGATCCAGTGCGAACCTTAAGAGCATTAGAGGTATTTTATGTCACTGGTCGCCCTATTTCCGAACAGCAAGGAGAGAATCCACCAAATTATCCAATTTTGCAAATTGGTTTAAATTGCGATTCTCACCACTTAACCCAGCGTATTGCAAAGCGCACAGAGCAAATGATCGCAAATGGCTTAGTAGCTGAAGTAGAATATCTTTGTCAGAAATATGGTGCTGACTTATCTTTGTTAAATACATTAGGATATCAAGAAATAAAAGAATATTTAGCAGATGAGATATCTTTAGATAAAGCTCAAGAATTAACAATTTTGCATACGCGACAATTTGCCAAACGTCAACGCACATGGTTTCAGGTATCTCCACAGATTGAGTGGTTTGATGCAGATAATCCTAATTTATTAGAACAAGTATGGCAGCGAGTGCAGCTTTTTTTAACGAATTCTCAACAATAAGCTAAATATTTAATATTTAATTTAAAAATATGATTAATCAAACTCAAAATTTCTTACTACTTTCCTGTATTTTCAATATTTTATTTTTTATCGCTATCGCTTTATTTATTGCCAAAAAAGGTGGTTTGTCATATTTATTTAATAAAGTCTTGCATATTTTGCCCGAGAATAAGAGTAAACATTTTGACTATCCGCCTTACTATTGGCATAAAAAAAGCCAATTTGAAAAACTACCATTATCTGAATCGGATATCATTATGTTGGGTGATAGTATCACCGATGAAGGTGAATGGACAGAGTTATTAGGATTGAATGTAAAAAATAGGGGTATTTCTGGTGATACCACAGAGAGAATATTACATCGTTTAAATACCATATTAGAATCCAAACCAAAACAAATATTCTTAATGATAGGTATTAACGATTTAATCAATGATGGGAAATCGGTAACAGCAACTTTAGAACAATATAAAAATATCTTACGTGACTTGAAAGAAAAAACACCAAAAACAAAAGTATTTGTGCAAAGTGTCTTACCTGTCAACAATAAAGTTTATCTATATTGGCAAGATAATAATAACGTCTTAAAAATTAATTCCGGCTTGAAAAACTTAGCGAAAGAATTTAATTATGAATATATAGATATATTTTCTCTTTTATTAGACTCAGAAAACCAATTAGATGCTCAATATACAGTGGATGGGCTACATTTAAATGGTCAGGCATATTTAGTTTGGAAGACAGTTATTGAAAAATATATGGTTGCGCCTGAACCATAAAATAGGTTATAAACTGCCTTTGTAACATCTTTAAAGGCTATCTTGTGAAAAATAATGTACATCATTCAATGGGTGACCTGGGACTCGAACCCAGAACCAGCAGATTAAGAGTCTGATGCTCTACCATTGAGCTAGTCACCCACACCATTATGAATAATAGCATACCTTTGAGTCTTACGCCAGCATTTTTTCCGCTTTTTTGAGAAATTTAGTATTTCGCATAGCTTAAGAATTGAGGAAATGTATTTTTACATTGCCTCAATTTCAGTAACTTTAATTAGATAGTTTTTAGGATTTTCGTATGTCATTCACTTAAGTGAATTGATTTAATTTTAAAGGTTGGATGTTTTGCTAAGAATAATAATGACAGTTAAGCAATACATCAATAAAATTTATTAAATAATTATTACAATAACCAACTTTATGAATTGGCAATCAGTCACTAAAGCAGTTGAGTCCGTACAGGAAGCAGTAGGCAGTATAACTGTTCAAACCGCAAAGTCAGTTGGACAAGTTGCGTCATCGGTTGGGGAAAAAGCCATCATAGACATGTCTGTTACGGGTGAAGCGATAAGTCAAGTTGCTACTAGCACAGTCAATTTATGTGGCACAGCTGTATTATCTGTTGGTGAAACGTTAGGTAATGCAGTTAATGGAACCGCAGAATTTACTCATGAAGCCGCATCAACTATGGGTAAAACAGTGAGTAACGCTATTAATGATACAGCCGAGTTTTTTGAGTCGCCAAATGAAAAAAAGCTGTGTAATGTGGTGGTGAGGGTGATAGTCAAAAGGCGAACCAGACTGGCTATCGAGGCAATACCTGGCATTGGTTTAGTTGCGGCAATAGTTGGTGATATAGCAGAAGAGATACTTGGTGAAGCTGCTGGGGAAGTAGCAAGCGACATAACTGCTGAAGTCGCTACTGGACTTTTAAATGCAGCTAGTGAAACTGAAATCAGCTAAAGCATTTTCTGCTTTACTCGTTTTCTCGTTCCCAGCACGACTGCTGGGAATGCATCTCTTGTGGCTCTGCCTCGCTATAATAAGGTAACACTATGGGTTTCACAAAAAGTAGACAAAAATGGACAGCCTTGTTTACTAGATCCTCGATCCCCCACGACATTTTCGGATGAAGGCTGTCCATTTTTGTCCTGGGTCAGCCCAAGGGACGCAACCGCTACCACGTACTAGGAACCCAGCCACACTTTCTCACCTGCACAGTGGTAAATTGGATGCCACTGTTTGGTAAAGTTGAATTCGCAGAAATTATTTTCAATTCTCTAAATTTTCTTCAACGACAGCAACGATTAAAGTTGTATGGTTACGTAATTATGGAGAATCATCTCCATTTAATTGCGTCAGCCGCAAGTTTATCTAAAGAAGTAGGCGATTTTAAATCATTTACGGCTCGTTGTATTATTGACTTACTTAAGAAAAATAACTTTAGCTATATTCTTAATCAATTTGAATTCTACAAACTCAAACATAAGACAAAACAAGAATATCAGGTTTGGCAAGAAGGTTTTCATCCACAAGCTATTTTGGATGAGGAAATATTTAAACAGAAGTTGGATTATATCCATAATAATCCGGTGAAACGTGGTTATATAGATGATCCGGCTCATTGGCGCTATTCGAGTTACCGTAATTATATGGGACAACCGGGGTTATTAGAGGTAGAGTTGATTGATTTAGGGGAGACAGAGCCTCACAGAAGACATTGCCAGCCAGAGTCTGGGAACGAGTTAAGATGAGGCATCGCTCATGAAGGCATTCCCAGCCAGAGTCTGGGAACGAGTGGACAGGAACGAGTTAGGCTAAAATTGGATGGTGAAGGTGGTTTTATTGTCAGCACTCTCTACATCAATTGTGGCTTTTAAATGTTTGACCATTTTCTTCACTAATGCTAATCCTAATCCAGTTCCACCGTATTTCCAGGGGTCATTTTTGGGAATGCGGTAAAACGGATCGAAAATGCGTGAAAGTTCATCTGAGGGTATCTCAACGCCGGTGTTGCTAACGCTAAGACATACTGTGTCTGCTTTCAAGTAAGCTGAAACTGCGATCGCTTCACCACCAGGAGTATATTTACAAGCATTATTTAACAATTCTGTGATAATACGCTCCAAATCTGTGATATCTATTTGTAAAGATGGCAGTTCTTTCGCAATACTTAAACTTAATTGTTGCTGCTGGCAGTAAATGCGTTCTCGATAAGGCTCGACGATAGAAGGAAGCCAGGTTTGTAAGTCAATGGCTATTAAAGTCATTGGCTCAATGTCGGCTTCGAGGTATGTTAATGTAAGTAGATCGTTAATTAATTTGCTTTCTCGTTCACATTCGTTTTCAAGTATCCCAAACAGTTGCGGAACTAATTCTATTTCTAATACTCCTTCTTGCTGGAGAACACTTTCTAATGTTTGCGCTGCAAGACTGATGCTGGTTATGGGGGTTCGCAATTCATGAGAAAGGGTTCGCAAAAAGTCGTTTTTCAGATGTTTGAGTTTTTCTAGTTCTTTAACTTGTGCTTGTGCAGCTTTGTAAAGTCGCGCTTGACAAATGGCGATCGCGCATTCGTTGGCTATTTGCTGTACTAGTTGAATTTCAAATTCTGCAAAAGCTTCTTGAGTTTGTCTTGTCAGCCACAGATTTCCCCAAATTTTTTGTGCGTCGAATATTGGACAAGCTAATGTCATTACAGCTTGAGGATTCACACCCACAACTTGGACAAATTGTAAAGGTTCTTTTTGCAACAATTGCTGATAAATTTCTGGAAAGTCTGCAATCTGTCTGCTCGATTCTTGGCATGGAAATTTGCTATTAGTGTATTCATAGGCAACTGTTGCCACACTACAACAATTGTTATAAAATTCAATTTGACAAGAATCAGCTTTCAGGACTTTTGCTAATTCCTGAGTTACTGTTTGCAAAACCTGTGTTTCATCTAAACTGTCGCGGATTTTTTCGGTAATTCGGCGCACAACTGCTTCATAGTTGAAAATTAACTGCATCTGCGAGTTAAACTGTGCTTTGAGAGTTTCTATTTGTTGCTGAAGTTGTGTTTGCTGTACGGCAATTCCTAATTGAGTAGCTATTTGTTTGAGCAAATCAATTTCTGTCTGTTGCCATTGACGTGGCGATCGGCAATGGTGGACAATCAGTAAGCCCCACAAATCCTGCTTTAATAAAATCGGCACGACGACGTTGGCTTTAACCTGGAAAGAGGCAAGTAAGTCAATTTGACAAGGATGCAAACCAGCCGCGTAAATATCTTCTAAAACTTGAATTCCACCACGTTTGTAACGTTCTATATATTTTTCACTAAAACAAGTATCTTTGATGTTTGTTCCTAGAAGAGAAGTACCAGCAACAATAGTTGATTCGGCAATTATAATCCCACTCCAATCGACTTGGAAGCGATAAATGATGACGCGATCGCTCTCTAAAAAAGAGCGAATTCTCTTTACTGTTTGATTGATAATTATCTGTAATTCTACACCAGAGTGAATTTGTTCGGCGATCGCTTTTAGAAGTTCCTCGCGCTGCGCGTCAATTCCCCCTGCTTCTGCTTGTTTGATAGCGGTAATATTCTTACTAGTGCCAATTAATCGATAAATCCGGGAATTACTATTTCGCAATGGTGTTAGCGTTGTTTTCCACCAACTAGGAATTCCCTGGAATTGCAAGCATTGTTCGTAGCAAATAGTTTTGCTGCATCGCACGCACTCACTATAATGCTGACGCACGTTTGCCGCATCGACTGGGGAAAGTACTTCTTCTGGTGTTTTCCCTCTCAAATCATCTTTACGAATACCAGTCCATCTTTCGTGAGTTGGATTTAACCCAACATACCGAAAATCCCCATTTTCTAAAACATCTACTACAAAGATTGATGCTTCAACAGAATTATATATGCTTAGTAGAAGCTGCTCGCTAGTACTTTCCTCATGAAGTGCGATGGGCAAAGCCCCGCCAGAGGCGATCGCACCCGATGGTGATGCTTGTATCAACTCTGCGGTTGATTCCAATGGATTAATATTCATGCGATCTTTGTCTAGTTTTGCTTTCTTCAACTCATGGCGGGTTGTATATATAATATTTCGATAAATTCTTCACTTCCCCGCAAACAATGTATTCCAGCGCGTTGACGAGAGCGATGTTTATATCTTTCTCGACTTTTCGTGCCAAGCTTTGAAGCTTAATTAATATCAGTTGAAAAAATCCTGCTTTTTAAAGGCGAAAATGCATTTGCAGGTTAAAGTAAATTTCCTAAATGTTATTTTTAATACTTTTTTCAAATATTTGCACAGACTTAATTATAAATCAATAATATTTTTATAATTCTTTACAATCTTACCGAAAAATTTTGTCAGCATTGATACCTGTAATAATAGCAACCAAAAGCCAAGTAATAGCTAAACCGACGATTTCGCCTAAAAATACCCTTGATAGACGGTACAAAAGCATACCAATGACAGAACCTACAGGTATAGCGATCGCCCAACTCAAAGAACTTATAAATATCCATCGCCAAGCCGAGGGAACAGACGGACAAATCGCCAGCCATTGAAAGAATCCGATAACAAAACCGCCAATTGCTGCATAAACTGAGCCATAAACGACTCGAAAGGGTAAAAATTGACTTGTAGAGACGATCCAACCCATAGCACCAACACTGATAGCCGTGATGACAATCCAACCGAAAACAGTTGATAACACCCACATCTTTGAGAAGATGCGTTGTCTGAGAAGGAAACTTTGAGGAAGTGCGATCGCACTTGAACCGATGGCAGCTTGTAAAATTCCCACATCTGCCTTTTCGCCAATTTCAACAAAAAGCAAACTGAGCAGAAAGCCGCTAAAAGTAGTTACAGTCCACAGCAAAGTGAACCCTAGTTCAGATTTTACAGGTTTTAGTACCATTATTTTTAAGGCAGCAATGATTTCTTAGCTGTAGCGTTGAAAATCTCACTAAAAGCCTGACGCCGTTGTTTTGGGGATTCCGGTGCGATGTAACCCCATAAACTTTCCCAGTAGAAAAAAGAGATACCATCAAAATGGCGATCGCGTACCATTCTCACTTGTTCTTTAATTTGGGCAATTTCCACAGAATCGCGTAAAGTACCTGTTGATATCCCTATTCCTACAGGTATTTGACTCAGCGCAAATTGTACCGCTGGTGCGCTGATTTCCGCCATAAAACTGTCAGGATCGTCTCGATATACCTGCAAAATCAACTCATCCACCAAACCTTTTTTTACCCAGCTTTCCCAATCTTGCAAGTAATATTTATAAGCAAAAGCTTGAGAATTCGGCGATAGAGATATTTTCGCATTCGGTTTAACTGCTTTGACAGCTTGATAAATTTCCGCCATGAAATCTGTAATTTTATCCGCTCGCCAACGCATCCATTCTGAGTTAAAACAATCTGTAGGGGGACTTTTACCTTGATGTTCTTGTTGATAAACTTTGACAGTGAAAGCATCATAACCGAACTGTACAGGCATCGCAAAGTGGTCGTCAAGCTGAATACCATCGACATTGTAATTACTAACGATTTCCAAAATTAACGCTTTAATAAACTCTTTAACTTGCGGATGGAGAGGATTCAGCCAAGCCACCTTATTTACACCGTTGTTAATTTCTTCCGGAGGACTTTCTTGAATAGATTTAATACCCGATTGCCCAATAGTCAACCAATCTGGATAACTTTTTGCCAATTGTGAATTATGGGGTATCATCAACCCATATTCAAACCAGGGAATCACACTCAAATTTTTAGCTTGAGAAAGCTTGACTAAGCTTGTTAAAGCATCTCGTCCCCCGTGCATGAATTTCAGCAAAGGTTGAGAATCTGAACCAGTAATTTGTTTAGCAACAAGACTTTTATAAAAAGTATATCCTCGATTCCAAACGACAGGATAAATCGTATTAAAATTGAGCCTTGATAATTGATTTAAAGCGCGATTGATACCCCAAGGAACAAATAGCACACCACTTGCCACATTAGTCAGCCAAACGCCACGAATTTCTGTTATTTCCGGTGAATTTATACTTTGAGTATTAACAGGTACAGGTAGCGAAAATACTGTTAAATTGAGTATTAATCCTAAATATAATAAGTAAAATAGACAACGACGAGCAAAGCGATTCATTTGTGGCTTTGACTAACTGTTCTCGGCTATTGTAAACTACAAACTAAAATATTCTCAATCCGGATTTTTATCGGCTTTTTATAAAGAAAAAAAAACAAAGTTTATCTGTGGTTTAAAATACATTTAAAGTAAATTTTTATAATAAATGAGAACGTGAAACTCTTTTTTACTCTTCCTCTGTGTTCTCTGCGTCTCTGCGGTTCGTTTCTTTCCGAAAAGCCTTTTTTACGAATTATTTAAGATAGCTACATATTCAAAGTTTCTGTACTTATATTAAGTAGGTGGGTTAAATTAAATATAAAACCACTAAGAAGCTGTGTTACCGCCGAAAATACGGTATCTCATACCATTAATGGTGCGTTAAACTTCGTTATAACGCACCCTACAATATCTGTATTGTATTACGCCAAGGCGCGAAATTTAAAAGCGTTCCACACCTTCAAACTGCTGCTTACTTGCAGAAGCAGCTTCACCACAAGTACGCGGTGTGGGAAAAATCTTTCCAGGATTTGCTAAACCTTGAGGATTAAAAACTTGCCGAACCCATTGCATAGTTTCTAAATCGATTTCGCTAAACATATCTGGCATATAACATTTTTTATCTGCACCAATGCCATGTTCACCAGAAATACTTCCACCTACTCTCACGCAAAGTTTAAGAATTTCTCCGCCGACTTCTTCCACCTTTTCTAATGCACCCTCCACGGAATTATCAAATAAAATCAGCGGGTGAAGATTGCCATCTCCAGCGTGAAATACATTCGCAATTTGATAACCAAATTTTTGACTTAATGCCTCAATTTCTTGCAAAACGTAAGGTAATTGCGTGCGGGGAATTACACCATCTTGAACATAATAGTCAGGACTTAAATTTCCCGCAGCGGCAAAAGCGGCTTTGCGTCCTTTCCACAATTTTAATCGCGTTTCTAAGTCACTAGCAGATGTAATGTTACGCGCACCATTCTTGAGACAAATTTCTGCAACGCGCTGTTTATTTGCTGTAACTTCCACTTCTAAACCGTCGATTTCTACTAACAAAATTGCCGTTGCATCGCGGGGATAACAATTTGTAGCAACTACATCTTCCACAGCATTGATGCTGATATTATCCATCATTTCCATCCCACCGGGAATAATGCCGGCGCTGATGATGTCAGAAACACTTTCCGCTGCGGCTTCAACTGTGGTAAAATCTGCTAGAAGGACGCAAATTGATTCTGCGCTTTTGAGAATTCGCAAAGTAATTTCTGTAGCAATTCCTAAAGTGCCCTCGGAACCAACAAATATACCTGTTAAATCATAACCAGGCATTTCCGGAATTTGTCCGCCAATATCGACAATTGAACCATCAGGCGTGACAATTTTCAATCCGAGAACGTGGTTAGTGGTGACACCGTACTTCAAGCAATGTACTCCACCAGAATTTTCTGCGACATTGCCACCAATTGAGCAGATAATTTGACTCGAAGGATCGGGAGCGTAGTAAAATCCAGCACCACAAACAGTTTGTGTCACCCAATTGTTAATTACCCCAGGCTGAACGACTACGCGCTGATTTTCTAAATCGACGCTGAGTATTTGCCGCATTAAAGAAGTGACAATTAAAACGCAATCTTCAATTGGCAAAGCACCACCAGATAAACCGGTGCCAGAGCCACGGGCGATAAAGGGGATAGAATAGCGATCGCATATCTTCACGACTTGGGCAACTTGTTCTGTAGTTCTTGGCAAAACTACCACCGCTGGACGTTGACGATAGCTAGTCAAACCATCACACTCATAAGTAATCAGTTCTTCTCGACGCTGTACTACCCCATTTTTGCCCAGTACAGCCTCAAATTGCTTAATAATCGGTTTCCAGTTGCGTTGTTGTTTATCTTGGGTAAGCATAGGTGAAATGCACTAATTTTCAACGATTTTATAAATATTGTTACAGTATTTATGTGAAAGTAACATCTAGTAATGCAAGACTAGTTGTCTTTTGCTTTAATTTTCCTTAATTACTGTGAATTCTCCAAATTGAGTTTGATTCAAATCGGTTTCCCTAGGAATCAACTTATATGTACCTTTAATTGTCTTGTTATTAATAAATTTGCCACTCATGCGTATATTCCATATTATCCGAATACAGAAAGTGCGATAAGCAAAGCTTAAAGCATAAAGGCTAATCGCACTTTTACTTTTTAATCAACTAACCTAGAAATAACACTTGAAATTTGTAGATAAATTTATGGTTGAGCAACTTTTAATCAATAATGATGATTACTACGTGCCAGATGCTAACCAGCTAGTCACTGAAGATGATAAGCCTGTGGATAATTTCGCTTCCGAAAAACAACAACGCCTTTCAGTCGGTTCTCTTTATAGTTCTCAACAAAATCAAATTTTCCTAGCCGCTGCTAATGTCGGCATTTATCATACAGACGGTGAGCCTCCCATTGTACCCGATATTTTCCTCAGCTTAGATGTACAAGTTCCTCAAAATTGGTGGGAAAAGCAAAATCGTTGTTACATGGTTTGGCGTTTTGGTAAACCCCCAGAAGTTGCAATTGAAATTGTCTCAAATAAAGAAGGTGATGAATTAGGGAGAAAACTAGAAATTTATGAACACATGCGGGTGAGTTACTACATTGTATATGACCCCACTCAGCAATTAGGACAACCGCTACGCATTTATGAACTTAGAGGAAGGCGTTATTTTGAAACTACAGAAACTTGGTTAGAACAAGTTGGTTTAGGTTTGACTCTTTGGGAAGGAGAATTTGAAGGTAGACAAGATATTTGGTTGCGTTGGTGTTACAAAGATGGGAATATTTTGCTAACTGGTGATGAACGCGCTTTTGAAGCTGAACAACGTGCTTTTGAAGCTGAACAACGTGTTTCCGAAGCTGAACAACGTGTTTCCGAAGCTGAACAACGTGCCCAATTACTAGCAGAAAGGCTGCGGGCTATGGGCGTAGATCCAAATAGCCTTTAGAGACATTACAAAGGCAGTTTACAAGCTTTTTCACCAACTTCCATTTGAGATGCTGGTAAAATTTATCTGTTTATATTAAGGATAGGTCTAATAGATACCACCTCTATAGCAATTCTCCTAAAAGGTGAAATTAGCGCGTATTTGTACACAACTCTTAACCGCTATATTACTTCAAGAAGCTCAACTAATATCGATCGCTTATATTTTTGTACTTCAGCCTATTCTACTTTTTGATACTAAAAAAATAGGGTAATGGAAAGTACCAAAATTACCCTATCAAAAGTTATGAATTGTTAATTAACTCGTGTACAGACGTTCGGTGTGGAACGTCTCTACTGAATGTTCGGTGTGGAACGTCTCTACTGAATTACGCAAACGCAGCGGTTTTTACATCGTTGTTCGCGAGAATTTCTTGCAACTCATCAGCATCCACAGTTTCCTTATCAACCAGCATTTGCGCGATGAGGTCGAGAATGTGGCGGTTGCTAACCAAAACATCTTTAGCACGTTGATAAGCTACATCCACAAGTTTGCGGACTTCTTCATCAACGGCAGCAGCGGTTTCTTCCGAGAAATCGCGCTCTGACATGATATCCCGACCGAGGAACATATTACCTTGCTGACGACCGAGGGCAACTGGACCCAAGCGATCGCTCATGCCAAATCGTGTTATCATCTGCCGAGCAACACGCGCTACTTGTTGCAAGTCGTTAGAAGCACCTGTAGTCACTTCCTCTTCACCAAAGATAATTTCTTCAGCAATCCGACCACCCAAAGCTACAGCCATCTGATTTTCCAAATAAGCGCGGCTGTATAAACCAGTGTCCATCCGGTCTTCGCTGGGGGTAAACCAAGTTAAACCACCTGCACGACCGCGAGGAATAATGCTAATTTTTTGCACTGGGTCATAATCTGGCATCAAAGCACCAACTAAAGCGTGACCGGCTTCGTGGTATGCTACCAATGTCTTGCGCTTTTCGCTCATTACTCGGTCTTTCTTCTCTGGACCTGCCAACACGCGGTCGATCGCGTCGTTGATTTCATCCATTGAAATTTCCGTCAAATTGCGTCGTGCTGCCAAAATTGCCGCTTCATTCAACAAGTTGGACAAATCCGCACCGGTGAAACCAGGAGTACGACGGGCAATTTTATCCAAGTCCACATCCTTCGCCAAAGTCTTGCCACGAGCATGAACTTTGAGAATTTCACTGCGTCCGCCGTAATCAGGACGATCCACCACAACTTGACGGTCAAAGCGACCCGGACGCAACAATGCTGCATCCAATACATCCGGACGGTTGGTAGCAGCAATAATGATAATGCCGGTGTTGCCCTCAAAGCCGTCCATTTCGGTCAGCAACTGGTTGAGGGTTTGTTCGCGCTCATCGTTACCACCGCCTAAACCTGCACCCCGCTGACGACCTACAGCGTCAATTTCATCGATGAAGACGATACACGGAGCATTAGATTTAGCTTGCTCGAACAAGTCACGCACGCGGGAAGCACCTACACCCACGAACATTTCTACGAACTCGGAACCAGAGATGGAGAAGAAGGGAACACCCGCTTCCCCGGCTACAGCACGAGCTAGTAAAGTTTTACCTGTACCGGGAGGACCAACTAGCAGCACACCTTTAGGAATTTTTGCACCAACTGCGGTAAAGCGATCGGCGTTTTTGAGAAAGTCTACAACTTCGTTTAATTCCAGCTTCGCTTGGTCGATACCCGCAACATCACCAAAGGTTACTTGGGTTTGTGGCTCCATTTGCACTCTGGCTTTAGACTTACCAAAGTTCATTGCTTGGCTACCCGGACCATTTTGGGCACGACGCAGTAGAAAGAATAAGCCAACTAAAAGCAATACTGGGAAAAATAAGCTGCTGAGTGCCTTAAACCAAAATCCTTCATCGGTTTGCGGCAAAACAGAAATATCAACGTTTTTTGCGGTGAGAGTATTGATCAGGTCTGGATCGTTGACCAAGGTGACTATAAACTGGGTTCCTTGATTCGACTTGACAAGAGCCGTAGACCGATCTGCACTTAAACTGACTTTTGCAACGTTATTGTTTTCAACTTCTTGAATAAACTGACTGTAACGCCATGTTTCTCTGCTTTGGGGTTGTTTGTCAAAGAATGCTGTTCCTAAAGCTATGACAACAATAAAAAGCAGCGCGTACAGCCCCGCATTTCTCCATCTTTTATTCACGCTCGGTCAATCCTCCAATACTTTTTGTGCGAAGGCAAGTGCATCTCTGTTAGGAGAGGGCATTATAAGAATTATGTTAACTTATCTTAAGGTATATCAGATTTCCGCACCCTCATGCTAGAAAAAGTTGCCGCAATTGCTGAAAAATCGGATGCCTGGGATCATATTCTAGCTTTCCTGTCGGCTGAATGACGGTGTGGATGGGGATAAGTTCGACTACACAATTACTGTAAGCGATCGCCTCAAATTTTTTGACTAACTCTGGTGTCCAAGGTTCCTCTCTCACCACTTGCTGCTGAGTGTGAAGGTAATTTATCAATTTCTCACGCATAATTCCTGGCAAAATTCCCTCTGTTGGAGGCGTCCGCCAACAGCCATCAAGCCATCCCCAAAGATTGCCGGTACTCGTTTCTAACCAATTTCCCGCTTTTGAAACTAAAATTGTTTCTTGAGCATTCAACTTTTGAGCGCTATTTTTTGCCAACCAAGCACTCAGGTAATTTCCAGTTTTGTGAATCGCAAGACTGCGATAATATTCCGGTATGGAAACGGTGCATTCAATACCATTTATTTGCTTATAAGTCAAATCCGGGATTAATAATCTGCCAGTTATCCACTCTCGTCCATCAGGAAAGACAGTAATTCTCAGAATAGGAAAGTGTGCCATGATAAGTTCTGCGCCTTGACGCAGACGCTTCCAGTCTGGTTGCTGCCAACCAAAAGTTTGTAAACTAAATTGCAGGCGATCGCAATGTGACACCCAATTAGTTAAACTACTATCCAGCTTGCCATAAACCCGCAGCGTAGTAAAAACCGTCGCTCCATAAAGTAACCCCGGATCGTCAATTGCTAACTCCAGAGTTTGAGACTCAATTAATTTGCCGTTATACCAAAACAAAGCAAGCGTTAGTAGTTATAAGTTAGAGGTTAGTAGTTATAAGTTAGTAGTTAGAGGTTAGAGGTTAGTAGTTAGTAGTTAGTAGTTATTAGTTCATATTAGCAACTAATACCAATTCTCTGTAAAAATGTTCTTAACAAGCCCGCTAGTCATGGCTTAGTTCGTTTAGCCCCAGGCTTCCAGCCTGAGGCGAATAAAACGCAACATCACAGATAATTGGTATAACAACCAACGACCAACCACCAACAACTAACCACCAACCACCAACCACCAACCACAAACAACTAACCACCAACCACCAACCACCAACTACCAACAACTAACCACCAACCACCAACCACCAACCACCAACAACCAACCACCAACCACTATTCAATCTTTCTTCGGAAACTTAATTTGATTTCCTTGAGGAGTACTGATTACCTTTCCTCCCAAAGCTTCGATTTGTCCAATTGCTATTTTACGGGTTTTCTCATCAACATGATTATTTAAAACCATTGCCCATGAAGCAATTTGAGCATGTTTGCTATCAGGATTATGACTGAGAAAATCAGCAGTTTTTTGAGAAATAGTTATAACTTGTTTACTTTCTTCATCTGAATAGTTATTCGCCCAGTTTGCCGCCGTTTCAAAAGATTGTCTTGCGGCGGTCGAATTACCTAAAAATAATAACTCATCAATTCCTTTATAACGCCACACATAATAAGATTTTTCTGGAACCCAAGGAGATAGTGACTTTAAACTTTTTTCCATTAAGGCAACAGACCTTTTTGGCATAGCAGCATACATAGAAGTACTAGTAGAAAGACCAATATAAGCTGTTAAAAATCGCGGATCGTTTCCCAAAATGACTTCAAAATATTCTGGACTGAGACTGTAACCTGTTTTTTCGCGAATTTCATCATCACCAAAGTATTGCAAAAAATCGAGATATACCCAATCGGCAATTAAGTTTTTATAGCCGAAACTGGGCATATTTTTCAGAAACATAAGACGTAATTTTTCTGATTTAATTTTTTTTTCGATTTTGAAAGATGCAATATTGCTACTGTTATGTTTTTGCAGTCGCGTAAATTGGATTAATCCAACTCCGATGATGCACAAAAAAATTAGAAAAAAAGTAGTCACACTTTGACGAGATAAAGAGAACATTCTGGTTGTTGAAAAATAATCAAACTACAGATATATAGTTCCCATAAATACAACTTAAATAACACGTTATGTGTGAAAAATTTTATTTACGCCAGAGAATGTTCGCTTATTTACTTAGGAGCCTTGATTAAAGATAATTGAGATGGCGTTTCCAAACAACAGACAGATGTAGATGCATCAACCAAAAGCTCAAGAGAGAAAAGTGGTTCCTTGCCCGTTGGCAGAAATACAGTACCCATGAGAACTGCAAAGAACGATTTTGAGCGATCGCCCTGTTATGGTACTGTTGGTTCTAAGGTTGAATCCAATCCAAAGTGCTAGCAGTGAGCATGGCGATCGCTCCACCTAGCAGCCATTGCCACCGTTCTGGTAATAGAGATTTGGCACTAACTTTCATGCTTATTTTTTTCTACACCTTTTGGTCAGATTGTCTAGATATTTTGAAAAACTACCTCGCTAGGCTGAGGGATTAGTTCTGACAATTATTAAAATTTTTAAATAGTTGTTAATTTATCTTGATTTTTGGTCAGACCATGAAAAAGAGTAACAGCATTTTAGCAAAAGTATTGTTCAGTGCAATTAGTGTAGGCAGTCTTGTTGCTCTGTCTGCCTGTAACAACCAGCCGGTTGCCGAAAATCCAACAGTTCCTCCCGCTACAGAAACTCAGACAACCCTTCCCCCGACAACAACGGAAACTCCAGCAACTACCGTTCCTTCTGCCTCACCAACACCCGCAGGCACAACTGCAAACCAAAATTTGGGAGAATTGGCACAGACAGCAGCCAGTCAGGGTTCATTTACAACTTTAACAAAGGCAGTACAAGCCGCAGGCTTAACTGAACAATTGACTGGGAAAGGACCTTACACAGTATTTGCACCTACTGATGCTGCTTTTGCCGCATTACCAAAAGGTACTGTAGACAAACTCCTCAAGCCAGAAAACAAATCAAAATTAGTCAAGCTTTTGGGATATCATGTTGTACCCGGGCAAGTCACCTCTAGCCAGCTAACATCTGGACAAGTCAAAACAGTAGAGGGTACTCCTGTGACAGTAAAAGTTGATAGTGCCAGCAACTCAGTCACAGTCAACGGTGCTAAAGTCGTTCAAGCTGACATTCCCGCTAGCAATGGCATTGTGCATGTAGTTGACAAAGTAATTCTGCCACCCAATTTTAAGTAAGTCTTAAGCACCGTCAGCGCAAATATAGTTAAGCCAACTAAATAACCCCCTGTTTACGCTTCGCAGCAATAACTGGGGGCTTTTTCGTGCCTTGGTTTTAAAAGAAGTACACAAAAATTTTGTTTGAGAAAAATTCTTATTAAATAGTTTTACTAACGCACTTTAGTTAATTGTTATGTTTAACCATTTAAATGTCATTTACCCTGCCAGTTGAACTTTTGAAGCTGAAAAATAAGGCAAGCAGAAATCTAAACTAATTCACAAAAAGGATTTTTTGTCAAGTTTTTTCGGAAAGGATTCATGATTTTCCGTAATTTGGTTAAATTTAGTGCAAGTTAGGTAGCCCTACTACTGAGGCTCTAATAGGAGCGATGGAAGTAGTCTAAAGTTTAGTAGTCGCAGCTTCACCAAAGCATCTACAAAGAAGTAATGCGATAAAGCCGTATAAATGACCCTAGTCCTTGCTCTTGGCTCAAATTTCTGGCTTTTAAGCGCTCTCCAGCAGCTTGTGAAAAACTTGTTAATATCTTCATCTGCTGTAGCACAAGTGACAATTTCGCATAAATGTCATGCAGTTTTGACCCTTTGTAGGCTAATATCTATAATCTTATGTGTCAAATCTTTTGTGAATTGATTAAAATATCGTTGTATACAATAAGAACAGTTTGTCAAGTTTCATAAGGCTGAAATCTCACTTCTTGCGCTAAGGTGTGATTAAGACCGAATTGAGAAAGCGCTGATTCTGCCCAATACCTTAACTCCTCAGTTTAGGTGATTGGAAAAAAGCCAGTTGAGTGCTTGAATATGAGCAACACAACTGTTCAGTTCGGAAACTAATGCAAGTGGGTAAGCTTAATCAATCATAAAAACAACAAGCTTGATGAAGCACTCATAGCATCTCAACTGTTTAGCTTTAAGGCGATGTCTAGTTTACGCAAATTATCACTCAGTAAGATATGAAGTAAATGTAAAAAGGGCTGCACTCAAACATCTAAACTGAGTTAACATTAAATGCACGGTTTCTAAGTAGCTAATGTTTTACATCATACTTAGAAATTAGAGAAAGGCAAGTATACCTCAGTTTGAATGTAATGATAATGCCACTGTAAATCCGAAAAAGATTTGGCAAAATTTAAGGGTATAATTACTTTTTTCAATACTTTTTAGGTGGAACAGGCTCAACTTTACTTAAAGACTTCATTGTAATTACACAAAAAGAGTGCAATTTCTGTGAAACAGGCTACAATCGGAACAGTCTTTACATAAACATCTCCCAACAGTCATATTAGTTTTATATGGAGTGGTGAGTTTTTTAGAAAGATGAGTCTTTTTTAGACCAGTTAGTCAAAAGTGATGTGTAACAGCAACACTTATGGCGTTTAGTTTCATCATCAGAAGTCG
Organism: Hassallia byssoidea VB512170; assembly: GCF_000817785.2. Lineage (GTDB taxonomy): Bacteria > Cyanobacteriota > Cyanobacteriia > Cyanobacteriales > Nostocaceae > Hassallia > Hassallia carrinoi. The sequence continues at coordinate 10,891 of NZ_JTCM02000025.1, read as the reverse complement.
GTTGAAACGGCGGCTTCGCACTTAAGCTACAAATACCTCCCTTGGGAGGCGTAAAGATTCCGGAAATATTAGTGGCTTTCTTTAAGCCCTGTATTTTCGCTTGTCAAAAAGCTCATTTATAAGAGCAGTAAAAACATCTTTCCTGAATTGATTCTGCAAGGAGCATGAGGAACGCGGCATGAACCAGGCTAACAACGTACTCGAAAGCATTTATCAGCCTGACCTAGAAATAATGAATCAGCCTGAGCTCGAGTTAGAAGAACTCTTAATCGAGGATGAAGAGGACTTGCTTATTAACGATGAAGGCGACGATGAATTTTTAGAGCCTCAGTCTGATGAGGACGACGCAAAGTCTGGGAAAGCCGCTAAATCGCGTCGCCGGACCCAAAGCAAGAAAAAGCATTATACCGAAGATTCGATTCGGCTTTACTTGCAAGAAATTGGTCGTATTCGCCTTCTTCGGGCAGATGAAGAAATTGAATTGGCACGAAAGATTGCCGACTTACTGGAATTAGAAAGAGCACGCGAAAAACTTTTAGATCAGTTGGATCGCGATCCGAAGGACAGCGAATGGGCAGAAGCAGTGCAACTGCCGCTACCAGCATTTCGTTATCGCCTACATGTCGGTCGCAGGGCGAAAGATAAGATGGTGCAATCTAACCTGCGCTTAGTAGTTTCAATTGCCAAGAAGTATATGAATCGTGGCTTGTCCTTCCAAGACTTAATTCAGGAAGGTAGCCTAGGTTTGATTCGCGCTGCCGAAAAGTTTGACCACGAAAAAGGTTATAAGTTTTCTACATACGCTACGTGGTGGATTCGTCAAGCAATTACTCGTGCGATCGCCGATCAATCTCGCACTATCCGACTTCCGGTTCATCTTTACGAAACCATCTCTCGGATTAAGAAAACCACCAAGCTGCTTTCTCAAGAAATGGGTCGCAAACCCACTGAAGAAGAAATCGCTACTCGTATGGAAATGACTATTGAGAAGCTGCGGTTTATTGCTAAATCTGCACAACTGCCGATTTCTTTAGAAACGCCTATTGGCAAAGAAGAAGATTCTCGACTCGGCGATTTTATTGAGTCAGATGGCGAAACCCCAGAAGACCAAGTTTCCAAAAATCTTCTGCGCGAAGACCTAGAAAAAGTCCTCGACAGTCTTAGCCCCCGCGAACGCGACGTTCTCAGACTGCGCTACGGTTTAGATGACGGTCGCATGAAGACTTTAGAAGAAATTGGACAAATTTTCAACGTCACCCGCGAACGAATTCGTCAAATTGAGGCGAAAGCACTCCGCAAGTTACGCCACCCAAATCGCAACAGCGTTCTCAAGGAATATATTAGGTAGTTAAGATTTAGAGTTAAGAGTCAACAGTCAACAGTCAAGAGTCAAAAGTCAAAAGTCAACAATACTTCGACTATTTACTCTTGACTATGGACTCTGGACTATTGACTAAAAATTGTAAAAAACCTGGAAGTGAATTAACACTCCCAGGTTTTTTATTTATTAAGATATTTATCGTTTTAAATATTACAGGATGCCCCAGAAGTGCAGGAAACCTTCACCAGAGAATATCTCAATTAAAGCGGCGGCTAAAAAGCCAATCATTGCCAAGCGACCGTTCCAAATTTCTGCTTGTGGGGTGAAGCCCCAACGCCAAGCATTGCGATCGTCCATTACGGGGGCGGAAACTTTTGTTGTGTTTTGCATGGTTGGCACTCCAAAGTGGATTTACGAAACTTTGTTACTCTATGTAAACTAATATAACAATCTTTTTCTAAGATGCAACATAATATTTCAAATCTTGTGATATTTTATTGACTTTGATAGCGATCGCTGATATTGAGAACAGACTAAGAAATCCACTTGAACGTGAATTTTTAAGGCTGAGGTTACAAAGCGCTTCAGTTTTGCTTTGTCACAACTAATTAGATTTATTGAGATATTATTTCAATTAGTATATCTGTTATGGTGTCAGATATTAAGACTTTTTTACCTAATCTTTGATATTCTGTGTGAATGCTGCTGTACACAGTCCTTTGAAGTATTAGTAATAATTAGCATTTAACAACAGAAGAGACGTTCGATCCAGAACGTCTCTACTAGTGAGGTAAGTTTTGTGGATTTAGTAGTTCACGAATAGACTTGGGCAACGGTGATGATTTTTTCATCGCGGTTAAGCTGAAGAACGCTTTCACCGGTAGCATCTCTGCCTAACAAAGGCACTGTTTCTACACTTAGACGCACTACCCGCTCTCGATTTGTTACTAGCGCTACTTCAGAAGAAGCGATCGCCATTACCATACCAGCTAGGTTGTCAGTTTTACTTTTAAACTTCAGCGCTTGCGTACCCAAATCACCCCGATTAGCTAGTTTAAACTCCTTCACCGGTATTCGTTTGGCATATCCTTCTTCAGTAACCAACAACAAATTACTATCCTTGGCAAATGTTACACAGCCGACCATTTGCTGATGTTTCAACAGCCGTAATGCTTGCAACCCGACAGCAGTACGACCCATAATCGCTAATTGTTCATCATTTACCGGAAACCGCAACAATCGCCCACCGGAACTGGCAACAATTAGATGTTCTCCAGGAGTAGTGAATTGGCTAAATAACAATTCATCATCGTCTTTCAGTTTTAAAATTGTAATTCCGCGACGAGTCAGGTTAGTAAATTCCCCTAGGGAAAGGCGCTTAATTCGTGCCTGCTTTGTCAAAAGAATCATTTGCGAGGTTTCGGCGTTTTCTGGCAGTACAAAGCGGTTGATAACAGCTTCTTGAGAGCCTTGAGCGGTACTACTGAGCATGGTTATCAGCGGTTTTCCCCGTGGAGAACGTCCAGTAGTTGGGGGAATGTCTCCCACGTTCACAGGGTAGACTTTACCACCACTAGTTAACACCATTAACTCTTTGTCTGTATCAGTTACTGCTGTTTGGATAATAAAGTCATTATCCGACAAACCGTTGTCAGCTTTCGGCTTTTTAGCTGATGGCTGAGTGCGGCGCACATACCCCCGGTGGCTAAACTCTAAAACAACTTCTTCTACAGGTTCTTCGGATTTTGGATTTTCGATTTTGGATTTTAAATTTTCTTCTTTGTCTCCTTGTCTCCTTGTCTCCTTGTCTTCTTGTCCCTTTGTCTGGGTATCAAGAGCCAAAAGCTTGGTACGACGAGCATCGCTGTACTTGCGCTTGAGAGTACGCAAGTCTTTTTTCAGCGCTTTAAGTAACTCTTTTCTGTCGTTAAGCAACCGTTGTAATAATTCAATTTCCTCAGCTAATTGCTCAAACTCCCGCTGTAAATTTTGCTGTTCTAAACTGGTGAGACGTCGCAACGGCATTGCTAAAATGGCATCTGCTTGGACTTCAGTCAAATCAAGCAGGCTACACAGATCGATTTTTGCGCTAGCACCATCAGCCGCTTGCCGCAAAATTTCAATTACATCATCTAAGTTAGATAATGCTTTGAGCAAGCCGTCGAGCAAATGTAAGCGATTTTGTGCTTTTTCTAACTCGTGGCTGTAACGCCGATTAAGAGTGTGTTCGCGGAAACTTAAAAATTCCTGCAACAAATGACGCAAACTAAGCTGGCGCGGTTGTCCATCAACGATCGCTAAAAGAATTGCCCCAAAATTAGTTTGCAGAGCGGTTTGGTGATATAAATGCCCAAGAACATCTTGGGGATTAGTATCGCGTTTGAGTTCAATGACTACGCGCATACCTTCGCGATCGCTTTCATCCCGCAGATCGGAAATTCCTTGCAAGCGACCTTGATTGACTAATTCCGCTACTTTCTCAATCCAAGCTGCCTTATTCACTTGATAAGGCAATTCCGTAATGATAATTGCTGTTCGCCGTTTGCTACCCCTAACAGGTGCAATTTCCTCTATTTGGGCAACTCCTCGCAGCACAATACCACCCTTACCTGTGCTGTATGCCTCGCGAATGCCAGCATCACCAATGATTTCCCCGCCGGTGGGAAAATCTGGACCCGGAATTAGCTGAAATAATTTTTCATCACTTAAATCGGGATTGTCGATTAAGGCAATTAACCCATCAACTACTTCCCCTAAGTTGTGCGGTGGAATATTTGTTGCCATCCCGACCGCAATACCCGCACAGCCATTTAGCAACAAGAACGGCAACTGCGCCGGTAACACTGTCGGTTCTTGTTGGGAATTATCGAAGTTACCGATAAATTCCACCGTTTCTTCACCAATTTCTGTCAGCATTCCCTCATGGCTAATGGCTGCAAGGCGCGTTTCTGTGTAGCGCATCGCTGCGGGTGGGTCGTTATCCACACTGCCAAAGTTGCCATGTCCTGCCAATAAGGGATACCGACTAGAAAAATCCTGCACCAACCGAACCAAAGCGTCATAAACCGATTGGTCGCCGTGGGGATGATATTTACCGAGTACGTCTCCGACTACACGAGCGCACTTACGATAGGGTCTGTCAGGGGTTAAACCGAGTTCGTGCATCGCATACAAAATACGCCGATGCACTGGTTTTAAGCCATCACGCACGTCTGGTAACGCCCGCCCGACAATCACACTCATGGCATATTCTAGGTAAGACCGTTGCATCTCCGTGTGCAGGGCTGTGGTGATTACCTGTCCCGTTGGGAGAAGATTTAACTGTTTTGCCATGAGTTTTTTCCCTGAATTTTCACTACACAAAAATCTCTATAAATGAACACAGCAGCAACCACAGCATAACGGATGAAATGAAATCAAACACAAAATCTTGACACTCATAAGGCAAAAATCAGTAGTATTATCGGTCATACGACGGAGATACACATTGATTTTTTTAAAGTAGACAGACAACTGTTTTGATCGACGTGGTAAGTTCCCTCACCTCTATAAGTTAAATTCTCATGAAAACTGTTTTGATTGTCGAAGACGATCTGATTAATGCTCGTGTTTTTTCCAAAATTTTGACCAAGCGCGGTGGCTTGGAGGTAAAACATACTGAAAATGTGGAAGAGGTAATGAAAATTGCCTCTTCCGGTGAAGCAGACATTATTTTGATGGATGTTTCTCTCTCAAGAAGTGTTTACCAAGGTAAGTCTGTTGATGGTATCAAGATTACACAAATGTTGAAATCAGATCCACAAACAGCAAATTTACCTGTTATTTTGGTAACGGCACACGCGATGGAAGGCGATCGCGAGAACTTTCTCAAGCAAAGCGGTGCTGATGGTTACATCTCTAAACCAGTTGTTGACCATCAACAATTTGTCGATCAAATCATCGCACTGCTACCCAAACAGGACAATTGACAATTTATTTAGTAACCGTCGCCCGTCAATATGTTGGGCGACTGTTTACTTTTCACACTTTAGTATATATGTACTGTTAAATGGTGCTTTTAAGCAAGGGGGGATTGGGAGTGGGGTTTCACAAATAATAGACAAATATGGACAGGCTTGTTTTGTAGATCATCGATCCTTCACGACTATTTTTTGATGAAGCCTGTCCATATTTGTCCAGGTTTAGCCCAAGGGGAGTGGGGGAGATGGGGAGATGGGGAGATGGGGAGATGGGGAGATGGGGAGATGGGGGAAAGAATTATTTTTTTTGTCCCTCTGTCTCCCTTGTCCTCCTTGTCCTCCTTGTCCCCCCTCTCCTTGTCCCCCCCTCTCCCTCTTATTGCGGCTGTCTATTGACTGACGGGGTTTGCTTTGGCTGGCGGGCGGCTTGAATGCGAGGTAATTCGAGGAATTTCTTCGTATCAGCGAGCAAGCGATCGCCCCAGAGATTCTCCTTCAGGAAAGTCAAATCACCATAGCGCTCGTCGATTCGCATTGCAGCTTCTCCCATTGCCAAACCGGAAGCGCGATCGCCTTTAGTATACAGTGCCACTGCCAATGCTAATAAAGGTTCTGCGGCTTGTTTTTCTAGGGCAACAGCCGTTTGCCATTGCTTAATTGCGCCGGGGATATTGCCCTGTTCGTAGTTAATTAACCCGACGTTGTTAATCGCGGGCCAGAATTTTTTGTCAGCGGCTACTGCTTTATTGTATTGGGCGATCGCTTCTGGAAATCTACTCAGCTTATAGTAGGCATTCCCTAAATCAAACAATCCCTCTGAGTCATTGGGTTTTAACTTCAAACCCGCTTGATAATACTCAGCCGCAGCTTGGTACTTTTGCTGCTGAAAATTAGCTGAACCCAAAGCAAACTGAACGTCAGCATTCTTCGGGTTGAGAGATTGTGCCTTATTTAAAGCAGCGATCGCCGTATCCAACTGCTTGTTTTGCAAATACAAGCCACCTAAGAGAAACCATACTTTATCATTCTTAGGAGCAAGTTGAGTTGCCAGCCTTGCTCTGGGTAAAGCCATTTCCGTCTGTTGAAACTGCGCTAGTTGAGCCGCTTCTTGTGCCAGACTCAACCCCTGCTGCTCCAATTTAGCTGTATCAAGTTGCAGTGTATGAGGAATCAATGCCTGTGCATGAGCTTTATAAGGCAAACTCCAGAAACCACAGGCAACTAAAAGCGAAATTAATCGAACTAATTTGGGCACACTAACGCCTCTTAACCATAAATCTAAAGATTCTTTCAGCTAGCTTAAACGATCTAAGCTCTGAGCGACAGCTAAATTTTGGAGTTGGGCATTGGGCATTGGGCACGCTCGCATTGGGCATTGGGCACGCTCGCATTGGGCATTGGGCACGCTCGCATTGGGCATTGGGCACGCTCGCATTGGGCATCGGGCATCGGGCACGCTCGCATTGGGCATTGGGCATGGGGCATTGGGCATCGGGCATTGGTGTTTAAGTGTAGAACGAGACATTCCCAGTTAAATGCTTAAAGTTTCATGTTCAGAAGCTCAAGTTTCATGTTCAGAACTCGAAGTTTCATGTTCAGAACTCGAAGTTTCATGTTCAGAACTCGAAGTTTCATGTTCAGAAGCTCAAGTTTCGTGTTCAGAAGCTCAAGTTTCGTGTTCAGAAGCTCAAGTTTCGTGTTCAGAACTCGAAGTTTCCTGGCAGAGCCAAAAAATGCAGTTTTTAAAGCTTGTGCCTTTATTACTAACAGTCGAGGCAGCAGCCCACTGAATGCATTCCTTGCCAGAGGCTAGGAACGAGAGAACGAATTCTTACCCATTCCCCATTCCCCATTCCCCATTCCCCATTCCCCATTACCCATTCCCCATTACCCATTCCCCATTCCCCATTACCCATTACCCATTACCCATTCCCCATTCCCCAGTCTCCAGACTGATTACTCATGATTAAAGTCACCCGTTCAGGTGAAGTGATTTGTAAGTATATAAGGTTAATATGATAAAAAACTTAAGTTAATGTAAATTATCTTTTACGAACGTAATCACGGAATTCTCGATTTGCCGCACCACAGACAATTAATCTTGCCTAAGACAAAGAGCTGAAAATTACCCTTATACAACTTTTGATTGGTAACTTCCTCAAGTTGTTGAAGCGCTTATCAACCGCCAACCCGCATCATTTTTTACAGGCTATATATGACTACGCAAATAGAAGTCCCCATATTTGGTAAAGTAAAGAATCCATTCCGCTGGCTGATTGGGCTGATGGCTGCTGGTGTGGTGGTTGCTGGCGCAACGACGACATACACCTTTGTAAATCAGGGTACACGCAAAGAGGATATTACGCAATTAACTGTGCCAGTGTCAGCGAAAAACGTTACTTTGCGGATTACCACTAGTGGTAAGGTTGTACCAGTTCAAAGCGTGAATATTAGCCCGAAAAATCCGGGAACCTTAAAACAATTGTATGTTGAGCAAGGCGATCGCGTCCAAGCAGGACAAATTCTTGCCCGGATGGATAGTGCAGACATTCAAGCAAGAATCCAGCAATTTCGCGCTTCTTTAGCTCAATCTCAGGCTCAGTTAGCCGAAGCACAAGCCGGAAGTCGTCCTCAAGAAATCGATCAATCGAAAGCGCGTTTATCACAAGCCCAAGCGCAATTAGCCCAAGCACAAGCGGGAAATCGTCCTCAAGAAGTTGCTCAAGCTCAAGCTTTGGTAGATGCAGCTCAAGCAAAGGCGAATTACAGTAGCGAACAAGTCAAGCGTTACCAATATTTATATCAGCAGGGAGCAGTTCAAAAACAAGAATTAGATCAATTTATCAGCGAAGATAAAAGCGCGAAAGCGAATTTGCTTGAAGCACAAAAGCGATTATCACTGCAACAAGCTGGTAGCCGTTCCGAAGAAATCGCTCAACGCAAAGCCGCAGTAGAAGAAGCAAAAGCGCAGTTGCGGTTGTTGGAAAATGGCACCCGTCCGGAAGTTATCGCCCAGCGTAAAGCAGCTGTGGCATCAGCGCAAGCTCAATTGAAGGCGGAGCAAGTTAATTTAGATGAGACGATTATCCGCGCACCTTTTGCAGGAATTGTCACCCAGAAGTATGCTAACATCGGCGCGTTTGTCACCCCAACAACTTCTGCCTCAAGTAGTGCCTCAGCAACTTCTAGTTCAATTGTCGCTGTCGCACGCGGTTTAGAAGTGCTAGCGCAAGTCCCCGAAGCTGATATCGGCAGAATTAAACAGGGACAACCTGTGGAAATTGTCGCCGATGCTTATCCAGATCAAGTTTTTAAAGGACGTGTACGCCTAATTTCTCCAGAAGCAGTAGTAGAACAAGGTGTAACATCCTTTCAAATACGGGTTGCATTGGATACGGGCGCAGATAAATTGCGTTCTGGCTTAAATGTCGATTTGACGTTCTTAGGCGATCGCCTGTCAAATGCTCTGGTATTACCAACGGTGGCGATTGTTACCGAAAAAGGTCAAACGGGTGTGTTGATACCCGATGCAAAAAATAAACCCCAGTTTCGCGAAGTCACAATCGGTTCGCAAATCAAAGACCAAACTCAGATTTTAGAGGGAGTTAAAGCAGGCGATCGCGTCTTTATTAACCCTCCTAAAGAATACAAAAAAGAGGAGTAATGGGCAATGGGCAATGGGCCCTATCGCAATGGGCCCTATCGCAATGGGAATAAAAAGAAGTTTCCGTATTTCTATGCGCTATGCCCCATGACGGCAGGTGCTCTACTTGGGTCGCCACCCCGCTCTTGGGGGTTCCCCCGTTGTAGGGAGTGGCGTGAGACCCCAAGACCGCACTGCCTCCCCCATGCCCCATTCCCCATTCCCAATTCCCAATTCCCAATTCTTATGAACATTCTCGAAAGTGTCAAAATGGCAGGGACAACTCTGCTGTCAAATAAGTTACGTAGTGTCTTGACAATGTTAGGTATTGTCATCGGTAACGCCTCGGTAATCGCGATGATTGGTATCGGGCAAGGTGGACAAAAGTACGTTAATAAACAGCTCGAGTCGTTGGGACCGAACGTGTTATTTATAATTCCCGGTAATCAAGAAACTCAGCGCATTTCCAATGAATTGCCAAAAACTCTAATTTTAGAAGATGCAGAAGCGATCGCTTCTCAAGTCCCAACTGTAGCAGCTGTGACGGCGGAGTTAAACAGCAGGCAGGTGGTAACTTACCGCAACCGCAACACCGATGTCAATATTATCGGTACGACTCCTTCGTTCTTGGTGGTGCGCGATTTTGAAACGGCTTTAGGACGGTTTTTCACCGACATAGACATGAAGCGCAGCAACCAAGTTGTTGTCTTGGGTGCTGATTTGGCAGAAAAACTCTTTGGTAATGCTAACCCCATCGGGCAGCAAATGCGAATCAAAAATGCCAGCTTTCAAGTAATTGGAGTGCTAGCAGCTAAAGGTTCGAGTGTAGGTGCAGATTACGATGAAGCAGCATTAACACCCGTCACCACCTCAGCAAATCGCTTGGTGGGGAAGACTTCTCCTTATGGATTGGAGGTAACTTATATCGTCGCTTCAGCGAAGAATTCAGACAGTGTAGATGCAGCAGAGTTTCAAATTACTAACTTGCTGCGACTGCGACACAAAATAATTAACGAAGATGATTTTACCATCCGCGCTCAAAAGGATGCACTGCAAACCGTCGGTCAAATTACTGGTGCGTTAACAATTATGCTAGCAGCGATCTCCAGCATTTCCTTAGTCGTCGGTGGTATTGGCATCATGAATATTATGCTTGTTTCCGTCACCGAACGCACTCAAGAAATCGGATTGCGAAAAGCGATCGGCGCAACTCAACAAGATATTCTGCTACAGTTCATCATTGAGGCAGTAATTCTCTCAGCCGCTGGTGGGTTAATTGGCACTGGAATTGGTATCGGTGGCATTATGCTAGTAGGAGCGCTGACTCCTTTAGAAGCGTCAATTTCTCCTGTAGCGATCGCTGTTGCCGTTGGCGTTTCTGGTGGTATCGGTTTATTCTTTGGTGTCGTCCCCGCACGTCGCGCTGCTAAACTCGATCCGATTGTCGCGCTACGTAGTGCTTAGGTTAATGGCAAGATGGAAAGATTGGCAGACAAGGGTAAGTTTGGAAATTTGAAATTTCGTGTTCTGAACTCGAAGTTTCGTGTTCTGAACTCGAAGTTTCATGTTCTGAACTCGAAGTTTCAGCCTTTCAACTCGAAGTTTCAGCCTTTCAACTCGAAGTTTCAGCCTTTCAACTCGAAGTTTCAGCCTTTCAACTCGAAGTTTCATGTTCTGAACTCGAAGTTTCAGCCTTTGAACTCGAAGTTTCGTCAAGATTTACGCAAGTGTCACACAGAGAACTTAAATTAGACTCGTAGTAAGCAATGCGCGTGCTTATTTTAAGCACTGAAGTGCTTACTACGGATTTCTATTCACGCTTTAACTGATTCCACGGAATTCCCCACTCTCTTACAGGCTGGGGATGGATAGTGGGGTTTCACACTCATGTAGACAAAAATGGACAGGCTTGTTTTAAAGATCCTCAACACGATAGCGAGTCACAAAGGATGAAGCCTGTCCATTTTT
>NZ_JTCM02000166.1 GCF_000817785.2 Hassallia byssoidea VB512170 | reverse complement strand
CTGGACAAAAATGGACAGCCTTGTTTACTAGATCCTCAACACCCCACGACATTTTCGGATGAAGGCTGTCAATGAGTGTCTATTGTTTGTGAAACCCCCGCAAAGCTACGCTTTACATCCCGTCCCCTAGTAGGGGAGGGACGAATTTGGCTAAAGCCAAATTCAGGGAGAGGTTTGTTTTAAAGCCCTAACCAACAGCTTCACGCTGTGTGTCTGCTGCACTCGCTTTTAGAGTAATTATATAAGCGGCGTGGGGACTTTTAAAAGTTGTTTGCGCTTGTGGGTGTTGGCAAGCGATCGCAGTTGTAACGTGTTCTTTTTCGTCATCGCGAATGCAGACAAAGACATCATACAAGTTGTTAATCACCGGACGACGTTCAAAAGGACGACGGGATGTTTGAAATTCGTCGAACATATACAAGTCCCCATCGCGGTAATAGTTGATTGCAACTATCGGTGCGGGTAGCTGTTTCAGTAATCGTGCATTTCTACGCAGAAAGTTATCATAAGTATGATAAGCGTGTTCTTCTACCAATTGACTGAAGTAATAAGCGTGACGCGGTGAAAGCATGTATAAAAATACAATTACCCAGTAGTAAATCAAGGCTGTAAAACGGGCAAGAAATCTGTCAATAAAGCGGCGATTTCCGCCTAGAGATTCCATAATTAGCAGGTGATGGTATTCATTCCAAGCTTGAGCAAAGTGGACTTTGAGCCATTCAGCTTTGCGCCATATCCCTAAAGTTTCGTATAAGTGCAGTACTGAAACGAAGGAAAAATAAGGAACACGCGCCACGGTTTCCAAAACGTAAAAACGGGCGTAAGGACGTTTTTTATATAACTTGTCGATAACGAAAACTAAGCAATTGACGAGAAATTTAATCATTTTTTATCCTTCAGCCTGGTATCATCAAAAGTCAATCAGCCATTGATTGTTGTTTATTGTCATTGTTGATACTGATTGAGTTGATTAAATTCCGGTAAATGTTGAGAAATTCGTGTCTACACAAGCAGATTTTCTACACCTGCTGTTGTCGCCGTAATTGCTACTTGAATAATTCTGCTATCCAAGCGATCGCCACTGTAGTGCATTAGAAATTGTTAAATAGCCAATTTCTTTTGGTTGCTGCAAAATTCTTTGTTGCAAGTGCTTCACGTCCAATTTCATCTAAAAACGCCACTATATTGTCTTTTTAAAAGTAAGTATTTCCGGATATGTCATCTGAAGTATGAAGTATAAAGTAAGACTCCACCGATAAATCATAAGAATTGAAATATCTTATGTGCTTTTTCTCTGCACCATAAATAAATAATGGTGCTTGTAGTAATGGTCTTACTTCATCCTTCATCCTTTATTTGACTTGCGTCACGCGCCAACTGAGTTTAAGGTTAACCCAGAAGTTCCAGACAGTAGCAACAGCGATCGCAATCAAATTTGCGATATAGCGGTTTTGTATAATAAAATTAAACACCAAATTCAACACCAGCACATTCAACACTAAACCGGCAAGACAAATAATGTTGAATTTCAAAAATCGCTTCATGCGTTGACGCCATTCGTACTGCCCACTAGAGACATCAGCAAAAGTCCAAACATCATTCCACAAGAAATTATTGATAATCGCAATTTCACCCGCAATGATTTTACTGCGAGTTAAAGGCAAAGCCAAGGTACTTGGGTCACTGAGCAAGTAAAGCAGTGTCATATCTACAAATACTCCACTGAGTCCCACCAAGCCAAAACGGAGAAATCGACCAACAGGAAAATTGATGCGTTGACTGATTTTTCCTAACCGTCCCGTTCCCAGCCTTAACCGTACTAAGTGGTGTATGTAGTCGATATATTGCTTACTCGTGACTTTACTTTCACCCTTAACACGTTCGCAAAACACATAGCCAACTTCGGCAATTTCGCGCACCTTACCCCGTCCAATCACCTCAAGGAGAATTTTGTATCCTACTGGATTAAGCGTCGCACCTGCTATGGAACTTCGACGTACCATAAAATAACCACTCATCGGGTCAGATACCCTACCCAGTACATCCGGTAAAATAATTAACCCTAACAACTGAGCGCCACGAGATAAGAAACGCCGGATAAAACTCCAGCTACTTACACCACCACCGTCTACGTGACGACTAGCTACTGCCATGTCTGCACCTTTTTGAATGGCGCGTAACAATTGCGTCAGTACCTCTGGCGGATGCTGTAAATCCCCATCAATTACTCCTAAAACACGTCCCCTTGCTGCTTGCCAGCCGCGAATCACTGCACTTGAAAGCCCCCGCTCGTTTTGACGACGCATCACCCGTAATTGCCGATATTCTCGCGTTAGAGACTCGGCAACTTCCCAAGTGCGGTCTGGGCTATCATCGTCCACTACAATCAACTCGTAATTTCCAGGGATAGACTCATCTAGCAGTTGGCTCAATATTCTGACAACATTCTTGATATTGTCTCGTTCTTTGTAAGTCGGAATCACTAAAGACAAGAGGATGTTTTCACTACCTGCATCCACTGTACTTGGCGGTAATTCAGGAATCTGTAATGCACCAGTTGGCACTGACAAAAGTGAATCAGGTTCAATGATACTCATGCAGAAATGACTATATGGGGAAACGGTGTTGTTAGTAATTATGCTTGAGGAAAGGTATGTGGAATTAATCTTAAAAATTTTCTACCAAAAGACGTATACAAAAAGTAATATTTTTTACAAAAAATTAAAGTTAGTAGCTCTCGTTTGTATTTTCAGCCAAAAGAGGTAATTAAAAAGTTATCGTTATTCTTTATACTAAGCTTTAACTTGCCAACAAACTAATACTGTCAAATGACTTTGTATAAAATGGCTCTTTAACTTAGTATATGAACAGCAACTTGCCACCTGTTTGGGCATTTCCTCCGAAAGGGTTACGGTTTTTAGTGATTGTTTTATTAGTATTGGGTGTATTTTTTCGCTTTGTCAATATTGACCGAAAAGTTTACTGGTTTGACGAGACTTTTACCTCATTACGGATTTCTGGCTATACAGAAAAAGAAGCGATCGCCCAACTTTGCAATGGTCAACAAATTGGTGTTGAAGATTTACAGAAATATCAGCATCTTACTCCTGAAAGAACCTTAACAGATACTCTTAAATCTCTAGCAGTAGAAGACCCTCAGCATCCACCGCTATATTATGTGATGACGCGATTTTGGATGCAATGGTTTGGCAGTTCAGTTGCAGTAACCAGAAGTTTGACGGCACTGTTTAGCGTGTTGGCATTACCCTGCATCTATTGGCTATGTCTGGAATTATTTAACTCGTCGCTCGTGGCATCGGTTGCAGTTGCACTGCTTGCTGTGTCGCCATTTCATGTGCTGTACGCACAGGAAGCGCGGGAGTATAGTTTGTGGGGTCTAACAACTTTGCTATCAAGCGCAACACTGCTACGGGCAATGCGACTACAAACAAAGCTCAGTTGGGGAATGTATGCAGTAACTGTGGCATTGGGGCTATATACATTTCTCTTTTCTGGGTTGGTGACAGTTGCTCATGGTGTTTATGTGTTTGCAATTGAACGCTTTCGATTAACTAAGAAGGTTATTGCTTATCTAGTTGCGCCTTTAGTGGGATTTCTAGCTTTCACGCCCTGGTTAGTAGTTATTCTTAGTCAATCGGCTCAAATTAATAAAACAACAGGCTGGACAGGTGAAGTTAAAATAAGTCAGTTAGCTCTGATTAAAAACTGGATTGTTAACCTTAGCTATTTTTTCGTTGATTTTAACTACGATACCATACGTGGTGCTGAAGGCTCTTGGTTGAAATTATTAGTAGCATATTCAAGTCCTTTTATCTTAATTTTTGTCGGATATTCAATTTATTTTCTCTGTCGTAAGTCTCCAAAGCAAGTTTGGTTGTTTGTCTTAACATTGATTGGAGTGACAGCGCTACCCTTAGCTATACCAGATTTTATTTCCGGGGGGATACGATCGCAAGTCCCTCGGTATTTAATCCCTTGTTATTTAGGTATTCAGCTAGCTGTTTCTTACCTTTTAGCAACTCAAATTTTCTCTTCTTCCGTTACCATTAGAAGACAAAAGCTTTGGCAGCTTGTTATGGTTACGCTAATTTCAGCCGGAGTCATATCCTGTGCGATGATTTCTCAAACACAGACTTGGTGGTATAAGGATCTTAACCTTTATACTCCCCAAGTGGTTGCGATCGTCAACCAAACTCCCCAGCCACTGGTAATTACTTCGTGTCAGGCAACGTGGCCTCTGGGTGATGAAATGGCTCTTTCGCATCGGCTCGATCCAAAAGTGCGGCTTCTGTTGGTGAACGAGTCAAATGTCCCCAAAATTCCTAATACTTTCAGTGATGTGTTTTTCTACAATCCTTTTTACAATCCTCCCCTGCCGATATTGGAATATAAACTTGAGAAAGAGCAAAAATACAAGATAGAAAAGGATGTTTACCCCCAAAAGCTCCAGCTTTGGAAACTAACTAAATAGTTATAATTGACGCATGAAAAGAATTTTATGTAATGCCGAGTTATCCTCGTTAATTTGACTTAATTATATCAGGTGCGGCAAATTACACATATTGTAGAGACGTTTAGTATATGAACAGTAACTTGCCGCCTGTTTGGGCATTTCCTCCCAAAGTATTACGATTTTTAGTGATTGTTTTATTAGTATTGGGTGTATTTTTTCGCTTCGTCAATATTGAGCGAAAAGTCTACTGGTTTGACGAGACTCTTACCTCATTACGGATTTCTGGCTACACAATGTCAGAAACAGTTGGGCAAGTCTGCACTGGTCAAGAAATTGGGGTTAAAGATTTACAGAAATATCAACGTCTTACTCCTGAAAAAACTTTAACAGATACTATTAACTCTTTTGTAGTAGAAAACGCTCAACATCCGCCGCTATATTATGTGCTGTCGCGATTTTGGGCGCAATTGTTTGGCAGTTCTGTTGCGGTAATAAGAAGTTTGTCTGCCATCATTAGTTTGCTAGTATTCCCCTGCATCTATTGGCTATGTCTAGAATTATTTGAGTCATCGTTTGTGGGATGGGTTGCAGTTGCACTAATAGCTGTGTCACCATTTCATGTTTTGTACGCGCAAGAAGCGCGGGAGTATAGTTTGTGGACTGTGACAATTTTGCTATCTAGTGCAACACTACTACGGGCAATGCGAGTAGAAACAAAGTTTAGTTGGTTAATGTATGCAATATCTGTGGCATTAGGACTGTATACATTTTTGTTTTCTGTGTTAGTGACGATCGCTCATGGTGTTTATGTATTCGTAATTGAACGCTTTAGATTCACTCAGAGGGTTATTGCTTATTTGCTGGCATCTTTATTAG
The DNA here is from genome assembly GCF_000817785.2 of Hassallia byssoidea VB512170. GTDB lineage: Bacteria > Cyanobacteriota > Cyanobacteriia > Cyanobacteriales > Nostocaceae > Hassallia > Hassallia carrinoi. The sequence continues at coordinate 4,332 of NZ_JTCM02000166.1, read as the reverse complement.
GATTTTTAGCTTTCACACCTTGGCTAGTAATTGTTATTACTAATTTAGGCAAAGTTAATGAAACAACAGACTGGACATCTAATAAAATACCCAACTTAAGTTTGATTAAATCTTGGATTGTTAACTTGAGCTATTTTTTTATTGATTTTAACTACGATTTGAGGAGTGTTTATAATGACTCTGTATTGAAATTGATAGTTAAATTTTTGATTCCTGTTATCTTAATTTTAGTAGGCTATTCGATTTATTTTCTTTGTCGTAATACACAACAGCGAATTTGGTTATTTATATTGATATTGATTGGGGTTACAGCGCTACCTCTAGCAATGCCTGATTTAATTTTGGGAGGAGTGCGATCGCAAGCTTCTCGGTATCTCATTCCTACCTATTTGGGTATTCAGCTTGCTGTTGCATATCTGCTGGCAACTCAAATTATCTCCACTGTTAACAACCAAAGACAAAAGCTTTGGCAACTTGTCACGGTAACGCTAATTTCAGCCGGAGTCATGTCTTGTGCAATTAGTTCTCAAGCAGAAACTTGGTGGCTCAAGGCTCTTAACATTTATACTCCTCAAATGGTTAGAATTATCAACCAAACTGCCAACCCACTTTTAATTGTTTCTTGTGAGGGAAGCTCGTCTATAGGTCATGGAATGTTTCTCAGTCATGTGCTGGCTCCAAAAGTGCGGCTTCGGTTGGTGAATGAGTCGAATGTGGCGCAAATTTCTGATAATTTCAGTAATAGTTTCAGTGACGTTTTTTTATACAATCCTGACTACAATACTATTTCGCAAGTATTTTTAGATAAGCTTGAAAACCAGCATAAATACAAGATTGAAAAAAACATTTATCCAGAAAATTTTGCTCTTTGGAAATTAAGCAAATAGTTAGATTTGTAAAAATTTGCGGTGTCCAGATCCCCGACTTCGCATAAGTTGTCGGGGATCTAACTTTTCAAGAAGCGCGGATGAAGTTTAAGACTTCGGTTTATAAGTCGATGCAACATGCAATTCTTTCAATTGCTTTGCATCCACACTTGAAGGTGCATCTGTTAACAAACAACGCGCTTGTTGCGTCTTCGGAAAGGCAATTACATCGCGAATTGATTCTTCACCAGCTAACAACATCACCAAGCGATCTAAACCGTAGGCAATACCACCATGCGGCGGTGTACCATATTCAAATGCCTCTAAAAGAAAGCCAAATTTACTTTGTGCTTCTTCTGGAGATAAACCGATCGCTTCAAATACTTCTTCTTGAATTTCTCGTTGATAAATCCGCCGACTACCACCACCAACTTCAAAGCCGTTGTAAACTAAATCATACGCTTGGGCACGGGCGGTTTTCAAGTCGGACAAATCATCAGGATGCGGTGCTGTAAATGGATGGTGCAATGCTTCCAAGCGTTTTTCGTCAGCATTCCACTCAAACATCGGGAAATCTACTACCCAAAGCAAGTTGATTTTTTCCGAATCGATTAACTTAAATTCTCTGGCAATGACTTGACGCAATCTATCTAAAGTCTTATTGACAGTTTCAGCCGCAGCTGCTGCAAATAATAGCAAATGTCCGGGTTTGGCATCGGTACGGCGTAAAATTTCCTGCTTTTGTTCTGGTGTTAAGTTATCTTTAATTGCGCCGATGGTGTCGATTTCACCATCTTCTCTGACGCGGATGTATGCTAAACCTTTCGCACCGGCTTCAGCAGCTTCTTTGAATAAGTCGCCACCTGGTTTGATACGGACGTTGGAAATTGTATCATTGCCGTTGGGAATCGGTAGGATTTTCACAATACCGCCATTGGCAACGGCTTCACGAAAGACTTTGAAACCAGAGTCTTTCAAGACATCCGAAACATTAACTAGTTCCAGACCGTAGCGGGTATCAGGTTTATCACAGCCGTAGCGTTCCATCGCTTCGGCGTAGGTGAGACGCGGAAAGGGAAGTTGTAATTCGATACCTTTAACTATTTTGAAGATATGCGAAACTAACTTTTCGTTAAGTTCGATAATTTCTTCTTGGGACATGAAACTCATTTCCATGTCCAATTGCGTGAATTCTGGTTGTCTGTCAGCGCGTAAGTCTTCGTCGCGGAAACAACGAGCAATTTGATAATAGCGATCGCATCCTGCTACCATCAATATCTGTTTGAATAGCTGCGGCGATTGTGGAAGTGCAAACCATTCACCGGGACTGACGCGACTGGGTAAGATGTAATCGCGTGCGCCTTCGGGGGTGGAACGAGTTAAGATGGGAGTTTCAACTTCGATGAAGTTTTCTACATCTTCGAGATAGCGACGCATGGTTTTGACAACTTCATGACGTAATTGTAAGTTATGTGCCATGCGATCGCGTCGCAAATCTAGATAACGATATTTCAGCCGCAAGTCTTCCCGCACATTCTCGCTGTCTGCGGTGGAAACTTGAAAAGGTAACTGTTTGCGAACTGCGTTAAGTAGTTCGATTTTATCTGCGTAAATTTCGACTTCGCCTGTGGGGATGCGGGTATTTAACGATTCTTCCGGACGCTGCGTCACCCTACCTGTGATTTCCACGACATATTCATTACGCAGAGCGTTTGCTGGTTCGTAAGAATTGGGGGTACGTTGGGGATCGCTGACAATTTGGACAACGCCAGAGCGATCGCGTAAATCTAAGAATATCACACCCCCATGATCGCGGCGACGGTCTACCCATCCGTACAAGGTGACAGTTTCTCCAATATGTGATGAACGGAGTGCGCCGCAATAGTGAGTTCGCATAGGTCTTAATACTTATTTCTGGAGCTAGATGGGCTAGTTTATGTCAAAGCTTTCCCATTATCTAGCATCAATCGTATCCAATTGCAGAAAAAATGACAGAATGTAGCGTCAATAGATAAAGCGAACCAATTAAACCGTAAGGATGGGTTTTGCCTATTTCTACAATAGTTCCCGGAATTCCTCACGGTTTAATTGGCAGTCACGGAGTATCTGTGCTAACAAACCAGAACCAATAGTTTCAGCAGAATGTACTGGGACAACGGTTCGACGACCATCACTATGTATAAGAAAATGGTGACTACCTCGGATTCTTGCAACCTCAAAACCTGCTTTTTTTAAAGCTGCAATTACTTCCTTTCCAGTCAAACTTGGTAGTTTGCTCATACTTGAACAGAAACTCTCTGAACCCCAACAAACTCTAATGCTTCGGCTTTCTCTTGTTCAACCTCTAAACAAAGTTCAATAGCTTCTTTAATACGCTCTATCAATTCGTCTAGAGATTTGGCTTGGGTGTGACATCCCGCAAGACTAGGCACAGAGGCAACAAAATAGCCCTCAGAGTCGCGTTCTATAATCACGTTGAATTCTCTAGTCATCTTGGATTACTGTTTAGTAATATGTAGGGTGTGTTATCGCGTAGCGTAACGCACCCTACTGGACTGTAACTGATAACTGTTAATCACTATCTCCATAAAAATCTTCATCTAATAACTCTTCTAGAATAAAAGGACAATCGAGAGGATATTCTTCTTCCGAAGGTTTTCTAACTGCAAATTTAGCATTTTTACTTTCTTTGATTGCCAGTTTGCGACCATCCGCATAAGCCTTAGAAATCACTTCAGTAATATAGTTTTTAAAAGAAGGATTTTCTTCCAAATCCTTTTTTACTCGGAAACGATGTTCTGTGACAGAACTATACCAGCTTTGTTTCATCATCTCAGGAGCATCAGATTGAACGGTTAACTTGAGTAAATGAGCAATCAGTATCGTTAAATTACTCATAAATGACCGTTTCTCTGCTTTTCCCATGTCTTCTAATTCTAAAAGCAAATGCTCCCAATCTATATCATTAAACCGATGTTCTTTAATCTGCTCAATAATGCTTTCTCGCCAAAGATTAAAATCTTGTTCATATTGATTGTTCATATAACAATCCTATTTGATTATAAGTCATTTATTGACTTGACTCATTAACCTTGATATTGCTGTTTACGCTTGGTGAGTCTTTCTTGCACAGCTTGACGAACGTCTTCCCAATATTGAGTTGTCATCGCTGTTGCAGTTCCAGAATTCAGACCTTCTAATAGCATTGCTTCGAGCCGTTCATTTTCTTTTTGCTTTTGGTCTTGACGCACTAATTCGCGGAAATACTCGCGCTTCGCTGCTGTAACCACCATTCGCAACTTGTTGATCTACATACGCACGCATTGAATCAGGCAGAGAAATATTTATGCTGGTCATTGGCTTGGGTATTTTGGTTTCTCTACAATAATTATGGCAAGCTTTGCCATTTACTGTCATGAGTGTTAAATAGTGCGTAGACACAAATTGAGTGTTAGTGACTAATGTT
>NZ_JTCM02000165.1 GCF_000817785.2 Hassallia byssoidea VB512170 | reverse complement strand
AGGCAGTGCGGTGAGGCAGCCACCTCAGGAGCGGTTCCCGTCGAACGCGAGTGCGTCTCCGACAGGAGATGGGGGACTGCCTCTCCCGTTGGGTCTTGGGAGCAAATCGCCACTCCCTACAACGGGGGGAACCCCCAAGAGCGGGGTGGCGACCCAAGTGGAGCACCTGCTAATGATTGGGGAAAGGAAAGAAGTTTTTCTGGACTTTTAACCTTTAAAAGCGAAGATATGAGCGGTGAACCGCTCACTACGGGTGAGATTACAGGTTAGGGACGTAATTTCTTGAATAATTTTTTGAGCGATCGCCAAGTATAATTCAAGATGTTCCCAAATATGCGGAAAAACTTGCTTAAACTCTCTTTGAGAGTTGCTTTTACGTTCGTCTCCCCAAATTCAAGCTGAATGACTGTACCTGGATTATTCAGTGAGGTAGGAGGTTCGGGAGCTACTTTTTGTTTACTGAGAAATAAAAATGTGACTTTACTTCCCGGACCTAAATCTATTTTATCTCCTAAATTGAGCTGATAACGCTTTCTTTCTTCTAACCTGGTGTTGTTAAGAAATGTACCATTAGAGCTTCCCACATCTACAAGATAATAAATGTTTTTTTCTATTTGAATTTCTGCATGATTGCGTGAAACAAAATTGGCATTTGGCAAATCGGAGACATTGATATCTCCTAAAAAGTGACTTTTTGGTTTGCCAATGCGAATTGTAGTTAAATTTGGTAGCAACGCGAAAGAAGTGTCAGTTTGAACATGAAAAAGCTCTAAACCTAAACCTATTGTTGGTAATCTGCCTGAGTTTTGCATAACTTGCTTTTGCAGAGCAATTTCTCAATTTATCTAAATTCTTTGCTTTGGTAGCAAAAAGGCTCTGTGGTCATCATACTAGATTTAGCAACAAATAACTCTTACTTTGCTACGAATGCTACTCGTGTACAGACGTTCCGGACCGAACGTCTCTACCGCTCGTCCTAACTTTTTCATTCGTCTATTTGCCAGGAATCCTTGATTATTTCTTCATCCAGGATTTTCTTAGGACGAACTACGACAACAATTCGACCCAGCAGAGGAATTGAGGGTGCGCTTTCAAACCATTGAAAATCAAGTTCGCCGGCGTTGTCAACCACAAAGTAGCTGCCATCATCCCATTCTTGGACTGAGCGATCGCAAACTACTAAAACTGTTTCTGATTTGGGTTGTGTTTGGTTGGGCAGGCGATCGCTTTGACATAAAATTACTACTGGATCGGATGCACCTAACACTACTTGCCAACCTGGTAAAGGTACCCAAGCTTGCTCTCCGGCAAATTTAACCATGCGAAATGGTTCAATTTGTTCGACTACAGGAACAGCTTGCAAATCTTCTGCCTTTAATGGCAATTCACCCGCTACGGGCACGAGGCGCGGCAATTCTTCTTCAGATTCCAGCCGGAAAAACGGTATAATTGGCGCGGGACGTTTAGGAACGACAGTAAAATCAGTTAATAATTGTTCTATTTGCTTTCTGGCTGTTGGCGAGTAAGCAAAGCGTAAACCTTTGGCAATTAGACGCGATCGCTCTTGTAAATCTGAGTATTGACGGGCAAGTTTCCAAGATTGATAAGCAACTGCATCCCCTGGATGATTAGAAAACCCATCCGGTAAGGTAGGAAAGCGGGAGAAATCTTTGATGGCTTTTGCCACTTCTTTTGCTTCGTCGGCGTCAACCTGGTGTTGAAAAGTAAGTTCAGCAGCGGCGGCGCGTTCTTCATGGGTTAACAGACGCAATTCATATAAAATATCACTACCGCGTGTGCTGTAATGCGATCGCACTGCTGGTGATGCTCCAGCTTGTTCTATAGAATTATAAACTTGAGCGCCGACAATTACTTGATTTTGCTGAATCGGTTCAAAACCGGTAGCTTCAAAAATCTCTTGGGGATTGTGCCCAGCTTTTTGCAATTGAGCGATCGCCATTCCCCATTCCACCCAGTTGCCTTGTTTTTGCCTGAGCTTTCGCAGCAACTCTTGTGCTGCATCACCAGCATTGTCATAATTTTCAGGTAGTGGTGGTAATTCAGTCATAATTTGCTCTTAATCGCGCACGATTCCAATATCATTTTAAGGTTTAATTGTTTTCAATTACGCAATTTGTGGAGTTCGCAATAAACGCGGATTTTCGTTTGTTTTATGTAGCACTAACTACAGTCTCATTATCAATCCTGGAATCACATCCGTAAATTTCCGCAACGTTTCTGAGCTACTTTCAAATAAACTTAGTATGGAATATAACAATATGGGTACTATTTAAGCAATTATCTTATGGATAATCCCATTTCAGAAATTGATAAAGTCCGTCGTCAATTGATGACTTTAGAACGACCTAAGAAACTGAAAATCCTCGTAGTTGACGATGAGCCAGATAATCTCGATCTGCTTTATCGTACCTTTCGACGTGATTTTCATGTACTGAAAGCCGATAGCGGTATCAACGCTTTAGAAGTTTTGGCAGCATCTGGGGAAGTAGCGGTAATCATCTCCGATCAGCGGATGCCAGAAATGAAAGGAACTGAGTTTCTCAGCAAGACTGTACCACAGTTTCCGGATACAGTCAGGATAATTCTTACAGGTTTTACTGATATTGAAGACTTGGTAGAAGCGATTAACGCCGGACAAGTCTACAAGTATATTACCAAGCCTTGGGACCCAGGTGAACTCAAAGCGGTAGTGCAAAGAGCCGCAGAAACTTACGACTTGCTCAAGCAACGTACAGAAGAACTACACCGCGCTCATGCTCAAATTGCCTTGCTGACTTTTTTAGTGAAAGTAACGCAAACAACTCCTAACTTAGAAGCAAGTCTGACATCAATTGCTACGGCTTTTAGCGAGACTTTTGCAGCGGATGGCTGCATTTTGCAATTAGTGGAGAAAAATACTCTTGTTAACACTCAAGGGACTTGCAGCAATACAGGTACAATTGAAAATTGGCTAGCTCAAGATCCGCTGACAGCAGAGGCGATCGCGTCGGGGAAAATACAAGTTTCCGTAAATGTACTCAAAGACCAAAAGCTTGCTGGTATTACACAATATCCAAATAGCGGTGTACAAGCACACTTAATTATCCCGATTATTTACCGCTCGGAAGTTTTGGCGGTGTTGTCGCTACAGTGGAAACAACCATGCACTTTGCGAGAAGATGAATTAGAGCTAATTCATACTTCAGCTCAAGTAGTTGCGATCGCGCTTACTAGCAGTTGCTGCTATAGCAATCCTAGATAAAAGCGTGAAAATTCGCGGTGGAACTGATTCCCGACAACTTATGCGAAGTCGGGAATCTAACTTTTCACGCTCTCTCAATTGCACTGGTATATCAAGCAACAAAATAGTCAATAGTCAAAAAACTCTGGACTATTGACTTTTAAGCGATATTTTTTTAAATATACTGTTTAATCTTCTTTTTCAAGTTCATCCAATGCTTTAGCTAGAACTTGACGGCAGAACTCTGGATAGTTGTCTAAAGCTTTGACTCTCGCAAGCATAGATTGTGTAACTCTGATAGCTAATCTTCCTGTTAGTGGTTCATCTCTATCACTGGTAAAGCCATAATCCTTAATCTTAGGGTTCCCGCCTTTACGCGCCATTGTAAATATTTTATGACCTCAAACGGGGTGTGGGCGAGTCCTTCCCTAGACAAATGTGGACAGCCTTGTTTAATAGATCCTTGATGCCCCACGACAACCTCGGATGAAGGCTGTCCACATTTGTCGTGGGTTGTTGCAGGGCTCAAGAAGAGAAAATCGACCATAAAGCTAGTCGGCTTCTTGGGGAAATCAAAGAACTGAAAGCTGATTTTGCCATCAAGCCTTTTAATGTGTAAATTTGATACAGAATAAATTAGTTTTGGTACAGATAACCATAATTATAAACTGCAATCACGATTATCAAATCAAAATTATGGAGCAAAATCAGCAACAACGCCGCGCTGCCGCTAAAGAGTTTCTTCAATCCCTTGATGAGTTGGAGGATATATTACAAGAGAGTCCGACTGAAGAGGAAGAAACTTTAAAAACCGATACTGCTAAAACCAGTGATGCATCCCTAATTGAAATAAAAGCAGAAATTGATTTAGAGGCTTTGGAAGACGCCGTTGCTGATATCGAACAATATCTGGAAAATAAAATAAAATAAAAGTTACGAGTTTATAATTTTTAACTTTTACTTTTAACTCCGCGCCTCCTAACTTGTAACTCCTAACTTGTAACTTGTAATCTGCCGTTGAGCTTCATACAACATTAAAGCTGCGGCGATCGCCACATTCAAAGATTCTACCCCTGGACTCAGGGGTATTCTCACTTCTACATCTGCCATTGCTGCTAAAGAAGCGGATAAACCCGCACCTTCATTACCCAATAAAATTAAACTTGGTTTTCGCCAATCTACTTGCCAATAAGTTAAAGTTGCACTTGGCAAAGTTGCCACAATCTGCATTCTGGCTTGCTTGGCAAGACTTACTGTATCTTTTAAAGAAGCACTCACCGCCATCGGTAAGCGAAACCACTGCCCAGCACTGGCACGCAACACTTTGGGGTTATCTAAATCTACACTATCAGCACTCAGCCACAGCCCCGATGCAGAAGCCGCTGCCGCAGTCCGAATCATCGTCCCCAAATTGCCCGGATCTTGTATAGTTTCCAAAGCTAGCAGCAACCCAGTAAACGGAACTTGCATTGCCGAACTTCGTTTGGCGGTAGCGATAACACCATCCGGTTGTACTGTCGTAGCGATCACACTCAATACTTCTTCACTGACAATTTCAAAGCGATCGCACCGACTACAAGCTTGCTCCCAAAGTGCAGAATGAGCCGCTTGCCATTCTAGCGTACAACACACAACTTCTAGCGGATAATTCACCGCACAAGCTTCTTCCAGCAAATGCGTACCTTCCAGTAAAAACAACTCTTGCTTGTGACGCTCCTTCCTTGAGTGTAATTTGCGGATTTGCTTTACTAAAGAATTCTGTAAACTAGTTAACATTAAAAATTATCAGTTATAAGTTAGCAATTCAAAGAAAACAAATTTAACTGTTCCTTATTTACTAGACATCATTTGACATCATTCAACAATTCCTGCTTCAACCAAGGGAGTCGGCTCCTTCTTGTCCACAGGCTTTAAGTTCGTTTTGAACCGACCCTACTGCATTTATCACTCGGTACATTTGCGAGATTAATGGCTGCGTGTAAGTCCCTGTCTTCCGTATGCCCACAACTAGGGCAGGCAAACACACGGTCAGATAGCTTCTTTGAAGCGTGTTTCTGCCCAAATTGGCGACACATCCGTTGAAGATGGATACCAACGGTCAACGATATCAAGTTTTGTCCCGTAGAGGGATGCTTTGTATTCTAATTGCCTACGGAACTCATAGAAACCTAAATCGCTAACTCCTGACGATAACTTGCCGTTCGCAATCATCCCAGCCACGTTCAAATCTTCGATCCGAATATGGGCATACTTTTTGCAAATGCTTGTAGTCGTCTTATTCAGAAAATCCTTACGTTTATCAGCTATCCGTTTATGGAACCGTGCCAATTTTTTATAATACTTCTTGGCATTGTTTGAAGCCTTCTCACCAGTTTTCCGGTTTCCTAATTTCTTATTGCGATTCCGGTACTGAATTTTCCCTAGCTTGATTTTCGCGCGACGGTTGGCGCGGACAGAGGATTCTGTCCGTCCACACGTCGCTTTTTTATAGGGCAAAGGAGCTTCAATCTCGTTTCCATCACTAATAGTTGCAAACGTCTTTACACCTAAATCTATTCCTACGGCTTGGGCAACCTCATGAAGGATTGGGGGTATTCTTTCTGCAAAGAGTGCAAAGGAAATGTACCAACCATCCCCCTCTTGACTAATCGTAAAAGTCTGGCTGACATAAGATTCCTGACTTGACTCAGCCAGTCTCAAAGTGCCTATTGTAGGAACTTTGATACTCTTACCTGCTTTAACCAATACAACCCCATTGCCGTCATAAACCGTAAAAGATTGACAATCATTAAGGCGTTTAAAGACTGGTTTCTTGGCTACTCCTTTGCGCCAGTTACTAAACGCTTTGTGTAAGTCTTGAAAAGCTGATTGGTAAACCTTGGATGACAAAGTATTCATCCAAGCAAACTCTGGACGCTTTTTAGTTATGTTTGTCAAACACTTCTTGATCTGCTGCAACCGTTTTGAGTCGCTAGCTTTACATCCAGCTTTTACAGACTGCCAGAACAGGTCTAACCCGTAATTATATACCAACCTTGAAAAACCTGCGTGCTGCGCCATCAAAGCTTGTTCGGCTTTATTCAGTTTTAGCTTTCTTTTAATGGCAAACAAAGATTGTTATCCTATGGTCTACAATTATATTGTAACGCTATTTTGGTTACTAGGCATGGGTAAATACAATTTGAACGTAAGAATTTCTTCAGAAGAAAGAAAGATTTTTGACGACTACTGTGATGCAGTAGAAAGAACTCAGTCCGATGTCATTCGTGAGTTCATCAGATCATTACAAAAGAAAACTAAGAAGAGTCAGGATGTTACATAATGTTCTATTATGTCGAATAATTCATTTACTAGGAGTTAACTCCTAACTCCTAACTGATATGCGGAACCCGGGACTTGAACCCGGAAGCCTTGCGGCACTAGAACCTGAATCTAGCGCGTCTGCCAATTCCGCCAGTTCCGCTGGCATTATTTAATCACCGTTCTCTATTTTCACTCATTTTCTAGCTTTTGTCAACGCCCTGAGCATAAAATGAGGAATTGGTAATTGGGCATGGGGCATGGGGGAGGCAGTGCGGTCTTGGGGTTTCCCCAAGTGGAGCATCTGCCGTCATGGGGCATTGGGCATCGTCCAAGTGGGCATGGGGCATTGGGCATTTATCCCCCTTGTCTTCCTTGTCCTCCTTGTCCCCACACCCGTCGCCCCCCTCCCCTTGTCCCCACACCCGTCGCCCCTTGTCCCCCACTCCCGCAATACGTTGGCAATACTAGGAGCGCACTTATTTTACAAATGCTTAAAAGGCTTATTCCAGATTGCTTTGAGTCGCCAATTCCACTAAATCAATGCGCTTACCTAGCGCAAAAATGTAGACAAATCGAATCTTTACTGTAGAATCGAAACCAACTTCAAATCTTTAAAATTACTGAATTTCTTTAGGAGGGTAGGCTTATTAATACGAATACCAGCTTACCGGATGCCAAATTACCTGAAGCAGACTCCTCAGTCTTGCAAATCTGGGGTGGGCATCGTTTGCGAGGTCATGTGAAAATTAGTGGGGCAAAAAATTCAGCATTGGTAATCATGGCTGGAGCCTTACTATGTTCGGGAGATTGCCGCATCCGCAACGTTCCATTATTGGCTGACGTCAAGCGGATGGGTCAAGTTTTGTCAGCTTTGGGTCTTCGTTTAGAGCAACACGATGATATTTTAGATATCAACGCTAGCGAAATTACAACGTCCAAAGCTCCTTACGAATTAGTTACCCAGCTGCGAGCAAGTTTTTTTGCCATAGGCGCAATTCTGGCACGATTGGGAGTAGCACAGATGCCATTACCAGGTGGTTGTGCAATTGGGGCAAGACCGGTTGATTTGCATGTCCGGGGACTACAAGCGATGGGAGCCGAAGTGCAGATAGAACATGGCATTTGCAATGCTTATGTCCCAGGTAGCAATGGTAGGCTTAAAGGAGCCAAAATTTACCTGGACAGCCCCAGCGTTGGCGCAACCGAAACCTTGATGATGGCGGCTACTCTGGCAGATGGGGAAACTACCCTGGAAAATGCTGCACGCGAACCAGAAGTAGTCGATTTGGCAAATTTCTGTAACGCGATGGGAGCGAAAATTCAAGGTGCCGGCACTAGTACGATTACCATCGTCGGTGTTCCCAAATTGCATTCTGTTGACTACTCGATTATTCCCGATCGCATTGAAACAGGTACATTTTTAGTTGCTGGAGCGATCGCGCGATCGGAAATTACCCTCTCGCCAGTAGTCCCCGAGCATTTAATCCCAGTACTTGCTAAACTACGGGATATTGGCGTGCCGATAATTCAAGAAGCGCCTGATTGCTTACGCATAATGCCTGCTCAAACCCTCAGAGCAACGGATATTGAAACCTTGCCCCATCCTGGCTTTCCCACGGATATGCAAGCACCATTTATGGCTTTGCTGACCGTAGCAGAAGGCGACAGCATAATCAACGAATCTGTGTTTGAAAATCGCTTGCGTCACGCTTCCGAGTTGAATCGCTTAGGGGCAGACATTCGCGTTAAAGGTAACGCAGCTTTCGTTCGGGGAGTACCGATGTTATCTGGCGCACCTGTATTAGGTACAGACTTGCGGGCATCAGCGGCTCTAGTCTTGGCAGGACTGGCAGCTGAAGGCAAAACTACAATTCAAGGATTGCGCCATTTAGATCGCGGATACGATCGCCTTGATATCAAGTTGCAGCAATTAGGAGCAAAAATCCTCCGCGTCAGCGAAACACCGACGGATGCAGAATTACCTGCAAAAGCCAGTAATCCTCAAGCGTCGATTTCAACTTAGTGGTTTATGTCATTAGTTTTGAAAGTTCGTAGTAAGCGCTTAAGCGCTTAAAATTGAGCGATTTATCGCTCACTACGAGTAATAGGTAGGGCATCTGCCCAGCCTAATTGTCGTTATACTAGCGGTGGGAGGCTGTATATATCCCACCATTTCTTACCTTCAAGTTCTTCGATTGCTATGTCCTTTTTTAAGACTCAGCTAATTGGTATCAAAGCAGATTCTTTTCGTCATCCTTTAGACTTGGAAGCAACTCTTGCTCTCAAGCAGATACCCGGATTAGACATGCTGGTGCGAAATTTGCTCGGATCATTGGCAGAGCAAGTTTTTTATGTAGAAAATATTGCCTCCAGCGTTTTGGTAGGCGAACAACAATTGCCTGATTTACACAAGCTGTTGTTAGAAGCTTGTAAAATTTTGGATATGGAGCCTCCTCAACTTTATATCCGCCAACATCCGGCTCCCAACGCTTATACTTTTGCCATGCGTGGCAAGCAGCCTTTTATTGTCGTACACACTTCTCTGATTGATTTACTCACCCCTCTTGAAATTCAGGCAGTGATTGCCCATGAGTTAGGACATCTTAAGTGCGATCACAGCGTTTATCTGACTCCGGTAAATTTATTGGTATTAGCAGCCGCAAGTCTACCAAATATAGGAGCAGTGCTAGCACAAAGCATACAAGCACAACTTTTAGAATGGGTACGCTGTGCTGAGTTTACATGCGATCGCGCCGCATTATTAGCCACCCAAGATCCGAAAGTTGTCATGTCAGTCTTGATGAAGCTTGCCGGTGGTTCCCCAACATTAGCACCGCAACTCAACCTTGATGCCTTTGTCGCCCAAGCCCGCGCTTACGATGATATTAGCAAGACCGAATTGGGTGAAATGGTCAAAGTCGCTCGCACCGCTCAATTATCGCATCCAGTGCCAGTACTGCGGGCGCGAGAAATTGATCGCTGGGCAAGCAGCAAAGAATATCAAAAGTTGTTGCATTCCTCAGAAAAAGTGTATAATAGTGAAGTTGCACCCAAGGGCGGGTGGCGAAATTGGTAGACGCATCACACTCAAAATGTGACGATCGTGAGATCATAGGAGTTCGATTCTCCTCCTGCCCACTGTAAAAATATAGATAAATATAGGGTTTCAGGCAAGCTATCTGGAACCCTATATTTTTAGGTAAGCTACTTAGATGCTTTTTGCCATCAATAACGAACTGTTGTTCGTGTGAGCATAATATATTGTGCTTCGTGGGATGTTATCA
>NZ_JTCM02000164.1 GCF_000817785.2 Hassallia byssoidea VB512170 | reverse complement strand
GACACTCATTGACAGCCTTGTTCTTAGTTGTTCGTGCAGCATCATAGACAGTCTGTGTAGAAGGCTGTCCAATGAGTGTCCACGTTCATTCCAAGGGCGTCCAGTAAGGTTAGTGCGATCGCGCATTAGTGCCAAAGCTGCAAAGTTACTATTTAAAAAACTAGTCGAGGGTCTAGAGTGAAATTCGATTACGTTGAACGATTTCCTGCGACCTAAGCATAATCAATGCATCGGCGCGGATGGGTTCGAGGAATAATTCAGATGGACTTAGTTCGGTGAGTGTAATTGGTTCGCCAAGTAACCAAGTTGCAAAGTCGGTTGAAAATGATTCGGCAAGAAATTTACAGACGTTATCAAACATAGCTGGGAATTATATCAGTAGTATTCTACCTATGTAACTTAGGAACGAATTAGGTAATACTTGCCTCTTGACTAATAACCCCTAATTCTTCACCATTAACTCATGAGTCAAGTAGATATTCTCATCCTCTCAAATGGTCCTGGGGAGGTAACAACCTGGGTGCGTCCAGTGGTGCAGGCATTGCGGCAACAACTGGGCGATGACCGTTCTCTGGTAAGGATTTCGGTTATTTTATCGCCTTGCCCAAATGCTACTGGTAAAGAAGCAGCGATCGCTCGTTCTTATCCAGAAGTAGATCGAGTGCAGTCAGCAGAGCATTTTTGGCAGTTTTTGCTTTGGGGAAAGACTTTTGAAAATTGGGATTGGAGAAGTCGCGGTGTAGTAGTCTTTCTCGGCGGCGATCAATTTTTCCCCGTGGTAATTGGCAAAAAGCTGAATTATCGCACTGTAGTTTACGCCGAATGGGAAGCTAGATGGCATAGTTTAATTGACCGCTTTGGGGTAATGAAACCTGAAGTTGCAAACCGCGTACCCCAGAAATATGCTGATAAATTTACCGTTGTCGGCGATTTGATGGTAGAAGCGGGGGGGAGTGGGGGAGAGGGGGGGACGACTTGGGGACAAGGAGGACAAGGAGGACAAGGAGGACGACTTGGGGGACATGAATTTTCTTCTCCCTTGTCTCCCCCCACTCCCCACTCCCCACTCCCCACTCCCAAAATTGAATTGATTGGACTTTTGCCGGGATCAAAAGCGGCAAAATTGTCACAGGGAGTGCCTTTGATGTTGGCGATCGCTGAATACATTCACAGCAAAAGACCGGAAATTCAGTTTGTCATTCCTGTCGCTCCAACTTTGGATTTACCAACTTTAGCTAGTTTTGCCGATCCCGAAAAAAACCCCTTTGTGAAAACCTTCAGCTTTAGCAACGCTTCTTTGTACAGACGTTCCGGTGGAACGTCTCTACCTAACTCCTCGCTTTTAACTGCCAAAGGTTTAAGTGTAGAACTATACACTCAAACGCCTGCATATGATTTATTATCTGAATGCAGTATCTGCCTAACTACAGTCGGGGCAAACACCGCTGAACTCGGTTCTTTAGGCGTGCCGATGATTGTTTTGCTACCAACGCAACAACTTGACGCGATGCGTTCTTGGGATGGTTTACCCGGACTTTTGGCAAATATGCCTTTGCTTGGTTCCAGCTTTGCTAAGTTAATTAACTGGTTGGTACTTAGGCGAAAGGGTTTATTAGCATGGCCCAATATTTGGGCACAGTCAATGATAGTCCCGGAATTGGTGGGAAAACTTCAACCGCAAGAGGTGGGGGAAATGGTTTTAGATTATTTGGCTCATCCAGAAAAATTGGCAGCGATTCAAGCGAAATTGCGGAGTGTTAGAGGTGAAGCCGGCGCAGCGCAAAAATTAGCACACTTGGTTTGGGAAGTTATGAGTTATGAATGAGGAGTTAGAAGTTAGGAGTTAGAAGTTAGGAGTTATGAGTTAAAAGTTATGAGTTAAAAGTTATGAATTTTTAACTATTCACTCCTGACTCCTAACTACTCAGAGGACTTTCCATCTCTGCGTCCGAGTTCATAAACGCCAGAACCCATACAGGCAAGTATACCCATGCTGATTGACCAACTGCGACCTAAGCCTAGTTCTACGCCCCAGTTGCATAATCCACCAAAAATTAGAAATGGGACTATACTAAAAAGCGAGGCGTAAAAGGCGTTTTGGGATTCTCTTGCTTGACGGGTCTTTTCAAATTCTGATTTGCTCATGTAGAGCGATCGCTCGGCAAAGTTAAACCAGCGATTAAGAAGCAGAATTACCCACTCACTGACTGGGGAAAAAGCTAAATATAGCGCCAATGACCACAAACTTGTCCCGGCGATCGCGATCGTGTCTAACTCAATTCTGAAAGGCAATATATCAGTCAGCATGGGTTTAGTCAATTCTGCAAAGCTAAATCAACCATTTAAGCTATTTTTAGCAGAAAGTCAACCGCCTTTGGGCTGATTTGGTATATTGGTAAGATTAATTGACACTCCCCACTGCTGTCTTCACGGAAAGTGTCAATGTAATTCATAATTAATAATTAATAGTTCATAATTGAAATCAGTGTCAGCTTGAACTCTCCACTTAAATAGTTTGAGCTTCATTAATACAGGAACTGCGCTTTACCCATTTTTTGAATTATGAATTATGAATAATGAATTAATAATTCTGAAGTTTCATAATTAGTTATTAAAAATAAAATTCTTGCAAAAATGGGTAAAGCTTATTTGCTAAAAGTTCAAACTTTTCTCCTATAGAATCAGGAGAAGTTATTTCATATCCTCTGCCATTTAACCAATTATAATTATTATCCGGAATATAAATTAAGTGAGCCATTCCTTGGTTGTAGTATCCTGATAAAGTCAGAATTCTTATTTTGGGAAAAAACCTCAACTTAAAATTTTCGGAAAAATGTTTTGCTTTAAAAGTTATACATAAATTATCACTGCCAATTTTTTCAGATAACAATTGAAACTGAGCTTTTGGGAGAACTAAAGCCGCATGACCACTTCCAATTGTTTGAAATAATAATTGAAACTGAGTATTCGGGAAAACTAAAGCCGCAATTTTAGCAACCTCTGCCTCAAAATCTGGTTCTCTGGTCTGGAAAAGTTTTCCTGCACCTCTAATAGACATGATTTTTTCCTTTGTTATGGATTTAAAAATAGCGATCCAGTACGACTTTGTACATTCCAATAGCTAAGATTTGCTCTCCACAAATTACATCTATCAGGTGATTGACATAAATACAATTATATGTATCTACAAAACACATACTAAATGCTAATCACGCTAGTTTACTTTTTTTTAGATATTTCTATCTATGATAGTAATATATCTACGTCTAAAGTATGAAATTTAAGTAAATTTACATGATTTAGGTATATGACCGATTATCAATTGAATAAGGAAAAAAGCAAAATACCGCTAGTTTCTAGCTGACACAAGCAAACGAGCCGTTAAATTTCAAGTTATTTAATCTTCGCGCTTGCGAATAATATTTAAGACTTACGTATTGACATAAATTTGATTCTATGCATAAAGCCTTACTTGATTTGCCCAACAGAAGTTAAGCACTCCTACGCGCTTTCCTTCTATATTCTTAATAGGTGTAAGGAAAATCAATTTATGCAGTTTTGGGATTATGTGGAAAAAAATTGCCAGTATTGTGATGAAGAGGGTGTAGGGGGTAGGGACTCACAAACAATAGACACTCATTGGACAGCCTTGTTTTGAAATATTCGTGCAGCATCATAGACAGTCTGTGTAGAAGGCTGTCCATTTTTGTCCACGTTCATTCCAAGGGTGTGGGGTCCCCACTCCGGTCTTGGGGTTTCCCCAAGTGGAGGATGTGGCGTTGTGGGGGGTAGGGATAAAGAAAGACACTCACGCCGTTTTATAAAATCGTAACCTCATTACTCCAACCCCACAACCCACAACCTACACCCCACCCCCTTTTCCACACCCTACCCCCAAATATCTATTGAGACACAACTAATGTTGGCTCGGGTAGCTGAGTATATTCCCCAACAATTTTGCGGAATAAATCTCCCTCAATTGTCTCTTGGTCTGACAACAAATCTACCAGTCGCTCCATTGCTGTGCGGTTTTCTTGCAACAGTTCTTTTGATTTGATGTAGCAATGGCTGATAATTTCGCGCACTTGCGAATCAATTTTGGCGGCAATTTCTTCAGAATAATCTGATTTGTTCATCCAGTCACGTCCTAAAAATACCTCTCCACTTTGATTTTCTAAAGAAAGTAAACCTAAGTCAGACATGCCGAAACGTGTCACCATTTGCCGTGCCATCCCAGAAACTTTTTGCAAGTCATCTCCGGCACCGGTGGTTACTTCTGGTTTGCCGAAAACAATTTCTTCAGCGGCACGACCTGCTAAAGTTGAGGTAATTCTGGCTAGCAGTTGAGAACGAGAAAGTAAGCCTTGTTCTTCGTTGGGAGTAAACCAAGTTAAACCTTGCGCTTGTCCGCGTGGGATGAGGGTGACTTTTTGCACTGGGTCATGGTTTTTGAGTAATGTCCCAACTAAAGCGTGTCCGACTTCATGGTAAGCAATTAAGCGCTTACTTTTGCTGTCTACAAGGGGAGTACCTTCCATCCCAGCAACTACGCGGTCAACTGCATCATCAATTTCTAAAAGGGTGATAGATTCTTTGCGGCGTCTGGCAGTGAGAATTGCGGCTTCGTTGAGTAAGTTGGCTAAATCAGCGCCGGTGAATCCAGGAGTGCGGCGAGCGATCGCTTCTAATGATACACTCTTATCAACTTTTTTATTCCGCGAGTGGACTTGTAAAATTTCCAATCGCCCTTTCAAATCCGGTGCATCAACTATTACCTGCCTATCAAAGCGTCCCGGACGCAATAATGCTGCATCGAGTACATCCGGGCGGTTTGTGGCAGCAATAATAATGATGCCGGTGTTACCTTCAAAACCATCCATCTCAGTAAGCAGTTGGTTCAAGGTTTGTTCTCTCTCATCGTTACCACCACCGATACCTGCACCTCTTTGTCTGCCTACAGCGTCAATTTCATCGATAAATATTAAGCAAGGGGCATTATCTTTAGCTTTTTTGAACAAATCGCGCACCCTCGATGCACCAACACCAACGAACATTTCCACAAATTCCGAACCGGAAATGCTGAAGAATGGTACACCGGCTTCTCCGGCGATCGCTTTTGCGAGTAAAGTTTTACCAGTTCCAGGAGGTCCGACCAACAGCACTCCTTTGGGAATGCGGGCACCTACAGCGGTAAATTTTTCCGGTTGTTTGAGGAAGGTAACGACTTCTTGCAGTTCTTCTTTGGCTTCTTCGATGCCTGCGACATCGTTAAATGTTACTCCTGTTTTTGCCTCCATTTGAAAACGCGCTTTAGATTTGCCGAAGTTCATCGCTTGGCTAGAGGCATTAGTCGAACGGCGGAGGAATAATAACATTAACGCCAGTAGTGGCAAAATCCACATTAAGTTAATCAAAAGCCCAACAGCTGCTCTACTATTAGCAGAGGAAACCTCCCCAAACTCAACTTTATTATCTTTGAGCTTGTTAATTAACTCTGTATTATTCTCCAAAAGCCTTACCTGTTGTGGTGGTGTATCTGCCGGTTGCCCTTTAAGATAAACCCTGGCAATTTGTTCGCTTTCGTCAAGTTCTACTTTTTGGACTTGCTTTTTCTCAGTTTTCTCCAGTAACTTACCATAAGTTAGAGTTTCGCGCTCTGCTTTTTGCGCCAACGCAGGAGTACTGCCGAAAATTCCCGGCAACATTATTAAACTGGCTGCTAGCGCTCCTGTCAATGCTACGCGCTTTGAGGAGTGATGTTTGCTCAATGCCTTTTTGTGAAAATTTGTCATAATAATTACCCTTTGTCTGCTGCTTATACTTGAGCGCTAGTTTTATGTCTGTTCTTTTAGCAAGAATTGAAGTCACTGTTTTCTTAATCTAGTGTAACTTTCAGTTTCAGCCATTTCCAAGTCTGTTTTGGCTGGGGTTGGAAGAATGAGGGGGAGGGGGGGAGTGGGAGACAAGGAGACAAGGGGACAAGGGGAGCCAGCGCCGTGCGGAGGTCACGAACGTTGAGGCGACTGGCGTGGACAAGGGGACAAGGGGAGCCAGCGCCGTGCGGAGGTCACGAACGTTGAGGCGACTGGCGTGGACAAGGGGGATGAGCTGAATTTTTTCCTTGTCTCCCCCTCTCCTTGTCTCCTTGTCCCCCCATCCCCCCCTCTCCCCCTCTCCCCATCCCCCCCTCTACTTCTCGCTGTCGTTTATTTCTGCTAAAACTTTGTCAAGTCTATCGTTTGCGTCTTTAGCGAGAGATATGCAACATACACTTGAAGCTAAACCGGAAGCAGCAGCAACTGTTCCTTCTGGAACTTTATTTGACAAAATTAGCCCAGCACCTACGAGTCCAATAAAGAAAGATACTGTGGTTGCAGTCAAGGCAAGGTTAAAACTGTAACGTCCTTGCCGCAAGCGTTCTTGGGCAATGCTCAATTCGATTGTGGAGTGATTTGGGGTTAGCTTGTTATTCATGGATTTTGCTCTTGGATTTAAATTTCATACTTCTAATGTCGAGCCAAATCCTGGAAATACTGACTAGGCAATGATTGTGTTGTAAATAACTTGTGTCTTCTCTATGATTGTCTTGTGCCTTAGTTGCGATCGCGTAAATACTCGCTGAGAAAAAATTAGCCAAACCATGACAGACTCTAGCCTTGCGAGGAAAAAGAAGAAAATAACTTACACAGCCTCTACACAAGGTATAGAGAGGGCAGAAAATGCTTTGAAAAGGCTAGGGTTTGAGTCAAAAAGTAACTTTGCAGAATCTCAACTTTTATCTCGCAGTACAGTTACAAAATTTTTTCAATGTCAGCCAATTCAGCTTGATTCTTTTAAAAGGATATGTAAGGCACTGAAATTGAATTGGGCAGAAGTTGCAGGGATAATAGAAGAAGGACAATCACAAGGTTTAGAAATAAATAGTTACAGTAGCCCTGATACTGATGAGATGCTACAAGTGGAAGCAGTTCAGCGTCAAGTAACTGTAATAGATAAACAAAGTAAAAAACTTAAAGCGGTTATTGTATTAGAAGGTGATATAAATTCAGTTAATAGTGATTTGAAAGTATCCCTGGAATTAGCTTTACTAACATATCCAGGAGACACTATAAAAATTACAGATATTAAAGCAGGCAGCATTCGGTTAATTGTAGAGGGTTCTCAAGAAGAAATCGAACGGCTTGTATCTCGCATTAAATTAGGAGAATTAAAAGAATTAAGGGGTTTTCCTGTTGAAGATATTCAAGTATTGAACGAGAATTCTGATGATGAAGAAAGTGATGAACTGAATGATAAATGGCATTTAGTGCAGGAGATTGTCAATCAGGCAGTTACGAATCGAAACTTGAGTAATGCCGACCTGAGTGATGCCTACCTGAGTGATGCCTACCTGAGTGATGCCGACCTGAGTGATGCCGACCTGAGTGATGCCGACCTGAGTGATGCCGACCTGAGAGGTGCCGACCTGAATCGTGCCAACCTGATTGGTGCCAACCTGATTAATGCCTACCTAAGTGATGCCTACCTGGGTGGTGCTGACCTGATTGATGCCTACTTGGGTCGTGCCTACCTGGGGGGTGCCAACCTGATTGGTGCCGACCTGAGTCGTGCCAACCTGAGTCGTGCCAACCTGAGTGGTGCCGACCTGAGTCGTGCCAACCTGAGTAATGCCGACCTGAGTGATGCCTACCTGAGTGATGCCTACCTGAGTGATGCCGACCTGAGTGGTGCCAACCTGAGTGGTGCTAACCTGAGTGGTGCCAACCTGAGTCGTGCCAACCTGAGTCGTGCCAACCTGAGTCGTGCCGACCTAAGTGGTGCCAATGTAGAAAATGCTCGATTCGGAAATAATCAAGGAATTTCTGAAGCCAGAAAACGTGACCTAATTCAAAAAGGAGCAATCTTTGAGGATTCTCATGGCGATCGCTCTGGAATTCTGCTTTCTGGCTAACAATTGTAGTTGTTGCGCGATCGCTTCCTCGCTCAAAACGAAAAATTTAGAACTTACGCAACTGTCGCACGAAAAACATAATATAAACTCGTAGTAAGCGCTTTAGCGCTTATTTTAGGCACTAAAGTGCCTACTACGGGTAAGATATAGAGTTACTTCACCACTACCCACTGTGTAACAGGCGCCATCGCTTTCCAACCTAAAAATTTACCGATGGGTTCCGCTCTTTGAATCGCAATGCGAGTTAATGTCCCACCGACTTGATTGTGCCATTGCAGAAGCTTTTGTTCGCTCTCGACAGTTACAGCGTTAGCAACGAAGCGTCCACCAGATTTGAGCGATCGCCAACAAATATCAAATATTCCCTCTGCTGTAGCACCACCCCCAATAAATATGGCATCGGGTGCTTCTAAATTGTCAAGTGCAGCAGGAGCCTCAGCTTGAATTATACACAAATTTGGTGTACCCAGAGCAGCGGCATTATCGGTAATGTACCGCAATCGTGAGGGATTTTGTTCAATGGCGATCGCTCGACAACGATAATCACTCCGCATCCATTCAATCCCAATCGAACCACAACCCGCACCCACATCCCATAATAATTGTCCCGGTATCGGTGCAAGTGCAGCTAAAGTAACTGCCCTAACTTCATGTTTGGTAAGTTGTCCGTCGTGATGATATGCTGTATCCGGTAAACCAGGAGTTCGCGGAAGCAGTACAACTGATGAATCTGCAATACATTCAACCGCAATTGTATTTAAATCGGCAAGTTCAGTGATATTCCAAGATGCAGCGATACCCTTAACGATGCGTTCGTGAGTTCCTCCCATGCGTTCTAAAACTGTAATTTGGCTTTTACCAAAGCCGCGTTTTACCAACATTTCGGCGACAATAGCCGGGGTTTTTCTGCCTTCACTGAGGATGAGGAGACGCGCTTTCGGATAAATTACTGGATGTAATAAATTTGGATCGCGACCTGCTAAACTTAAAGTCTCTACTTCTGTGAGCGACCATCCCAAACGAGCGCAAGCAAGACTGAAAGCTGAGGGACTAGGAATAATCGTCATCTCTGCAATCGAAATTCGCCGTAGTAGCGTTACTCCAACGCCGAAACACATCGGATCGCCACTAGCGAGAACACAAACCGATCGCCCGCGATAAGAGATAATTTCTTCTATCGTATCATTTAGGGGTGAAGTCCAAATTAGCTTTTCGCGATGATCGCTTTTGGGGAGCATAGAGAGATGGCGATCGCCTCCGACTAACACCTCTGCTTGCTCCACCAACATTTGTGCAACCGGATTTAACCCCAAAACTCCATCTTCACCAATTCCGACTACAGACAGCCATTTTTGCATCAAACTTAATTAACCTGACTTATAACTAAGTACAGTTTTGCGTAAAAGCGTAGCGTTTTTAAATGCATTCTTGACGCATTAACATAACGTCGCTTTGATATAACATAACGTCGCTCTGCATTGTTTCTACATTCTTATTGCCTTTCTTTAATTCGCGCTCGTATTAATGAAATGCTGTACTAAGCATAGTAGCAGTATTTTCACTCTAGGTAAATCGTTTTGACTAACTCGTTAAATAGTAACTTCGCGGCTTTGGCTGATATACAAAGGTCGCACCAACCTCACCGGACGACCGGCAGCTTTCAAAGGCATCCAACGATCGCGCCAAGTGTTTCCCCGATCTGATTATTTTTCTGCTATCGTTTAACACAAAATGCGGGTAAAAACCCACTTGCCTCTAGCAATTCGGCATAAATCAGAACCACCCACTATTTTGATTTTACTTTTATCACCGGACGCTTCCAATGACGGTGCAAGCTAAGCGAGATTTTTGAAACCGACGTAGTCAGAGATGGCGTTTAGTTTGTTTCCTGATTTTCGACCTTTGCGAATCCTAACTTCTGGTTTACTTTGAAAGGCAGAAGTTCGTTCGCGTAGCGTCTCCGTCAGGAGAGGGCAGAAGGCAGAAGGGAAGAAGCACTAATTCTGATGAGGCTGCTTCGTAAAACTTTAGTTGTCTTTCGACGTATTTATCTGACATTATTAGACCCATCCGAAAACTCGCAAGCCAATATTTACAAGACTTTGAGACTAGGAAAGTGCAGATTCTGTTTCAACGAAGAAATCAGTGTTTGA
>NZ_JTCM02000163.1 GCF_000817785.2 Hassallia byssoidea VB512170 | reverse complement strand
GCTTACAAATGTGGACAGGCTTCTCCCAAGGGGAGACGCGAAGCGCGAACATCAAAAATATTCGTGGGTGGTTGCGGATCTACCTAACTTGCCTGTCCACATTTGTCGTGAGTTGTTGCAGGGGACTACCGCAAAATTTTCACTATTTTGCAATAAACATGACTAAACATAACCTCAATTCAGAATTGCTCTCTCAAAAAACTGTTGCATTTCGAGAGCGATCGCACTGCATAAGCTGCGGTTCCTCTAAATTACATCCCCTTTGGCAAGGAAAATTTACTTCGGAACCCACTCGCTCTTTTATTGAGAAGTGTTACTACAGCGAAGATGTTATCGCACTACTAAAAGAAGAAACTTTTTCTTTAATTAGTTGTGATATTTGTGGTATGGTTTTTCATCAGCGGATTCTCACACCAGAATGGTTAAACTATTTCCAAAATCTGCAGATTTATGTCCCTATTCTGCTCAAAGAAGCAGTGAAGCAAAAAAGGTTTGACTTGTTGCTGAGTGTTCTAGATTTGTGTGTACCACCTCTATCTTTGCTTGTTGTTATCTGGTTATTGCTGATGACCGTTTCTCTGCTGTTTGCAATTTTCGCAACATCATGGATAGCAGCAGCAATTGTCGCTACAGCGGGGTTTTGTTTTTTGATGGCAATTTTTATAGCTTGGGCTAAATTCGCTCGTCAAGACTTACCCATACACGAACTTTTAACCATTCCTTTTTACGTTTTCTGGAAGATACCAGTTTATCTTCAATTTTTAGTAAAACCTGAAAGCATGTGGGTTCGTACAGAAAGAGACAAGATATAGTAAAACTTTTTAGTCAAATTAATCTGTCTTTTTTTATGTTTCAACCGTGAAAAATCAAAGTCAAAGTAAATCTTTAAGACTTGCCGAGAAAGGTTTTATCATTTTAGGCTTAAGTTTCTTCTCAGGCATCTTTGGTGTATACTCTCTAGGTCTTGTGCTTCCAGAAGCCGTTGTCACATTAATCAGATTTATTATTTGGGGAATGTCAAGCATTCTCGTTTGCGTCTTCTGGAAAAGCACAATAATCACAGTTAGTCGAAACATCTTAATCTGTATATTAACTGCATTAGCATTTGTCTCGTTTAGCTGGTCAGAATTTCCAGATTTTACGTTATTTAATGCCAGAAATATCTTAATGATGACTTCGTTTAGCTTATATTTTGCTATACGATTTAGCTTGAAAGAGCAGGTACAACTTGTTGCCTCTACTTTATTTTTAGGAAGTATTATTAGTACAATTTTCGCCCTTGGATACCCAGAGATTGGCATACATGGAGCGGATGGACTCGGAGAACATCTAGGAGCATGGAAAGGAATATACGGACACAAAAATGGTCTGGGAAGTATGATGGTTTTAAGTTCATTAACATTTTTTTTACTCCCAAAAGAAAACTCACATTTATATAAATGGGCTGGGTTTATTTTTTCGGTAATATTAATGGTGCTCTCAACTTCAAAAACTTCTCTTGTTATCTCTTTTGTGCTTATATTAATAATAATTTTTTATAAAAACTTTCGCTGGCAGGGAAAAATAAGCGTAATTTTCACAAACATTGGAATTCTGATTCTGGGATGTCTCAGTGTATTAGTTTTAACTTATTGGATTGAACTGTTAACTGCTTTAGGAAGAGACCCAAGTTTAACTGGACGAACGCCCCTATGGGGTTATGTACTAATTAGATTAATGGAAAGACCATTATTAGGTTATGGGCGTGGTGCATTTTGGGCACCTAACAGTCAATATGCAGCTGAAATCGGTGAAGCAATATCGCCTGGCTGGGTTCCACCTCACGCCCACAATGGCTTTGTTGATTTAGCACTTGATGTTGGCTTAATTGGCTTCTCACTTTTTTTAATTAGTTATTTCACAGTTTTTCTTCGGGCATTAAAACAAGCTTATGCAACTAAAAATCCAGAGAAACTTTGGTCATTAGTTTATCTTATCTTTCTCGCAATGAATAATCTAACAGAAAGTCTTTTGCTGCATGGGGCTAACCTGTATTGGGTTTTATTTACCACAGTTGTTTTTACTCTAAATCAAAAAAGCAACCTGCATACAACATAAAATAATTTTCACAGGAGATATTACGGTGCAGTCTATTGGAATTGTCGTCATCGGACGCAACGAAGGAAATCGTCTGAAAAATTGCTTGCTATCAGTAATCAAAGAAGC
The DNA here is from genome assembly GCF_000817785.2 of Hassallia byssoidea VB512170. GTDB lineage: Bacteria > Cyanobacteriota > Cyanobacteriia > Cyanobacteriales > Nostocaceae > Hassallia > Hassallia carrinoi. The sequence goes on along the minus strand of NZ_JTCM02000163.1, from coordinate 7,962 downwards.
AATAATCGTAGTCTACGTTGATTCCGGTTCCACAGATAATAGTGTGGAAAAAGCAAAATCTCTTGGTGTCCATGTAGTAGAACTCGATTTATCTATTCCGTTCACCGCTGCTCGTGCTAGAAATAAAGGATTTGAATATTTAGTACAAGTCAAACCAGATATTGAATTTGTCCAATTTGTAGATGGAGATTGTCGAATTGTTGAGGGATGGTTGAAACGTGCAATACATCAATTAAATGCTCAATCGGACGTAGTTGTAGTTTGTGGTCGGCGTCGGGAAGAATTCCCAAATAATTCTATATATAACCGCTTGTGCGATATAGAATGGGATACTCCTGTTGGTGAAGCACTCATTTGTGGTGGTGACTCGATGATGAGGGTAACTGCCTTAAAAAAAGTAGGAGGATTCAATCCAACATTGATTGCCGGTGAAGAACCAGAACTGTGTGTGCGATTGCGTCAAGCTGGTGGTAAAATTTGGCGTATCGATGCAGAGATGACATTGCATAATGCCCAAATCACTCGTTTTAGACAGTGGTGGAAGCGGGAAATTCGCAATGGTCATGCTTATGCTGAGGGTGCTTGGCTACATGGTCGCAGTCCGGAACGTCACTGGGTAAAAGAAAGTTTGCGAAGTTGGTTTTGGGGTTTGTTTTTGCCTTTGTTGGCGATCGCTATAATATTGCCAACTCAAGGATTCAGCATACTCTTATTATTTATGGCTTATGCTTCATTAGCTTATCGCGTCTATCGCTTTACACTCAAACGTGGATATCAATCAACAGATGCTATTGTTTATGGTCTGTTTTGTGTGTTAGAAAAATTTCCCAAAGTACAAGGTCAAATCAAGTTTCATATTTCTCGGTTGTTCAAACAACAGCGCACGATTATGGAATACAAAAGTGCGACTTCAGCTTAAGGTTGAGCGATCTTCTCGCTCACTACATATACATAAAGGAAAAATAGTATTAATGGTAACTAAATTCAAATCAGCAGTAATTGGTACAGGGGCAATTTCTAAAGAGCATTTAAGTTTTTTGGCATCATGCGATCGCGTACATTTGAAGAGTGTTTGTGACCTTTCAAAAGCGTCTGCTTCTTATGCAGCACAACGATTTGGCGCTGACTCAATTTACACCGACTATCGCCAAATGTTAGATGAAATCAAGCCTGATGTTGTACACATTCTCACTCCACCTCATACCCACAAACTAATTGCATCACACTGCTTAGAAGCCGGCGCACACGTATTTTGTGAAAAGCCGATTACACCTACTTACGATGAATTCAAAGAACTTTGGGCTTTAGCAAAATCTCATAAACGCTGGCTGATTGAAAACCAAAATTACTGCTTTAATGAAACAATCCTCGCAATTGAAAAATTAGTTGCAGATGGCGTTCTCGGTGAAATACAAGAAGTTTCAGTCACAATAGCGCTTCCTATTCGCGATGGTGGAGTATTCGCAGACGAAAACTTACCTAATCCAATTCATAAAATGCCCGCAGGAGTGATTCATGATTTCATTACTCATTTGTGTTCCTTGATAGTGCGCTTTATACCCGATTTCGATCGCGTTAGTGCTGCATGGAGTAATCATGGTGGTGGAAATTTATTTAAGTATGACGATCTCGATGCGATCGCCATCGCCGGTTCAGCACACGCTCGAATTCGATTCAGCGCTCACACTCCACCCAAAGCTTTCAACGTCATAGTGCGCGGTTCCAAAGGTTATGCCGAAACTGATTTGTTTCAACCTTACCTGCGTTGTGTCATTCCCCGCGCTGGTGAACTACTATCTCCCCTAATAAATCATTTTGTCAACGGTTGCGATTTGGTTGGAGCATCATTTACTAACTTTCGTAACAAGATTATGCAAAAAACACCTTATGAAGGAATGCATCGGCTTTTAGACCAAACTTATGCAGCACTAATTGATGGTAAAGCACCACCAATCAGTTTTGCAGATATGGAACGGACAAATAGATTAGTTAATGCCCTACTATCGGAGGCGAATCGAGTATGAAGTTATTAATAACAGGTGCGTCCGGTTTCTTAGGAAACTACGTAGTTGCCGAAGCATTGCGACGAGGACATCAAGTTCGTGCAGTTGTGCGACCATCTAGTAATGAAAAGCGCTTAACTTGGCACAATCACCCAAATATAGAGCTAATCCGTTTAGATTTGCGCCGCAAAGATGGTATTGTCGATGCTGTCCGGGGGATGGATGCAGTCATTCATCTGGCTGCCGCTAAAGAAGGTGACTTTTACACGCGATTTGCAGGTACAGTCATTGCTACCGAAAACTTGCTTGATGCGATGATTGCCGCTGGTGTGTTGCGACTAGTTGATATTAGTACCTTTTCGGTGTATGACTATCAGGGTATTTCATCCGGCACAACAATTACCGAAGATTCGCTGATTGAAAGTAATCCGCTTGAGCGAGATGAATACGCTCAAACCAAGCTGCTGCAAGAACAACTTGTGCGCGAGTTTGAGCAGAATCACTCAGCACAAGTGACGATTGTCCGACCCGGATTAATTTACGGACGAGATAACCTCTGGAGTAGTTTGCTTGGGGGTAAATTGACAGACAACCTGTGGTTGCGAATCGGTGGTTATGCAACAATGCCATTGACATATGTCGAAAACTGTGCATAAGCAATTGTTAGTGCTGTATGCGATGAAGCGATCGCTCAAACTTTGAATATCGTTGATGACAACTTACCCACCCAGAGAAGCTATGTCAAGAAACTCAAGCAACACGCTTATTCTATACCCCGTCTGATTCCTGTCAATTGGACACTCATGCGCTTCATAGCCTGGATTATGTGGACATACAACCAACGAGTATTGAAGGGAAAAGCAAGGCTACCTGGTATCTTTATTCCCAGAGTGCTGGATGCTAGATTTAAGCATTTTCACTTCAGCAACCGAAGTGCAAAACAAATTTTAAATTGGCAGCCTAAATATTCGCTCGACACCGCACTAGTACTCGACCAACCGAATTTTGACCGGTGAAGGCAAGCAGGGGAGGCAGGGGGAGAAAAGAACTTGGTTTTCTTACCATAAACCCCGCTTTCGTTGCCTTGACGGACTACTAGAGCGCAGTTGTAGCAATGTCGAATTGTTGGAAGTATCTTCTAAGACACCCTCCTTGCAACCATTAGGAGGCTGAATGTATGGATCTCAAAGCCTCATCGACAACTTCAGTCGTTAAGCCCAAAGTCTATTTCTATTTTGTCGATGCGCTACGTGGCATTGCAGCCTTATGGGTAATTTTGTTTCATGCTCCCTTAGATAGATGTCTTGATCTATTAACCAGCGTCTTACCCGACTGGTTTGTAATGGAGCAGTATTTTTCCTGGGGATTAAGCTGCTTAACCGATTACCCATTACCAATTACCTATTACCAATTACATCTATGCGTATTGCCTACCTAACTGGAGAATATCCCAGAGCGACAGATACTTTCATCTCTAGAGAAGTAACAACTTTGCGCTCTATGGGTGTGGACGTACACACGTTTTCGGTTCGCTGTCCAGGGGATGAACACATGGTTGGAGTGGAACAGAAACAAGAACGCGATCGCACTTTCTACATTCTTCAAAACAATCTCATCAACCTACTGCTAGCGCACCTCAGCTTACTGCTTGCTTCTCCCAAAAGATATCTACAAACAATCAAGCTTGCATGGTCAACCAGCCAACCAGGATTTTTGGGTTTTTTGTATCAATTGTTCTACTTTATCGAAGCGGGTATTCTTGCTCAACAAATCAAACAAAGGCAGATAGTACATTTACATAACCATATTGCCGAAGCTAGTGGTACTGTGGCGATGTTAGCTGCTTCCATTGGAGGTTTTAGTTATAGCTTTACTTTGCACGGACCGTATATATTTTTTAGAGGGTATCAATGGCGACTATACGAAAAGATTAGGCGATCGCTATTTGTTTCTTGTATAAGCAACTATGCACGCAGTCAAGGAATGATATTTGCACCTATTGAAAAGTGGAATCAAATGCATATCATTCATTGCGGTATTGACCCAGCTTTATTTGATGTTGTTTCTCACAACATGCACTCCAAACGCTTGCTTTTTGTCGGACGATTGGCTGTAGCAAAAGGTTTACCAATCTTACTAGAAAGTTTGGCAATCTTAAAACAAACACATCCAGATATTCTCTTAACAGTTGTCGGTGACGGTCCAACGCTTTGTGGTGCTAAACACAATCGACCTAAAATTGTTGTATTTATTCACAATATCAACCGACCTCGTGGTCGTTTAGCGTCGAAGCTGTTTGACGTAGCAAATCGGATTGATTTATTTGTGACAGGTTTTACTTCGCAAGCTGAATTTCTTCGCAACTACTTAGGCTTACCAGAGAACCGTATTTATCTACTTTCGTCACCACCTATAGACACATCCTTCTTTACACCCGGACTTTCCTCAGATAAAAAGTTGCGTCCGGTGATTGCAAGTGGAGGTATGGAAAAGCGAGATTATCGAACTTTGGCTGCTGCTACTGAAGATTTGAATGTTGATGTGAAGATTTGCGCTTTTTCTCGTAACGCGATCGCACAAAAAAAGACATTCCCGAAAATCATACCCAATAACATGTCACATGGCTTTTATGACTGGTGTGAATTGGTGCAGCTTTATCGCGATTCCGACTTAGTTGTCATCACTATGTTTGAGAATAACTATCAAGCTGGATTGACCACAATGTTTGAAGCGATGGCTTGTCGCCGACCTATAGTCATAACCCGTTCGTCAGGAATTATTGGTGAACTGATTAATTCGGGTATCGTTACTGGTGTTAATATCGGCGATTCTAACGAGTTAAAGCAAACAATTGTCAAGCTCTTAAACGAACCTCAAAAAACTGAAATCCAGGCACAGCGAGGTTATGAACTGGTACTTAACCAATTTAATCATAATAGTTTCAATTCTTCTTTGGTTACAAAACTACTTTCTACATTTGAGAGTGTAAACAACCGCTCATTTGCTTTGCCATCAATTCCAAAGAAAAGATGAAAAAGAGGGGGAATTTTCCCTTTCCTCCTCTTCATGAATCCCCATAATATTTGCGTACTTCAGAAAAATCTTAAGTAGTAGAAAACTGAAAGCTGTCATGAGTGTAATTCCAAAAAATCTCAGGTATCCAATGAGAATAAATATTTGTGGTGTCAGAATTGACCGATACAGTTTGGACGAATTGCCGCAACTGTTTAATGTTTTACTTGGAGAAATGAGTTTAGTTGGTCCGCGTCCTCTTCCTCTGCGAGATGTAGAGAGGTTTCAAACTATGCATTTTATCCGACAAGAAGTTTTGCCCGGTATCACTGGATTGTGGCAAGTTTCTGGTCGTTCGGATATCGAAAATTTTGAAGATGGAGTGAAATTAGATATTACTTACATTGAGAATTGGGCACTTTGGCTTGATCTGAAAATTTTGCTGAAAACTGTTAGGGTTGTGCTGCGTCATACAGGCGCCTATTAAGAGACTATCCAGTTCTTTTGAATTCTTCTCGCTTACACTATGCCGGACAGCCTTCTCAATCGCACTCATACGCTCCGCGAACAATAAAAATAGTCGCTCAAGACAAGTGGAGATCCATTACAAAACTGTCCGGCTTACCAAAAGCCACCCGAACTAAAGACTACATATCATATTTTTAAATTTTTTAAAATCATTCTTAAGATATATGTTATAAATTATGCTTCAGATGTATAGTGACAAAACGTAAAATTTTATACGTAAATATACTTAATGAATCTTTAGCCGTGGAACAACTCCTCAAAAACATAGGAAGAATTCTACAGCACAAGCCTCTGGATTCGATTCAGCAGTTTGTGCTTTGTCAATCGTGGCAAGGAAAGACTTACAGCGAAATGGCAAAGGAATCGGGCTATGGTAGCGATTATATTAAGCAAGTTGGCTCACAGTTATGGCTAGAGCTTTCAGAGGCTTTGGGGGAGAAGGTAACAAAAAAAAATCTGTATATCGTATTGAGTAAATTAGACCAAGACGAAATTCCTCAAGAGGAGAACCAACCCCAACAAAAATTTACAGAAGATATCAAGGCAGAAAAAACTTCTCCAGATTTAGTCACAGTCAGTGAAATAAAGTTTCCTAACGGTCCTATGCCGCTGAATTCTTATCTTTACATCAATCGCCCTCCCCTTGAAGAACTTGTTTGTAGCGAAATTATGCAACCAGGTTGCTTAATGCGAATTAAAGCACCTAGAAAGACGGGGAAAAGTTCGCTGCTGAACCGGATTATTGCTCACGCTAAGGGGCAGGGTTATCAAGCTGTTTGTTTGGACTTTCAGGAAGCTGATGAAGCTGTTTTTGTTTCACTAGATAAATTTTTACGTTGGTTCTGCATTAATATCACCAGGCAGTTGAACCTCGCTTTGAATTTGGATGATTATTGGGATGCAGAAATGGGCAGCAAGGTAAGCTGCAAAATATATTTTGAAGCCTATTTGCTAGAGCAAATTGATAGTCCGATAGTCTTGGCTTTGAATGAAGTCAATTTAGTTTTTGAACATCCTAATATTGCCCAAGACTTTTTGCCGATGTTGCGATTTTGGCACGAACAGTCAAAGCAAGATAAGACTTGGCAAAAACTGCGGTTAGTGGTGGTTCATACAACAGAAATATATATCCCGCTCAAGCTGAACCAATCTCCTTTTAATGTTGGGGTAACTGTTCCATTACCTCCGTTTAGTTTGAAGCAGGTACAGAATTTGGCAGAGCGCTATGGACTGTCTTGGGCAGCTTCAGAGTCAGGAGCGCAACGTTTGACAGCTCTACAAGCAATGGTGGGAGGACATCCATATCTGACGAGTTTAGCGCTTTATCATTTGCGTCAGGGAAAGATGACCCTAGAAAAGTTATTAGAAACAGCTTCTACACCTGTTGGAATTTATAGCCAGCATCTACGAGAACTTTTAAGTTTACTTCAAGCTGAACCCAAATTGATATCAGCTATGCAACAAGTTGTGAGTACAACGAGACTGAATCAATTAGACGCGATCGCTGCTTATAAACTAGAAAGTATGGGTCTAGTTAAACTAGATAGCGATCGCGCTACCATACGCTGCGAGTTGTATCGCCTTTATTTTAGCCAAGAGATATTAAAGCAAAATGACGCTCATCAAACTCTTCTGTTAGAAGAACAACCACAACAAGCACTCATCAGATATGATAATGCACTTGGTAAGTTCGTTAATTTACACTACTTCAAAAAATATTTAGAAACCGAGTGGCAGAACTGGCTGACAAACCCTTCACTGCTATCTGTGATTTTGTGTGAAATTGACTACTTTAAGTTTTACAGTGACACTCACGGATATCAAGCTGCAAATATTAGTTTACAGCTAATTAGCAATACTATCTACGAATGCCTAAAGTATCAAGCAACTCTCATAGCACACTATGATGAGACAAAATTTGCTGTTATCTTACCTCAAATAGATGCGTGCGGTGCGGTGGGAATCGCAGAAAACATTCGCGAGAGGATTAAGGAATTAGCGATCGCTCATATAGATCCCAACCCCGAAGTGAGTTCGCAGTTGCAGCGAATCTTTGATTATGTTGACATCAAAAATAAAATGTGGTATGTGGCACGCAACGCGATCGCCCAGACGAAATCTCAATTTGATGGAATTCCGTCTAATGGTCTCACTGTTAGCTTAGGAATTGCAACTGCAACACCCAACTATCAAAACACAAGCGCAATGTTGATTGCTGCTGCTGAAGAAGCACTCTTTCAAGCTAAAAGAAAGGGGCGTAATTGTGTCATTATTAATTCAGCTTTAAGTTAGGCAATCTTGCAGATGTTGAATTGGGTAATGGGTAATGGTGAGCCAGCGCGGTCTTCTCCCAAAGGGAGAGGCTAGCGCCAAGGGGAGCCACCTCCGTGCGCGGGTTCCCCGCGTTGAGGAGAGTGGC
>NZ_JTCM02000162.1 GCF_000817785.2 Hassallia byssoidea VB512170 | reverse complement strand
ATTTGCGATTAATTAACCAACCCAAACGCGCACCATTATCTCGATATTCTCGCATCTTTTCTTGAGTTTCTCTCAAACTATCAGTCGGTGAAAGTAACTCAACAACAAAATCAGGACAAAGTGGTAAAAATCTGGTTTGTTGTTCTTGAGTCAGTGCATTCCATCTTTCTAATTTTATCCAAGAAGCGTCAGGTGAACGGTCTGCACCATTAGGAAGTTTAAAACCACCAGAAGAATCAAAGGCGATACCAGTGTTATCTGCGTCCGCCCAATTAAATAACTGCTGGTTGAGTCTACCATTACGGTTTCCAGTTTCTCCCCCTGTGGGTGGCATAATGATTAATTCTCCAGTGGCTGTGCGTTCAAATCTCAAGTCCCGGTTTGCTTGACATAGCTGGAAAAATTGCTCATCTGTCAGTTCCAATACTGGTTTAAGGTTAACTGTTAGGGCGTTCATAAGCAGGATAGAGCATGAAGCCAAAAAGCTACTTATTTTATGATGGCATGATAGAAGGCGATCGCCAAAATAACAAATGCGATCGCCGAAATAGCTTTTGCGAGCGCCGAAATAGCTTTTGCGATCGCCAAAATAACAAATCCAGTCGCCAAAATAGCTTTTGCGAGTGCCGAAATAGCTTTTGCGAGCGCCGAAATAGCTTTTGCGAGCGCCGAAATAGCTTTTGCGAGCGCCGAAATAGCTTTTGCGAGCGCCAAAATAGCTTTTGCGAGCGCTTGTTATGCAAGAGAAAGCGTAGACGATTTACTCGGCTTGTCGTTAGACATCGCTTTGCAGAAAACCTCAAAAACAAAGCGTTTTGACGAGACTTATGATATTTTTCATTTAAATATTGATAATAACCGAAAGCGATACCTACGGTAACGCACTCCCCGCACTTGGTTGTTATAATATAATTTGTAGTTAATGCCAGAGAAATTACCTTGTGGACTCTACATTTAACTGGAACCCAGAACAGACTTTACTTGAAAAAGTAAGAAATTTGGCTATTAAACGAGGTCAATCGCCCGAATCAATTATCAGTGAAGCTGTTAGATTATACATCGAAACCCAATTGCTAGAAACGGTTGATGATACTGTGCCTGACCCATTAATTGGCTTATTTGCAGCAACACCTGATTTAGCTATCAAGTCAGAAGATATTCTCCAAGATGAGGTAACAGAAAAATCAGGTTGGACATGGAAAAAACCCCAGCAGTAGCTGATACGGGCTTCGTTGTAGCATTGTTGAATCGTTCAGATACAATGCACAATAGTGTTACAACAGTATATACAAAACAAAAACAAATTTTATTGCCACAAACAGTATTAGCGGAAGTAGCCTATCTTGTAGGGCGCAATGCAGATTTAGCGACGGTAGTAGCTTTCTTAAAAGGACTATCTGCGAGTAGATTTGCTTTAATAGCTTTGATAGACAAAGATGTGATGCGTGTGGCTGAAATTTTGGATGAATATGCAGATAGTCGGATTGATTTTGTAGATGCAAGTGTTATGGCTATAGCTGAACGCTATGGTATTAAAAAAATATTGACTGAGCGATCAGCGAGATTTTAGATTATTTCGACCTAAACATTGCGATAGTTTTGAGATTTTACCCTGAAGAAAATAATAGTTAACAAACATTGCGATCGCTTGGGGAAGAATGAGCGATCGCTTTGCAGAAAACCTCAAAAATAAAGCGATCGCTTTTAAGAATGCATTCATCAGTTACGCGGACATCAACCGCTGTTTCGCTTCAGGAATTTGACGCCCTAATTCTTCAGCAGTTTGAATCCACTCCTGCATAATAATTTCTACATTTTGCAGTGCTTCTTGATAAGTTTCGCCATCAGCAGCGCATCCAGGTAACTCTGGAACCTCGGCGATAAACGCTTGGTCTTCTTGACTCCAGTAGAGAATTATTTCATAGCGTAGTGTCATTTTGTTCTCCTAACTATTATTTATAAGTTGCTAAAAAATCTAACATATCTGTAGATATGCGAAATTTTGCGTCTCTACATTTTTTTAATTTATCACTTTTTATCGAAGTTATTTATCACTTTCAAGTGAAGTTAGTCTTCTTATCAGGTATCCAATAAATGGATATTTGATAAGAAGGCTATCGCCCAATATAAACATGATGATATGACTGTTCTTTAAGACTGTCGTACTTATTCAAGGCACTCATTTTTATCAGTTCCTTCGGATTGATAAAAATTGAAAAGTCTGATGACTGTTTTTTCAAACTGTCGTACTTATTCAAGGCACTCATTTTTATCAGTTCCTTCGGATTGAATTTGTATTGAAAAGTCTGATAACTCTTCTTTAAGACTGTCGTACTTATTCAAGGCACTCACATTGAGCTAACGCTTAATGGAAAAATGATAATTCTCTGGTGTTAATCATGTCTTTAATTCAGAAGATTGGATATATTCGTCGTGATTTGAATATTCTCCATAGTTGGTGTAAATGTCAATCAGGTATGGGGCAAATGCACAATAGTCGTTACGCTTTCAACAGAACTCATAAATGGTTTAAGCATAGTGTTATCTTAAGTCCAAATCCCACTATCACCCAAGGTTATTGGGACGAAAGAGTTTTTAGGCTTGGGAATCGGATTTATCCCGAATGGGATTGTGCCTTGCTTTGTCATTATGGTCTTGGTGGTCATATGAAACCGCACACTGACCACGTGGTCTTTCACTTTTTCACTGTCTTGGTTAATATTGGATACTGCACTTTCCGCATTGGAAATGAAGAACATTTGCTTGACGATGGACAGGTAATTTCGTTTAACTCAAACATTCCTCATGAACTTCTTCCTGTTTCTTCTGAGCGAGCCTCATTGACTTTCCGCCGAATTCATAGTATCTACATCCCTAATTAGTATATAACGTTCTGGTAGTCTGCATTTCATGTCTTTGGTGGTGTCGCGGATACACCTCTAAATTTTAATAATATTTCTTTTGCTTGCTTCCCCACCTGAAAAGCAGACTTTCTCTATCAACCTCATTCATCTCTTCACTCTCGCCAATGAGGTCTTGGTTTTTCTCCTCTAATTCCCGCATATAATGCCTAAGTATACCTCCAACCGCGATCGCTCTGGTTTTGTGCAGTTGGCGGGTTAACTCCAAAAACCATTCTCTATCAGCTACTAAATCAGACACCTTGATCTGATACTTAAGAATTTCTGGAATTAGTAATTTGGGGTCATGATCAAGTGCGATCGCACTTATATGAACTACTGGCTGATAATCAACTCGCAAGCATTGCTGCCATAATTCCACCCACTTGGCTTGGGAAATATAGCCATGACTAAAATAAGAAGGCTGCACCATTGATAAAATATGCAAATGCGGATGTGCTGAAATCCCGTCTCTACCTTTGGTAACTTCTATTGATTTTACCCAACCTTTGATAGGCCATGCTTTTAACTCAGTCAAACGCTTAAAAGCTTTGTTTATGCAATCCAAAGTTTGTCGTAATTCTTTAATATGACAATTTTTGACTGTCAATGTGATGAATAGCCAGCGATATTTGGGATAATCTGTAACAACCTGTGGCAGAATTTTATAAGCCTTTGCTTTCCACTTCAGACTTCTACGCCACTGACAAACCGGACAATGACGAACCCGACAAAATTGGGCATTTAATAACTTTAAGTTGAGGATATCTTCCGATTCATCGGGCAACAATTCAAACTCTAACCATTCGGAACACCTTCTAACTCGTAATGCATAGTTTTTAAAGGAAGCTTCACTTGCGCTAGCGTAATAATTGGAAATTTTCTCAGCATTTGCTCGGTGTTTATCCCAAGTTTTGCCTATCTTGGAAACTTCGGATAAATTCAGTTGATTTTTATCTTTTTTGTCTTGGTGTGATAAATTGACAGTAGTAAAACCGCCGTCTGATGCTTGAAAGGACATTATAAACCCTGATGTGTTTTGTTTGGTATGAACAACCAAAATTAACACTTATTTGACAATTTTATCTCAGGATTTATACTTAGAGAGGAAATCTGTTAATTATCATCAATGTAGCCCTCAGGCTATAAGCCTGGACGCCAGGTGCTACAACGGAGGGAACCTCACGCCAGTTCGCTCAAGTCGGGAGACCCGCCCACGCGACTGGCTCCGCAACGCACTGGCTCGGCTATACATACAAAGCCCACCTTGTCCTAAGGGACACGCTACGCGAACGTGGGCTTCGTTAGTGTAGCCGCACCCTTCTAGGGTGTCGGCGATACGCACATCACAACTACTCTACGCCCTCAATCCGATCCTCAACCTCTTGATACAACTCGCGCAGACGAGCTAAATTATCCTCGCTAGTCTCCCAATAACCTCTGCGTGAGATTTAAAAATTTGGTTCATTCACCTGAAAATTGCTGTAAATTTCAATCATTCAAAAATTATTCACAATTTCTTCTAAACCAAAGTCATGACTTGCTCATATTCTTCTTTATGGCTTTGCAAAGCATCCCAAAGTTCAACTTTTTGCTGAAGATTAAGCCAAAGTCTTGGACCATTTCCTAAAGCTTTACCAAGACGTATTGCTATATCTACTGTAATTGATCTTTGACCATTAATAATTTCCTGAATTGTTTGATTAGATACTCCTAAAATTTCTGCAAAATTTGCGGTATCAATATTTAAATCATCTAAAATATCTGCAATTACTTCGCCAGGATGTATTGGTCTTACTAATCTATCATCAGTAATATCTTGCCAATTATCCATAATTAATACTTCTTACTTAATAATTTGGTTCACTTTATTTAGCATGGTCTAGCCAATTAATATCATCTTAACACAATAGTTAATGATAATCTTCAAGATTGACATCATAAGCATCACCATCTTCAAATTTAAAAGTTATACGCCAGTTTGCTGACACCTTAATTGACCAAGTTCCTTTACTATCCCCTTTTAATTCATGCAAATTATAACCTGGTAATTTAATATCTTCTACAATTAAGGCTGAGTCTATAACTTCAAGTCTGATTCTAATTTTCTTTTCTAAGTTTGCAGGGATTCCTTTATTAAAATTTTCTCTAAATAGATTTTCTAATGCTTTATTTTTAAATGTTTGAATCATCTATTTTTCAATTTTATCTTAGGCGGTTAAATCATTTATAGTGATATCCTAGATTGAAAAATTAGGGCAGGCATCTTGCCTGCCCTACAAGGACTACTCTACCCCTTCAATCCGATCCTCAACCTCCTGGTACAACTCGCGTAACTTGTTCAAATTCTCTTCGCTAGTCTCCCAATAACCGCGACCATTCACCTCCAATAAAGTTGATACAACCTTGCGGAAAGAATGCGGATTCAGATTCATCAATCGCTGACGCATCGCTTCATCTTTGATGAAGGTTTCGTTAGTATCCTCATAAATCCAGTTATCAACGGCGCCGGCTGTCGCACTCCAACCCATCGTATTCACCAATCGCTTGGAAAGTTCGCGCACACCTTCGTAACCGTGAGACAACATCCCCTCATACCACTTCGGATTTAACAATTTGGTACGCGCATCAAGACGGACGGTTTCTGATAATGTCCGCACTTGAGCGTTTGCTGTAGTCGTGTCGGCGATGTATGATGCTGGTGTCTTGCCATCATCGCGCAGACTTGCTACAAGCTTGGTGGGGTCGGAGTCGAAGTAGTGGGAAACATCGGTCAAGCTAATCTCGGAAGAATCGAGATTTTGAAAAGTCGCTTCCGCAGTTTTCAAAGTGCTTTCAAAAATATTCCGCGATTCGTCCATCATACCGGGGTTATCGGAATTGAAGGCGAAAGATTTCCGCTTCAGGTACATTTCTTGTAACTCGGCTTCGCTGTCCCAAGTGCTGTTTTCTACCGCCAAGTTGATGTTGGACGAGTAGGAACCGGAAGCGTTGGAGAAGACGCGAGTTGCGGCTTGACGCAAGTTGATTCCCATGTCCTCAGCTTGTTGCAAAGCATGTTTGCGAACAAAGTTCATCGATGGCGGTTCATCCGCTTCCGCTGCCATTTTCACACCTTGGTCTAACAGATTCATCTGGTTGATGAACAAGTCGCGGAACACTCCCGAACAGTTGATGACTACATCAATTCTCGGTCTTCCCAACTCTTGTAAAGGTATTAATTCCAGCTTGTTTACTCTTCCCAAAGCATCGGGAACCGGACGCACGCCAATCATCCACATAATTTGAGCCAGGGATTCACCGTAAGTTTTGATGTTATCGGTTCCCCAAAGGACGCAGGCGATGGTTTCGGGATACTTTCCGCCGTTTTCAACCTTGTTACGCGCCAAAAGCCTGTCTACGACGATTTTGGCTGATTGTACCGCCGCTGTTGTCGGGATAGATTGGGGGTCAAGTGCGTGTATATTTTTACCTGTAGGTAAAACATCCGGGTTGCGGATGGGGTCGCCACCGGGACCGGGAAGGATGTACTCACCTTCTAAACCTTTGAGTAAAGCACCGAGTTCGTTATCTGCACAAACTTGCTGCAAACAGAATTCCAAATACTCAAACAACGGTTTAAGTGCGGTTGAATCAACTTTGGGGAATGGACGGGAAGACCCCGCCCCTACGTGCAATGCTTCTAACCAAGGTTCCTTTTTGCCCATGTTGAAGAAATTCAACTTGGAAACGCGGGAAACTCGCCCTTCTGCGTCGGTTTGCTCTTTCACAAGGGCGCTGACGGCTTCACGGGTGGCTAGAGTGATGTCTTGCAGCAGTTGGACATCTTCTAAAATACCCCGATCGCTATTTTGATAAATTTCATCCAAATCGCGTCCGATGCTGTTAGCGATAATTCGCGGCAAACCGAGGATTTCTTCTTCTTGACGATCTAAGCTAGCGATGTTGACCAAAGTAGCGATCGCTTCTGACGCAGTTGGTGGTTTACCAATTACGTGCAATCCACAAGGCAACAACCTCGATTCAATCTCCATCAACTTGCCATACACGCTGCCAACTATATTATCCCGCTCTTCGGCGCTCATCTCTTTAGCATCGGTTTTGGCAAATTCGATATCTTTATCCAAGTTCACCAACCGGCATTTATCCATAATGCTGTTGACAATCGGAACACCGCGTCCGGTATCTTTCAAGGTTTGGTAAGATGCGATTAACTCGCTTAATTCTTTCAAACCTTTGTATAAACCTGCATTTTCCGCCGGCGGAGTTAGATAAGAAATTGTCTCTGCATAACTGCGACGTTTGGCGATCGTCGCTTCACTAGGATTGTTGGCTGCGTAATAATACAGATTGGGAATCATACCAATCAGGTTATCTGGATAACATTCTCCAGACATCCCCATTTGTTTTCCGGGCATGAATTCCAAGGAACCATGCGTCCCGAAGTGCAGTACAGCATCTGCTCCCCAAAGTTGCTCTAAGTATGTGTAGTATGCAGCGAAACCATGATGCGGACTTGCAGAACGCGAGAATAATAATCGCATCGGGTCGCCTTCGTAACCAAAAGTCGGCTGTACACCGATAAAGACGTTACCAAATTGCTTACCATAAATTAGCAGATTTTGTCCATCGCTGTTGAGATGTCCGGGAGGTGGTCCCCAATTTTCTTCTAAGCGGTGGGAATAAGGTGTCAGTGCTTCATATTCTTGCACCGACATTTTGTAGGCGATGTTTAATTCTGGGCTGCTATACTGCGCTTGGGCATCGTGGATGACTTCTTGCATCAACGCTTCCGGTGATTCTGGCAATTCTGGTAAGTCATAACCGTTATTTTTCAGCGCTTTCATCACTTCAAAGATGGAACCGAATACATCTAGGTAAGCTGCGGTTCCGACGTTTCCTTTATCTGGGGGAAAGCTGAAAACGGTGATGGCGACTTTTTTGTGTAGCTTTGGTTTGCGGCGGAGATTTGCCCATTTTAAAGCACGTTGAGCGATCGCTTCAATTCTATCTTGGAGTGCGATCGCTTTTCCTGTTGTTCCATCCCTGCCTGATACAATTATCGGCTCAATTGCTCCATCCAATTCCGGAATTGCAATTTGCAACGCTACTTGAATCGGATGTAAACCTAAATCGCTATCTTGCCATTCTTCAGTAGTTTGAAACACCAAAGGCAAGGCTACCATGTAAGGACGATTCAAACGCTTCAACGTCTCAATCGCTTTCGGATGGTCTTGTCTTGCTGGTCCACCCACCAAAGCGAAACCAGTCAGCGATACCACAGCATCGACTAGCGATGTTTTGGAAGTCGATTCCAAAAAATACGCTTCCACAGGTTTAGAAAAGTCCAAACCGCTAGCAAATACCGGAATTACTTTTGCACCGAGGCATTCCAATTCCTGCACCATTGCCACATAATGGGCATCATCTCCCGTTACAAGGTGCGTGCGTTGCAGTACTAGTCCCACACAAGGCGCCAACGGATCTTTCAAATCTGCGGAAATATCCTTGCGACCCGTATACCAATTGAGGTATTCTTTTACATCCTCAAACATCGTCGGTGCTAAAGGATGCCAAATCCCCATATCCGGATAAACGACCGGCGCTTGATATTGTAGAGACGCGATTAATCGCGTCTCTACATCTTTTAATACATATTTATCAGCTAGCATTAGCAAGAAGTTTTCCAGGTTTTCTGAAGAACCACCTAGCCAATACTGAAAACTGAGCATGAAATTTCGCGCATCCTGTGCTTTTTCCATTGGCAGGAACTTTAGCACTTGCGGCAGTGTTCGCAACAGCTTCAGCATTCCATCTTGGAATCCTGCACCGGATTTTTCCTTGCGTTTTCGCATAAATTGTGCTACAACGCTTTTTGACTGTCCCAACTGTGCCAAGGAGAAACTGCCCATTTTATTTAGGCGCATCACTTCTGGCATAGATGGAAAGACCACAGAAACGTCTAGCTTTGACCGATGTGGTTCTACAGCTGCTACTACTTTCTGCGCTAAGTCTTCTATAAAAATTAGTGAGGCGATGAAGATATTCGCAGTCTCGATTTCCCGCTTGAACTGTTCGTAGTTCTCTGGATCTCGAAGTTCTTCAATTAAGTACCCGCTGATTTCAATCGCCACGTTGGGATGTTGCGCGTTAATCGTGCGAACCGCTTGTGACAATGCGCTTTGGTACTGGGACTCAAGCACGACATAGACCACCTTGATTAAATTACGTCCGCGTAAGTTATCTGGCGCAATATGTCGAATGGTGGACTTGACGTGGGTGAACATGCTAATGAAGCTCCTAGTTATGCGTGTTCTCATGGCGGAAGTTTCCACAGCAAATTATGCTCCTGGTAAACTTCCTCTCTTTATGGATATGAGTTGTTTTTATCAGAAAATGCTTACTTGGTGGGAGTTTTGTCGCTTATCTGACACAAATCGATATATAAAACGAAAGATTTTTTAAAAAATATTGACAAATTGAAAAGTATTACTACTATTTTTGTAACTAAAACTTCATATATGCGACTAGAGACTGGGGACTAGGGTAAGGAACTAACAACTAACAATCAACCAATGCAATCAGTATTTTTCTCTGCTTGGCTGTTAATTGATTGGCAAAGTTGGGAAGTATATCAATAGGGGTATGAAAGGTGATATGGAATCCGGTTTTATCCCTTACACTCAAGCATAGAGAGATAATATGATTGAAAACAACTTTGTAAATACTTCTATTGATAAAGCTCAAACTGCGCTATTTTCCTTAATTGAAAAATTAAAATTAGCGCAAAAGAAAAAGTTTGTGTTCACTCTAGACCCTCGACTAGTTTTTTAAATAGTAACTTTGCAGCTTTGGCACTAATGCGCGATCGCACTAATCTTACCGGACGCCCCGCCGACTTTTCAGCGTCCAACTGACTACCGAGAATTTCACCAATTTCATTATCAAGGCGGCAGCGCTTAACCTCGATGCGGGTAAAAACCCATTGCCAGAAGGCAATACGGCACAAGTCAGAGCCTCCGACAATTTTAATTTTACTTTTATCCCCTCAACGCCGCGCACACCAGGCATATATATAGGTGTGGTTGCAACTTGGTAACAGTTAATGCCAATAACGTTATTGGCAGGAATTGGTCCTAAGCCTTTGGATGAAAGGCAGTCAAAACGTTGATTGTTAGGGCGAGTCCTTCACGCTTACAAATATCGACAGGCTTCAAGGGTTCTCTTAGACGCGAAGCGCGAACATCCGAGTAATTGGTTGGGTGTTGCGGATCTTTAAAACAATGTGTCCTAATTTGTCGT